>JAVVDV010000022.1:0-42164 GCA_032251355.1 Wenzhouxiangellaceae bacterium
ACTTGCCCCAGCAGGCCTAGCTCCGTAGAGGCAGCAAGCCCGGATTACCCCGCTAACGGGGGCGGGCAGCTATTGGCCAATTCCAGTAATCTTTCACGCTAAAATCCGAAAAGGCAATGCCCATCTGCGCCGACTCCTGTGCGAGTTTGCCCATGCCGCCGCCCGAACGCGATGCGGGCTGCAGGCCAAATACCGCGCCCTGGCCGCCCGCATGGGCAACAAGCGCGCCATTGTGGCGCTGGCCCATAAACTCTTGCGCATCATCTTCTTCATGATCCAACGACGGGACTATTACCGGGATTCCCAAGTGGACTACGAGAAGCTGATGGTCGAACGCAACGCCCCTCGCTGGATACGGATGCTCAGCCAACACGGCTACTTGCCCCAGCAGGCCTAGCTCCGTAGAGGCAGCAAGCCCGGATTACCCCGCTAACGGGGGCGGGCAGCTATTGGCCAATTCCAGTAATCTTTCACGCTAACCCGGCAATCAAACGGATTGCCGGGTTAGTGCACGGCCGGAACGGCCGGGGCCGCGAAGCGAAGGCATTTGCGGACATGCGCCGCAAATGCCGCGCAACGAATACCATAGGTATTTCGTTGCCAGGTTAATAATCTGACTGAAACGGGCAACGCCATGGATCACCAGGCGCTGCGATTCGATCTGCACGTGCGCGATCAATCAGTGCGCAATCACTCCCCGGCGCTGTGGAAGGTACGCAGGTAAGCCACAATCTGCCAGATTTCGGTTTCGCTAAGAATGCCGCCGTGCGGGCGCATGGCGGTTGTCCGGTCGCGCCGACCGGGCCGTCGCACTTCGGCGCGCGTGTGACCCGGTTCGGGCTGCACGAAGCCGGAGCCCTCGCGCGTGATCCAGAACAGTTGTCCGTCGGGGACACGCTGAAAGAACCGGCAGGTGAAATCCGCCGGTGCCGGGTCCAGGTGGCGCGCCAGCGGTCCCTGACCGTCGCCGTCCTCGCCATGGCATTGGGCGCAGGCGATGGGGTGGGCGGTTTCCTGGTAGAGGCGGCGACCGGCGGCAATCGTCTCCGGTGTGATCGGCAACGGGTTGGACTGCGAGCGAATTGCGTCGGGCGCCCGGGGCACCCCGCGCTCGGCGATGCAGGCGGTCTCGAAGGCTCTCGAATCCGGTGCATCCGGCGTGCGCGCGCAGCCGGCGGCAACCAGTCCGGCGACGAGCGCGGCGACGAGCAGCGGAAATCTCTGGACGAACGGGCGCATTGCAACTCTCCGCGAAGCGTTCACAGCGTGATGCCCAGGCGCAGGGCCAGGGCGAGATGGTTGTCGAGGGTCGGATCGGTATCCGGGTTGAGCGCGTACTGCAGCGTCGGCTGAACGCTCAGCCACGGCAGCAGCTGTGCGCGATAGGTCAGCTCGAACACGGTCTCGCGGCGCTGGACGCGCTGCCCGTCAGCCCGCAGCGCGTCGACGAATGCATCGCCGTTGGCCACCGACGAAACACCCAATCCGAGCACATCATCGTCGCGGTCTGGAAAAAGCCCCGTGTAGACCAGACCGGCACCGTTGTAGGCACCGAAGCGGTTGACATCATCGTTGGCATGGCCGAGACGAACGAAGCCGCTCAGGCCCTGATCGTCCGCACCCGCCTCGCTGAAGATCACGCCCTCGACAAAGCCGTAGACGCCGAAGGTTCCATCGCGCGTGCCGGGCCGGTCCAGACGCTCGAAGTCGGCGCTGTAGCGCCACGTGCCCAGCCCGGTGCGGAGAAACTGGAAACCATCCGGCTGCCAGTCGATCTCGGCGATCGTGAAGCTGCCCTCGTCGCGATCCAGTTTGAGCTCGAACGCAGTGGAATCGTCGGGGTCGCCCGGCACGCCATCGACGATGGCCGCGCGCAGGCCGAGCGCGCGGGTGAGCTGGAAGCGTGCGCGCACGCCCAGGCCGGTCACCGGAAAGATCGAGGGTCCGTTCTGGCCCGTCTCCGACAAGTCCAGGCCGGTGCCGAAGCCGCCGTTGAGGAATACGTCGGCAGTTTCCTTGGCATCGAACTCCGAATCCACGGCGTACAGCCCGACCAGGATGCCGGCGCGGTCATCGAGCAGGGCGTGCTCGTACCAGAACTCCAACAGGCGCCAGGCATCGTCGGCGGCTGCGTTGCTCGGCGCGTGGGCGGTGCCGCTGGAGGCACCCGGGTCGTCGCCGTGGGTTCCCAGCGCGAGCAGAAACAGCGTGCCGCCGTCCAGCCCGGCCAGTGTTCCCAGGTCAGCGGTGATGCCCAGTTCGAACAGGTTGGAAACGGTGGCATCGTCTTCGACACCGCCGCGGACGCCAGCGAACAGATCGATGGTGTCGGCCACGTCGACCTGCACACCGTGTTGCAGCCAGGTGCTGCGCACACCGCGCCAGTCGCCGGTCAGCGTGTCCTCGAACGGGTTCTGCGCGAGCGCCGGCGCGACGGACAGCATGCCCAGGACGACGGCCGCGGCCAACGGCCTGATGTTCGGATTCGACCTCATGGCTCCCTCTCCCGGTTGAGGCATCGCGACGCGGTCTTTCACAAAGCCGGGCCACGCGAGCGTTCGAGCATAGACCGGAAGCGCCGTCCGGGATTTGACGTGCCTCAATTCCCTCTTGGCCGCCGAAGCGGAATCAGGATTTCGGCGGCAGCGGGATGAACGCCGAGGTTGTGCGCTGGTACTCGCGGTACGCATCACCGCGGGATTTCAGCGCCTGCGCTTCGGTGTACGGGATGCCGGTGACGCGGTACAGGAACAGCAGCATCAAGACCGGGCCGAGCCACGCGATCCATGCATTGGCCGCGCCGAGTGCGATCAGCGGGTAGGCAAACCAGTGCAGCCATTCGAAGAAGTAATTGGGGTGACGCGAGTAGCGCCACAGACCAACATTGCAGACCTTGCCGCGGTTTTCCGGATCGCGACGAAACGCGTCGAGCTGACGATCGGCCAGCGACTCGCCGGCCAGTGAAACCAGCCAGAACATGACGCCGGCCAGCACCCAGCCATCGAGTGCCGCCGATGGATCGTTGGCCACCACCCAGGCCGGCAGCGCGAACAGCCAGGCGACCAGCGCCTGGACCATGAAGAACCCGAACAGCCAGAAATCGGCGCGCTCGCCCCAATGTACGCGCATGGCCTGGTAGCGGCCGTCTTCCTGATCATGACCGCCGACGCGTTGCCACAGGTGCCGGGTCAGGCGAAACGACCAGCTGCCGGCGATCAGCACCACGAGCGCGCGTTTCTCGACGCTGCCATCGGCCAGCACAGCGTAGACCACGGCCTGCAGTCCGATCGCGGCGGCCCACGCGACATCCACCCAGTCGGCGCGTTGCGAGCGGCACTGCCACAGCCACAGCACGCTCATGCCGAACGCGCAGCCGGCCAATGCAATCCACAGTTCCATGCCTTGGACTATGCCGCAGCGGCGTGACCGTCGTGCGAGCGCAGATGCCTGATGCTGTCAGGCCACGTCGCGGGTCATGGCCTCACCGCTTTCGGCCTGAAAGTTCCAGCCATCGGCCGAGGCTTGCTGCCATTCGCTGACCAGCGAGCACGACGGCAGGTCACCTGACAGCAGTTGCCCCGGCTTCAGGAACTGATAGACCTCGGCCATCGAGCGCACGTTGAGGTCATCAACGCGCCGGTAGACATGGTGCGGCCGGATCTCGCCGGGCGACTTCAGCCCCATCGCTGCGAGCATCTCGAGGAAGGCGTGGATGGTCGCGGTATGGAAGCGATGCACGCGCTCGGTCTTGCTCGGCACGTGCAGGCCCTTGACCAGTGCCGGATTCTGGGTGGTGATGCCGGTCGGGCAGTGATTGGAGTTGCAGCGCAGCGCCTGGATGCAGCCGAGCGCGAACATCATCGCGCGCGCGGAGTTGCAGGTATCGGCACCGAGCGCGATCGCGCGGATCATGTGGAAGGCCGAGAACACCTTGCCCGAGTAGATCACGCGCACCCGGTCGCGCAAGTCCGCGCCGGTCAGCGCATTGGCCACGAATACCAGCGCGTCGCGACCGGGCATGCCGAGCGAGTTCGAGAACTCCAGCGGGGCTGCGCCGGTGCCTCCCTCGCCGCCGTCGACGGTGATGAAATCCGGCGCCGTGCCGACCTCCAGCATGGCCTTGATGATGGCGAGAAAATCGCTGCGGCGACCGACACACAGCTTGATGCCGACCGGCTTGCCGTCGGACAGTTCGCGCAATCGGGCAACGTATTCGATCAATCCCACCGGCGTCGAGAACGCCGAGTGCCACGGCGGCGACAGCGCCGATTCGTACGCGGGCAGTCCGCGCGCTTCGGCGATCTCGGGTGTGACCTTGGCCGCTGGCAATATCCCGCCGTGGCCCGGCTTGGCGCCCTGCGACAGCTTGATCTCGACCATCCGGATCTGCTCGCGCGCAACCGTTTCGCGGAAGCGCTCGGGGTCGAACGAGCCATCTTGCGCGCGGCAGCCGAAGTAGCCGGTGCCGATCTGCCAGATCAGGTCGCCGCCGGGTTCAAGGTGGTAGCGCGACACCCCGCCCTCGCCGGTGTTATGCGCAAACCCGCCGCGTTTCGCGCCGCCGTTGAGCGCCAGCACGGCACGATCGGACAGCGCACCGAAGCTCATGGCCGAGACGTTGAGGTGGGAGGCTTCATAGGGCCGGCTGCAGTCGGGGCCACCGAAGCGCACGCGCGGCTCGGTCTCGAGCTGCTCGACCGGCGCCAGCGAATGGCTGGCCCACTCGTAGCCGACCCGGTAGACATCGCGCTGGGTGCCGAACGGCCGGGTCTCGAGCTCACCCTTGGCGCGTTGGTAGACCAGTGCCCGGAACTCGCGCTCGACCGGGTAGGCGTCGAGATTGGATTCGATCAGGTATTGCTGCAACTCCGGCCGCACGCCCTCGATCATGTAGCGGCCGTGACCGATGATCGGGAAGTTCTTGAGGATGGTGTGCTTGTTCTGCAGCGCGTCGCGCAGGCCCCAGACAAACAGCGGCACCAACACCACAAGCGACCAGGCGATCGGTGGCCAGGCGATCCAGACCAGGCCGACCAGCGCGAACAGTGCGACGGAAATGCCGTAGAACCAGTTACGAACCATGCGTTTGCCCCGAAGACCTTCAAGTGACCCCGGTAGCCGACCGATCCAGGGGCGTTTGTCTTTCGCTGTGTGCTCAGGCCGGATCCTGGCCGCCGATTTCCACCGCCTGACCGGGGCGCAGGCGTTCATTGCCGCGCGTGACGACCTTGTCGCCGGGCCGCACCGCACCGCGGATTTCGATCAGGTTGTCCGAGCCGATGCCGACGGCGACCTGCACGCGCTGGGCGGTGTTTTCATTGTCGACGATATAGACCGACGCGCCATCGCCGCGCAGCACCAGCGCGTCGCGCGGCACCGCCAGCACTTCACGTACGTTCGCGGTGGGGATGGTGACCCGCACGGTCTGGCCGACCGGCAGCGGCTCGTCCAGGTCCAGCCGCAGCTCGAATACGTGCACGGCCTCGGAGCCCTGGCTGACCAGCGTGCGCAGCGGCGCGGCGAGGATTTCGTCGTTGACCTGCACCCCGAGCTCGTCGCCCGGCTGCAGGAAGCGGTAGTAGGCCAGCGGCGCGCGCGCGACGATTTCGAGGTCGTTGGGGTTGTACACACGCATCATCTCGGTGCCGGTGGCCACGCGCTCACCGGCCTGCACCAGGCGCTGGGCGACAATGCCGTCGAACGGCGCGCGGATGCGGGTGCGTTCGATCTGGTCGGCAACCTGCGCCAGCCGACTGCGGGCGACGGCCAGCTCGCTTTCGGCCACGTCGCGGTCGGAGCGAGTCTGGTCGATCTGGGTCTTCGAAGCCAGCCTGCTTTCAGCCAACTGCTCGTAGCGGATCAGTTCAGCGTCGAGAAACCGCAGCCGGGCCTGGACGCGCTGGATCTCGGCGGCCAGCTCCTGGCGCCGCAAGCCCAGCGCGGTGTCCTCGACCCGGGCCAGCACGTCGCCGGCCTTGAAGCGTTCGCCGACCTCGGCGATCTCCAGCACGCGCCCCTCGACCTCGGCCGACAGCAGCGCATCGGAACGCGAAATGACGGTGCCGGCCACCTGCATGGTCGGCGCCATCGCGATCATGCGCGCCTGGTCGACCTCGACCGGTGCGGCGCGGTTGAACTGGGCCTCACCGATGCTCAATCCCAGCAGCAGACTGGTGATGGGCAAATAGATTGTCAGAATTCGTTTCATGCGTAACTTCCTTCGGCGCCCAACGGTTTCTGGTCGCGGACTTTGGCCGATTGTTCTTCGTTCATGCGCAGCAGGCTGGGCAGCAGAATCAGCGTGAACAGCGTGCTGATCGCCATGCCGCCGACAATCACCGCGGCCAGCCCGCGGTACAGCTCGGTGCCGGCGCCGGGCAGCAGCACCAGCGGCAGCATGCCGAACACGGTGGTGAAGGTGCTCATCAGGATTGGTCGCAGCCGCAGACTGATGGCCAGATGCACGGCATCCTTGCGCGCGATTCCCTCGCGTTCGGCATCGCGTGCGCGGTAGACCAGCAGGATGGCGTTGTTGACCACCAGCCCGAGCAGAATGACGAAGCCGATCATGGTCAGCATGTCCATCGGCTGGCCATAGAGGCGGTCGATCAGGTTCAGTCCGATCACGCCGCCGACGGTGGCCATTGGCAGCGTCAGCACCACCAGCAGCGAGTCCTTGAACGAGCGGAACAGTGCCGAGATCAGCAGGTAAAGAATCAGCACCGCCAGCGCAAAGCTGCCGGCCATGTTGCGCAGTGTCTCGCCCAGCGCCTCGGCGGTACCGCGGTAGGTGATCACTCCATCGGCCGGTAATGCTGCGCGAATTTCGGGCTCGACCTCGGTCTGCAGGATTTCCAAGGCGGTTTCCATCGGCATGCCTGAAGGCGGCGTGACCTGCAAGGTCAGTGTGCGGCGACGATCGACGCGCCGGATCTGGTTTGGACCGGCCGTGCGCTCCAGCCGCACCAGTTCGCCGAGGGTGACGACCTCGCCGTTGGGCGCGGCCAGCGGTCGCGACAGCAGCTCCTCGGGCGTGGCCCAACGCTCGCCGCGCAGGATCACGTCGAGCCTGCGGTCGCCATCGAAGTACTCGCCGAGGAATGCACCGTTGCCCATTGCGCGGATCAGGGTTGCGATCTGGCCGCGCGTCCAGCCCAGCTCGGCGATCCGCCGATCGTCGGGAATCAGCCGCAGTTCCGGCTCGGCCAGTTCCAGCCCGGGCTCCGGTCGGATATTGGCCGCGGGCATCGCTTCGGCAATTGCCGCAAAACCGATCTGCCCGGCTTCGAGCAGTTGCTCGAACTCGGCCGCCTGCAGATCGACCTCGATCCGGCGTCCGCCGCGTCCACCGAAGATCGGACGCCGTCCGGCGCGGCCAAAGGTGTCCGGGAAACCGGCCAGGATTTCGTTGTTGACGATGTCGATCAGTTCGTCGGACCGATCCGGATCCGCGGCGCGCAGGCCCAGGAAGGCGCCGGAGCCGAAGAAGCCGAGGAAGTTGTTCTGGATCTTCGGTTCCTTGTCACCACTGAGATAGGGCCGCAGGCGATCGTTGATCACGTCGATCAGCTCGGTCTGCGCGGTCTCGGGCCCCATGCCGGGCGGTGTCTGGACGAAGGCCGAGATGAAATTCTGGCGACCCTCGGGCAGGTAGTCGGCCGGTGGCAGCAGAAAGTAGCCGATCGACATTGGCACCAGAATCAGGCCGGCAATCCAGCCGATCCGGCGCCGGCGGGTTTCGGTCAGGCGCATGACCAGGCCGGCAGCACGTTTCCACCAGTCGGCATGGCGATCGGCCATCGAGCGATCCGACAGCAGCCGCGAGCTGGCGGCCGGCAGCACCGTGATGGCGACCAGCAGCGAGCACACGACCGCCGCGGAGATCACCACCGCAAGGTCGGCGAACAGCTGACCGGCCTCGTCCTTCAAAAACAGCACCGGCAGGAAGATTGCCACCGTGGTCGCGGTTGAGGCGACCAGCGCGCCCCAGACCTGGCTGGTGCCGCGGTCGGCAGCCTCGCGAGAGTCGCGACCCTGCTCGCGCTGGCGCACGATGTTTTCGAGCACAACGATCGCCGCGTCCAGCACCATGCCGGTGGCAAACGCCAGCCCGGCCAGCGAGATCACGTTCAGCGAGCGGCCCATGCCGTTGAGCACGATAAAGGCGAAGCACAGACACAGGGGGATGGCCAAAGCCACCATCATGGTGGCGCGGAAGCGTCGGAAGAACCACCACAGCACGCCGACAGCCAGGGTCATGCCGAGCAGCAGGTTGGCCACCACCATCCGGATCGATTGCTTGATGTAGATGGTGTCGTCGGAGACCTGGATCATCTCCAACCCGGCCGCATCGAGATGCGTGCGCTGCAGTTCGGCGACGGTGGCCTTGAGTTCGGCCATCACGCTGAGAATGTTGACGCCGGGCTCTGCGACCACATTCATCGCGATCGACGGGCTGGCGTTCTGGGTCATGCTGCCGGTCGAATCGCGCATGCTGCGCGTGATGGTTGCTACATCACCAAGAAACACCGGCCGGCCATCGCGCCACTCCAGCACCAGATTTTCAAGATCGGCGATTTCATACTGGCCGGCGAAGCGCAGCGTGTACTGGCGCTTGCCGACTTCCTCGAAGCCGGCCGAGACGTCGGAATTCTGGCCCAGTTGCTGGCCGATACGTGACAGGTCGACCCCGATGGAAGCGGCCTGGAACGGGTCGAACTCGATCCGCACCTCGAACGGGCGCCCGCCGCGCGGGTTGGCCGAGGCCACACCGGGTATGCGTTCGATGCGCTCGCGGATGACTTCCTCGACGAAATCCTGGTATTCGATGATCGGGCGGGAATTTCCGTCCACCGGCAGGATTGCGAACCAGGCCATGGTGTCGCCGAACTGGTCGGTGCCGACGCGCACGGTCGGCTCGTTGACGTCGGCCGGATACGACGAGACCTGGTTGAGCCGGTTGATGACCTCGATCAGTGCGCGGTTGAGATCCGCGCCAACATCGAATTCCAGCGTCACCGAGCCGCGGCCCTGGCTGGAAGAGGAGGTCATGCGTTCCAGCCCCGGCACGTCGCGAAGCTGGTCTTCCTGCGGCTCGACGATTTCGGATTCAATTTCCGAAGGTGCGGCCGCGCGCCAGCCGGTGGAGACAGAAATCGTCGGCCGGTCGATGTTGGGCGTCATCTGGATCGGCAGCCGCAGCAGGCTGAGCACGCCGAACACCACCAGCAGGATGCAGCCGACTGCAACGGCCACCGGGTTGCCGAGCCCGAGTCGGGTCAGGGTCACAATTTCACCTTGGTCATCTTCGCGAGCACGGATTATCCCGGGCGCATCTGAACGTATCGTCAATCAATCAGTTCAGCGCATTACTCGCGTCGAGGCAAGTGCCAAAGGTCAGGGCCGGACGATTTCTGCTCGAACGCAGTGCAAGCCGGTCGCGGCTGCGAAATGACTCGCAGTCGCTACTTTGGCGCAGATGCCGACCGCCAACGCTCAGCTTGAGGGGTCGAGACGCCCGACCCAGTCGTCGACCTTGGCTTTCAGCAGGTCCAGCGGCACCGGGCCGTCAGCCAGCACCTCGTCGTGGAAACCGCGGATGTCGAAGGCCTCGCCCAGCGCTTCGCGCGCGGCTTCGCGCAGTTCAAGGATGCGGATCTTGCCGATCAGGTAGGCGGTCGCCTGGCCGGGCATGACGATGTAGCGCTCGACCGCCTTGACCACATCGCCGCGCGGATTCGGCGTGTTTTCCAGGTGGTAATCAATCGCCTGCTCACGCGTCCAGCCCTTGGCATGAATGCCGGTGTCGACCACCAGCCGGACCGCACGCCAAAGTTCCATCGCCAGCCGCCCGAAGTTGGAATACGGATCCTCGTAGAAACCCATTTCCAGCGGCAGGTATTCGGTATACAGCCCCCAGCCTTCGGAATAGACGCTGAAGCGCGCCAGACGCTGGAAGGCCGGCACGCCTTCGAGTTCCTGGGCGATTGCGATCTGCATGTGGTGGCCGGGGTTGCCTTCGTGGTAGGCCAGCGCCTCCATCTGGTAGATCGGCATGTCGCCCATGTCGTAGAGGTTGGCGTAGTAGACGCCGGGCCGCGAACCGTCCAGCGCCGGGGCCTGGTAGAAGGCCTTGCCGGCGGCGCGCTCGCGGAACGGCTCGACCCGGCGGACCTCCAGCTCGGCCTCCGGGAACCGCCCGAACATCTCCGGCAGACGTTCGTTCATGCGCTGGATAAGTGCGGTGGCCTCGGCCAGGTACTCGGCCCGGCCCGCGTCGGTATTCGGGTAGTAGAACTGCTCGTCGCTGCGCATGAACGCGAAGAAGTCCTGCAGGTCGCCGTCGAAGCCGACTTCGGCCATGATTTCGCGCATCTCGTCGTGGATGCGCGCGACGTTTTCGAGGCCCATCTGGTGGATCTCGTTCGGCGTCAGCTCGGTGGTGGTGTAGTTGGACAGCATGTGGCGATAGAAGGTATCGCCGTCGGGCAACTTCCAGACGCCGTGGTCTTCGGTGGCCAGCGCCTGCTGGCGCTCCAGTTCGGCGATCAGCCGCGCATAGGCCGGGGCGACCACTTCGGCCAATGCCTGCGTGGCTCGCGCTACCAGCGCGTCGGCCTGGTCTTCGGGCAGATCCAGTCCGGCGACCTTGCGCCGGAAGTCGCCGAGCAGGACTGATTCGGTCTCGACCTCCTCGAACGGCGTGCCGGTGACCACGTTGCGCGAAGCCTCGAGCACGATCGGGTAGACAAAGCGCGGCGGCAGGACGCCGCGCGCCTCGCCGGCGCGCATGCGGGCGAGAATCTGGTCAATCAAATCGCCGACCCCTTCGAGCCGGGCGATGTAGGCCTCGGCATCGGACAATTCGCCGACCCGGTGCATGTTGATCAGGAAGGTCGGGATCTGCTGCTGCCAGCCGAACATCTGGTTGATCGGGTAGCTGTGATCGCGCCAGCGATGGTCGTCGATCCGGCGTTGCGTCAAGCGCTCGAACAGGTCATACGACAATCGGGCGCGCGGCTCGAGTGCAGCGCGGTCGAACCCGGCCAGGCGCTGCAAGCGCTGACGGGCGATTTCCAGCCCTTCCTCGGCATGCGCCTCGGAAAGGTCGTCCCACTGGTCGTAATCGTCACGAATGCCGAGCCGGGCCTGCATCATCGGCGAGCGCGCCACGTCTTGCTGGTGCGCCTGCTCGAAAAACGCCATCAGCCGCTGGGTTTCGGTCTGCGCGGGCGGCTCGGATTCGGTGCGCTGGACCGACGGCGGTTCGGACTGCTGGCAGGCCACCAGCAGCAATACCACGGCAACAATTGCTGCATGGCGAAAGAGGTTCGATGGAAGTTTGCTCATGTTGGATTCCGCGGCGTCGCTGGGGCCGGGTAGTCCCGGCAAGCAATCGATGGTACACACAGTGGCCCGGTCGCGTGACTCGCGCCAACCGGGCTTGATCGTGGATACTGCAGCCGAGAACGACGACGAACAGGCAAATGCCCGGAATGCCCACAATCCCGACGCTCAGCGCCGCCGAGATGGCAGCAGTCGATGCACTATCCGTTGCGCGCGGGCTGCAGTTGGTGCAGATGATGGAAAACGCCGGCAGCCTGCTGGCGCGGCTGGTGCATGGCGAGGTGCCCGCAGGCGCCCCCATCCTGGTACTGGCCGGGCCGGGTGGCAACGGTGGCGGCGCGCTGGTGGCGGCGCGCCGGCTGGCCGGCTTCGGGCATCCCATCAGTGTCTTTCCGACCGCCGATCCCGACAGGTTCACGGCCACGACCGCGCATCAATGGCGGCTGCTGGAAAAGATCACCTCGATATCGCTGCATCCATTCGGCTTGCCCGAAGGCGAATTCGCGCCCGACAACGGCAATTTCGCCGCCAATTTTTCCGCAATCGTTGACGGCATGCTCGGCTACAGCATCCGCGGCGCGCCGCGCGCGCCGGTTGCCCAATGGATCCACGCGGCCAATCACCACCGCGCACCGACCATCGCGCTGGACCTGCCTTCCGGCCTGGATCCCGATCACGGCACGGCCGCCGGCGAGGCCATTCGCGCGGCCATCACGCTGACCCTGGCGTTGCCGAAACATGGCCTGTCCACAGAGCCGGCCACCGGGTTCATTGGCCGTGTGGCACTGGGTGATATCGGCATTCCTCCAAGCTGGATTGCCGAGGCCGTGCCGCGCATCCGCGCTGAGCAATGGTATTGCGATGGGGATATTCGCTGGCTTCAAGGCCCCATGTCCGGCGCCGCTGACGGCGAGCGCAACCCGGCGATCGGTATCTGGAACGCTATCGAGCCCGGCGCCTGACAGCAGGTCGACGACTTGCGCAAGGCGCGCTCGTTCAAATAAACCACCGGACTCCAACTCGAACTCGAAATCTTTCGGCCTTGAATCGGATCAGGTGCGATTCAGCGCCGATTCCGAGACTCCAGGCGGCAGGTTCTGCCGACTCGGATTGGCTCACCGGGCTGGAATTGTTGCCGGTGCCTGCTTTCTTGTAATGATCCCGCGCTCGCCCAGCCATGCTTTCAGCTCGGGGATAAGGATCTGGCCGGAATGAAACACAGTGGCGGCCAGCGCGCCGTCGACGTCGGCCTGTTCGAACACATCGAGGAAATGCTCGCGCGTGCCGGCGCCGCCCGAGGCAATCAGTGGCACGTCGCAGATCGCGCGCATCCGGGCCAGTTGCTCGATGTCGTAGCCGGTCCGCACGCCGTCGGCATCCATGCAGTTGAGTACGATTTCGCCGGCCCCGAGCTGCTGGACCTGCTCGATCCAGGCGCGCGTGTCCAGATCGGGGTCGATCATGTTGTCCGGGTCGCCGGTGTTGGCGCGCAGCCGGTATTCATTCCCTTCGCGGATCGAATCGACGCCGACGACCACGCACTGGCTGCCGAAGGTGTCGGCCAGTTCGCGCACCAGTTGCGGGCGCTTCAATGCCGGGGTGTTGACCGAGATCTTGTCGGCACCGGCGTGCAGCACGGCGCGCGCGCGTTCGACATCGCGGATGCCGCCGGCGACGGCAAATGGAATGTCGATCTGTTCGGCCACGCGTTCGACCCAGGCCACCTCGACCGAGCGCGCCTCGGGGCTGGCGGTGATGTCATAGAACACCAGCTCGTCGGCGCCCTGGTCGCGGTAGGCCTGGGCACGCTCGATGATGTCGCCCATGTCGACGTGGTCGCGGAACTTGACGCCCTTGACCACGCGCCCGGCGCGCACGTCCAGACACGGGATGATGCGCACGGCAACCATCAGCCGCGACCGCCGTCGAAGCGCGCGATCGCCTCCAGCGCAACTTTGCCTTCCAGCAGCGCGCGCCCGACGATGCAGCCGTCGACGCCGGTTGCGGCCACGGCCTCCAGATCGTCCTCCGTGCCGATGCCGCCGGAGGCCTGGATCCGCAAGGCCGGGTGCCGGGCACGAAGCTGCTCGTACAACTCGACCCCGGCACCGGTCAGCATGCCGTCGCGGGCAATGTCGGTGCATAGCAGGTGTTCGAGTCCGGCCGCGGTCAGTCGATCCAGCAGCGCGAACAGATCAAGCTCGCCGGCCTCGGTCCAGCCCGCGGCCTGCGGAATCCAGTGCTCGCCTTCGCGCTTGACGTCCAGCCCGGCCACGAGATGACCGGCGCCGAAGGTTTTGATCCAGTCGCAGACCCGGTCCGGATCGCGCACACAGACGCTGCCGACCACCACGCGCGCCGCCCCGGCATCCAGGCGTTTTTGCACGTCGCTGGCGTCGCGCACGCCGCCACCGGTCTGCACCGGGATGGGCAGGGCGTCGCAGATCTCGGCAATCAAGGCCAGGTTGCCGTCACCGCCGTCGAGTGCGGCATCCAGATCGACCAGGTGCAGCAACTTCGCGCCGGCATCGGCATACGCCCGCGCCCGCTCGAGCGCGGTCTCGTCGTAGCGTGTCTCGCGCGCGTAATCGCCCTGTTGCAGACGCACGACGCGACCGTGGCGCAGATCAATAGCGGGAATCAACTGCATCTCAAGTGCTCCGCAGAAAGTTTTGCAGAATCCGCGCACCGGCGGCGGCGGATTTTTCGGGGTGAAACTGGCAGGCGACGAAATTCTCGTGCCGCACAACCGCGGCAAATCGCGCGCCGTGTTCGCTGGTGGCCACCGCCGCCTCGGCCGGTGCGGCGTAGCTGTGGACGAAATAGAACCATTCGTCGCCGTCCAGGCCGGCCGCCAGCGGGTCGTTGGTCTGCCAGTTCAGCCGGTTCCAGCCCATATGCGGCAGCCGCAGTCCGGGAGTTTCCGGCAGATGCCGGACACGGCCCGGAATCAGGCCCAGGCACGCACAATCGCCTTCCTCGGATGACTCGAACAGCAGCTGCAACCCCAAGCAGATGCCGAGCACCGGCTGGGTCAGGTCGCGAATGACGTCATCGAGACCGCGGGATTGCAGGGCATTCATCGCCCACGCCGCCGCGCCGACGCCGGGCAGGATCACGCGCGAGGCGCTGCGAATCACCTCGGCATCGGCGGTCAGAACGCTGTCGGCGCCGAGTCGATGCAGGGCCTGCACCACCGAACCGAGGTTGGCGCCGCCGGAATTGATTACCGCGATGGTCATGATGCGTGGTTCCCGTAGCGTGCAGGCCGGTGCGGATGCGATTGGCACATGGCGATCGACAATCGAAGCGATCAACGATCGAAGCGATCGACGATTGAAGCCATCGACGATTGAAGCGATTGGCCGAAGCATAGCGCCCCGGCGGGCGTTGCGGGCCGGGACTTGATGGCGCAAACGAATGGTCTACGCGGTGTCGCGCCGGTATCCGAGCAGGGCCGGCAGGAACACCAGCGTGGCGATCACCATCAGGCTCAGCCCAATCGCCAGAATCAGGCCGAGGCTGGCGGTGCCGGTGTGCGGCGAGAAGGCCAGATTGCCGAAACCGCCGGCGGTGATCAGTGCGCCGACCACGATCGCGCGTGCGGTCGCGGTCGCCAGCACGTTGCCTTCGGGCAGCAGGCCGGCACGGTGGCGCTCGACCAGGTGGATGCCGTTGTCGACCGCAACCCCGAGCAGCAGCGGCAGCGCGACGACGTTGGCGAAGTTGAACTGCAGCCCGGCCAGTTGCATCGCCGCCAGCGTCAGCACGCCGCCCAGAGCCAGCGGCGCCAGCACCATGGCGACCTCGACGGTGCGCCGCAGCACCAGCACCAGCACCAGCGTAATGCCGGCGATCGCCCACGCCAGCGCTTGCGCGAAGGCGTCGGTGATCGCCTGACCGGCGGCGCGCTGGATGATCGGACCGCCGCTGACGGTGTCGCCGGCCACAGCGGTCACGGCAGCGGCGAATGCATCCTGCACCCCCGGTGCCAGCACGTTGCCGGCCGGGAAGACCTGCAGCAGCCGGCTGCCGTCGGCACCAAGCCATTGAGCCAGCAGCGCCGGCGGCAGCCGTTCGTGAGTGATCGCGTCACCGATCCGCAGGCCGCGCGCCAGTCGCCCAAGGGTGACTTCCAGTCCACCGACCAGCGCCTGGTTGACGGCTTCGATGTCGCCGTCTGACGCGCTGCGAAGTGTCTCCAACGCGTCCATCAGGCGGTTGGCAGACGGCTGCGAAGTCGACGCCAGTGCATCCATCAGCGCGGCGGTAGCGCGTTCCAGTCGAGCCGGCTCCAGCGCGTCGGGCGTCCAGTCCGAAGCAATGATTTCCGGACCCAGCAGCCAGCCCAGGTCCTCGATCAGCAGCAGTTTGTCGTCCTGTCCGGCGGGCACGAACGTGGCCAGCCAGACCGTGCGTTCGACCTCGGGCAAGGCCTTGATGCGATCGGCCAGGGCCGCAGCGTCCTGGTCCGGGCCGACCAGTACCTGGATGTTGCGGTAACCGGCCGCGCCGTTGGCCAGCAGTTCGCGGATGGTGGTGACCGATTCGCTGTCGGGATCGCGCAAGCCCAGCGGATCGCTGTCGAAGCCGACCCGGGGCAGCAGCGGCGCGGCGGCCAGCAGCAATGCGGCACCGACCAGCAGCGTGATGCGTCGATGTTGCAGCGGCCACCGCTGCCACGGTTGCAGCGCGCCGGGCGATGGTCGGTGAAACCGGCCCGCGCCGGGTTGCAGGATCGCCAGCAGTGCCGGCAGCACGCTGTAACTCAGTGCCAGTGTCACCAGCATCGCGAAGCCGGCGATCAGGCCCAGCTCGGCAATGCCGGCAAATGCGGTCGGCACGAAGGCGAAGAAACCCAGCGCCGTGGTTGCCGCCGACAGCACCAGCGCGCGCAACAGGAAGCGCCCGGCGGCGTGAATGGCGCGCAGCCGATCGGTCGTGCCGCCGTCGGCGGTGGTCAGCAGTTCGCGGTAGCGCAACAGGTAATGAACTGCGTAGTTCACCCCCAGGCCGATATAGAGCACCACGAAGCTGACCGAGATCATGTTGACCCGGCCGATCGCGAGCGCGGCAAATCCGGCTGTCAGCACCAGCCCCAGCGCCAGATTGATCAGCGCGACCAGGCATAACAGCGGCGAGCGCAGCCCGGCCAGCATCACGCCGGAGACCACGATCAGCGCCAGCAGGCCGGTCAGCGCTGCGCCGTCGATGACGCTGCGCATTTCCTCGAAGCGCAGCGGTGTCGAGCCGGTCAGCCGCATGCGCACCGGGCCCTGATCGAAGCCCAGTTCGGCGCGCAGCGCCTGCAAGTCTTCCATGACCGCGCGCGCGGCCAGCACGCGGCCATGGTCCAGCACCGGGTTGACCACGATCACTTCGCGCGCCGGCCCGTCGTCGCCGGTCCCGCCCAGCAAGTGCTGCCACGACAGCATCGCCTGGCCGCCGGCGCGCTGTTGCTCGAGCACGTGGCCGACCTGGTCGAGCAGGCTGTCGAGATCGAAGTCTTCGGGCAGCTGCTCGCGTTGTTCGAGCATCTGCGCGAGCAGCTCGAACAGTCCGGCCGCAGTGGTATCCGAAGCCAGTCGTCCGAGCAGGGCTTGAGCGTCGGCCAGGCGGTCGGTCAGTGCTTCAAGCCGCGCGGTCGGTTGCAGAAGCAGGCCGTGGTCGAGAAAGAACGCATCGCCACTGGGCCAGCTGTAGTGCTCGATCACTTCGGGCATGTCGGCCAGCCGCCGTGTCACGGCGCGCGCGGCCAGCCAGGCCTGCTCAGGCGTCGGCGCGTCGATAACGATCAACAGGTTTTCGTCAAGCGTTGGAAACTGCTGCTTGATGCGCGTATCGGTTTGCCGAAACGGCAGGTCTTCAGCGAGCATCGCCAGCGGGTCGCTGTCGACACCCAGCCGCGCCTGGATGGTCGCCAGCGCCAGCCCCGCCAGCACAAGGGCGAGCGCCAGCACCGGCCACGGGTGGCGGGTGACGAACTGCAGCCAGCGCGCCACCGGCGGGCTTGATGCCGGTTCGGTCTCAGTCACCGCGTTGCTTGGCGACCTGTTGCTCGATGTGCCTGATCACGCCTGCCAGTCCGTCTTCATCGACGATTTTCTGATACTGGCTGCGCTTGAGCGCCAGGTCGCTGACGCCGTCGGCAATGATGGTGACGATCTGCCAGCCGTCGTCGCTGCCGGTCATCAGGTAGTCGAACGGCACCTTGCGGCCGCTGCCGGTGGTGAGCATGCGTTTGACCACGGCGCGGTCGTCGGCCGGCTGCTGGACTTCGACCGGATCGAAGCGCTCGCCGCCGTAGCGGTCGAACTGCCTGGCATAGGTGGCCGCACTGAGGTCGAGAAAGACCTCGGCGAAGCGGTCCCGCTGTCCGGCCTCGAATGTACGCCAGTCGCGCCCGAACAGGTAGCGGGCCATGCGTTCGACCGCCATGATGTCCTGGACCAGCGGCCGTAGCTCGGCGTAGCGCGCATCGAAATCGCGGTCTGACTGCATGTTCGCAAGCAGCGCCTGTTCGAGTCGATCGACCGGTGCGGACGGCCCGGGCGTCTCTTCCGTCCATGCCTCCAGCGGCAGGATGGCCAGCAGCAACGCGGGAATCAGCAGGCGGGAACGCAACATGGCCGGTCTCCGGAACGAATCGGTAATGATGCTTGGACCGCCAAAACCGCGATTCGCTCTCGGGCGAACCTCATGCCGCAGCAGCCAACTCTGAGCCGGACGCCGCAAGTCCGCGGCCGAGGATCAGGTCGGCGGCCTTCTCGGCGATCATGATCACCGGCGCATTGGTGTTGCCGCCGATCAGCGTCGGCATGACCGAGGCGTCGATCACGCGCAGGCCTTCGATACCGTTGACGCGCAGCTCCGGGTCGACCACAGCGTCGGCATCGCTGCCCATCCGGCAGGTGCCGACCGGGTGATAGATCGACTCGGCCTTGTTGCGGATGAACTCGATCAGTCCGGCGCGATCGCTGACGTCATCGCCGGGGTGGATCTCGTGGGCGCGGAACGGCCGGAAGGCCGGCTGGGCCAGAACCTCGCGCGACAGCCGGATGCACTCGAGCATCATCTCCAGATCATCGGGCTCGGACAGGTAGTTGGCATGGATCGCCAGCGGCCGTCGCGGGTCATCGCTGAGCAGCGCCAGGTGACCGCGACTGAGCGGCCGCAGGTTGCAGGCGTGCAGCGTGTAGCCATCGCCCGGCAAGCGGTTGCGGCCATGGTCATCGAGCAGCGCCGGCACGAAGTGCATCTGTACATCGGGGCGGTTGCGCGGGTCGCGCCCGCTGGCGATGAAGCCACCGGCCTCGGCGATGTTGGAGGTGCCGATGCCCTCATGGAACAGGTAGTAGCGGATACCGACGGCCAACTCGTTGAGGCGGTCGTAGGTGACCGGCTGCGAGCAGCGCGTCAGCGTCATCACGTCGAGGTGGTCCTGCAGGTTGGTGCCGATGCCGGCCAGTGCGTGGCGGACCTTCACACCGGCCGCTTCGAGCATGGCGGCCGGACCGATTCCGGAAAGCATCAGCAGCTGTGGCGAATTGATCGCGCCACCGGCCAGCAGCACTTCGCGTTCGGCGCGCGCTCGCCGGCGCATCCCGCGCCGCAGGTATTCGACCCCGACCGCACGGTTGCCTTCGAACACCAGCCGGGTGGTCAGGGCACCGGTGCGTACGGTCAGATTGGCGCGCGCGCGTGCCGGTTTCAGGTAACCGGCGGCGGTCGAGCATCGGCGCCCGCCGCGCTGGGTGACCTGATACAGCCCGAAACCCCGTTGCACCGGACCGTTGAAATCGACGTTGCGATAGTACTCGGCCTGCTCGGCGGCCCGGATGAACACCCGCGACAGGTCGTTGACATGCTGCAGGTCGGCCACGCCCAGCGGACCGGCTTCGCCGTGGTGCTCGGACGCGCCGCGCTGCTGATCCTCGGCGCGCCGGAAATACGGCAGCACGTCGGCAAAGCCCCAGCCCGGATTGCCGAGATCACGCCAGTCGTCATAGTCGCTGGCATGGCCGCGGATGTAGCACATCGCGTTGATCGAGCTCGAGCCGCCCAGCACGCGCCCCCGCGGCCAGTACAAGCGGCGACCGTTGAGCTGCGGCTCCGGCTCGGTCTGGTAATTCCAGTTGATCGACTTGAAGCTGACCAGCCGCGCCAGCCCGGCCGGCATGTGGATGAACGGGTTCCAGTCGCGCGGGCCAGCCTCCAGCAGCAGCACGCGGCAGTCCGGGTCTTCGCTCAGGCGATTGGCCAGCACACAGCCGGCGGATCCGGCACCGATGATGATGTAGTCGAACGTCTCGCGCATGGGGCTCTCCTGTGCCGGTGGACTGCGATCGTTGCGCAGTCATTGCGTGCAGGGAACCGACTTTCGGCCGGTTCCGTTCGCTTCACCCCGAAGCACAGAACGTTTTTCCGGGTCTCTGGACCGCACCCGTCTCTCAAGATACCGCAAAAACGGGGCCCGTTGGACCCCGTGAAGATGGTTCATTCGCATCTGGCCACATCTCCCGCCGGGCGCGGGAGGCGGCTACAGCACCCGGCAATTACAGCCCTCTTGCGTTCAAAAACGGCTCGGGATGCGGATTGCCACTGGTGTTGCTGAACGAGGCGGTGGGTTCGGACGCGTTCAGCAGCGCCTGGCGGGTGTTGACGAAGGCCGAGAAACCGCTGCCCGCGTTGCCGGATGCCAAAACCAGTGCGGCTGCGCCGGCCGCATGCGGACTGGCCATCGAGGTGCCGCTGATGGTGTTGGTGCTGCCGTTGTTCCAGCTCGACAGGATGTTCACGCCCGGTGCGGCGATTGCGACCGGCGGAACGCCCCAGTTCGACCACGACGGCCAGTTGTCCCCTTCGCTGGTCGCGCTGACGGTGATCACCGTGTCGTCAAAGGCCGCCGGCACGGCGGTGGCGGCGTCGGCCCCGGAATTGCCGGCAGCGACCACGAACACCACGCCGGCGGCGCTGGCCGCGCACAGCGCGCGGTGGAAGTTGTCGCTGCCCGAGAACTGACCGTTGTTGCAGCTGCCGGTCTTCGAGCCGCTGCCGCCCAGGCTCATGTTGGCCACCGCCGGTCGGCCGCTGGCGGCGACCTGGCCGGCGACCCAGTCGATGCCGGCGATGATGCCGGAGAACGAGCCCGAACCGCGATTGTTCAGTACCTTGACCGCATGCAGGGTGGCGCCCGGCGCGACCCCGACGACCTGGATGTTGTTGTCCAGCGCCGCGACCGTGCCGGCAACATGCGTGCCGTGGCCGTCATCGTCGTCCCAGGCGACATTGCAGGTCTTGCCCTTGCAGTTCTCACTTGCAAAACCGGTCGCCACGTTCAGGTCGGGATGGTCGGAGTCGATGCCGGAGTCGATGATGTAGACATCAACGCCGGCACCGCTGTTGGTGTTGATGTCGGCGCCGATCCGGCTGATGCCCCAGGGGATGACCTGACTGCTGCCGCCGGTATCGCCACCGCCACCGCCATCATCCGGCGGTGGTTCGTCGCAGGGCTTGCGCGGATTCTTGCAACTCTGGAAAGCCCAGATCGGCTGGTCGATCTGGACGCTTTCGACCAGCGGGTCATTGCGCAGTGCGTTCAGGCGGCCTTCGGGAATGCGAGCCGCAAAGCCGGAAAACACCTTGCCATAGGCGTGGCGCGCTTCGACGCCATAGCCGCGCGCGACCTCGCGCGCGAATGCGCGATTGGCGGCCGCGGGCTGGGTGGCAGGGTCGACATTCAACGAAACGATGACATCAACGAAACGTGTTTCGCCGGCCGCATTGGCCTGCGCCCAGGTGACGGACGTGGCCAGTATCAGCGACAGAATGAAAATGGTCTTGCGAATCATGTTGGTTTGCGCTCCATCGGATTTGAGTATCGGACGATACTGCAGCCGACGGCCCAAAGCAAGTCACGGTGCAACAGGAAAGCGGGTTTATTGCGCTCGGGTTCGGGGCGGATCAGGCGAACAGATCGACGGCGAGTCGCGCATCGATTGGCAGCGGTGCCGGCGGACGGCCGAACTGCTCGATTTCATTGAATGCCAGCGCCGCTGCGCGCGCCGGGCCGGGCGGTGCGGCAGCCAGCGAGGGCGTCAGGTTGACCGCGCTGAACGGCTCGGAGGGCTGATTGATGCTGCCGACCGGACCGGTGTCCGCGCCACCGGGCGTGCCTGTGGGCGTCGAGTCGGTGTTGCCAGCGCCACGCGCGGCGGCCAGTTCGGCGCGCGCCTGAACGAGCTGCTGCAGCGCCTGAGCGGCGACCGCCTGGTCCTGCGCCGACGGATTGCCCGGTGCGAGTGCAGCGGCGCGGATGGTTTCCATCTTGTCGATCGTCGCCTGCGGGTCGCCCGGCACCGGCGAGGTATCAATCTGAACACTGCCGCCGACCGCGTACAGCTGGCCGTCGGGGCCGCGCTGGAATTCGAATTGCACCGGCCCGGCAAAACGCCCGGCGACGGCCTGATGGGCCGCCTCGTGGGCGCGTACTTCGCGATCACGCGTGCGCAGTTCGGCCAGTTGCCGGCGTTCGGCCTGGGTGAGTTGATCGATCTGGGCGGCGGCGGCCTCGGCGCCGGACGCGGCCGGTGCGCGTGGCTGGCGAGTACCGTCATTGCGGTTGGACGGATCGACCCGCTGGACATTGATCGGCGCTTGTGCGCCCTGGTCGCGAGCAACCCGGGTTGCGGCCTCGATCGAGGTGCTATCCGCGGCTCGCGTGAGCGGCTGCGACTGCGCGACCGGTGCCCGGTTGATCGGTTGAATCGCCGGTGAGGAGGAAAGTCCGGAGATCAGCATGAATCGAACAACGGCTCAGCCGCGCATCAGGCCATGATGTCGAGCAGTGAGCCGATCATTTCGTCGGCTGTCTGAATGACCTCGGCCGAGGCCTGGACCTGCTGCGTGGCCAGCTTTTGCTCGACCATCGGGGTGGCGAGGCTGCTCGGGTTGGCCGACTGCGGATCGGCCGCGATGCGCTGTGCGGCCGCGTCCAGGCGCTGCATGCCGGACTGAATCCCCTGTGCGCCAACGGATAACGTGTTGATCATGGTGCGCATACCCGCTAAGGTCAAAGCCTGTCGGTGGCAAACCTTCGAATCCGGACCCACCGACCCTCCATCATACGCGGTCGCGGCCGGGGTGGGTAGCAGGCAAATGGCCGAGTGGCGCGCAATTTTTATCCTTTGCTTCGCGGCGCCGGCCGTTCCGTCCGGGCATGAACCCGGCAATCGATTGGCGGCTTAGCCGGCTCCCGTCCACAGCAGCGTCGTTTGCATGCCCAGAAACAGCACCAGCCCGACCCGATGGTTGGACAGGAAAGCCGCAAAACACGCGGCCGGTTCGCGCGTTCTAATCTGCCACAGTTGCAGCTGCAGCAGCACGAAGGCCAGTGCGACGCCGACGAACCAGGCCGGCTCGGGCAGGAAACGCAGTCCGAACAGCACCAGCCCGGCGGTGAACAGCCCCATCAGCGCGGCGAGGATGGGCACATCGAAACGCCCGAACAGGATCGCCGTGGACTTGACGCCGATCTTCAGGTCGTCCTCGCGGTCGGCCATCGCGTACTCGGTGTCGTAGATCAGCACCCACAGCAGGTTGAGCCCGAACAGCCACCAGGCCGGCTCGGGAATGGTGCCGGTCTCGGCCGCGAACGCCATCGGGATGGCCCAGGCGAAGGCCGCACCGAGCGCAATCTGCGGCAGGTGGGTGAAGCGCTTGAAAAACGGGTAGCTGCCGGCCAGCAGTGCGCCGAAGAAGGCCAGCACTACGGTCAAGCGGTTGGTCTGCAGCACCAGCACGAAGGCCAGCGCCAGGAGTGCGAAAAACACCAGCAGGGCATCGCGGGCGGTCAACTCACCGGCCGCCAGCGGTCGCGATTCGGTGCGCGCCACATGCGGGTCGAGAT
Organism: Wenzhouxiangellaceae bacterium; assembly: GCA_032251355.1. GTDB lineage: Bacteria > Pseudomonadota > Gammaproteobacteria > Xanthomonadales > Wenzhouxiangellaceae. The sequence continues at coordinate 23,255 of JAVVDV010000022.1, forward strand.
CGCGATCGGCGTAGTCATTGATCGCGCAACCGGCCGCGCGCATCACCACCACACCGAGCGTGAAAATCACCACGTTTGCCAGCGAAGGTCGACCCTGGCCGGCCAGGAACAGCCCCCACCAGGTTGGCCACAGCAGCAGCGCAATGCCGATCGGCCGATCGAAGCGCATCAGGCGCAGCCACGGCCCCAGTGGGCCGGCAAAGATCCGGGCGGTCAGTCGAGCTTCCATCGTGGCTGCGATTATGGCCGAAACCGGTCCGGGCCGAAACCCGAAGGACGATGCGCCGAAGGTTTATGATCGGACGCATTCGAAGCAGGCAATGCGGATTCAACGCGGGCAGACGATATGGTCAATGAACAACAAGCCGACACGGTTATCGAGTCGCTGGGCCGGGCCGCGCGTCAGGCGGTCGGCGCGCTGGCGGTCACGCCGGCGGATCTGCGCAACCGCGCCTTGCGCGAGGCCGCAGCCGGCCTGCGTGCGGCGGTTGCGACGGTGCTGGCGGCCAACCGGCTTGATCTTGAACAGGCCGGGCAGCGCGGCATCAGCGGCGCGATGCTCGACCGGCTGCGACTCGACGAGGCGCGCGTCGAGGGCATTGCACGGGGCCTGGAACAGGTTGCCGAGCTGCCCGACCCGGTTGGGCGCGAGCTGGCACGCTGGCGTCAACCCAACGGGCTCGACATCGCGCGCGTGGCCGTACCGATCGGCGTGATCGGCGTGATCTACGAGTCGCGCCCGAACGTCACTGCCGATGCCGCCGCGCTGTGCCTGAAAGCCGGCAACGCGGTGATTCTGCGTGGTGGTTCCGAGGCTGTTCACTCCAATCGCGCGTTGCACCGGGTGCTGGTCGACGGCGTGCGTGCCGCCGGGCTGCCGGGGGCCGCAGTGCAGATGGTGCCGGACCAGGACCGCGCAATGGTCGGCGCGCTGTTGCGGGCACACAAGTACATCGACGTGATTGTGCCGCGCGGCGGCCGCTCGCTGGTCGAGCGCATTCAGAACGACGCGCGCGTGCCGGTGTTCGCGCATCTGGACGGCAACAACCATCTGTACTGGCACGCTTCGGCCGATCCGGCCATGGCGATCGAGGTAATCGTCAACGCCAAGCTGCGAAGGACCGGAATCTGCGGTGCGCTGGAAACCCTGCTGATTGATCGGGCCTGCCTGGGCGAACTGCCAAGGCTGGTCGATGTGCTGGTCGAACGTGGCTGCGAACTGCGCGGTGACGCCGCCGCATGTGCGGCCGATGCACGGATCGTTGCGGCCAGTGAGCAGGACTGGGCGACCGAGTACCTCGATGCCATCCTTGCCATCGCCACGGTCGATTCAGCCGACGAGGCGATCGCGCATATTTCGAACTGGGGTTCCGGCCACACCGACGGCGTCCTGGCGGCCGATGCGGCGGTGATCGAGGATTTCCTCGCGCGCGTCGACAGCGCGATCGTGATCGCCAACGCCTCGACCCAGTTCGCCGACGGCGGCGAGTTCGGCTTCGGTGCCGAGATTGGCATCGCCACCGGCCGCCTGCACGCGCGCGGACCGGTCGGCGTCGAACAGCTGACGACATTCAAATACCAGCTGCGCGGCAGCGGCCAGACCCGACCCTGAATCCTTCGGTTTTACTGATCAGGCAACGAACTACCTGCGGTATTCGTTGCACGGCATTTGCGGCGCATGTCTGCAAATGCCCTCGCTTTGCGGCCGCGGACGTTTAAGGTCGAGCATGAATCCGGCAACCGGTCTGGTTGCCGGCTTAATCGCCTTTCTTGCCGCGCCGCCGCTGTTCCGGGTGCAGCGCAATGCCGAGGATATGCTCGTTCTGGTGCACCACGTGCGAGGCCTTGCCGACCAGCAGCGGGTCGGGCGGCAGCACGATGCTTTCGTCCTTGTCCGGGTAGTCCAGCGAGCCGAGGAAATGGCGCATGCAGTTGATGCGCGCGCGCTTCTTGTCGTTGGATTTGACGATCGTCCAGGGCGCGTCGGCGGTGTCGGTGTAGAAGAACATCGCCTCCTTGGCCTCGGTGTAGTCGTCCCACTTGTTGAGGCTGGCGCGGTCGATGGGTGACAACTTCCAGCGCTTGAGCGGGTCGGCCGCGCGCGCCTCGAAGCGATTGGCCTGTTCGCGCCGGGTGACCGAGAACCAGTACTTGTACAGCCGGATACCCGAGCGCACCAGCATCTGTTCGAACAGCGGTGCCTGGCGCATGAACTCCAGGTATTCGTTCGGCGTACAGAAGCCCATCACGCGTTCGACCCCGGCGCGGTTGTACCAGGAGCGATCGTAGAACACCATCTCGCCGCCCGAGGGCAGATGCTCGACGTAGCGCTGGAAATACCATTGCCCGCGCTCGCGGTCGGTGGGTTTGTTGAGTGCGACCACGCGTGCGAAGCGCGGGTTGAGATGCTCGGTGAAGCGCTTGATCGTGCCGCCCTTGCCGGCCGCATCGCGGCCCTCGAAGATGATCACGAATTTCTGGCCGGTCTCCTGCGCCCACAGCTGAACTTTCAGCAACTCAGCCTGCAGCTTGGCCTTCTCGGCCTCGTAGGCGCGCCGGCCGATCTTGCGCCGGTACGGGTAGCGGCCGCTGTCGAAGGACTTGACAAGCTGCTGGCGGTCAATCGTCGGGAAGCGGCTGACTTCTTCCTGTGCGTTGGCGCTGGACGGCGCGCTGTTCGCTGCGGTTTCGTTCATGCGTTCACCCCTGAAGTTTTCGAAGGCCGAGCAAGGTGCCGGATCTTGAGCGTAGTCGGACCGGGCGCGACGATTCTTGAGCGAAGTCAAATCCTGCGTCGATGGGTGGCTTTTCGTGGGCGCCTGCATGCCGGGATCGAGCACGTTGCCGGCGTGTCGAGGTCAGTCGGCCGGGGTGGGGGTGCTGTCTTCGATGGAGATCCGGTTCTTGCCGCCGGCTTTGGCCCGGTACATGGCAAGATCGGCGCGCTGGATCAAGCCATCGGCACCCGGATCGTCGCCCTGCGGGTAGAAGGTCACGCCAATGCTGGCCGAGATTTCAGCGCGGTTGCGACCCAGCACGATCTCTTCAGCCAGCGCCTCCAGAGTGCGCTCGAGCAGTGCGCGCGCGTCGTCGGGGCGGGTCAGGTCGCCGAGCACGGCCACGAACTCGTCGCCGCCGATGCGTGCGACGGTATCGCTTTCGCGCAGGCTGGCCTTGAGCCGGCGGCCGATTTCGTTGAGCAGCCGGTCGCCAGCGGCATGGCCGAAACGGTCATTGACCGCTTTGAAGCCATCGAGGTCGATGAACGCGACCGCCAGCAATTGCCGACGGCGCCGTGCGCGCGCCATGGCCTGCTCCAGGCGGTCGATCAGCAGGGACCGTCCCGGCAAGCCGGTCAATTGGTCAAACTGGGCCTGCTCGATCAGCCGCGCCTCGGCTTCCTTGCGCGCGGTGATGTCGGTGTGGGTGCCGGCCATCCATTCGGGCTGTCCATCTTCGGTGCGCGAGATGACCCGGCCGCGGTCCAGCACCCAGATCCAGTGTCCGTTGCGATGGCGCATGCGTGCCTCGCATTCGTAGCTGTCGAGCTTGCCCTCGAAGTGCAGGTTGAGCAACTGCTCCGAGCGCGCCCGGTCGTCGGGGTGCAAGAACGACAGCCAGGTCTCGATATTGATCGGTTGCAGTTCGTCGAGGCGATAGCCGATCATCTCGGCCCAGCGCTCGTTGAAGCGGGTCTCGCCGGTCCGGACGTTCCATTCCCAGGTGCCGGCGCCGGTGCCCCAGAGGATATCGGCCAGGCGTCGTCGCTCGCTTTCGATCTCGTGCTCCAGTTCCAGCCGACGGGTGACATCACGGATGTGTCCATGCCACAGCGTCGAACCATCCGGCTGGCGCTCCGGGGTGGCCTCGCCTTCGACCCAGATCAAGCCGCGCTCGGGATGGTTGACGCGGTAGCGGGTACGCCAGGTCGACAGCTCGCGCATCGACGTTTCGATCGATTCGACGATCATCGGTAAATCGTCGGGGTGCAGGTGCTGGAATGCGGCCCGTGCATCTTCGGCAACCTCTTGCGGTTCGAGGCCGTAGATCTCGCGCATGCCCTGCGAGCTGTAGGGAAAGGCGGCGCGCCCGTCGGGCCATTGCTGGTACTGGTAGAGCATGCCCGGGGCCAGCCGACTGAGCTTGTTCAGTCGCGCCAGCAGTTCCTCGGCGCGCACCCGTTCGCGATGTTCGCGATCGATGTCGATCAACGTGCCGACGATGTGGGCCGAGCGGCCATCGGCGGTGTGTTCGACGATCTGACCGCGGCCCTGGAGCCAGCGCCAGTCGTCCTGGCCGATGCGCATGCGCATGTTGATCGCGGTCGCTCCGCTTGAGAACCGGCCCTGACGGAGTTCGCTTTGCACTTCCGGCAGGTCGTCCGGATGGATCAAGGCTGCCCAATCGCCGAAGCTCAGTTGGTGCTCGCTGGCCGGCCAGCCGATCAGCTCGCAGCACTTGGCATCCCAGGTGATGCGGTCGGCGCGCCGGTCCCAGGACCAGATGCCGACCCCGGCCGCTTCCTGGGCCAGCGCGAAGCGCTGCTGCAGTTGCTGCAGGTGGTCGCGTTCGGCCGTGAGCGCCTGTTCGGAGGCGCGGTCGACCAGCATGATTACCAGGTGCCGGTCGAGGTGGAATTCGTTGGGCAGTTCGTAGACGTGACCGTGGAACGCGCGCTCCTTGCCGTCGCCGTCGACGATCGAAAGTTCCAGCGGATCGCGCAGTTCGCCGGCGCTGGTGTTCTGCAAGCGTTCACGCAAGGCAGGATGCTCTGATTTTCCGAGCACGCGAAACAGCGACCGGTCGCGCAGTTCGCGCTCTTCGGCGTTGAGCAAGCGGGCGGCGGCGGCGTTGAACTCGCGCACGGTGCCCGATTCATTGACCACCAGCGCCGGCAGCGGCAGATTGCCGAACAGCAGCTCGAAGCGCCGGCGGCCGCGCTCGGCAGCCATCCGGGTTTCACGCAGTTCCTGGTTCTGGACCTCGAGCTCGGCCTGGTAGATGCGCAGTTCTTCGACCAGCGCCTCGACATCGGAACGTGCGGTACCGTCGAGCGAGTCGAGCACGTGCTCAACACGCGCCAACGCACGTTCGGCGCGCTGGCGAAGGCTTTCGAGGTCGGTCTTGCTCCAGTTCACGTTGGTCCTGCGCCCCTTGCTACGCGAGCCGCGCTTGGCCGCGGCCTTTCTTGCATTGTCAATAACGAAGCTTATGCACCAGCGGCGTGCTTGCCGCCGCTTCCGATCGTCACATCACACCGGTTTCAGACATGCCGCTCGGCCAGTCGTTCAACCACCCGGGCCAGCGTGACCTCGCGCGCGGCCAGCGTGACCAGCAGGTGGTAGAGCAGGTCGGCGCTTTCGTCGATCAGCTCATCATCCTCGCCGACCGCGGCCGCCAGCGCCACTTCCACCCCTTCCTCGCCGACTTTCTGGGCCGCTCGCTTGACGCCCTCGGCCAGCAGCCGGGCGGTGTAGCTGTTTGCCGGATCGGACCCGCGCCGCGACTCGATGACGCGTTCGAGTTCTGCCAGGAACCCCAGGCTGGGCCGACGTGTCTCGCCCCAGCAGGTGGTGGTGCCGAGATGGCAGGTCGGACCGTGCGCCCGCGCCTGAACCAGCAGCGTGTCGCGATCGCAATCCAGCGCAAGCGCAACCAGATCCAGGTGGTGCCCGGAGGTCTCGCCCTTGGTCCACAGCCGCTGCTTGCTGCGCGAGAAGAACGTGACACGACCGTCGGCCTGCGTCTTTTCCAGTGCTTCGCGGTTCATGTAGCCCAGCATCAGCACGCGGCCGGAGTCGGCATCCTGAACGATTGCCGGCACCAGCCCTGCGGACTTGTCCCAGTTGATGCGGTCAGGGTTCAGCTCGATGCTGTCGGCGGTCTCGGCCATGGCGGGCGGGGTTCCGGCGGGCAGGATGGCGGCGGCCTTCGGCAGGCCGCCAGGGTTGATCACTCGATGTCGAGAAAGCTTCTGAGCTGTTCGGAACGGGTCGGATGGCGCAGTTTGCGCAGCGCCTTGGCCTCGATCTGGCGAATGCGTTCGCGCGTGACATCGAACTGCTTGCCGACCTCTTCGAGCGTGTGGTCGGTGTTCATATCGATGCCGAAGCGCATCCGCAGCACCTTGGCTTCGCGCGGCGTCAGGCCGCCGAGCACTTTCTGCACCGTGTCGGTCAGACCGGTAGTGGTGGCCTTGTCGACCGGCGAGAGGATGTTGAGATCCTCGATGAAATCGCCCAGATGCGAATCCTCGTCGTCGCCGATCGGGGTTTCCATCGAGATCGGCTCCTTGGCGATCTTGAGCACCTTGCGAACCTTGTCCTCGGGCATCTCCATTTTCTTGGCCAGCTCGTCAGGGGTCGGCTCGCGGCCCATTTCCTGCAGCATCTGGCGCGAGATGCGGTTGAGCTTGTTGATCGTCTCGATCATGTGCACCGGGATGCGGATGGTGCGCGCCTGGTCGGCGATCGAACGCGTGATCGCCTGGCGGATCCACCAGGTCGCATAGGTCGAGAACTTGTAGCCGCGGCGGTATTCGAACTTGTCGACCGCCTTCATCAGGCCGATGTTGCCTTCCTGGATCAGGTCGAGGAACTGCAGGCCGCGGTTGGTGTACTTCTTGGCGATCGAGATCACCAGCCGCAGGTTGGCCTCGACCATTTCCTTCTTCGCCCGGCGTGCGCGCGCCTCGCCGATCGACATGTTGCGCGCGAGGTCCTTGAACTCGGAAATCGGGATGCGCTGGGTGGTCTCGATCTGGGTCAGCTTGTTCTGCAGCCGCTCGAGTTCATCGCGGTGGGGCTTGAGCGCGGCCGACCACTTGGTGCGTTTGCCGAAAAGCCCTTGGAGCCAGTCCGGGTCGGTCTCGTGGTCGACAAAGCTCTGCACGAAATCCTTGCGTGGCATGCCGGCGCGGTCGACGCAGATCATCATGATCTGGCGCTCGATATCGCGCGTGATGTTGGCCTGGAATCGCATCCGGTCGATCAGGTGTTCGAACATGCGCGGAGGCAGTTTCAGGCGCATGAACTGCTCGCAGATCTGGTCCTTGAGTTCGTTGGTCTTCTTGCCGTTCGGGCCATAGCGGTCGAACAGCTTGAGGAACTTTTCCTGTGCCTTCTTCAGCTCCTCGAAGTACTGGATGACCTGCTCGGGGTCGGGGCCGGCGTTGACCGTCGGTGCCGGCTTGTCGTCCTCCTCGTCCTCTTCGCTGTCATCGCTGAATTCGGCTTCCTCGGCCACCGCGGCTTCCATGGTGTCATCGGAAATCAGGTCCATTTCAGCCAGCAGCAGCGGGTTGATGAAGCCCGAGACCAGCTCGTTCAAGCGCTGATTGCCATCGCGCCAGGACTGGTACTCCTCCAGCAGCACAGTGACGGTGCCGGGAAAGCGCGCCAGCGAGATGTTGACGGCATTGAGACCGTCCTCGATGCGTTTGGCAATCTCGATTTCGCCCTTCTGGTCGAGCAGGTCGACCGCGCCCATCTCGCGCATGTACATGCGCACCGGATCGGTCGTGCGGCCGAGTTCGGTCTCGACGGCGGCCAGCGCGGCTTCGGCTTCCTGCTGCGCGGTCTCGTCGTCGGCATCGGTCGAGGCCGAGTCGTTCAGGATCAACGCATCGGGATCTTCCGGTGCCTCTTCGAACACCTTGATGCCCATGTCGTTGATCATGTTGACGATGTCTTCGATCTGTTCGGCCTCGACGATGTCGTCGGGCAGGTGATCGTTGACCTGGGCGTAGGTCAGCCACTGGCCCTGTTCACGACCTTTTTCGATCAGCAGCTTCAGCGAGGAGCGGGGTGCGTTTTCCATAATGTCCAAGAATGCGGGAGTCAGGACGCGCCGGCGCCGGGGACTCGTTGTTTCAGCCAGTGCCGCAACTCGTCGGCCTGTTCTTTCGTCAGACCGCCTGCGGCCTGGATTTGCTGCAACTGCCGGATGCGCCCTCGCACTTGTTGTGCGTGGATACGCTGCAGGGCCTCGTTCAGCGCCGGCCCGACCGCGTTTGTCCCTACGGCCAGATCGCGCGCGGCCAAACGGGCCAGGAACGGCCCTTCCGGCGCGTCGCGCCAGTGTTCGAGCACCAACGCGGTCGAGATATTGGGCTTTTGTCGACAGAACTCAATCAGTCGTGACAGGAACGCCACCCCCTTGAGCTCACCGGACACGCCCAAGGCCTGCTGGTCGATGGTTCGGGCGAGCTCCGGGTGTTGAACGAGAAGCGCAACACTATATTGTACCGGACTCAACGGGCGTTCGTCAAGGTCTCTTTCGGGACGTGGCCGTGCGGCGGGCCTGCGTGCTGTTGTGCGCTGACTGAGGCCCAGGCCGCTGCGGCGCGCCAGCTCGCCGCGCATCAACTCGGAAAACGGACCCTCTGGCAGTCGGGCCAGCAGCGGTTCGGCCAGTGCCACCAGACGCGCGCGACCGTCCGGCGTGGCCAGGTCCAGCGAGCGGCCGAGCTCATCGAACAGGAACTGCGACAGCGGCACAGCGCGGTCCAGGCGTGCGCGCAGGCCGTCGGCGCCCTCGCGCCGGACCAGGCTGTCGGGGTCGTCGCCTTCGGGCAGGAACAGAAAGCGCAACTCGCGGTTGGCGCGCATCAGCGGCAGCGCCGTTTCCAGCCCCTTCCAGGCCGCGCGCCGGCCGGCCGCGTCGCCGTCGAAGCAGAACACTGCCAGCGAGGTGGCGCGGAACATCAGTTCGAGGTGGTCGGCGGTCACGGCCGTGCCGAGCGTGGCGACAGCATCGTGGAAGCCGAATTGCCAGAGCGCCGCGGCATCCATGTAGCCTTCGACCACCAGCAACTGCTCGGGCAGCCCGCCCCGGCGTACCTCGAACAGCCGATACAGCTCGCGGCCCTTGTGGAACACCGGCGACTCGGCCGAGTTCAGGTACTTCGGCCCGTCCTCGCCCAGCGCGCGGCCGCCGAAGGCAATCGCGCGGCCGCGCCGGTCGCGGATCGGAAACATGATGCGGTTGCGGAAGCGGTCGATCAGCTTGCCGTTGCGCGTGCGTGAGGCCAGCCCGGCGCGTTCCAGCGCAGCCTCGTCGAAGCCGCGCTGTTGCAGCCGATCGACCAGTGCCGACCACTGGTCGGGCGCGTAGCCGATCCCGAATTCCTCGATCGTGGCCGCATCAAGGCCACGGCCGTCCAGATAGTCACCGGCCGCCGGGGCCTCGCGCAGTCGCGATCGGAAAAATGCCTGGGCCGCCTCCAGCGCTGCATGCAGCGCCTCGCGCTCGCGCTTTTGCGCGTCATCGGCCGGGCGTGCCTCGTCGCGCGGAACCTCCAGACCGGCCATCGATGCGAGTTCCTCGATCGCGGCCGGAAATTCCAGCCCGTCGTAGGCCATCACGAAGCCGACTGCAGTGCCGTGTGCGCCGCAGCCGAAGCAGTGGTAGAACTGTTTTTGCGGCGAGACGTAGAACGACGGTGTTTTCTCGTCGTGAAACGGGCAGCAGGCCTTGAACTCATGCCCGGCCGATTTCAGCGGCACCCGGCTGCCGACCACGTCGACGATATCGACACGCTCGAGCAGCTGCTCGATGAAGGATTCGGGGATCATCGGACGCGGCCGATTTGCTGCATGCGCGCCAAGCGGCGTCAGTCCATCGCCACGGGCAGGAACCATGTGCCGGCGATTGCGTCACCGATGTCGGCCAGTTCGATCTGCACGCGGTCGATGAATTCAGCCAGCGGTTCGCCGGTGAGTCGGATGACGCGCACCTGATCGAGCTGGCGCTTGACCGCCAGCGTGGCGCGCAGGGCGTTGTCGTCGTCGCCGGGCAGCTCGGCCAGCAGATGTTCGACCTGCTCGAGACAGAACATCACCGAGCGCGGGAACAGCCGGTCACGCAGCAAAAACCGGAGCACATCGGGTCCGGTCACGCGCAGGCGCACATGGCGGCGGTACATCTGGTAGCCGGTCAGCGATTTCAGCACACTCATCCACTGGATCGATTCGAACGGCGGCAGTTCTTCAACGTCCTCGGGCAGCAGGTCGTCGGCGCGCACATCGAGAATGCGGGTGGTCACGTCGGCCCGCTCGAGATAGCCGCCGAGGCGAATGAAGTCGTAGGCATGGTCGTGGCTCATGGTTCCGGTGAGCATGCCGGACAGGAGTTGCGAGCCGCGGATCAACTCGTTGAGCGTGTCATGACGGTTGCGGCGTGCGAGACTGGCATCGATGCGACGATTGATGTCCAGATAAAGTCCGTTCATCTGCTCCCAGACCTCGCGCGGCAGCAGGTCGCGCGCGGCGCGCAGATTTTCCCGTGCCATTTCCAGCGACGAACGGATCGATCCGGGGTTGCGCGAATCGGCGATCAGAAAGCGTGCGATGCTGCGCTCCGAGCGCTCGTCACCGTTCAATTCCACATACAGCTCGGGGTTGCCGGTAATGCGTACCAGCGGTTCCCAGCCCGGTGCCATCTTGCCCGGCAGGTCAAGGTTCAGATGCGCGTTGACGTTGATCAGCCGCGCCAGCCCCTCGGCGCGCTCCAGATAGCGCCCGTGCCAGAACAGGTGTTCAGCCAGCCGCGACAGCATCATGAGCGGCCTCCGGAGGCGTCTTCATCGACAATCCAGGTGTCCTTGCTGCCGCCGCCCTGGGACGAATTGACCACCAGCGAGCCGGCCTTGAGCGCCACCCGGGTGAGGCCGCCGGTGGTCACGAAGGTCTCGCGCCCGGACAGGATGAACGGCCGCAGATCGACATGGCGCGCGCCGACACCGCCCGGCACGAAGGTCGGGCAGGTCGAAAGCTGGAGCGTCGGTTGGGCGACGTAGTTGCGCGGGTTGGCCTTGATCCGTCGCTTGAATTCGGCCTGCTCCTTTTTTGTCGAGCGCGGGCCGATCAGCATGCCGTAACCGCCGGACTCGTTGGCCGGCTTGACCACCAGTTCGTCGATGTGGTCCAGAACGTACTTCAGATCGTCCGGCTCGGCGCACTTCCAGGTCGGAACATTGGCCAGCTTCGGCTTCTCGCCGAGGTAGTACTCGATGATCTCCGGCACCCAGGCGTAGACCACCTTGTCATCGGCCACGCCCGAGCCCGGTGCATTGGCCAACGCGACCTTGCCGCCTCTCCAGGCGCGCATCAGGCCGGGCACGCCGAGCAGCGAGTCGGGCCGGAACACCTCCGGGTCGAGAAAGGCATCGTCGACCCGGCGGTAGATCACGTCGACCGGCTCCAGCCCGGCGATGGTGCGCATGAAGACGCGGTCGTCGCCATCGACCATCAGGTCACGGCCCTCGACCAGCTCGACGCCCATCTGCTGGGCCAGGTAGGCGTGTTCGAAGTAGGCCGAGTTGTAGGCGCCGGGCGTGAGCACGACCACGCTCGGCGTTTCCTTCGGCTCCGGCGACAGCGAGGCCAGCATCTCGAACAGCTGCGGCGCGTAGTCGTCAACCGGCTGGATGCCCGAGTCCTCGAACAGCTCGGGAAACACCTTCTTCATGACCTGGCGATTCTCGAGCATGTAGGACACGCCCGACGGAATCCGCAGATTGTCTTCCAGCACGTAGATCGTGCCGTCGCCATCGCGCACCAGGTCCGATCCGCAAACATGCGCCCAGATCCCCAGCGGCGGCGAAAATCCGCGGCATTGCTCGCGGAAGTTCTCCGAACCGGCGATCAGATCGGCCGGCACGACGCCGTCGCGGATGATCTGCTGGTCGTTGTAGAGGTCGTCGATGAACAGGTTGAGTGCACGCACGCGCTGGGCCAGCCCGGCGGCGATCGCGTCCCATTCCTTTTTCGGGATCACGCGCGGGATCAGGTCGAACGGCATCGCGCGGTCAATGCCGGTGTCCTCGAAATAGACCCGGAAGGTAATGCCGGCGACCAGCGCCGCAACTTCGCAGGCTGCCTTGCGCTCGTCGAGTTCTTCCTTGTCCAGGCTCTTGAGATACTTCCATGCCGCGCGTGCGGCAACACGCGGCCGGCCGGAGGGGGCGACGAGCTCATCGTAGAACTCGGCCGGCTTGAAATCACGGAAATTCATCCTGTCTAACCTACACAATTACGGCCAGAAAGCAAGTCGATCCGGTGATAGGCTGGCCAAAGGCTTCCACAGGAGTTCGCACCCATGCCCATGGCAATCGCGCATCCGGGGATCGAATCGAGCGTCTTGGTCGTCGTCGATGTGCAGGGCAAGCTCGCCCGGCTGATGCACGAATCCGACGCCATGATCCGGCAGCAGCAGATTTTTATCAATGCCTGCCGACTGCTGGACGTGCCGGTGATCTGGGCCGAGCAGTTGCCCGACAAGCTCGGGGCCACGGTCGATGAACTGCAACCGGCGCTGGAAGGTCTCGCCCCCTGCGCCAAATCGAGCTTCGGCTGCTGGGGCGACGCCGGGCTGCGCGCGCGCATCGAGGCGACCGCACGCCGCCAGGTGTTGCTGATCGGCATCGAAGCGCACGTTTGCGTGTGGCAGACCGCGGCCGCGTTAACAGAAGCCGGTTTTGACGTGCACCTGATCGCCGATGCGGTCTCGTCCAGGTCGGCGTTCAACCGCGACATCGCGTTTCGCCGCATGGAGCGCGCCGGCGTGCACCTGAGCAACGTCGAGATGGCGCTGTTCGAACTGATGGGCGACGCCTCGCACCCGAAATTCCGGGATGTGACGAAGCTGCTCAAGTAGCGCAGCGGCAGTCGCCTACATGTTCAACAGCCGCCCGCCGTCAACGGCCAGCACCTGACCGGTGATGTAGGGCGCATCGAGCGCAAGAAAGGCGACCGCGCCGGCAATGTCGGCCGGCGTGCCCTGGCGCTGGAGCGGCACGCGCTCGAGGATGTCGCGCATCGCCTGCTCGTTGTTCTCGGCCTCACCCTCGGGCCACAGGATGGATCCGGGCGCAACCGCGTTGACGCGCACGGCCGGCGCCAGATCCTTGGCCAGCGCCCTGGTCTGCATGATCAGTCCGGCCTTGGCCTGGCTGTAGATGGCGTGATCGGCCAGTGGCACGATGCCGTGGATATCGACCAGGTTGACGATGGCGCCGCAGTCGGCCATGTGACGCGCGCAGGCCAGCGACAGCCAGAACGGTGCGCGCTGGTTGCTGGCCATCAATACATCCCAGTCGGCCGCGCGCGCCGAGGCGAGCGGTGTGGGGTAGAAGGCCGAGGCGTTATTGACCAGCACATCGACGCGCCCGAAGCGACCCAGTGCGGCCTCGACGATGACTTCCGGCGCGCGCTCGTCGGCGAGATCGGCCGCAACCACGGCGGTGGAACCCGGCCGCGCATCCTCGAACGACGCCGCCAGCTGTTCGGCCGCCTCGCGCGAGTCGCGACAGTGGATCACCACGTCCAGCCCGCGCCGATGCAATTCGCCGGCGATGGCCGCGCCGAGCCGACGCGCGGCGCCCGTTACAATCGCGACCGGGTTCCGGTTGGTTGTGGTCATTGTCTCGTTCCCTTTTGAAATTGCCCGATCCGCCCGCTGAGCTGGCAGCGCTTAGCCAGGCATTGTGCACATGCATCGTCAACGCGATCGAGCGCGACGGGCCGATGCCGTTTACCCGCTACATGCAGATGGCGCTATACGAGCCGGGCCTGGGCTACTACGTCAACGGGCTGCTCAAGTTTGGCAGCAGCGGTGATTTCATCACCGCGCCGGAGTCTGGCGACCTGTTCGCGCACGCGCTGGCGCGCACGATCGATCGCGCTGCCGAGTCGCTGGGCCCGGACTGGACGATGCTGGAGCTGGGTCCCGGCTCCGGGGCGCTGGCCGCCGGCCTGGTGGAACATCTCGAACGGCCGCCGGCGCACTACCTGCTGCTCGAGCCCAGCGCGATGCTGCGCGAAGTGCAGCGCGAGCGCCTGGATGGGTTGATGGACGACGGCGTCACCGAATTCGAGTGGATCGAGCGGCCGCCGGATGCGGACTTTCACGGCGTGATTGTCGGCAACGAGGTGATGGATGCGCTGCCGGTCGAGCGCTTCGAAGTGCGCGCCGATGGATTCGATCGGCTGTGTGTGACAACCGGCGAGCGCGGTTTCGAGTGGGCACGGCGACCCGCCGACGGCCGCCTCGCCGGTGCGCTTGCCGCCCTGAATGAAGCGCTGGACGCGCCGCTGGCTCCGGGTTACCAGAGCGAACTGTGCGTGGACTTGCCCGATTGGCTGGCGACCGTGCTGGCGCCGCTGAAAAAAGGACTGGCGCTGCTGGTCGACTACGGCTACCGGCGGCACGAGTTCTACCATCCCGACCGTCGCGAAGGCACATTGGTCTGTCATTACCGTCACCGTGCGCATTTCGATCCATTCGTATGGCCGGGGCTGACCGATCTGTCGGCGTTCGTCGATTTCAGCGCCGCCGCCGAGGCCGGCCAGGCGCTCGGTTTCGACCTGCTGTCGCTTTGTAACCAGGCCGATTTTCTGCTGGCCAGCGGTGTCCACAGCGCGATCGAGGACGCCGATGACGATCTCGAACGGCTGCGTCTGGCGGCTGAATTCAAGCGCCTGGTGCTGCCCGGCGAGATGGGCGAGAAGTTCAAGCTGCTGGCGCTGGGCCGGGGCTTGCCGGATGATTTCGGCGACCTGTTGCCGCCGAGCCGGCTGAGTTCCATCGGCTGACGAACGTGCCCGCACCGCGCCCGAGCTTCGAAGCGCTGTGGCAGAAACTGGCCCCGCACGTGCGCGCCGCGGTGCTGCGCTGTCGCCCGGCCGACTCCGCGCTGGACGCCGACGACCTGCTGCAGGAAGTGCGCATCCGCGTCTGGCAGGTCTGGCAAGGTGACAGGAAATCGCAGCTGCGTGCGTCGTATTACTACAAGGTGGTCAACAGCGCGATGGTCGATGCGCTGCGTCGGCACCGCGGCACGCTCGCCGGTGCCCAGCGCGAGCATGACGACGGTTTGGAGGAGCGGCTGGATCGCATCGACAGCCCCGAGCCCGGCCCGGATCATCGATTGGCCGACGACCATCGCCGCCGCCGGCTGGCCGCCGCACTCGGCGCTTTGCCGGCCGAGCGCAGACGCGCCGTCGGATTGTTCCTGCAGGGCTTTACGGTGCCGGAAATCGCCGAGTTGATGGCCTGTGATCACGATCGCGCGCACAACCTGACCTACCGTGGTATTCGCGCACTGAAACGGACGATGAGCGATGACGATGGATGAGATGATGCATGAGCTTGCCCGCTTGCGCCGCAGCGCGCACGGCAGACGCTGTCCCGACGGCGCCCGGTTGGCGCGCCTGGCCCAGGGCCGGGTCTGGCCTTGGCAGCGCCGGGAATTGATCGATCACATCGCCGAGTGCGCCGACTGCGCCGAGGACTACCGCGCCGTGCGAATGGCTCGCGACGGGCTTGTGCAGGCTCTGGGTTTACCGGATCCGGAACTCGGCCGTGAAGGCGCTTTCCCGCCGCTGGCCTGGCTGACCGGTGCCGCTGCCGCGCCGGTGCTCGCCGTACTCCTGCATGCCTCGCTGGACCCATCTTCGACCCCGTCTGCCTTCGACCCGGCCACTGATCGACTGTTCGCCAGCGACTTCGATGGCGCGCGCGGCAAGGCTGCCGATGTCCCGGCCGATGTGCTGTTTGCGAGCGATTTCGACGAGTCCGGGCACGGCTGAGGTCATAATCGCGGCGAACCCGCCGTAGACATTGACGTATGCGATTGTGGATTCTGCCCGCCGTTGCCGCGCTGGCGGCGGCCGGTTATGGGCTGATGCTGGCGTCCGACGCCGGCCTTTTCCGTGAGGTGCGCGTCCAGCATCTCGGTGCCTGCCGCGTCGTCGAGGGTGTGCCCGGCCCCGAGGACATGGCCTGGGATGCCGAGACCGGATTTGTCTATATCTCGTCGCAGCATCGTCACGCCGCGATCGCCGGCCGGCCGGTGCCCGGTGCCATCTGGCGCTACCGGCCGGGCGCGCCGGCCTCGCTGCGCAACCTCACGCCCGCGGCGACGATCGATTTTCGGCCGCACGGCGTGTCGCTGGTGCGCAATGCCGAGGGCCGCCGGCGGCTGTTCGTGATCAACCATCCCGGCGGCAACCTGTTCGACCGCCGTACCGACTGGCCCGCGCACCTGCCGCGCCACACTGTCGAAGTATTCGACGTGAGCACCGACGGGTTGATGCCGGTCGCAACCCACGCCGATGCCTTGATCCGCACACCCAACGACATCGCGGCGGTCGACTTCGAGCGCTACTACTTCACCAACGATCACGGCATCGAGAGCGGCTGGAAGCGCACGCTCGAGGACTGGCTGCGGCGGCCCTGGGCCAGCGTGGTGTACTTCGACGGGCGCGAGTACCGGACGGTCGCCGAAGGTCTGAACTACGCCAACGGCATTGCCCTGTCGGACAATGGTGAGCGCGTCTATGTTGCCGAGACCACGCGCAGCCGAATCCGGGAATATACGCGCGATGCCGCGACCGGCGGCTTGACCGAGCAGCGGCCGATCGCCATCGGTTTCGGTGTCGACAACCTGGTCATCCACCCGGGCGATGGCGCGCTATGGCTGGCCGGACATGTCAACCTGTTCGCGTTTCTCGGCCATGCGCGCGACGCCGGCAATCTCTCACCCTCGATTGCCGCTCGCATCGATCTGAAGGAGGGGTCGGTCGAGACGGTTTTCATGGACGACGGTCAGCTGTTGTCGGGTTCGAGTGTTGCGGTGCGGGCCGGGGACTACCTGTTGATCGGGGCCGTGTTCTCGCCCCATCTGGTCGAGTGCCGTCTCGGCCGCGGCTGAGCGGCTTCCGATCAAAGTCGAATTGCTTGCCGCTCGGCGCTGGGCTACGGTCGGTGCTTGATGCCTTGGCAATCGACCATCAGGAGGCGGGAATGAATTACCGCGAAGTGCATGCACGCTCGTTGAACGATCCGGAAGGTTTCTGGGGTGAGGCGGCCGGTCTGGTCGACTGGAACCGCCGCTGGAACCGGGTGCTCGATGACAGCAACCCGCCGCACTACCGCTGGTTCGCCGGTGGTGAGCTCAATACCTGTTACAACGCGCTCGACAGGCACATAGAGTCCGGTCGTGGCGAACAGCCTGCGCTGATCTACGACTCGCCGGTCACCGACAGCCAGCGGACCTACAGCTACCGGGAGTTGCGCGACACGGTCGCCCGCCTGGCCGGGGTGCTGCGATCGCACGGTGTCGAAAAGGGCGATCGCGTGATCGTCTACATGCCGATGGTGCCCGAAGCGCTGATGGCGATGCTGGCCTGCGCGCGCATCGGCGCGATTCACTCGGTGGTGTTCGGCGGCTTCTCGTCGGCCGAGTTGGCCAAGCGCATCGACGATGCAAAGCCGAAGATGATCCTGTCGGCGTCGTGCGGCATCGAACCGGGCCGCGTCGTGCACTACAAGCCGCTGCTTGACCGTGCCATCGAACTGGCCGCGCACAAGCCTGCCGCCACCTTGATTCTGGCGCGTGCACAGGCTGAGGCCGAATTGACCGAAGAGCGCGATTTCGACTGGAATCGCGAAGTCGAGGCCGCCGAGCCGGTCGACTGTGTGCCGGTGGCCGCCACCGATCCGCTGTACATCCTCTACACCTCCGGTACCACCGGTCAGCCCAAGGGCATCGTGCGCGATACCGGTGGCCATGCCGTGGCACTGGCCTGGTCGATGGGCAACATCTACAACATCCAGCCCGGCGAGGTGTTCTGGGCGGCCTCCGATGTCGGCTGGGTGGTCGGCCATTCCTACATCGTCTACGCGCCGCTGCTGGTTGGTGCAACCACCTTGCTGTTCGAGGGCAAACCGGTCGGTACGCCCGATGCCGGCACGTTCTGGCGCGTCATCGAAGAACACAAGGTCGTCACGCTGTTCACCGCGCCGACCGCGTTCCGCGCCATCCGCAAGGATGATCCGAACGGCGAGTATGTCGGCAAATACGATCTGTCCGGCCTGCGCGCACTGTTCCTGGCCGGCGAGCGTTGCGATCCGGACACACTGAACTGGGCCGAGGAACAGTTGCAGATTCCAGTCATCGACCACTGGTGGCAGACTGAAACCGGATGGCCGGTGGCGGCCAACTGCCTCGGCATCGAACCGTTGCCGGTCAAGCCCGGCTCGCCGACGTGCGCGGTGCCCGGCTACGACGTGCGTGTGCTCGACGACGAAGGCCAGGAGATGCCGGATGGCGAGATCGGCGCGATCGTGATCAAGCTGCCGCTGCCGCCCGGATGCCTTCCGACCCTGTGGAACGCCGAGCAGCGCTACGTCGATGCCTACCTCAGGCGCTACCCCGGCTACTACCTGACCGGCGATGCCGGCATCCGTGACGAGGACGGCTATCTGTGGATCATGAGCCGGATCGATGATGTCATCAACGTCGCCGGCCACCGTCTGTCGACCGGCGAAATGGAAGAAGCCCTGGCCTCGCATCCGGCGGTGGCCGAATGCGCGGTGTTCGGCGTGGCCGATCAACTCAAGGGCGAACTGCCACTGGGCCTGGTGGTGCTGAAATCCGGCATTGACATCGATACCGACACGCTGCGCGCCGAGCTGATTGCGCGCGTGCGCGAGAAGATCGGCCCGGTCGCTGCCTTCAAGCTGGTCGCTGTCGTTCCGAGGCTGCCCAAGACGCGCTCGGGCAAGATCCTGCGCGGCACCATGAAGAAGCTGGCCGACGGTCAGGAAGTCAAGGTTCCGGCCACGATCGACGACCCGGCAATTCTCGACGAGATCGCCGAGGCATTGCGGGAGATTGGATACGCGGAGCGTTGATACGAGTTGCTTTTTTGCTGAAAAAGTAACCAAAAGATCGTTTCGCCGCCGGCTGCGCCGGCTTTGAGCGAGTTACTTTTTTCGCGAAAAAAGTAACCAAAAAGACCGTTTCGCAGCTTGCTTCGCAAGCTTTTGCGACCTACTTTTGTCGCGACAAAAGTAGGCAAAAACGCCCAGCCGGAGACGCCGCCGCGCGTGCCGCGCGGTTCCC
>JAVVDV010000023.1:0-40498 GCA_032251355.1 Wenzhouxiangellaceae bacterium
TAGAGGCAGCAAGCCCGGATTACCCCGCTAACGGGGGCGGGCAGCTATTGGCCAATTCCAGTAATCTTTCACGCTAACCCGGCAATCAAACGGATTGCCGGGTTAGTGCACGGCCGAAACGGCCGGGGCCGCGAAGCAGATTAATATTACTTGGACAAGGCCCACGGCCACACCCGGGCGGAGGTGCGGACCGATCAGAGCACCGCAGCCACCCGCACGCCGTCCTCGATCGCGCGCTTGGCATCGAGTTCGGCGGCGAGCTTGGCGCCGCCGATGATCTGGACCGGGGCGTCTTGCTGTTTCAGGTCCTCGAACAGGCCGTTTTCCGAGACCTGGCCGGTGCACAGCACGATGTGGTCGACTTCGAGCAGCTTCGGTGTTGTGTTGCCGTCCTTGTCGGTGATGCTCAGGTACAGGCCCTGGTCGTCGATTCGATCGTAGGCGACACCGGAGAGCATCTTCACGCCGTGGTTCTTGAGCGTGGTGCGGTGAATCCAGCCGGTGGTCTTGCCCAGGCCCGCGCCCGGCTTGCCGGTCTTGCGCTGGGTCATCCAGATTTCACGCGCGGCCGGGGCGCGTTCGGGCTCGATGCCTGCAACGCCGCCGCGGCTGGCGATCGTTCTGTCCACGCCCCATTCGGCGAAGAACTGCTCGACGCTGACCGCATCCGGGTCCGGCTGCAGCGGGACGTCTTCGTGCAGCAGGTACTCGGCAACATCAAAGCCGATGCCGCCGGCGCCAATCACTGCAACCTTGCGGCCGACCGGCGCATTGCCGGCCAGCACTTCGGCGTAGCTCAGCACCTTGGGATGGTCCTGACCGGGAATGCCGGGCACGCGTGGGGTGACACCGGTGGCGATGATGATGTCGTCGAAGCCTTCGGCCAACAGCTGATCGGCATCGGGCCGGGTTTCCAGCCGCAGCTCGACGCCGGCCAGCTCGATCTGGCGGGCGAAGTAGCGGATGGTCTCGACGAATTCTTCCTTGCCGGGAATGCGCAGCGCCATGTTGAACTGGCCGCCGATCCGGTCCGAGGCCTCGAACAGCGTGACCTGGTGCCCCCTGCGCGCGGCGGTTGTGGCGGCCGATAGTCCCGCCATGCCGGCGCCGACCACGGCGATGCGTTTTTTCGTTGCTGCCGCGGCGATGATCAGCTCGGTTTCGCGTGCGGCGCGCGGGTTGACCAGGCAGCTGGCCTTCTTGCGCTCGAAGACGTGGTCCAGGCAGGCCTGGTTGCAGGCGATGCAGGTGTTGATCTCCTCGCTCCTGCCGGCCTCGGCCTTGACCGCCCAGTCCGGGTCGGCGAGGAAGGGCCGGGCCATCGAGATCATGTCGGCATCGCCTCTGGCCAGCACCGCTTCGGCGGTGTGCGGCATGTTGATCCGGTTGGTGGTGACCAGCGGAATCGAGATCGCCTCGCGGAACAGTCGCGTCACCCAGGTAAACGCCGCGCGCGGCACCGAGGTGGCAATGGTCGGGATGCGAGTCTCGTGCCAGCCGATGCCGGTGTTGATGATGGTCGCACCGGCGGCCTCGATCGCCTGGCCGAGTTGCAGGACTTCTTCGCGCGAGTTGCCGTCGGCCAGCATGTCGAGCATCGACAGCCGGTAGATGATGATGAAGTCTTCGCCGACCGCGCGCCGGATGCCGCGCACGATTTCGACCGGAACGCGCATGCGGTTTTCGAATGCGCCGCCCCATTCGTCGGTTCGATGATTGGTGCGCGGGACCAGGAACTGGTTGATGAAATAGCCTTCCGAACCCATCACCTCGACACCGTCGTAGCCGGCCAGCCGCGCCAGCCGCGCGCAGCGGACAAAGTCGCGAATCTGGCGCTTGATGCCGGCGGCGCTCAGGGCACTCGGCTTGAACGGGTTGATCGGCGCCTGGATCGCGCTGGGGGCGACCGAGAACGGATGGTAGGCATAGCGCCCGGCGTGCAGGATCTGCATGCAGATCTTGCCGCTCTCGGCGTGCACGGCCGAGGTGACCTTGCGATGCCGCAGCACTTCCCAGCGGTTGGTGAGCTTCGATGCCAGCGGCCCCAGCGAGCCTCTGCGGTTCGGGGCGATGCCGCCGGTGACCATCAGACCGACGCCGCCGCGGGCGCGCTCGGCGAAGTAGGCGGCGAGTTTGTCGTAGTCCCAGACCCGATCTTCCAGGCCGGTATGCATCGAGCCCATCAACAGCCGGTTGGGCAGCGTGGTAAAGCCGAGATCGAGCGGTTCGAACAGGTGCGGGTAGCGGCTTGCGGTCAACGTGAAGGCCTCGAGCGAACGACCCGGGAAGTCTACCGCGCCCCTGCGCCGGCCGCGCGGGCGCGGCGCGGGGGCGGCTCAGGCTCTACAGCGCGACGCGGATGCCACCGCTGAGGTTCAAGCCCGGCAGTGGTGCGAACTCCTTCAGAAACGAGGTGTGCGCGCGCTGGGTCTCGTCGAGCAGGTTGCTGCCCTTGAGGAAGAACTCGACCCGGGTTCGTTCCAGGTCCAGCGCGTAGACGAGGTTGAGATCAAGCATGTTGTAGCCGGAGGTTTCAGTCTCGAACTCGGCCACGTCGCTGCGCTCCATGGCGCGGTAGTACTGCAGGTTGGCGCGCATCGGGCCGCGGTGCCAGTCGATGCCAGCGCCGATGCGGGTCGGGGACAGCCGCGGCACGTTGCCGTTGCCGGCGTCGATATCGGCCTGGACGGTGTCGGTAAAGAACCGCCATTCGAGCTCGCCTTCGGCGCCGAGATCCTGGCGCACGCTGGCTTCGAACTCCAGTCCGTAGAACTCGGCATCGGCCTGGCTCCAGAGCTGCACCGGCAGGCCGTCCTCGATTTCGTCGGTGTTGGCCAGGAAAACGAAGTCGTCGATGTCGTTGTAGAACAGGTCGAGGCGGAAGTGCACCGGGCCGAGATCGCCGTGCAGGCCGAGGTCGATGTTGTTCGAGACTTCCTCGCCCAGGGTCGAGTCGCCGATTTCGAAGGCTTGCGTGGCCACATGCGGGCCGTCGGCAAACAGCTCTTCCTGGGTTGGCGCGCGCTCGGAGCGCGACCAGTTCAGCGAGGTCTGCCAGTCGTCCGACAACTTCCAGATCGCACCCGTGCTGACGGTCAGCAGCGAAAAGTCGCGCCCGGTCACGCCCTCGATCACCCGGCCCTGGTCGAGGCTGACCTCGTCATCCTGCCAGCGCACGCCGGCCGAGAGCTTGACCGGGTCGAGATCGTAATCGGCGATCCAGAACAGGCCCAGCGATTCGGTGGTTGCCGGCGGAATGAAGGCCTCGGCGCCGATCGCCTCAAGCTCGGTATCTTCATACTGGATGCCGATCACGTTGGCCCAGCGGCCGATGTCGGCCAGGCGTGCCTCGGTGCGGATTTCCAGCCCATCAATATTGAAGGTGGTGCCGACTTCGTCACCCTCGAGCTCGACGTGCTGGTAGTCGTTGGTCGCGACCTTCAGATTGATCGACTGCAGGGCCGGCAGCGGCGCATTGAGCCCGGCCTTGAACTCGTAGCGTTCCTGCTCGAGATCAATGGCGATGCCGCCTTCCTCTTCCTCATCCTTGTCGCCTGCTTCTTCCTCTTCTTCGAGTTCGGCCGGGATGCCGTAGGTCGAGTCGTAGCGCTTGTAGGCGAAGCCGGCAAAGCCCCAGTCGCCGACGAAGGAGCCGCCCAGCGTGCCGCCTTCGTTTTCGATTGCGCTGTTTTCGAGAATGCCGCGCGGGGCCTCTTCTCTTTCTTCCGGGTCGAGTTCGGCCAGGCGATCGCGACTCAGCGCCGAGCCGGGAATCTCGAAGTCGGAGGTGTCGCGATAGAAGCCATCGAAGTGGAACTGGAACGGTCCGACGCCGCCGTCGATGCGTCCAACGCCGGCGATCTCGTTACCGGCGGTACCGCCGCGCAGTTCGAACGCGGCGCCAAAATCCTGCCGGGTCTCGGGGATGCGGTTGTCGATCACGTTGACCACGCCGCCGCTGGCGGTCGAGCCGTACAGCAGGGTCGCCGGACCGCGCAGAACCTCGACGCGGTCGATCAGCAGTGGCTCGATCGAGGTGCCGTGGTCGGGGCTGAGCGCCGAGGCGTCGAGTGAATTGAGGCCATCCTCGGTGATGCGCACGCGCGAGCCGCCCAGGCCGCGAATGATCGGGCGTGCCGCGCCGGGGCCGAAGGCGGTGGAATGAATGCCCAGTTCCGATTGCAGCGTTTCGCCGAGCGTGGCACCGCGCTTGTCATCGAGCTGCTCGCCGGTCAGCACGTCGACCGGCGTGGTCGAGTCCAGCAGTGTGCCGCCCAGCGGCAGCGCGCGCACCTCGATGCGGTCCAGCTCGGCCGATTCGGTCTGCTGGGCCAGCGCCAGGGCCGGCAGCAGTGCGGCAGTGAGGGCAGCAGCCAGTGGGTGCAGTCTTTGCGTGGGTCGCATGTGGAATCCTCAACGGCAATCAAGAAAGAAAGTGCAATGTTATAACATACGATGTTGAATGGGGGCACGGTCACGCGCGCTGGACTTGGCGTGGCTTAGCATTTGCTCAGTTCAAATACATTCGAGCCATGAAACGTCGTGATCTGATCCAGGCCCTGGCGCTGGTCGGCCTTGCCAGTCCGGCAGCCGTTGCCGCGTTCCAGGCATCGTCCCCATCCGCAGCCGGAACCCGAACCATGAGTGAATCCGACCCCCGATCCCTGACGCTGGAGGACTGGAAACGCATCCTGCCGCCCGAGCGCTTCGACATCCTGTTCCGCGAGGCCACCGAGCGCGCCGGCACCAGTCCGCTGAACGATGAAAAGCGGCCCGGTACCTACATCTGTGCGGCTTGCTATCAGCCGCTGTTTGCCAGCGCCGACAAGTTCGATTCGGGTACCGGCTGGCCAAGCTTCACCCAGCCGATCGCGCCCGAGGCGATCGCCACCAAGCGCGACTTCAAGCTGATCTGGCCGCGCACCGAGTATCACTGTTCGAACTGCGGCGGCCACCAGGGCCATGTGTTCGATGACGGCCCGCCGCCGACGGGTCAGCGCTGGTGCAACAACGGCCTGGCGCTGGAGTTCGTGCCCGAGGGTGAAACGCTGCCGGATCTGCGCGCATGATGCGCACGAGGAGACTGATGATGAATGCCCTGATGCTGCTGGCGATGGCCGGCACGAATGATGTGACCGCCGAGTCAGAAACCCGTGTTGCCACCTTCGGCGGCGGCTGCTTCTGGTGCATGGAGCCGCCGTACGACAAGCTTGATGGCGTCGTGTCCACGACGTCGGGCTACATGGGTGGCCGCGTCGACAATCCGACCTACGAGCAGGTCACGCGCGGCAATACCGGCCACGTCGAAGTCGTGCAGGTGGCGTTTGATCCTGCGCGCGTGTCGTATCAGCAGCTGCTGGAGGTCTACTGGCGGAACGTCGATCCGCTGACCAACAACCGCCAGTTCTGCGATGTCGGTGAAAGTTACCGGCCGGTGATCTTCGTCCACGACGACGACCAGCGCCGGCTGGCCGAGGCCTCGAAGCAGGCGCTGAGCGAGTCGGGCCGCTTCGAGCGCGAGATCGTGGTGCCAATCGAGGACGCCGGCGCATTCTGGCCGGCCGAAGACTACCACCAGGACTATTACCGCAAGAACCCGCTGCGCTACCGCTATTACCGCAGCGGCTGCGGCCGCGACCGACGGCTCGAGGAGCTGTGGGGCGAGGACTGACCGGAGGCGGTGCGTTTCGCCTGCGGCTCAACACACCCTACGACCCGCAACACCATCGTGTTTGTCGTAGGGTGCGTCGAGCGCAGCGAACACGCACCAACAATCCCGCAGGGAGTGCGTCTCGCCTCCGGTGCAGCGCCCCAGATGTCATCAATCATTCCTGGCTCAGGGAGATATCTTCGAGCGTGCGGCCGCGGGTTTCGGTGACGAAGCGTCGGACCACAAAGAACGCGAGCAGGCCGAACGCGGCGTAGATGCCGTAGGACACGCCCAGACCGATCGAGGTCAGCATCACCGGGAAGCTGATCGTGATCAGGAAGTTCGAACCCCACTGGGTCAGCCCGGCCACCGCAAGTGCGGCACCACGGAACTTGTTGGAGAACATCTCACCGAGCATCACCCACATGATCGGGCCCCAGGTGAACGCAAAGAAGGCGATGTAGCCGTTCGCCGCCAAGAGCGCCAGCGTGCCCGAGCTGCCGCCCATCTGAACGCCGTCGGCGCCCTGGCTGGCGCTGGTGGCAAAGATCAGTGCCAGCAGCCCCAGCATCACGGCCTGGCCGATTGCACCGATCATCAGCAGCGGTTTGCGGCCGATGCGGTCGACCAGGTAGATCGCCAGCAGCGTAAAGCCGACGTTGACGCTGCCGCTGATGACGTTGGTCAGCAGCGCGTCGGCCTCGCTGAAGCCGGCCGCCTGCCACAGCACCGAGCCGTAGTAGAACACCACGTTGATGCCGGTGAACTGCTGCAGCGCGGCCAGCGCGATACCGACCCAGACGATGGGATAGACCTTGCCGGTTCTCGTGCTGATGATGTCGCTCAGCCGCGGCTTGCGCTCGCCGATCACCGTACTCTTGATGTCGGCAACCACTTGCCGCGCCTGCTCCGGCGAGGACAGGCTGGCCAGCACCTGCTCGGCCTGCGCGTGGCGCCCGACCGCGACCAGGAAGCGCGGTGATTCCGGAATCACAAGCAGCAGCAGGAAGAACGCCGAGGCCGGCAGGATCTCGACCCAGAACATCCACTGCCAGGCATTGAAGCCCCACCACAATTCGCCCGATGCGCCGCCAGCGGCCAGCGCGATGTTGTAGTTGCTGAAAAAGGCGAAGAACAATCCGAGAACGATCGCCAGCTGCTGCAGCGAGATCAGCCGTCCGCGGATATGCGCCGGTGCAATCTCGCCGATGTAGGCCGGTGCCAGGATGCTGGCCGAGCCGACCGCCAGGCCGCCAAGAATGCGGTAGAACACGAACTCGGCCGAACTGGCCGACACGCCCGAGCCCCAGGCGCTGACGATAAAGAACAGCGCAGCCACGATCATGACCGTGCGGCGGCCGAACTTGTCGGCCAGCGTGCCGGAGAAGAACGCGCCGGCCGCGCAACCCAGCAGCATCGAGGCGACATTGAAGCCGGTGCCGACGGCGTCGGAGTTGAAGGCAAGTTGCAGCGCATCGACCGTGCCGTTGATGACACCGCTGTCGAATCCGAACAGAAAACCGCCGAGCGCGGCGACGATGGATAACAGGACAATGCGCGGTGTGTTGTTGCCGCCGTGCGGCGGGTTGCCTGGATGGTTCATGCTGGACCCCGTGTTCAAGTGATTGACAAGTTGTTGTTGGTATTCGATCCGCCGGTCGGCAGGCGGGCGGCAATAAAGCGCGAATGCTCCGGCGCGCTCTGGATGGCTTGTTCGATGTCGCTGCGCGCGCCTTGCATCATCGCCAGCAGGGCATCCGGCTCGGGCGTATCGGCGACCGGGTGCCAGTCTGTCGGCAGCAGGCCCTGGCCGACCATCACCGAAGTCCACGACACTTCCGAGAACAGCTCGTTGTTGTCGCGAAACACCAGCCCGGTGGTGCCGAACAGTTCGATCTTGTGCGCCAGCGAGTCGGGAATTTCCATCTCGCGGCAGTCGATCCAGTACGGCGCATCGTCGCGCTGGTTGATCTTGTAATGGACGATGATGAAATCGCGGATCTGCTCGATTTCGGTCCGGACCTCGCGGTTGAACTGCGCGACCTGGGCCGGCTCGATGCGATCGCGCGGAAACAGCTTGATCAGCCGGATGATGCTGTTCTGGATCAGGTGAATGCTGGTCGATTCCAGCGGTTCGAGAAAGCCCGAGGCCAGACCCAGCGCGACGCAGTTGCCGTTCCACTGCTGCAGCCGGCGACCGGTGCGGAAGCGGATCGGGCGCGGGTCGGTAATCGGCTGACCGCTGAGGTTGTTCAGCAGCAGGCCAGCGGCGGTATCGTCGTCGAGGTAGGCGCTGGAATACACCAGACCGTTGCCGACCCGGTGCTGCAGCGGGATCTTCCATTGCCAGCCGCCGCTGCGCGCGGTCGAGCGCGTATACGGCGCGGGCGGGGCCACCGATTCGGTCTGAACCGCCAGCGCACGATCGTTGCGCAGCCAGTGCGACCAGTCTTCCCAACCGGTGCCCAGCGCCTGTTCGATCAGCAGCGCGCGGAAGCCCGAACAGTCGATGAAAAAATCGCCGTCGATGCTGCGGCCGTCGTCCAGCGTCAGGTTCGTGATGTGGCCGTTCTCAGTGTTGCGGGCGACATCGACCACCTTGCCCTCGATGCGATTGACGCCTTGTCGCTCGCTCATCCGGCGCAGCAATGCAGCATAGCCGGCGGCGTCGAAATGGAAGGCGTAGTTGGCCGCACGGCCGTGGCGATTGCCCATGCGTCCGGCACGGGCCAGACCAGCCTCGAGGCTGAAGGCGTCGAGTTCCGGCTGCTCGGCCAGCACGCGCGCGCGCAGCCAGAAGTGGTGGAACTGCGCCGCCCAGGTATCCGTGCCGTGGGGCGCGAACGGGTGAAAGTAGCGCTCGCCCAGCCGGCCCCAGTTCTCGAACTCGATGCCGAGCTTGTAGGTGCCGTTGACCGCGGCCAGGAAATCGCCCTCGTCCAGCCCGACCAGCAGGTTGAAGTTCTTGATCGGTGGAATGGTCGCTTCGCCGACACCGACGGTGCCGATGGTTTCCGACTCGATCAGCGTGACGGCCAGCCGGTGGCCGAAGGTCTTGATCATCGCCGCGGCCGCCATCCAGCCGGCGGTGCCGCCGCCGACGATGACGAGCTTGCGGATCGAGCCGGATGCGGGGGATTCGGTCATCGTGAGCTCCGGCATGTCATCGGTTCAATCCGTTGCGCAATTCGGCCCGCAGCTTGCGGGCGCTGTGTTCATCCGGACCGGCCAGCACGCCGCGCCGCTCGGGTGGCAGATGGTCGAGCGCGTCGTCCGGCGGGTCGAATACGAAATGGTCGAACAGCGCACGCCAGGCCAGTCGTTGGCGACGCGGCAGGCCTTGCAGGTTGAGCAGCGCGAGCTTGAGCGCATCCAGCGGTGGGCCCATCCAGTCCGGCTGGTCGCGCCACCAGTGGTTGATCAGGATGTTGAAGTCCGAAAGCGCGCTGACCTGGTGCCACCACATGCTCGGAATGTAGATCGCATCGCCGGGTTCCAGCTCGCACCACTGGGATGCCGCCAGCGCCTTGGCGTAGCGCGGAAAGCGCTCGAAATCGGGTTGTTCGGGATCGACCAGGCTGATCTGCTGACCGGCCGGTGTCAGTTCCAGCGGACCAAGGTACAGGTTGGCCGCCTGCGCCGGCGGGAACAGCGTGAAGCGCCGCCGGCCGGCGCACACGCAGGCGATGTTGTCGAGCACATCGAAGTGCGCGGCCACGCGCGTGCGGTTACCGATCCAGATGCGCACGGTGGTCGGCAGGTCATGCGTGGCCAGACTGTTGTCGTGCTGGATGGACGGCAGGCAGTTCTTCAGTGCCATCGAGCCCATGTAGATCGTCGGTGGCTCGGGCTGGCTGCGTGCCTGCTGCAAACGCTTCAATACTTCGGTCAAGCGGGTGCGGATCGGCTGGAAGTTGAGCGCGCCGATATCGTCGGTGTAGAACAGCCGGCCGGCACTGTCCGGCGCGGCGACGAAGGCGGTGACGGTCGCACCGCACTCGTGCTCGGCCAGGTAGGCGCTGGCCGCATCGGCATCATTGGCGCGCTGGGTCAGCGGCCAGTGTGAACACAGCCCGCGCAGCACCAGCGGTGTTTCGCGGCCGTTGAGCGACGGCGGGATGTCGCCGGCGTCGACCTCGGCGATCTCCTCGATGGCGCGCCCCGGTTCGGTCATTGAGCCTGCGCGCGCAGACGCGCGTTCTTGTGCTCGATCAGGCGCGTGAAATTGGGCAGCGAGGCCAGCAGCATGAAGATGCTGCGCAGGTCGCCGGCGCGGTTCAGCGTCTCCAGCGCGCTGCCCGGCAGGGTCGCCAGGCGTTCCTCGTCGATGACATAAAGGCCCTCGAGGCTCTGCTTGGAGCCGTCGACAAACTCGATATCCAAGGTGATCGACTGGACCAGTTCCAGCCCGATGAGCGTCTGCGACAGGCGCGGAATGTCGTCATGGCCTTCGAAGATGGATTTCAGCACCGCGGTCATGTGTTGCAGCCATTCACTTTCGCCACCATGCGGCAGGAACAGCGGCTGGCCGACCTCGCGATTGACGCTGGGGTGATCGAGGTCGATGTGCACGACTGGCACCTGGGTCGGGGCACCGTCGACGGTCTGCTGCTGGTAGCCGATCAGCAGCGGTTGGCGTTCGATCGCCAGCGGCAGCGCCATTGCGTCCCAGCGCCCGTCGGCAAGGTACAGGTTTTCACCCTCGTTGAAGCCGAGTACGGCGACCGGCTCGAAGTGGTCGCTTTCGGTGTTCTTCATCAGAAACAGCGGGTACTCGTTCTGCAACGCGCCCAGTTCGCCGGGAAAGGCGCGGATGATGTTGAAGTCGAAGCCGCAGCCCGGCCGGTATTCACGCTGGATGCGCAGGTCGCGGTGCGAGACGTTGTCCAGCATTTCATGACGGGCCATGCATTACTCCTGGTCAATGACGGTCGGGCGAGGTTGGGGGCGTGCTGCATTCATGGCGCGACTGCCACGGTTCTGGCGGTGATGCGGTCGAGCAATTCGCGGTGGCCGGGCAGTCTGGCAAGGTACTGGTTCGCGCGCTGTTCATTTTCTCGCAGTAGCGCGTCGATTGGCGCAGGACGTGGGTCGCCGGATCGGACCGGGCAGTGCGCGTAGTCGAATCCCATTCCATAGAGCACGTACTGGTAGCTGGCGGCTGAGAAGATCTCATCGAAGCGCGGAAAATCACCGAAGGCCGGTGGACGGTGCCGCCACAACGCCAGCAGGTCGGCCAGATGCTCCGGCATTGCGGCCGGGTCGCGGTTGGCGCGCCAGTAGTCGGAGTCGTCGCGCCGGCTCAATACATAGTGCAGCTTGAGGAAATCGATGATGCGCGCCCAGCGCTCGGAGAAGCGCGCATTGAAGCGCTTGCCGACAATGTCGACGAGCTGCCGGTCGGCCGGCAGTTCCTCGGCGATCATGCGCGCGGACAACTCGACCATCACCAGCGCGCTGGCCTCCAGCGGCTCGATGAAGCCCGAGGCCATGCCGACGGCCACGCAGTTGCGGTGCCAGAATTTTTCGCGATAGCCGGGCGCAAACGAAATCCTGCGCGCGTCCGGGCGCTCTTCGGTCGGTGCACCGGTGAAGTCGAGGTAGCGCTGTAGATGCGCATGCGCTTGATCGTCGCTCATGTGCGCCGAGGAATAGACATGGCCGACGCCGCGGCGATGGACCAGGCCGATGTCCCAGATCCAGCCGGCGGCTTGCGCGGTCGAGATGGTCTGCGAGGCGACCGGCGCGTCGGCGCGTGCGTAGGGCACCTGCACGGCCAGTGCCGAGTCGTTGAACAATACACCGGAGCAATCGACCCGGCCGATGCCGTAGTGGTCGCCCAGCAGCATCGAGCGCAGGCCGGAGCAGTCGATGAACAGATCGCCGGGAATGCGGCCGCGCTCGCGGGTCAGCAGTGCGGCGACGTCGCCGTTGTCGGCCGACTCCAGCCCGGTGATGGTGGCGCGGACATGCCGGACACCCAGTTGCTCGGTGCAATGGCCGGCCAGCAGCGCGGCGAACTTGCCGGCATCGAGGTGGTAGCCGTAGTTGAGTGCGCCCGCGTAGTCGGGCGCGTCGGCCAGCTTCGGCGCCAGGTCGCGCTCGCACACCATCGCCTGGGCGCTGACGGTGTCGGCAAACGACAGTCGATCGCGCCCGGGCCACCAGTGCGAGGCAAGATCGTGCGTCGGGTAACCGGCCGGGGCGGTGAACGGGTGGTAATAGCGGTCGTCGTCGCCGCCGCTTGTCCAGCCGACGAAGCGCGTACCTTGCTTGAATGCGGCGCTGCATTCGGAAAGGAAGGTCGACTCGGCAATGCCGAGGGTTGACAGTGTGGTGCGCATTGTCGGCCAGGTGCCCTCACCGACGCCGATGGTGGCGATATCGGGCGATTCGACCAGCGTGACGGTGATGCGACGCTCCGGCCGCCGGGCCGCGGCCGCGGCGATCAGTCCGGCGCTGATCCAGCCGGCGGTGCCGCCGCCGACGATGATCAGGTGATGGATGCTGGAGGATTGGGAGGGCTGCATTTCGAAACGATACTACCGGCTTCCGGCTGGCGTCAAATCCGGAGCGATGACGGGCATGCGGCATGCCCCGGGTGAAAAATGCCGCTGCCCCGGGGGAGCAGCGGCAGGTTCGGTCGAACCGATGCGCGTCCTAGAAACGGAACCGTGCACCGAAGTTGTAGCGTGCCCCGAACTCGTTGGCGCGCAGCAACTGCTCGCGGAAGCGCGTAAACGTCCGCTGGGTTTGCTCGTTGACGTTCAGACCTTCGGCAAAGATCGAGAAGTTCTCGGTGACGAAGTAGGTCAGGTTGACGTCGATGGGTGCAAACGCCTGGGTGAAGATCGGCGCGTTGAACTGGTCGAAACCGGCCAGGAATTCCTCGCGGTAGTTCCAGGCTACACGCGCCGACAACTTCTCGTTCTCGTAGAACAGGATGATGTTGGCGGTGTCGCTCAGGCCCGGCAGGGCAAACTCCTGGTCGAGTACGTTGCGGTCGGCGGTAATGTCGCCATCGACCAGCGTCGCATTGGCCTGCATGCCGAAGCCGGTTTCACCGAAGAGGTGCTGTACGGTGAATTCCCAGCCCCACAGCTGACCGACCTCAAGGTTGTCGACCGTGGTGACGCGGAAGGCGGCCAACGGATCGTCGGCCGTGCCCCGGATCGGGGTGGTCGGATCGCGGCCAAGGATTTCATTGATGCGCCGGAACACTGCCTGGTTGGTCGGGTTGACACCTTCATCGACGAGCTGCTGGCGAGCCTGATTGGCGATTGCACTCTGCTCGGGCGCGCCGATGCCTTCAAAGGTCTGTTCCTCGGTGGTCGAGACCAGGAAGTTGTCCACCTGCTTGAAGAAGAAGCCGGCTGCGACATAGCTGCCCGGCTGGTAGTACCACTCCAGGGCCAGGTCGAAGTTGTCGGCGTCGAACGGCAGCAGGTCCGGATTGCCGCTGCTGACGTTGCGGCTGCCGATGGTCGCGGTTGGCGAGAAGCTGCGGTTCGGGCCCAGTGCACCGATCGGCGGACGCGAAATCGACCGTGAGTAGGCAAAACGCGAAATCACGTCGGGCAGCACTTCCATGTTGATCGCGATGCTCGGCAGCCAGAACTCGTTCTGCGAGCTCTGGGTTCTCAGCGTCGGTTCATCGGCGAAGTCGAACGCGAACTCATCACCGCCCACCCAGATGATCGCCTCGGCGGGAATTTCCTGGCCGGTGGACTTGATCTTGGTTTCCTCGTAGCGCAGCCCGAACACGGCGTTGATCGGCATGCCGTTGAACTCGTCTTCGAAGGTCGCGTTCAGGTACAGCGAATCGATATCTTCCTTGACCCGGGAGATGCCGTTGTTGCCCAGTTCACCCGGCCAGAAACGACCGCGCGTGCCGGACGGATCCTGGAATTCCTCGGTCCAGAAGTTGGTATCGGGCCAGAAGCAGCAGGGGAAGTTGTCCGAGCCGATGGTTTCGAACTGCTCGACGGCGAAATCGAACGGTACGGTAAAGAACTGATCGAAGGCAAAGCTGCCGCCGTTGTTGAAGCCGCTGAGCAGTCCACCGAAGCTGCCTTCGGTGAATGCATCATCGGGCCAGAACTGCGCCGAAGTCAGCCAGAAGCCGGCCGGCAGGAGGCCGGAAAAGGCGTTTCTCTGGTTGAATTCCTGCTCGGTGCGGTCGTAGCCGAAGCCGATCGAACGCAGGGCGCCGGTGCCGGAGTTCTCCCATACGCCGCCGAGCTGGAGCTGGTCGATGTCGTTCTTGTTTTTGGCGTTGAATGCCTGGCCGAACAGTGAGCCGATATCCTGACGCAGCAGCCCTTCCTGCGGGCCGCCGTCAGGTCCGGTCGAGCGGAAGCTGACGTCGAACAGCGGAATGCCCGAGCGCGAGAACATTGCGACCTGTTCAGCAATGGTGGCCGTGAACGGGCCCGCGTTGGGATCGAAGCCACACCAGTCGCAGGCGGTGTTGCCGATGATCAGGTTGGCCGAGCTGGCCGGCTCGCCGGCGATGTCGTCACCACGGAACTCGGACGATGAGGTGTGGCCGTCTAGGGTGAAACGCAGGTTGTCGGTAGCCTGCCACTCCAGGTTCAGGCCGAACTGATCGTTTTCCTTGATCGTGTCGTCCTGGGCAATGTTGGTGGAAAAGTCGCCGCAGGACTGGGAAACGCGGGTAACCGTGCCGCGCTCGTTGATATCGGCGGCAATGTTCGGACATTCGAACCAGATGCCGACGCTGTTGCGGTCAGCTTCGAAATCAACCCGTGAATAGGTGTAGTCGAGCGTGGCCTTGAAGCGATCGGTGGGTGCGAACTGCAACGCGGCGTGGGCGTTCTTGCGGTCACGGCGGATATCGCTCCAGCCGTAGCCGACGTTCTGCGGATGCCACCACACACCGTCTTCGCGCTGGTTATTGTTGTTGACGACGCCACCGTTGAGCTGGCCGTTGGGCTGCCAGTTGTCGACCGAGGCGTTTTCTTCACGATTGTCGCGCCGCTGGTAGGCGCCGCTGACCAGGATCCCGACCTTGTCATCGAAGAAGGTTGCGCTGAGCAGGCCTTCGATTTCCGGAGTGATCTCGTCGAGATTGCCGACATCGGAGTCGGACGACGAGGTTTCGTGCACGGCCTTGCCGGCGATCACGCCGCGGAAGCCGGGGTTGTCCAGCGGCCGCGGGGTCAGGATGTTGACGGTCGCACCAATACCGCCGGTGGGCATGTCGGACTTCGGCGTCTTGTAGACCTCGACCGCACTGATGCCGGCGGTGGCCAGGTCAAGGAAATCGAACGAGCGGCTGCCGGCGGTTGGCATGGTGCGCCCGTTGAGCACGACCAGGTTGAATTCCGGACCCAGGCCGCGCACGGTGATCTGCGAGCCTTCGTTGTTGGTGCGGTTGATCGACACCCCGGGAATGCGCTGCAGCGATTCGGCCAGGTTCTGGTCGGGGAACTTGCCCATTTCCTCTGCCGTGATGGCGTCGGTAACACCGATGTCGTTGCGTTTGCGGTCCATCGCGCGCGCAATCGAGCCGCGGTAGCCGGTGACGGTCATGATGTCATCGACGTTGCGCTCGCCACTTTCGCCGGCCGGGATGGCTTGCGCAATGTCTTCGCGCTCTTCCGGTTCCGGCCCCTGTTCCTGCGCCAGGGCGTGATTCATCAGGCCTGCACCCAGGGCCAGCGCGATGCCGGTCGCCAGGGCGGTTTTCCGTGGATTGTTCGAAGTCAATCCTCGCCGTGTTTGTTGCATGTCTACCTCCAAGCAGATTGATTGGGTCTTTTCTTAGGAATCGTCAATCGGTTTCCGCGCCGTAATCCGATCCTCGATGCGATTCGTGCGCGCAACCTTATCTTAAAATGACAGCGCTGACAATCATTTTTTTGAAATCGGACAAAATCCGCGATCGCGTCGGTCGCCGATCG
Source organism: Wenzhouxiangellaceae bacterium (assembly GCA_032251355.1). GTDB lineage: Bacteria > Pseudomonadota > Gammaproteobacteria > Xanthomonadales > Wenzhouxiangellaceae. The sequence continues at coordinate 15,577 of JAVVDV010000023.1, forward strand.
CGGATTTCCGTTGTGGGATCAGTCCGGACAAACCGCGCTGCCGGTGTCCGGGGCGTTGCCAAACTCGATCCGGACAGCGCCGAAACTGACCGCTGCCGGTGTCGCCGAGCGCAGCGAAAACAGGCTGCTGATGGCCGACAGATCGACACCGCGCGCGCCCAGGCAGGCCAGCGGCAGTCGCACCGTCTGCCAGTTGTTGTGGGTGTCGGCCACCAATGCCGACATCGGCAGCGTGACCGGGCAGTCCGCGCCGCCGCATTCGACCACCAGTTCGACCGGCGTCGGCGCACCGGACTCGATGCGGGTCTCGAATACCAACTGGCCGCCGCGCGCGACCAGCGCGGTAAGGTCCAGTGGCTCGCGGCTGACCAGCGCGACGCGGTCGCCGAGCGAGCCCGACCAGTTGACGCGACGGGCATCGCCCTGCAAACGCCGGTCGGTCGGTGTCACGACCAGCGGCTGCTCGCCGGTGGTGCTGGCAATCTGGCCCTCGGCCGGAATCGTGTGCTGACTGCTGGCATCGCGCAATACCAAACGCCAGGGTGCTTGCGCGTTGCCATCGAACAGCACGGGGTTGTCCTGCTCGACAAAGCTGACCGCACGCGGCGCCATGTCGGTTTCGGGCAGCCGGTCAAGCGATGAAGGATCACCAAAAGCCAGCCCGAAACCGAAATCGAACAGCGCTTCGAAGCTGCCGTCATCGGCCGGCAGCGGTTCGGCCGGCCATGCGAACGGCAGCCGACCTGACGGGGTATGACGCGCGTTGCCGTCGGCGCCAGCCAGCAGTACATCGGCAATACCACCACCGGCAGTGCCGGGCAGCCACGCGGCGACGAAGGCATCGGATCGGTTCAGGTGCGGGTTGACCCACAGCGGCCGACCGGACAGGAACACGCTGACCACCGGCGCATCCAGTGCTGCCAGCCGATCGAGCAGGTCGAGATCTTCGCGCGTGCCGGCCTGGTATTCCAGCGACTCCAGATCACCATGACCTTCGGCGTACGGGTCTTCGCCGTAGATCGCGATCACCACATCGGGCTTGAATTCGGACAATCCGTTTTCACCGAGGTGGACCTGGCCGCCGGACGCCCGCACCTGTGCCGCGATTCCGGCCCCGATCGATTCGCCGTTCGGGAAGCTCTCGTTGGTGCCGGTCACACCCTGCCAGTCCAGGGTCCAGCCGCCGGACTGCTTGCCGATGTCATCGGCGCCATCGCCGACCACGGCGATGCGTGCGCTCGGGTTCAGCGGCAGCACGCCGCCGTTGTTCTTCAGCAGCACCAGCGATTCGCGCACCGCGCGTCGGGCCAGCTCGCTGTGGTCATCGATCGTTGAGCGAATCCGGGTTTCGTGTGTGGCTGCGTCGAACAGGCCGGCGCGGTGCTTGACGCGCAGAATACGGCGGACCGCGTCGTCGAGCCGCGCCAGCGACAGCCGGCCGTTGCGGGCATGATCGAGCATGGTGGTACGGAATTCACGCCAGTTCTCCGGCACCATGAACATGTCGACACCGGCCTCGAGCGCGGCGACGCAGTCGCTGACCGTGCAACCCGGAATCTGGCCGTGGCCGTTCCAGTCGCCGATCACGAAGCCGTCGAAGCCCAGGTGGTCTTTCAATACTTCGGTCAGCAGGTAGCGGTGACCGTGCAGCTTGGTGCCGTTCCACGACGAGAACGAGGCCATTACGGTCTGCACACCGGCGTCGATGGTGGCCGGGTAGGGCAAGCCGTGGATGGCGGCCAGCTCGGCTTCGTCCACGCGCGTATCGCCCTGGTCGATCCCCATGAAGGTGCCGCCATCACCGACGAAATGCTTGGCCGTGGCAATTACGCGGCGAGGGCCCAACCAGTCCGCGGCCCCCGGTTCACCTTGCAGGCCGAGCACGGCGGCACGGCCGAGTTCGGTGACCAGCTGCGGATCGCTGGAGAAGCTCTCGTAGGCCCGGCCCCAGCGCAGGTCGCGCGAGACCGCCAGTGTCGGTGCGAAGTTCCAGTCGATCCCGGTGGCGGCGACATCCTCGGCGGTCGCGCGTGCGATCGCACGCACCAGCTCGGCGTTGCGTGTGGCGCCCAGCGCGATGTTGTGCGGAAAGATGGTTGCGCCGTGGACGTTATTGTGACCGTGCACCGCGTCGGTACCCCACAGCAGCGGAATGGCCGGCAGCCCCTCGGCCATCGGCCGGCGCGCAGCTTCGTGCAGCGCCGTGGCCAGTTCGGTCCACTTGGCAATCGGCGCGCGACGGTCGAGTTCGGGGAAGGATCCGCCGCCGTTGAGCACCGAGCCCAATCCATAGCGCTGGATTTCGTCAGGCGTCACGTGCTGGATCTCGGCCTGGATGATCTGGCCGATCTTCTGCTCCAGCGACATCCGTGCCATCAGTGCGTCGATGCGTGCTTCGAGCCCGGCGTCCAGTGTCTCGGGACGGGCCGGGCCCCAGGTGCCTTCGGGCGATGCCGCCTGGGCCCCGATCAGGCCGCCGGCAAGAGTGACCAGCAGCGCGATGGCGGGCAGGACCCGTCGAGACGTGGGTTGTCGAGTGGAAGCGGTGGTGCAGGGTTGCTGTGCGGTCATGGCGTTTCCTGATCGGATGGAAAAGTGGATGGATCGTTTATGGTTAACCTTCGCTTCGCTTAGCGCGCTGGTGGTGGTGCGGTGGTGGCGCGCACAACCAGCGGTGCGTCGAACAGCTGGAGACTGGGCCCTTCGGGTTGGGGTTCGTCGCGGTTCCGGCGGGCGATTTGTTCGATCAATAGTTCGGTCGCGCGCAGCGCCATGTGCCGGATCGGTTGGTGCACCGTGGTCAGTGGCGGCCACAGCGAGCGCGACAGCGGGGTGTCATCGAAACCGGCCACCGACAGATCGTCGGGTATGCGCCAGCCCAATTGCTGCGCGGCCTGCATCACGCCGGCAGCCATCTCGTCGTTGGCCGCAAAGATTGCGGTCGGTGGCGATTTGAGTTCCAGCAGCTGGATGCCCGCTTGGTGGCCGGATTCGAAGTCGAACTGGCCCTGTGCCTCCAGCGATTCGTCGATCGGCAGCCCATGGTGCATCAGCGACAGGCGGTAGCCGTCCTGGCGCGCGTCGGAAGCGCCGTGATCGGGGTGGCCCTTGACAAAGCCGATCCGGCGATGGCCGAGCTCGATCAGGTGATCAACCACGCGTGCGGCCGCGCTGCGGTCGTCGATGCATACGCCCAGACCGGGTCGACCATCCAGCGGCGCGACGCGCACGCAGGGTAGACCGATGCGTTCCAACGCGTCCAGCACCGCCGGAACGTCGCCGACCGGTGGCGTCAGCAGCAGGCCATCGACGCGTGACTGGCTGACGAAGCGTTCCACCATCCGTGCCAGGTCATCCTCGTTCGGCTCGGGAGAGTGCATCGACAGCGCGTAGCCGCCTTTGTTGCAGGCCTGCAGCGCACCGAGAATGCTGCGAAACAGATAGTTCGGGCTGGGGTTCTCGTAGATCAGGCCGATCATCCACGACTGCTGGCCGGCCAGTCCACGTGCTGACGGGTCGGGCAGGTAGTCCAGCGTCTGGATCGCCTTGTGGACGCGCTCGGCGGTGGCCGGACGCACATTTGGCTCGTGGTTGATCACGCGCGACACGGTCTTGATCGACACGCCGGCAAGATCGGCCACGTCGCTGATGGTGACGTGGCCCTTGGCCGGTCGGTGCTTGCGCGTACCGTTCGGGCCGCTGGCGCTCGCTTTGCTCATCGGGTCGGGCTCCCGTTTCGATCCGGTCGATAAAGCGCTGGATGATAATCCAGATTGACAGCGCTAACAATACACAGGACATTTCAATGCCTGTGTGTGCACCATGTCATTTGTCCGGCGCGGATCGACGATGAGCTCTGTGCTGGAGACCTGATGCCCGAAGGGATGATCTTGCAGGACTTCCGCCACAACCGAAGGTTGGACGCCTGAACGAACACGCCCCGGACGGGCCGGGGCGTGACGGTGCGACCGGCGCAGACCGGTCGGGGGGAAGGATCAGGGCGTTCAGGCCGCGGCCAGCGCCTGATCCATCATTCGGCTGAGCTGGTCCTTCAGCCTGAGTTTCTGGCGCTTGAGCTGGGTCAGGGCCAGGTCTTCCATCGGAGCAGTGCCGGTCTCGGCCGCCAGCACGCGCTTTTCGAGCTGCTGGTGGTCGTTGTAGAGGCGGCGGAATTCTTCGTTTTCTTTCAGCAACGTTTCCATCTGCTCACGATTGCGTTCGAACATTGGACTTCTCCTTATCTGGTGTCTTCAACTTCCAGGTGGGCCCGACGCGCCGCGCTTGCCGCAAGGCACAGCGAACGGCGCGACCCGCGCAGACCTTGTGCGGCTGCGCGGGAAACTGGTTTGACCGGGGGAAGGGCCGTCGGTGGCGGCCCGGGGATGGTGCGACGGCTTGGCGGCGAGGCTTGCTTCCACGTTTCATCCTGACCCGCTCGAAGCACTGTTTTAGCGCATTTCATCGGGTTTGGCAAGTCCGGTGGCCGGGGGCTGCGGCCAGGCTCCTGACGCGACATGCTGAGTGATCATGAGGGCTTGGACGCCGCCGCCTCGGTTCGGTTCGATCGACTCAGCCGCCGCCGCGCGCGCTCCAGCAGTCCGTTACCTTCAAAGCCGGTACCGCGCCAGTCCCCCGGCGGGGATCCGGTCAGCAATTCGATGATCTGCTGGATGTTGGCGGCGGTAAAGAGTTCGAACAGCTGGTTGCTGACCGATTGCAGCAGGTCCGGACACAGCATCAGGCTATCGCGCTGCGGGCTGGGAATGATGATGCCGCTGGTGCCGGCATCTTCCATACGCGCGACCCGCCAGGCATCCTCGATCTGTTCGTTCAATGCCGCCACGCGGGTCAGTCCACCGTCACTGTCGAGTGCGGCCAGCACCGCCAGATCTTGGCGCAGCGGCACGTCGGCCAGTCGGCTGAGCAGCGCCAGCAGTGCGCCCGGAATCATGCTGTCGTCGAACACCAGCGCGGTCTCCTGACGAGCGGTGCGGAATTCGATCACGGCATGCAGGTCGAGTGGCTGGTCCCAGTGCAGCAGTTGCGCCAGCAGGGTTTCGACGCGCAGGGATACATCGGGGCCGACCGCGTTGTCCAGCCCGGAAAGTATGATCCGCGTCCCGGCCGAACGCGCCAGGCCGGCCTGAACCTGGACGATCTGGCCATGCTCGCGATTGCCGTCGGAATGCGCGGCGCTGATCCACAGCCGACCGACGCGCAGCCGGCGCGCCGGAAACCAGGTGTGATCGCCGATCGGAATGGCGGCATCCGGGTGCCCGGGACGAGCACTCTCGATTGCCCGATGCACATGGCCGGCACCGACGTGGTCGTCGGCGGCAGCGCGCGCCAGCAAGGCGGCCTGTCGCAGCAGACGCCGAAGTTCGGCCATGCGTCGCGACAGGCGCCCGGGTCCGGCGATGCGCGCGGCGTGTTCGATCAGGGCGGCCAGAGCCTCGTCGCTGATGCGATCGGGGATGAGTTCCTGCGCCGCCTGGCGTAGCTCGGCGGCCAGCCGCGAGACATTCTCCGGCGTGCGCGGAAAGGTTTCGGGAATATCCACCGGCGTGCCGAAGTACTCGAGAAAGGCCGGATGTTCGCGTCCAAGCTGACGCCAGTGCCTGCGCGTGCCGGTGACGATCAGGCGCGTCTGCACCGGTACCGGGTCGGGTTTCAGCGACACCGCCGGCGTCGAGCTGGAGGCCGCCTGCACGTGCACCACGCCGTGTGCCATGGCGTTGCCCAGCAGTTGCAGGGTCTCGGGGCGGCCGACCAGGTCTTCGGCATCGAGCACCACGAAGCCGGTTCCGGCTGATACCAGCGTGCCGGTGCGGATGCCGTGGAACGAGGCCACCGCGCGCTGGCCCCGCACCCAGGCCGGGTCGATGATGCCGGCCAGGTTGCGCGGGCCGGGCATGCGCTCGTGGATCACGGCCAGCGCGCGATCGGCCGCGCGGTGAATGATATTGGCGCCGTAGAGCAGCTCGGGATCGGCCAGGTGCGCGGTCGGCTTGTCGACGCGCTTGTCGAGCACGTCACGGATCACGGCCTCGATATGCTGTTTGAGCCCGGGATGGTCGATGCGCTGGATCAGCGGTTCGGCCAGTTCGGCCATCAGTCGCCGGCATTCGGCCTGCAGCATGCGTTCGCGCAGCTTGCGCGCCTGGCCCCAGGCGCGGTTGACCGCGCGCGCGAGCTTGAGCAGCTCGGGCCGGATCTGGCGAATCACCTCGCGCATCCGCTCGAATTCCTGCTGCGTGACCTGGCCGCGGCTGACCAGGTTGGCCAGGTCGTCCTGGGTCACGACCCGACCGGTTTGTTGCACGTTGACTGTCAACTGCAGCATATGGCCGACCTGCTCACGCACCAGCACCAGTCCGTGCGGCTTGAGCTGCTGTTCAAGCTCCGCGGTCATGCGGCGGATTTCGGCCTCGGCGCGTTCGTGCAGCGCGGTCAGGCGGTTGACGATGGGTCGTGATTCCAGTGCGGCCGACAATCCGTCGCGCACGAACAGGGCCAGCTCGGCCAGTGCTGCGCGCAAGCGCTCGCCCTGACCGGCCGCCAGTACCAGCAGTCGCGGTTGGTCGGGGCGCTCGAAGTTGTGTACGAAGGCCAGGTCGTTGCCGGGCCCGGGCGGTGGCTGCACCTGGGCCAGCGCTTCATCCAGGATCGCGGCCCGGTCGCAGGCCGGGTTGCCGCGCACGAACACGTGCCCGGTACGATGGCCGACCGAGTGCAGCGCGAGCTGCAGCGCGTTGGTCAGTTGCGCGGTAATCCGGCCATGGTCTGCACCGGCACCACGCTGCTCGACCAGCCAGCCGGGATCGACCCGCCAGCGCAGGTCCTGGGCTGCCATACGTTGCACTGGCATGGTCGGTCGGCCTCCAGTCAGTTACCGGGGTCGGCGCGCTGCGCGCGCGCCAGTCGTTCACAGTAGCTGATCCAGGACTCGGCCACCGTGCGCGGATGCTCGAGCATCGGCAGATGCCCGGTATCGGCCAGCATCAGGATCTCGGCGCGCGGCATGCAGTGATCGAACACCTGGGCACCGGCCGGGTTGAGGACCTGGTCGGCGCGGCCCCAGACCACCAGCGCCGGGATGTTGATGGCTGGTGCCATCTGCTCGATCGGCGCTGAATCGAAGCGGATGGCATCAAACGCACGCTGGTGGTCGACCGCGCACAGCGCCGAGCGGCGCGCCAGGTACCGCCGCAAGGGCGCCGGGATCAGCGGCGGGTGGACGAAGCAGAAGTCGATCAGGCGGTTGAAATCCGACAAGTCGCGCACCACCAGCGGGTTGTGGCGCTCCTCGGCCACTTCCTGAAACAACGGCGAAGGAGCCACGTCACGCACGCCGCCGGGTGCCAGCAGCCAGAGCGCACGGATACGATCGGGATGGCGCGCGGCAATCGCGCAGGCGATGTAACCACCCATGGAACTGCCACCGAGGTAGCAGCGCTGGATGCCGCAGCGATCCATCCAGCGCACCACCGCGTCGGCCTGGGCCTCGATCCGGAAATCCACATTGTCGGCGGCACGGGTGTCGCCGAAACCGGGCAGGTCGGGTGCCAGGATGCGGAAATGGTGGACCAGGTGACGGGCGATGCGGTTGAAGTGATCGGCATCGGCATTGAATCCATGCAATAGCACCAGCGTTTCGCCGTGGCCACCCTCCAGCACCCGCCAGCGGTGCCCGTCGCTATTGATCTGGCAGGCCTTGAGCCGCCCGGCGCGCCGGTCCAGCGCGCGAAACGCCAGCGCCAGCGGCTGCGGCCAGACGCGCCAGAGCACGAATCCGATGACGATGGCAGCAACGATGAAAAGCAGAGGAGACACGCCGGCCCGGTGCTAGAATCCTGCCGCCAAGTGTAGTGCCAATGGGTCGCGGATTTCATCGCCGATTGCGGCGGCCGAAATTCCGGCCCCATGCCCGCCTTCGGAGTTGCCCCGTCCATGCCGTTGACCGCCTCGATGACAATTGCCATGCTGCTGGTCGTGGCCAGTGCCAATTACCTGGTCCAGTTTCCGGTCAATGACTGGCTGACCTGGGGGGCGGTTACTTACCCGGTAAGTTTTTTCATTACCGATCTGACCAACCGGCTGCGTGGTCCGGCCGCTGCACGGCGCGTGGTCTGGGCCGGGTTCGCGCTGGGTGTGGTGGCCTCGGTGTGGCTGGCCAGTCCGCGCATTGCGCTGGCCTCGGGAACCGCGTTTCTGACCGCCCAGATGCTCGATATCCGGATCTTCGACCGGCTGCGTGATCAAGCCTGGTGGCAGCCACCGCTGGTCTCCTCGGTGATCGGCTCGGGCGTCGATACGGCGTTGTTTTTCGCGCTGGCGTTTGCCGGCACAGGCTTTCCCTGGATTACGCTGGCGCTGGGTGACTACGCGGTCAAGCTGGCACTCGCGCTGGTGATGCTGGCGCCGTGGTTCTGGCTCGGCCGCGCCTCGGGCTCGGCTGTGCGCGGCTGACCGGCGTCGGTGGGCGAATTTCTGGCGATCGCCTGCGCGGCGATCTGGGCGCTGGCGGTCATCCTGTTCAAACGCTCCGGCGAAACCCTGCCGGCGTTCGAGCTGAACCTGTTCAAGAACCTGGTTGGCGTGCTGCTGCTGGTGCCGACCGCGCTGTTGTTCGAGGGCGCTGCCTGGCCGGCGTTCAGCACGCGCGAATGGGCACTGGTGCTGCTGTCCGGGGTGATCGGAATCGCAGTGGCCGATACCTGGTACCTGCGCGCGCTGAACCTGATCGGTGCCGCGCGTACCGGTGTTGCGGCCAGCCTGTACAGCCCGTTCGTGGTGCTGCTGTCGATCGCGCTGCTCGGCGAAGTGCTGGCTGCACGGCAGTGGTTGGGGTTCGCGCTGGTCATTGCCGGGATCGTGCTGGTCAACTGGCGCGACCGGCGCATCGAGGTTTCGCTGCGCGCGCTGCGGCTGGGCCTGTTTCATGCTATCGGTGGCGTACTGATGATGGCTGTCGGCATCGTCATGGTCGTGCCGCTGCTGGCCGGTGAGCACTTCTTCACGATTGCCGCGCTGCGCCTGACCGCCGGCAGCACGGCGATGCTGGTGTTCCTGGGCGCGACCGGCACCACCGGCCAGGCGCTGGCGCGGTTTCGCCAGCCGCAGCCCTGGCCGACGGTGATCCTCGCCAGCGTGCTGGGCAGCTACGTGGCCATGCTGGCCTGGCTGGGCGGTTACCGACTGGCACCGGCGGCGGTGGCCTCGGTGCTCAACGAGACCGCCTCGGCCTTCATCGTGCTGTTTGCCTGGCTGATGCTGGGCGAGCCTGTCAGTGCGCGCCGTGGTGTGGGCGTGCTAGTGACCTTCTCGGGTGTGGCACTGATGGTGGTCTGACGGCGTGCGGGTCGGGCGCGCGTCCTCATTGCCCGGCACCGGGTCATGGCCGCCGGCGCAGCCGGGGTGGCAACGCGCGATCCGACGCAGGGTCAACCAGCTTCCTCGACCAGCACCGTACAACTCGATCGCCTGTTCGGCGTAGCGCGAGCAGGTCGGTGTGAATCGGCACTGGTTGCCGATCACCGGCGACAGGAATCGTCGGTACAGCGCAATGGCGCGGATCAGCAGGCGTTGCATGGACTGGGGCTTGCGTTCAGTGGCGGATGGATGTATATAATGTACGGTTTAGCGCTTTCGGTTGGCATAAAGCCGCGACACTCAGGGTGACACAAACAATGACCAAGGAACCAGTCAAGCTGCCGAAGAATTACAAGCCTTCGGAGAAGGAAGACTACATGAATCCGAAGCAGCTTGAATACTTTCGCCAGAAGCTGCTGCATTGGCGCCAGGAGCTGATCGACGAGTCGCAGGAGACGATCAACAACCTGCGCGGCGAGGTTCGCGATGTCGGTGACGAGGCCGAACGGGCCTCGCGCGAGACCGAAAACAGCCTGGAGCTGCGTACGCGCGATCGTTATCGCAAGCTGCTCGGCAAGATCGACCAGGCGCTGGGCCGTATCGAGGATGGCAGCTACGGATACTGCGAGGAAACCGGCGAGGAAATCGGCATCGCGCGCCTGGAAGCACGTCCGATCGCCACCCTCTGCCTGGATGCGCAAGAGCGCTGGGAACTCAAGCAGAGGCAGATGCGCGACAGTCGGTAGTCGGTTCGCGCGCTGGCTCAGGTCCCGAATTCGCACTCGAGGGCCAGGCCCGCGAGTGTGTACGTCGACGCCGTGCTTACGGGCCGACTGCTATATTTTTCGACGTATAGTGGGCTGCTTCGGCAGTGTCCGGTTTTCTGGTTTTTCGGCGCAGGTCTGCGACAACAGATTTCTCTTCAAGGAGAGTTCGAGATGAAACGTATAGTGTTGGCGAGTTTCTTCCTTTCGATGCTCGGAACATGGCAGTCGGTCATGGCCGAGGAATGGGCAGGGTACGACGATCGTTGGTATGTCGGCTTGATGGGAGGCGCGGCCCGGCTTGATTCCGATCGCCTGACCGATGGGACCGCGCCGTATTACGGCGCTTATCTGGGCCGCTTCTTCAGCCCCAACTTCAGCCTCGATTTCCAGATTGATGCCTATCCGGATGATTTCGATGCCAAGGAGTTCCTCGGTCAGCCGCAGACCTTTCCCGCCCGTGATGATTTCGATATCTATGGCTACGGTGTGACCGGTCGCTGGCATTTTGGGGCGCATGATCATCGCACGCGCCCGTACCTGCTCGCGGGACTTGGAATCGCCGAGCACGATAGCGCCTTCGACGATGGACGTGACTTCTACGCCTCGCTCGGTGGTGGTGTGCAGAGTAAACTCGGTGATTACATGCGCCTGCGCTTCCAGGTCGAGGGTCGCTACGATAACGACCGCGATACGTTCGATCGCAGCAATGGTTTCATCGATCTGATCGCCTCGGTTGGCGTCGGGCTTTCGTTCGGCCAGCCGCCGAGGCCGCCGCAGCCGCGCCAGGCGCCAGCCCCGGAGCCGGTGCGTCCGGCAGTCCAACCCGCCCCCGCGCCGCCACCCCCGGCGCCAGCGCCTCAGCCCGTGGTTGAGTTCGAGTTTGATTCGGCTGTGCTGTTCGCGTTCGACTCGGCCGATCTGCTTCCCGACGCGCGCGCCGAACTCGATCGTGCCGCCGCCGTGCTTGCACCGCGCGATGATCTGGTGCGCATCGAGGTCGAAGGGCATACCGACAGTTCGGGTCCGGAAGACTACAACCAGCGCCTGTCCGAACGCCGTGCCGGCGCGGTTGCCGACTATCTGGCGTCGAAAGGCGTCGATCGTGAGCGCATGCGAGTCACCGGTTTCGGTGAATCACAGCCCAAGGTGTCCAACGATACGCGCGAGAACCGGCAGAAGAACCGCCGCGTGGTCATTTCGGCCTATAACCGCCGATAAAGCCGCCGATAAAGCGGTCGTTCAAGGAAACGAAGAAGGGCCCGCATGATTGCGGGCCCTTTTTATTCCTGGCCCGCTATCGCAGATTGTCGATCAATTCGACCAGCGCTGCGCGCAGCGTTTCGATCGTCTCGAGCAGTGCGCGTTCGGCCGCGCGCCGATTGGCGGGGTCCTGGTCGTCCAGCCGAGCCGCGTGCGTGCTCCAGCGATCGAACAGCTCGCTGCCGTGAGACGCCAGCGGTTCGGGCATGAACGAGGTCAGGTCTCGGATCATGGTCACCTTGCCCCAGCCGGCGACCCAGGTCTGGGCGTCCTGGACGCGGTTGATGGCCTGCGCCGCATCGGGCTCGGCACGATCGCCCGGGGCCTGGAAGTAGCGCCGGTAGAGCACGATCTGGTTCAGTTCGCCCAGCTCGACCAGCACCTGGAACGAGGCCTGGCGCCAGTTGCGCTGGATCTCGGTGGTTTCGTTGCGCCAGGTGTTGTAACCCAGCGAAATGGCCGCCAGCGCCAGGCTGATCAGCGCAACGCTGTGGTTGCTGACCTGGCGCCAGAAGCGCCGGCGTGCCGGCAGCGCCACGGAAGTCGTCGTACGAACCAGATTGCCGCGCACCCGACGGTGCGGGCCCTCAGTCATCGTTGGCCGCCAGCGTGCGCTGCGCATGGCCGCGAATCGCAGCCAGCATCGCATTGAGGCCGTTGGCGCGGGTTGGTGACAGGTGCTGGCTGAGCCCGAGTTCGCGAATGAAGCGCGGTTCGGCCTCCAGAATGTCGCGCGCCGGTCGCCCCGAATACACCCGCAGCAGCAGGTAGATCAGGCCGGAAACAATTGCCGCGTCGGAGTTGGCGCGAAACTCCAGCCGCTCCGGCCCGCCGGCGGCGTGCAGCCAGACGCTGGATTGGCAACCGTCGAGCAGCGCGTCATCAGTCATGTCGGCTGCATCCAGTGGTTCGAGTCGACGTCCGAGATCGATGATGTACTGGTAGCGATCCAGCCAGTCGTCGAACAGTGAGAACTCGTCGATGATTTCGTCCTGGACCTGGTCGATGCTCATGCTGCCCCCTGAGCGGCGCGTTGGCGCCAGCGTGTGCCGTCGGGTCCGTCCTCGAGTTCGATCCCGAGCGCGTCGAGTTCGTCGCGGATGCGATCGGCGCTGGCAAAGTCGCGCGCCGCGCGTGCCTCGGTCCGTGCCTGCACCAATGCGTCGATCCGGGACGCGTCGATGTTGCTGTCGACGCTGCGCGCCTGATGCCAATCCTCGGGCCGTTGCAGCAGCCCCAGCAACGCGCCCGATGCCTTCAGCGCCATTGCCCGTTCGCGTTGCTGACCGTCGCTGCCGGCGTGCGCGATCGTGCGCGCCAGTCCGTTGAGCGCGGCCAGCGCGGCCGGCGTGTTGAGATCGTCATCGAGCGCGGCCAGTACATCCGGGTCGGGATCGATGCCGTCGATGGCCAGCGGCTCGAACGGTTCCAGCGCCCGATACAGCCGGTCCAGCGTTGCAATCGCCTGAGTAATGGCGGTTTCGGACCAGTCCAGCGGCTGGCGGTAGTGCGCCGACAGCAGTACGTAGCGCAGCGCCTCGCCGGGCCAGTGCTTGAGCAGTTCGTGCACCACAAGCGTGTTGCCCAGGCTTTTCGACATCTTGCGCTTTTCCACCGTCACAAAGCCGTTGTGCAGCCAGTAGCGCGCGAACAGCTCGGTGCCGTGCGCACAGCAGCTCTGCGCGACCTCGTTTTCGTGGTGCGGGAACATCAGGTCCTGGCCGCCGGCGTGGATGTCGATGACTTCACCGAGGTGGGCCGCACTCATCGCCGAGCACTCGATGTGCCAGCCCGGCCGGCCGCGGCCCCACGGGCTGTCCCAGCCCGGCTGGTTGTCGTCGGACGGTTTCCACAGCACGAAATCGCCCGGATTGTTCTTGTACGGGGCCACCTCGACCCTGGCGCCGGCAATCATCTCGCGGCGATCGCGCCGCGAAAGGGCGCCATAATCTTCGAACGTGCCGACATCAAACAGCACATGTCCGGCCGCTTCATAGGCATGGCCGCGCCCGATCAGGCGCTCGATCATGGCGATGATCTGGGGCATGTGGTCGGTCGCATGCGGCTCGACCGTCGGTTCGCCGACGCCGAGGGCGGCCATGTCGGCGTGGTAGGCCTCGACGAAACGCGCGCTGATGGTGCCGATCGGAACGCCCTGTTCGGCCGCGGCGGCATTGATCTTGTCATCGACATCGGTGATGTTGCGCGCGTAGATGACCTGCGGATAGGCGCGCTGCAAGTGCCGGTAGAGCAGGTCGAAAATCACCGCCGGGCGCGCATTGCCGATGTGGGCATAGTTGTACACCGTCGGCCCGCAGGCATACATCGTGACCCGGTTCGGGTCCTGCGGTTCGAAGCGCTCCTTGCGGCGCGTGCGGGTGTTGTAGACAGAAAGCGTCATGCGCGGGATGGGCTACACTCGAAAGGATCAACGAGTCTAACGGATCGGGATTTCATCGATGACAGCAAAGGCCTTTTCCAACGCGCGCGAACGCCTGTTCGGGCGCCACATCGAGGCGCTGACGCGGGAGACCGAGCGCGCGCTGGCGCAGACCGGGTTCGATCGGCTGCTGATCCACTCCGGGCACTCGCGGCCGCGTTTCCAGGACGATAACCACCCGCCGTTTCGCGCCCATCCGTATTTTGTCCACTGGCTGCCGTTGCCGCAGCAAGCCGACAGCCTGCTGGAAATCGCGCCGGGCGCGCGTCCGCGGCTGTGGCTGTGCAGTCCCGACGATTACTGGCATGCCGCGCCGCCCGAGCCGGAAGGCTGGTGGGCCGAGCACTTCGAGGTCGAGTCCGTCGCCGAGCCGGAGGCCTGGCTGCATGCGCTGGCCGAGCGTCGGGCCAGTGCGCTGATCGGCGACCGGGCAGATTTCACCACCCTCGGCGAGCACGCAGAACTCGATCCGCCGGCCTTGCTGCAACAGCTCGACGAGGCGCGCACGCTCAAGACCGACTGGCAGATCGCCTGCATGGCCGAGGCCAACCGGCGGGCGCTGGCCGGGCATCGCGCCGCGGCCGAGGCGTTTGCCGGCGGCGGCTCGGAACTCGACATCCACCTGGCCTATCTGGCCGCGGCCGGTGCCGATTCGGAGTCCATGCCCTACAACAACATCGTCGCGCTTAACGAACATTGCGCGGTGTTGCACTACCAGCGTCGCGAGGCGGCTCGGCCCGATGGCCATCGTTCGTTCCTGATCGATGCCGGTGCCGATGTCTACGGCCTGGCCGCCGACGTCACGCGCACGCACGCGGCCGGTCCCGGGTTGTTCGCCGACCTGGTTGCGGCCATGGACGAGTTGCAGCAGCGCCTGGCCGCGCGCATGCAGACCGGCCGCAGCTACGTCGACCTGCACTTCGAGGCGCACCGGGGTGTTGCCGACCTGCTGCATCGCTTCGGCGTGTGCCGGATGACCATCGACGCGATGCTGGAAGCCGGTCTGACCCGTACCTTCCTGCCGCACGGTCTGGGGCATTTCCTCGGCGTTCAGGTGCACGATGTGGCCGGACGGGTCGCGCCGGACGGTTGTGCGCTGCCGCCGCCAAAAGGCCATGCCGCGCTGCGCCTGACGCGGCGGTTGGAGAGCGGCAACGTGCTCACCGTCGAGCCGGGGCTGTATTTCATTCCGTCGCTGTTGGCCGAGCTGCGCGACTCGCCGCTATCGGCGCAGGTCGACTGGGATGTGGTCGACGAACTGTTGCCGTTCGGCGGCGTCCGCATCGAGGACAATGTCGTCGTTGCACCGGAGACGCCGCGTAACCTCACGCGCGAGGCCGAGGCGGGCTGATCCGGGGGCCGGCCGGGTTCAACCCGGCCGGTCGAACATCCAGCGGTAGCCGGGCAGCGCCTGCGCGCCGCCGGTGTGGATGAACACGATGTTGCGCTCTTCGGTATGCAGGCCGCGCCGGATGCGGTCGATCAGCCCGGCCATGGCCTTGGCCGAGTAGACCGGATCGAGCAGAATGCCTTCGAGTCGCGCGATCTGCTCGATCGCCGCGCGGCTGGCCTCGGTCGGCAGTCCGTAGCCGTCGCCGATGTAGCCGCAGTCGACCTGTACGTCCTCGGCCGTCGCCGCACGTGCCACATTCAGATGTTCGGCGGTGGCGCGCGCCAGTGCCAGCACGTTGGCATGCTGCACCGCTTCGGGTGCGCGCACGCCGATGCCGAGCGTCGGGATGCCGCAGTCCAGCGCCACCAGCCCGGCAACCAGCCCGGCCTGGGTGCCGGCGCTGCCGGTGGCGTGTACGATGCGGTCGATTACAAGCCCTGCATCGTTGGCCTGCTGGACCAGTTCCATCGCCGCGTTGACGTAGCCCAGCGCGCCGATCGGATTGGAGCCGCCGCCGGGGATAATGCAGGGCGTGCGGCCATCGGCGCGTAACTGTTCGGCGCGTTGTTCCATCGCCCGGTTCATGTCGGTGCCGCCGGCAACATGCTCGATTGTGGCGCCGGTCAGCCGTTCCAGCAGCACGTTGCCATTTTCGCGGTAGTCGCGGTCTTCGAAGCCGGTGCGATCTTCCAGCAGGATGTGGCAGGCCAGCCGGAAGCGGGCGCAGGCCGCGGCGGTCTGGCGGGTGTGGTTGGACTGGGTCGCGCCCTGGGTGATGACCGTATCGGCGCCGCGGTCCAGCGCATCGGCGATCAGGAATTCCAGCTTGCGGGTCTTGTTGCCGCCGCCGGCCAGACCGGTGCAGTCATCGCGCTTGATCCAGATCGTCGGACCGCCGAGGTGTTCGGTCAATCGATCAAGCCGCTCCAGTGGCGTGGGCAGGTGGGCGAAACGCAGGCGGGGGAAGCGGGCAAGGTGCACGGGCAGACTCCAATCGATAGCCGGATTTATAGCGGCATTTAAAGGGTACGCATTATTGCCTGTACGCAGCGCGTCGGTTTCAGCCAGCGCTGATTTGGGCACGATACCAGTCCACGCAGCGCCCGACCAGGGCCGCAGTGGTGTCGATCAGCCAGGGTGGCTCGGCCCGCCCGGGATCCAGCGCCAGCGGGAGTTCGGTGCAGGCCAGTAGCACCACGTCGGCGCGCCGGTGCGCGGTGTCGATGACCGCATGCAGGTGCGCGCGTGCCGATTCGGCATGCCCGGCCTTGACCGCCGCGATGATCGCATCGATTTCGGTGCGTTCTTCGGTTCGGGTCGGTTCGGCGTGCAGGCCGCGTTCGGCCAGAGCCGTTTCATAGATCCGCGCGCGGCGCGTGCCTTCGGTGGCCAGTACCGCAACCCGGCGCGCGTCCGGCAGCCGTTGGCCGGCCAGGTCCAGCGCGGCATCGACGATGCTCAGGATCTCAAGCCGGGTTGAGCGCTTGAGATCATCGAGCCAGTAATGTGCAGTGTTGCACGGCATCGCGATCGCGCTGGCTCCGGCTCGCTCCAGCCTTTTTAGGCCGGCTTGCAGCGCGTGCCGCACCGGCCCGGGCGCGTTGCTGAGGATTGCAGCGGTGCGATCGGGTACGCGCGGGTCGGCGGCGATCACCAGCGGGATATGCTGCTGGTCTCGCGCGGCCGGCGTGGCGCGCACCAGTCGCGTGTAGAAATCGGCTGTCGCCAGTGGCCCCATGCCGCCGAGAATGCCGAGCATGGGAGAGTTCGAATTCATGCGGAACAATCCGTGCCATCCGGTCACGACGGCGGCGGGAGAGGAAGTGGTCGGGGTGACTGGATTCGAACCAGCGACTCCTGCCTCCCGAAGACAGTGCTCTACCAGGCTGAGCTACACCCCGATCAAGCCGAGCATTATATTGCTAGAGATCGGGTTTGGTCAATGAAATCCGGGTAGTTCGCGTGATTTTTCGAGGGGCTGCAGCGAAGGCCGAAAGGAATGCTCCGGAATCCGGCTGATTTGCCCAATTGCGCGGGTTCCGAGGTTAAAATTGTGTAACCGCTTTGTAAAAAGTGGTTGCTAAGCTTGCTTCGGTTCCGGTGACGCTACCGGAATGTCATCACGGGAAGACGTACTGTCCTACCTTTCGCCACACTTTTTCTCGCATTCAGCCACGGAGTGCAATTCGAAATGATTCCTGAACGACGACAATCCCGCGTCGGCCTGCTGTTGGCCATGGCGCTTTTGCTGGTCGCCGGCCTGCCGGGCCTGGCGCTTGCCCAATCCACATCGGCCGATATCCGCGGCCAGGTGGTTTCTGCCGATGGCACCGCGGTCTCCGGGGCCGAAGTGCGGATCACGCATGTACCATCCGGCACGGTCTCGCGCGCCCAGACCGGGGCGACCGGCCAGTACTTCCAGAGCGGTCTGCGCGTTGGCGGCCCGTACGAAATCCGCGTGATTGCCGACGATTTCCAGACCACGGTGCGCGAAGACGTGTTCCTGCAGCCCGGCTCGCAGAATCCGTACTCGTTCGAGATTGCACGCGTCGATGCGGACATGGACACGATCACCGTCACCGGGCGTAGCGCGCTGCGTGGCGTGGAGCTGAACAACGGTGTCGGTACCGCCTTCAGCGCCAGCGACGTGCAGAATCAGCCCTCGGTCTCGCGCGATGTGATTCGTACGCTGCTGCGTGATCCGCTGGCGCAATCGGATGGAACCGGAAACCTGTCGGTGGCCGGCGTCAACCCGCGCTTCAATGGCTTGTCGATCGACGGCTCGCTGCAGCAGGACGATTTCGGCCTCGGCGACAGCACCTACGCCACCGCGCGCTCGCCGATCAACCTGGACGCGATTGAGTCGGTCACGCTGGTCGCCTCGGACTACTCGGTCACCGCCACCGGCTTCACCGGCGGCCTGGTCAATGTCGTCACAAAGTCCGGCACCAACGAGTTCGACGGCAACATCTATTACGCCTACCGCGATGACGATTTCGTCGGCAACAAATTCGATGGTGGTCGCTTCACGCCAGCGGCGTTCGACGAGGAAGAGTATGGTTTCACCCTCAGCGGTCCGATCATCAAGGACAAGCTGTTCTTTTTCGTCTCCTACGACGAGTTCGATGCCACCGAGCCGGTCGACTTCGCCCGTTTCGACGAGCAGGACGGGATCAATCCGGCCCTTTTCGGCGAATTGAATCGGATCATCCAGGACCGCTACGGCTTCGATTCTCTGGGCCGTCCGGCCAGCGCCGCCGTGCCCGAGACCTCCGAGCGCACCCTGGTCAAGCTGGACTGGAACATCAATCTCGATCATCGCGCGTCGTTCACCTACCAGAAGACCGAGGAAAACGGCACGCTGGGCATCAGCAACAACAACTTCGAGTCGACCTTCTACGATACGCCGACCGACCTCGAGGCCTACACGCTGCAGCTGTTCTCGGACTGGTCCTACAACTTCTCGACCACGTTCCGGGTCAACTATAAGGAATTCGAGCGTGGCCAGATCTGTCGGGCCGGCCCAGGCATCGGTGAGCTTGAAATCACACTGCGCCCCGAACAGCTGGTCGGCACCTCGCTCGACGGTCTGCTGACCCGTGATGGCAACACCGTCCTTCGTGCCGGTTGTGACCGATTCCGCCACGCTAACGATTTCAGCGACGAGCGCCTGCAGATCTTTGCTTCCGGTGACTACGTGGCCGGCAACCATGTGATTACCGCCGGGCTGGAATGGGAGGAATACGATCTGTTCAACCTGTTCGTCGAACGTTCGCTGGGTCGTTTCCGGTTCAACAGCCTCGATGCACTGATCAACGGCAATGCGCGCGTCGAACTGCGCAGCGTGCCGTCGCTGGATCCCAATGACGCCGCTGCAAAGTGGGGGTACGAAAAGCTCAGCCTGTTCGTCGGCGACAAGTGGGCGATCACGCCGGACTTCGAATTGAGCTATGGCCTGCGTTACGAGCGCTTCATTCAGGATGACGAGCCGGCCTTCAGCCAGGACATCCAGAACCGCTTCGGCGTCGACACTCGCGCCAATCTGGACGGCAACGACCTGATCATGCCGCGCGTCGGTTTCCTTTGGAGCCCGCTGGAACGCACCACGGTGTCCGGTGGTTTCGGGCTGTTTGCAGGCGGCAATCCGCAGGTCTGGGTTTCGAATGCCTTCCAGGCGCCGACCAGCCTGGTCACCGGCAACTTCGCAAACGTCGACCCGCGCGCCATTCCGCAACAACTGCTCGATCAGGCGGCCGTTGCCCAAACCACCGTCATCGACGTGATCGACAAGGACTTCGATACGCCCTCGGACTGGAAGGCATCCTTGCGCGTCGAGCAGGACTTCGACCTGAACTTCGGTGGGCTCAACCTGGGTGAAGACTATCGCTTTACCGCCCAGTACCTGTACACCAACCCGAAGGATGGATTCCGTTGGGTCAACCTGGCCCAGACCAGCCTGGCCGATGCCCTGCCCAGTGGCGTGGCCCCGGACGGTCGTCCGATCTACGCCGACCTGCAGGCGCTGGGAATCAGTAACCTGACGCAGCTGACCAACTTCTCGTCCGGTCGTTCGCACGCGCTGACCTTTGCCGTGGCCAAGCAGTATGACTTCGGCTTCAACTACGACATCAGCTACGCGTGGCAGGATGCCGAGGCCGTGACCGAGGGTACTTCGTCGCGCGGCATCTCTTCGTTCCGCGGAATCGTCGATTCTGATCCGAACAATCCGAGTGCCAAGACCTCGCCGTTCGAAACGCGTCATTCGCTGAAGTTCACCTTTGGCTACGAGCGCTCCTTGATCGGTGACCTGGCGACCCGTTTCGACGTGTTCGGCCAGGTATTCAAGGGTGATGTGTGGACGCCGGCGTTCAACATCGACAACAACAACACCCTGTTCGGACGTCCCGGCGACGGAGAAAATCCGTTCGATAACCGCCCGATCTACGTTCCGAACCCGGGCAACGATCCGCTCGTGGTCTATGCTTCGGGCTTTGATCAGGCTGGCTTCTTCGGATTCATTGAACGCAACAACTTCAAGACCGGTCAGATTGCACCGGTCCGCGACCGTCGCAGCGGCTGGAACAACCTGTGGGACTTCCGCTTCCAGCAGGAGCTTCCGGGCATTCCGGGCATCGGCCGCTTCGTCGGTGACAACCGCTTCAAACTCGTGTTCGATATCGAGAACTTCGCGAACCTGCTGAACAGTGACTGGGGCCGCTTCACCGATGGCCCGAGTTTCGGCGATGCGCCGATCCTGCGTGCCGATCTGGTGACGGCGGCCGATGTGGCGGCCAACGGCATCGACGGCGCGACCGCGCTGACCGGCGATGCACCGCGCCTGGCCTGCCAGTCTGCGGGTGATTGCGTGTTCCGCTACAACTCGTTCACCAATGTGGCGACCTCGCGCACCGTACCCGAGCGCTCGGTCTACCGCCTGCGCCTGACCCTGCGTTACGACTTCTGATCGCAGCGTCCGTCCGGCCCGGAACATCGGGCCGGATCGCAGTTTTTTCAGGGCCGGCCGGGACTTCCCGGTCGGCCCTTTCTGTATCCACCCGTATCGACCGTTCGCACCCACGCCGGCGAAGCTGCGCGCAGGTGCGTAGAATCCCGGTCCCTGTGTGACTGACCACGACAAGACAACATCATCATGAATCCGCGCCCCAGCAACGCCCCCTGCGAAACCCAGACCGAATCGACCCGTATCTACCCGGCCGGCACGCTCAACATCCTGTCGCGCGAGGAAATGGCGCGCCTGTCCGATGCCAGCGAGGAGCTGGGCGATCTGCTCCGGCGGTGCGCGCTGGCGGTGCTCAACAGTGGCACGGCCGGCGACGATGCCGAGGCAATGCTGACGCGGTACCGCGATTTCTCGATCCGGGTCGACCAGGTCAACCGCGGCATCCGGCTGGAGCTGGCGCATGCACCGGGCTGTGCATTCGTCGATGGCGAGCTGATCCACGGCATTCGCGAGCTGCTCTCGGCGGTGGTGCGCGACATCGCCTACTTTCACACCGAGATTCGCCCCAACCCGTACTTCGACCAGGATTCACCCGAAGGCATCACCAACACGGTGTTCGAGATCCTGCGCAATGCGCGGTTGCTGAAAGCCGACAAGGATCCGAACCTGGTGGTGTGCTGGGGTGGGCACTCGATTCCGGACCACGAGTACGACTATTCCAAGGAAGTCGGCTACCAGCTGGGCCTGCGCGGCATTGATGTCGGCACCGGCTGCGGGCCGGGTGCGATGAAGGGGCCGATGAAGGGCGCGACCATCGGTCATGCCAAGCAGCGATCGCTGCCCGGGCGCTACGTCGGCATATCCGAGCCCGGCATCATCGCCGCCGAGTCACCGAACCCGATCGTCAACGAACTGGTCATCCTGCCCGACATCGAAAAACGCCTGGAGGCCTTCGTGCGGCTCGGCCACGGCATCATCGTGTTTCCGGGGGGTGCCGGCACGGCCGAGGAAATCCTCTACCTGCTCGGCGTGCTGCTGCACCCGGACAACCGCAAGATGCCGTTTCCGCTGGTGTTCAGCGGCCCGGACTCGGCGGCCGACTACTTTGAGGAGATCGATGCCTTCGTGCGCCTGGCACTCGGCGACGAGGCCGCGTCGCTCTACACCATCATCATCGACGATGCCGAGGCAGTCGCGCGCACGATGAAGCAGGGGCTGCGCGAGGTGCGCGATTTTCGTATCCAGACCAAGGATGCGTTCTACTTCAACTGGCAACTGCAGATCGAGCCTGGTTTTCAGCAGCCGTTCGAACCCACCCACGAAACGGTCGCCGCGCTGGCGGTCAACCGTGAGTTACCGGTACACGAGCGCGCTGCCAACCTGCGGCGGCTGTTCTCGGCGATCGTCGCCGGCAATGTCAAGCCCGAGGGCGTGCGCCGCATCCGCGAGCAGGGACCGTTCGAGATTCGTGGCGAGGCCGTGTTGATGGACGCGCTGGACCGGCTGCTGGCCCGTTTCGTGCGCCAGCATCGGATGAAACTCCCCGGCGGCGAGGCCTACTCACCGTGCTACCGGGTGGTGCGCTGAGCCTCAGGTCAACGGCTGACCCAGCCGCACGACAGCACCGGCAGACAGTTCCGGTCGCCAGGCCGGTGCGCCGGGGGGCGTGACCACGATTACCGTCGAGCCCCAGTGAAAGCGGCCGAGTTCGTCGCCGCGCACAAGTTCCGGTTGCGGGTCGAAATCGCGCTTGCTGACGGTACGGCCCGGTCGGGTCGGGCCGTTGGTGTCCCAGGTCGTTTCGATGCCGGCGACCAGCATCGCCGCGACCATCACCACGGCGACCGGGCCGTGCGTGGTCTCGAACAGCGCGACCATGCGCTCGTTGCGTGCGAACAGCCTGTCCACCGTCCTTGTCGTCGCTTCCGAGACGCTGAACAGCTTGCCCGGCACGCGCCACTCGCGCAGCAGCCGGCCGCTGACCGGAACGTGCACGCGGTGGTAGTCGGACGGCGCGAGATAAACGGTGACGAAACGGCCGCCGTCGAGACGCTCGGCCCAGTCGCGATCGGCCAGTAGCTCGTGCAGCCGGAACGACCGACCCTTGGCCTGCAGCAGGGAGCCGCCGGTGACCGCGCCGATCTGGCTGATGCGCCCGTCGCTGGGGCAGGCGATCGCGGCCGGGTCGTCCGGGAAGCGGCGCGCACCGGGTCGCAGCGCGCGGGTAAAGAAGGCATCGAAGGTCGCAAAGCCACCATCGGGCATCTGGTAGTCGTCCAGCTCAATCGCGAACAGCCGACGGATCAGCGCGATCATTGGTCGGGCCAGCCGTTTCGAGTTCGAGATCCGGTTGGCCAGTCGTGTCAGCGCCTGCTGCGGCAAAAGAAATTGCGGCAGCGTTTTGATCCGGTCGCCGAGCGTGACGTGATCAGACACCGTCGCGCACCAGTTGAAACAGGTCGGCGGCAATCGCGTCGGCATCGCTGCCCTGGCGAAAACGACCGAGCACGCGACCGCCTGAGTCGACGATGACGACCATGCCGGAATGATCAACGGTGTAGAAGCCCTGCGCGTCCGGCGCGTTGCGTGCATACAGGATGCCGAGCGGGTTGGTCAGTCGCGCCAGTGCCTCATCGTCGCCGGTCACGGCGATGAATTCCGGGTCGAAGTTCTCGACATAGGCCTGCATCGCCTCGCCGTCGTCGCGCTGAGGGTCGACCGAAACGAATACCACTTGCGGCCGGCGTTCAACGCGCATGCTGTCGAGCTTGGCCAGCGCGCGTGCCAGCACGGTCAGCGTGTCCGGACAGATATCGGGGCAGTGCGTAAAGCCGAAGAACAGCAGCGAGATGCGGCCGGTCAGATCGTCCTCGGTGAACGGCTGTCCGGCAGCATCGTGCAGTTTGAAGGACGGAACCGGACGCGCTTCGGGGAAGATCGAGGCGGTCAGCAGACGTTCGTCCGGGCCGCCGACTGCGCGCAGCATGATCACCAGCGCGGCCGTAATCGCCATGGCTGCGACCGCAACCAGCAGCAGCATCAGTGCGCGGCCGGTGCTGTGGCGGGGGGCAACGGGAGGATAAAGACGATTCGGAGTCATCCCTAGAGTTTACCGCGCGGCCCGTGCAGCCGCCCTGCGGCGCGCCGCTATACTCGCAGCCGATGAGTGCCAATTGTTCCGAATCTGCCCGGGCCGCACCGGCCGCATGGGTGCGCGATGCCGCGCGCCGGATGGATGCGGCCGGGCTGGTGTTCGGACACGGCACGGCCTGTGCGCACGACGAGGCCTGCTGGATGCTGTCGCAGGTGCTGTCGCTGCCGCCGGATTTCGATGATTCACAATTGCCTGCGCGGCTGTCTGTCGAACAGTTGAGGGCGTTGGAAACGCTGTTGGGCGAGCGCATCGAAACGCGCCGGCCGCTGGCCTACCTGATCGGCGAGGCCTGGTTTGCCGGGTTGCGCTTTGCGGTCGATGAGTCGACCCTGGTGCCGCGCTCGCCGCTGGCCGAAGTCGCGCGCGATGGGCTTGCGCCGTGGCTGGATTTCGAGCGTCCACTTTCGGTGCTGGAAATCGGCACCGGTTCGGGCTGCATCGCCGCAGCACTGGCCCACTATTGGCCCAAGCTCAGCATCGAGGCCACCGACATCAGCCGGTCGGCACTGGACTTGGCCGCCGGTAATCTGGACGCGCTGGGGCTGGCCGGGCGCGTGCGATTGGTCGAATCCGATGTCTTTGATGCGCTGACCGGTCGCCGCTTTGATCTGATCATCTCCAACCCGCCGTACGTGCCGGACGCCTCGATGCAGGTGCTGCCGGCCGAGTATCGCCATGAACCGGCGACGGCCCTGGCCGCCGGCGAGGATGGTTTGGCGATCTTCCGCCGGTTGCTCGCGGGCGCGCCTGAGCACCTGAAAGCCGACGGCTGGCTGCTGGTCGAACTGGGTGAGGCAGCGCCCGCAGCCGAAGCATTGCTGGGCGAGGTCGAGCACCTGTGGCTGGAGTTCGAGCACGGCGGCGACGGCGTTGTGTTGCTCGATCGCGCGGCTTGCGAACAATGTGGAAAAGTGCTTTAACCGCAGATACACGCAGATGGACGCAGATGAAAATCTTGAAAAACGAAAGCACCCGCTGATTTCTTCGCGAGTGCTCTAAGCCCGGATTATTCATGACCCCAGCTACTGCGACGACTCCAGTCCCCGCATCTGCGACGTTTCGCTCGGTCGCGCAT
>JAVVDV010000024.1:0-40237 GCA_032251355.1 Wenzhouxiangellaceae bacterium
GGTCTCTTTGGTGTGTGGTAACAACAAAGAGACCCTCTCGGGGGGCTTCTAGTCAAGCTCTCCGAGGGGGATTACCTACTTTCCATCAAAGAATCTGACCAGAAACGGCCCTGAAAGCATCAAATTGGGTGGTCATGCTGACGATCGCCGGCGATCAGCAGATGGCAAACACCGCGGTCATCCGGCGCAAACACGTGCGCGTTGGTCAGCAGTTTGAGCACGGGCGGCGTTCGACTGGTTGGCAAGCCGAAAGCTTACCGCCAAGTGGCCCGGTTGACGGGGTTTGCTTACCGACGATCTTCGGTGCTTGTCCGCTGCCGGTAGCGGCTCTGAGTGTCACCTTGAACCGCACGGCCCACTAGCTCCGCACCCACCCGCGTTTTTTTACAGGCGTATGCTTGATCGATAACCGAAGAGGAGGCGCGAGACCGATGCGAATTTCACGATGTGGGTATGCGGTACTGCTGACACTGATGCTGGCCGCCGGCCCGCTTGCGTCAGATGACCATCAAGCCCCGGAAACCACGGAACTGTCGTTCCTGACCGAGCACTTTCCGCCGCTGAGCATGCGCGAGGGCGATCGTGTGACCGGCCAGGCGGTGGAACTGGTCCGTGCATTGATGCGCGCGACCGGCACCAGCGGCGAAATCGAAGTGTTGGAGTGGAGCGACGCGCTTGCCCGCAGCCAGAACCAGGCCAACACGGTGCTGTTTTCGACCGTGCTTACGCCCGAGCGCAAGGACGCCTTCCAGTGGGTCGGCCCGACCGCGGTCCTGCACACCGGCCTGTATGCGCGCGCCGAGCATCCGATTGTGATCAACACGCTGGACCAGGCGCGTGCCGCCGAGGGCATTGCGACGATTGCTGATTACTACTCCGAGCAACTGCTGAAAGCCGAAGGCGGCTTCGACAACCTTCGTCAGCACGCTGGTGAAGAAGAAGCCGCGCGCGCTTTGCTGGCCGGCGAGGTCGAATTGATGATTGCCGACAACGCCACGCTGCCTCAGGTGCTCGACGCCATCGGTGCCGAACGCAGCGCGGTGCGACGCGTGTTCTCGGTGGCAACCGATCTGACCTACCTGGCGTTCACGCCCGATGTTCCGGCCGCCACCATCGAGCGCTGGCAGGCCGCGCTGGATGCGATGAAGGCCGATGGTCGTTTCGATGCCCTGTACCAGCAGTGGCTGCCCAGTGAAATCCCGCCCGGCCGGCTCTACCTGGTAACCGAAGAATATCCGCCGATCACCTTCATGCGCGAGGGCACACCGGCCGGGTTCGTGACCGACATGGTGCGCGCGATTGCCGGCGATCTGGGCTTCGAGGATGCGGTCCACCTGACGTCCTGGAAGAATGCCTACAACCTCGCGCAGCTGCACCCGAACGTGGTGCTGTTCAGCGCCGAGCGCACACCCGCGCGCGAAGACCTGTTCCACTGGATCGGCCCGGTCGGCCGCAACGCGGCCATCCTGTATTCGCGTGCCGGCAATGAAGTCGCGATCGAAAGCCTCGAGGGTGCGCGTGCTGTCCCGACGATTGCAACGACCACCGACTGGTTTACCGAGCAGTTTCTCGAAGCCCGCGGCTTTGACAACCTCGAAGGGTCGCCCGACCCGGCCGACAGCGTGCGCCGACTGATGGCCGGCGAGGCCACGCTGGCGATTTTCACCGACATCACCGTGCCGGAGATCGTCGCCCGCGCCGGCTTCACACTCGATGATCTGCAGCCGCAACTGGTGGTCAGCCAGACCGACTTCTACATCGCCCTGTCGCGCGGCACCGACCCGGCGCGGGTCGCGCAGTGGCGTCAGGCGCTGGAGCGACTCAAGGCGGATGGCCGCTTCGAGTCGATCTACCGCCGCTACCTGCCCAATGCCCGGCTGGAGGACTTGCTCGGCCAGTAGGCCGAGCGCAGATTCAGTCCTGTGACGCCACGGCTTCGGCGGCGACGAAGCGTGCCAGTGGTGCCATACGCGCGCGGTTGAGCGTCATCGTATCGTCGTCACCGAGGCTGTAATTGTCGATCGTGGGCAGGATCTCGACGAAAAGCTGTTCGGTGTCCATGTCCGGGCAGGCCATCATCGTCATCGCCATGCGCTCATCGAACGCGATGCGAAGCCCGGTCTTGATGGCGTAGGAGCCGTTGATGACGTTGCAGCCGGCGTTGCCGTGCATGCGGCCGGTGGCGGCATCGAACTCCAGGAACGGCTCGCGTTGCAAGGCCTCGGCATCCACCGGCTGGCCCTGCAACTCGATCAGCCGCCAGCGCTGGCCTTCCAGCCGCGGGTCATTGATGTGCTGCTCCAGCACGTAATGCCCGGCCAGGCTGCCCTCGATGCGGTTGCCCGCCTGGTCGAGCTGGAACAGGCGATGTTCACCGACCTGATAACGCTGGGTTTCGCCGTCGCTGGTGGTGACGATGATTTTGCTGCCGGCTTCGTTCCATTCGAACTGCCCGCTTTCGGTGATCGGGATCGGGTTTTCATCGATATAGCGCATCGACCGCGCGAAGCTGCCGTCGGCGTTCAGCGTAACCACCGTGTCGATGCCCGGACAGCTGGCGCAGGGAATCACGCCGGAATAGGTTCCGGGCCAGTCCAGCGACAGCCGGCTGGAATCGGCCGGCGTCGGCGAAGCGGGCGGATCGATCTGTGAGCTTGGCGCGGCAGCCGGCGCGGCGCTGCTCTCGCCGTTCGAAGGTTCGGGCTCGCTCGAGCAGGCCGACAGCAGCAGCGCCAGCGGAAACGAGATCGCGATCAGGCCAGGGTTTCGCATTTCAGACTCCTGATAAATACAAGAACGACGGGTAACGTAATACTATGCGAAACACGGTGACGGGCACGGCGGTAATGCAATCGATGAAAATCTCCGGTACCCGGCGATTGCTGCTGATTGGGGTACTTGTGCCGCTGCTTGGTGCCTGCGCGTCTTCGTTGCGCACGAACGAGCCGGCGTTAGCGGCAGCCGAGGAGATCTGGTGGATCAACAGCCACCGCGCGCCGTGCACCGGCGTGGGCCCCATGCACTGCCTGCTGGTGCATGACCGGCCGGAGCCGTTCGGACCCTGGCGTTTTCACTACGATGAGATCGAGGGTTTCGATTTTCGCGCCGGCAGCCTGTACCGACTGCGGCTCGAACAGATCGAGTTGCCGCCGGAGCAGGTGCCGGCCGATGCGTCATCGATTCGCTACCGCTTGCTGGAGGTCCTCGAGCAGCGCCCGGACCCGCGCGCGCCGATCAACGACATCTTCGCCGTCGTCTGGCCGCTTGCGGCCGCTGATCCATCCACACCGCCGCAGGCGCGAATGGAGTTCAGCATCGCGCAGGCGCGTTACGCCGGCCACGACGGGTGCCGCGAATTCGAGGGCAAGATCCTCGTACTGAACGAACGCCAACTACAGCTCGCGCCGCCGGTGTTCCGCGGCCAGCCGTGTGCTGCGGGCGACGACATCTCCGTGCTCGGCAACGGTCTGGAGGCTGTCAGCGCATGGCAGCGCAGCGGTATGCGCCTGCAGCTGCTCGACGCCGACAGCAAGGTTCTGGTCGAGTTGCGAAAGATCGATTGACCACGCCCGTTCCGGGCAATCTCAACCGCCCAGCAATTCACTCAGCGCCGGACCCAGTTCACGTTGCCGGAATTCGAAGCCCGCCTCCAGCAGGCGCGCCGGGCGCATGTCGGCGCCGGTCAGCAGCAGGCGCGACATTTCACCGAAGCCGAGCTTGAGCGCGGCGGCCGGTGCCGGCAGCATCGCCGGGCGGTTGAGCGTGCGCGCAAGTGTCGAAGTAAATTCGGAATTGGTCACCGGCTTCGGTGCCGAGGCGTTGAACGGGCCGGACAGGTCGTCGCGTTCGAGCAGGAAGATCAGGATGCGGACCATATCTTCGCGCGTGATCCAGGGCATGAACTGTTGCCCGTCGCCCAGCCGGCCGCCAACGCCCATCTTGAACGGTGTCAGCACGCGCTTGAGCATGCCGCCGTCGGGATGCAGCACCAGGCCGATGCGGGCGATCGCCACGCGCACGCCGAGTTCCTCGGCCTTGTGCGCCTCGTTTTCCCAGGCGGCACAGATCTCGTGGGCGAATTCCTCGTTGGGCGGCGTGTCCTCGGTGACCTCGTTCGCGCCCTGATCGCCGTACCAGCCCATCGCCGAGGCTGACACCAGCACCTTCGGCGGCGTGGCCAGCGTTTGGCACAGTTCGACCAGCGCGCGCGTGGTCTCAAGGCGCGAGTCGATGATGCGGCGCTTGCGGCGTTCGGTCCAGCGGCCGTCGGCAATCGGCTCGCCGGCCAGGTTGATCAGCGCCTCGGGTTCGGCATCGGCAAATGCGGCGACTTCGCGCTCGATGCGCGTGCCGTCCGGCAGTCTGCTTGCGGCCGATTCGGGTGAGCGCGAAACCGCCAGCAGTTCGTGCCCCTGCTCGGCCAGTTCCGCGCACAGCTTTTGGCCGATAAAGCCGGTCGCACCGGTGATCAGGATTCGCATGACTTCAAGACTCCCGTTGTTCAAGTCTTCAGCTTAGCGCCGCGCCGTCAACTGCACATCGTCGACGATGTGCAATTCGGGTCATGTCTGCACCCTGATGATACAATGCAGCTATCCGTAAAGATGTAATGAAATGGCCCTGAACATTCGCAATCCGGAAACCGAGCGGCTGGCCGCCGAGCTGGCCGGACAGACCGGCGAGACCAAGACTGAAGCCGTGACACAAGCGTTGCGCGAGCGCCTGAATCGCTTGCGACGCGACCGGCATACGCGGTCGTTGGCCGATGAACTGGAGTCCATCGCCACGCATTGCGCCGGCCTGCCGGTGCTGGATGCGCGAACGCCCGAGGCGATTCTTGGCTACGATCGGAATGGGTTGCCCTCCTGATGGTCGTCGACAGCTCGGCGCTGGCTGCCATCCTGTTCGGCGAGCCCGAGCGCCGGTCACTCCTCGAAGCCATTGAAGCGGCCGATGTGTGCTTGCTGTCGGTGGCCAACTGGGTCGAGATTTCGATCGTGATCGAGGCGCGATACGGTGCCGAAGGCGCGCGTGATCTCGAGCGGTTCATCGAGGTGGCCGCGATCGAGATCGTTCCCGTCGATGCACAACAGGGCCGCCTGGCGAGGGATGCCTGGATCCGCTTCGGCAAGGGCCGGCATCGCGCCGGGCTGAATTACGGCGACTGTTTCGCCTACGCATTGGCGAAAAGCACCGGGCAGACCTTGCTGTTCAAGGGCGACGATTTCGTGCACACCGACACCGTGCCGATATGATGCACATCATCGGCGTGGTGCACCCGGCGAACGATATCAACGGGTGTTTCGAGCAGGAATGAAAAGGGGCACGAGCCGGCTCGCCTGACCAGGCTCGCCGCGCGGTACCATCCCGCCCGTATCCACCGTGTTGCCGCACCCGGCGAATCGTCGCCCGGGCGGACAAAAGCTGCGTATGCCCTCGATTCAGCTGATCGTTCTGGCGGTCTATTTTCTGGCGCTGTTTGCTGTCGGCGTGTACGCCACGCGTTTTGTTTCCAACAACACCGATTTTCTGCTCGCCGGTCGCCGGCTCGGTCCGGTTCTGGCCACCGCCGCGTTGTGTGCGACGCATTTTGGCGGTGGCTTCGTGCTCGGCAGTGGCGAATGGGGCTTTCAGTACGGCATGACCGGCATCGCCTACGCGGTCGGTGTCGGCCTGTCGCTGGTGCTGCTGGGGTTTGTCGCCGCGCGCCGGATGCGGCGGCTGGCGATGGTGACCGTGCCCGACTACCTTGAGCTTCGCTACCGCAGCCGAGTGGTGCGCTTGCTGGCAACCCTGTTGTCGCTGGTTGCGATCGTCGGCATCATCGGCGCGCAGGTGTGGGCGGCACAGGGCGCGTTGGCGATCCTCGGCATCGATCCGACCCTCGCGGCGGTCGGCGCGACGCTGCTGTTCATTGTCTACACGGCGATGTCGGGCCTGTGGGGCGCGACCCTGACCGACGCCGTGCAGCTGGCGATCATCTTTGTCGGCATCCCGATCGCGGCCTTTCTGGCTCTCGGTGAAGCCGGCGGAATCGACGGAATTCGCGTCGCGATCGATGCACAATCGGCGGAGATCACTGCCGATCGATACTTTTCACCGTTTGGTGCCGGCGTCGGCCTGGTGCTGGCCGCGATCGTGCCGACGATGATGTATACGCTGATCGGTCAGGATTTCTACCAGCGCCTGTTCGCCGCGCGCAACGAGAAGACCGCGTTCGGCGCCGCGATCGCCGCCGGCGTGCTGTTGATGGCATTCGCGCTGTTTCCGGTGCTCACCGGCATGGCGGCGCGCGCGCTGTTCGGTGCCGAGATCGAGGCCGCGCGCGCGATCCCGATGCTGGTCGAGCAGGTATTGCCGGCCTGGGCGGCGGCGATCGTGATCGCCGCGATTCTCGGCGCGATCCTGTCGACCGCCGATTCGCTGCTGATGGCCGGTACCTCGCACGTCACGCATGACCTTTACGTCAAGCTGATCAACCCCGACGCCGAGGCCGATTCGAAGCGGCTGCTGCTGATCTCGCGCATCGTCACCGTCGTGCTCGGCCTGGCCGCGCTGGCGCTGGCGCTGAATTTCCAGGCCATCATCGGTCTGCTGCTGATGTCCTACACGCTGTATGCGGCCGGTGTGTTCATCCCGGTGCTCGGCGGGCTGTACTGGCCGCGGGCCAACGCGGTCGGTGCGCTGGCCGCCATTCTCGGTGGTTCCGGTTTCGGGCTCGCTGCCGAACTGGGCTGGATCGACGCCGCTGCGTTGCCGCTGATCAGCGGTTTTCCCGTGATCGTCACCGGTGCCCTGCTGTCGCTGGTGCTTTTCGTGGCCGGCTCGCTGCTGACAAAGCCGGTGTCCCATTCTTCTTGAGAAACCCTGTTGAGAAACCCTGGAGTCGACATGCTGATTCGTCTTGTCTTGCTGATTGCCTTTTCGGCCCCGGTGCTGGCCGCGAGCACGCCGCGCACGCTGAGTTCGGAGGATCTGTTCGAGCTGCAGTACGCCAGCGACGTGGCGATTGCGCCGGATGGCTCGCAGATCGCCTACCTGCGCGCGGTGCACGACATCATGCGCGATGCTGCCCGCAGCAACCTGTGGCTGATCGATGTCGAAACCGGCGCGCAGCGGCCGCTGCTGTCCGACAGCGCCAGCTATTCGTCACCGGCCTGGTCGCCCGATGGCTCCCGGCTGGCCTATGTCGGGGCCAGCGACGGCAAACCGCAGTTGTTCGTGCGCTGGGTGGCCAGCGGCGAGACCGCGTTGCTGACCAACCTGACCGAAGCGCCGTCGGCGCTGGCCTGGTCGCCGGACGGGTCGCAGATCGCATTCACCATGCAGGTGCCGGCCGAGAAGCCATCGCTGGCCAAGCCGCCGAAAAAACCCGAAGGGGCCGAGTGGGCACCCGAGGTCACGGTGATCGATGCGGTGACCTACCGCTTCGACGGCCGCGGTTACCTCGAACCGGGATTCAGTCACGTATTTGTGGTCTCGGCCGACGGCGGTAACGCGCGCCGGTTGACCTCGGGTGAATTCGACCACTCCGGTCCGCTGGCCTGGTCACCGGATGGTGCACGCATTGCACTGGTGGCCAACCGCAATGACGACTGGCAGTACCAGCGCAGCGAAAGTGATCTGTATGTCGTCGAGGTGGCCAGCGGCGCGCTCTCGCAACTGACCGACCTGCCCGGCCGGGAAACCGCACCGGCCTGGTCGCCGGACGGTGCGCGCATTGCCTTCGAGCGCAACGATCACCAGGGTCGCCAGTACAGCGATGCGCGCATTGCCGTGATCGACGCCGACGGCAGCAAGCTGCGCGTGCTCACGGCCGATCTCGATCGCCCGGCTGCATCACCGGTGTGGAGCGCCGATGGCCGGCAGGTCTACTTCCGCTTCGATGACCGCGGCCAGCGCAAGGTCGCGCGCGTGGGTCTGGACGGAAAACGCGAGCTTCTGGTCGATTCGATCAGCGGCACGACCATCGGCCGTCCCTATCTCAGCGGCGCGTTTTCGGTCGCCGCCCTACGGCG
Source organism: Wenzhouxiangellaceae bacterium (assembly GCA_032251355.1). GTDB lineage: Bacteria > Pseudomonadota > Gammaproteobacteria > Xanthomonadales > Wenzhouxiangellaceae. Next base: position 8,019 of record JAVVDV010000024.1, read on the forward strand.
GCACCGGCTACACCGCCGGCAGCGCGCAGCGACCGGCCGACGTCCATCTGCGCAGCCCGCGCGGTGCGCACCGGCGCTTGACCGCATTGAACGAAAACCTGCTCGGCCACCGCGGCCTGGCCGAAGTACACGAGATTGTCTATTCGTCGGCCGTCGACGGTACGGAAATCCAGGGCTGGTACCTGACCCCGCCGGGCTTTGATCCGGAGCGGGACTATCCGCTGATCCTCGAGATCCACGGCGGCCCGCACCTGGCCTACGGACCGCACTTCTCGGCCGAGATGCAGCGCTTTGCCGCCGCCGGCTACGTGGTGTTCTACGACAACCACCGCGGCTCGTCTTCGTACGGCGAGGAATTCGGCATGAAGCTCGAGTACAAGTATTCTTCCGAAGAGGACTTCGGCGACCACATGTCGGGCATCGACGCGATGATCGACAAGGGTTTCATCGACCCGCAGCGGCTGTTCATCACCGGCGGTTCGGCCGGCGGCATTGCGGCGGCCTACGCGATCGGCCTGACTGATCGCTTCCGCGCCGCAGCGGTCGCCAAGCCGGTCATCAACTGGATCTCCAAGACCCTGACCGGTGACACCTACACCTCGCAGATCCTGCACCAGTTTCCCGGCATGCCGTGGGAGGCGTTCGAGCATTACTGGCAGCGCTCGCCGCTGTCGCTGGTCGGCAACGTCACCACGCCGACGCTGCTGATCACCGGCGAGGACGATTACCGTACGCCGATCTCGGAGACCGAGCAGTACTACCAGGCGCTCAAGCTGCGACGCGTGGATACGGTGATGGTGCGGGTGCCGGAATCGCCGCACGGGATTGCCGGGCGTCCTTCGCGGCTGATCGCCAAGATCGACAACATCCTGGCCTGGTTTGCGCGCTATGACGAGGTGCCGGAGGCGCGCTAAACATCGGGCAAATCTGACCGGGATCAAAAAGCCGGCGGTCGTTTCGCGCTAGGCTGAAGCGATGGGCACTCCCATCCGGACGGAGCGGTACCCGCGATCCGGTCTGCGCATGGCCTGGACCATCCAGACCCTACCGGTTCTTTTTGTCCTGTGGCTGGTGCTTGATGGAGCCGGGTCGTGGCCGGTCGGCTTGTTGGCCGCTGTGCTGGCTGCGCTGGCGCTGGGCTGGCTGGCCGAGGGGCCGCTGTTTCGTCTGGCGCCGGGACCGTTGCTGGCGTTTGCAGCCTTCTTTCTGATCGAGTCGCTGCGCGGCGGGACGGATGTGGCCTGGCGCACGCTGCACCCGCGCCTGCCGATTGCGCCGGATTTCTTCGATTATTCGATCGACTTGCCGCGCGGTCCGGCGACCACCTTGCTGATCAGCACGATCAGCCTGTTGCCCGGCACGCTCAGCGCCGAACTCAAGCGCGATGAACACCGGCTGGTGGTGCACAGCCTGTCCGGGGGTGGGCATGAATCGGTGGCGCGGCTGGAGCGGCGCATCGCCGTACTGTTTCGCGCCGATGGCGGAGGCCGCTGATGTTCGAGGCGCTGCTGCCGTGGGCGACGCTGTTTCTGCTGGCCAACCTGGCCGCCGGCCTGTGGCGCATCTGGAAGGGTCCCAGCGATGCCGACCGCTTGCTCACCGCGCTGTTGTTCGGCACCACCAGTGTCGCCATGCTGCTGTTGCTGTCGGCCTGGCAACAGGCGATGGGGATGCGCACGGTCGCGCTGATCCTGGTGCTGCTGGCGACCATCGTGTCGATCGCGTTCTTCGGCATGCCGGCGCACCACGATGACTGAGTGGCTCGCCATTGCGTTGCTGGCCGGCGGTTGCTTCTTTATCTTCGCCGGTACGGTCGGCATGCTGCGACTGCCGGATGTCTACTGCCGGCTGCACGCGATGACCAAGGCCGACAACCTCGGTCTGCTGCTGATCTGCCTGGCGCTGGCGATGCACGAGGGTCGGCTGCGCGGCGCGCTTCTGCTGGGCTTGATCTGGTTGCTGGCGCTGACCGCCTCGACCGTGTCATCGCACTTGATCGCGCGCCATGCACGCGCGCGCCGGATTGCCACCGGACGGTTCGGTCGATGAGCGCCGGGCTGCTGGTCGATGCCGCGCTGGGGCTGATCCTGGTCGGTCTTGCACTGCAGGTCATCAGCGGGCACCAGCTGTTTCGCTCGATCGTGTTCTATGTCGCCTTCGGCCTGGTGATGGCGATGATCTGGGCGCGGCTGGGCGCGCTGGACCTGGCGCTGGCCGATGCGGCACTCGGTGCCGGCCTGGTCGGTGCCTTGATGATGGTCGCGTTCCGGCGCCTGGTCGAGTTCGAACCGGTCCAGACCGCGGATGCCGGCGCGCGGGATTCGACACTGGTGCCGGTGGTCGCGCTGCTGTCGGCGGCGCTGGTTGCCGCGCTGGGCTTTTCGGCACTGCCGGTCGCCGACATCGAGGGTCGCGCCGGTGAGCTGGCCTTGGCAAGGCTCGACGAGCTCGGGCTGGGCAACCCGGTCGCGGCCGTGGTGCTGGTATTCCGGGGCTTCGACACGCTGATCGAAATGCTGGTGCTGCTGACCGCTTACCTCGGCGCGCGCGTGGTGGCCGAGCCGCGTACGCGCCTGGCCGAACCCGTGCAAGCCTACGAGCTGCCGCTGGTGCGTTCGCTGCTGGCGGTGATCGTCCCGATCGTGATGCTGGTGGCGTTCAACCTCTTGTGGATTGGCGCTGACCATCCGGGTGGCGCGTTTCAGGCCGGTTCGATGCTGGCTGCCGCAGGGGTGCTGTTGTTGCTGACCGGCCGGCTGCTCCCGGTTGAACGCTCGACCTGGCTGACCCGGCTGGCGCTGATGCTGGGCGTGGCGGCCTTGCTGCTGCTGGTGCTGGCGCCGATGCTGGCCGGCCATGTGGCGATGGCCTATGCCGGTCGCGGCGCGTTGCTGGCGGCCGAAGCGGCGATGATGATGTCGATCACGCTGACCCTGACGCTGCTGTTTGCCGGCGCACCGGCGGTGCGGGTGCTGCGATGAACGATCCCCTGGTCTATGTGCTGACCGCTGCGGCGGTGTTCGGAATTGGCGTACACGGGCTGATCGCCGCGCGCCACCTGATGCGCAAGCTGCTGGCGATCAACCTGATGCTGAGCGCGGTGTTTCTGCTGCTGCTGGCGACCTCGGCGCCACTGGGCCAGGCGCCCGATCCGGTGCCGCAGGCGCTGGTGTTGACGGGCATCGTGATCGGCGTGTCGTCGACCGCGTTCGCATTGGCGCTGATGGTCCGGCTGGTCCGCCGCCAGGGTCATGCCTCGCTGGGCCGTCGCGATGAACGCTGATCTGGCCGTCGGTCTGGTGCTGCTGCCGATGGCCGGCGCGCTGGTCGCGTTCGGGCTGCCGGCCGCCTATCGACGCGCGCTGGCCGCCGCGATTGCGCTGGGTTGGCCACTGCTGCTGTTGCCGCTGACCCTGCTGGTGCTACGCGATGGTTCGATCGCGGTGGTGTTCGGTGACTGGCAGCCGCCGCTGGGCATCGTCTGGCGCATCGACGGGCTCGCCCTGGTGATGCTGTGGATGCATGCCGCAGTCGGGCTGGCCGCGCTGGTGCATGCCTGGCCGGGTTTTGCGCCGGACCGGCGCGCGGCGGCCACGTTCTGGCCGCTGTGGCTGGTGCTGATGACCGGCGCCAACCTGGCCTTGGTGACGGCCGACTTGTTCAACCTGTACGTGGCGTTGGAACTGGTGACGCTGACCGGCATCGCGCTGGTCGCAATCACCGACTCGACCGCCGCCCTGCGCGCGGCAATGCGCTACCTGCTGCTGGCGATGCTGGGCTCGCTGATGTACCTGGCCGGCGTCGGTCTGACCTATGCCCAGAACGGCACGCTGGCGATGGCCGGCATCACCGCGCTGGAGACCACGCCGTTGGTGCTGATGCTGGCCGGGCTGATGGTCAAGTCGGCGGTGTTTCCGCTGCACGTCTGGCTGCCTCCGGCCTACGCCAACGCGCCCGGTCCGGTCGCGGCGATGCTGGCCGCAGTGGTGGGTAAAACCGCGCTGATCGCGCTTTGGCGGGTCTGGTGGCTGGCCGGCGACAGCGCCAGCCAGGCGCTGGCGATGGCGATCGGGGTCATGGGTGTGGCCGCGATTGTGTACGGCTCGGTCGCGGCGATGCTGCATCCGCGCCTGCGCATGGTGGTGGCCTATTCCAGTGTGGCCCAGATCGGGCTGCTGTTGCTGTTGATCCCGCTGGCCGGTTCCGATGCCTTTGTTGCCTCGGGATTTCACCTGCTGGTCCATGGGCTGGCGAAGGCCGCGATGTTCCTGGCCGCCGCCAACATCGTCATGGCGCTGGGTAGCGACTGGATTCGTCGCCTGCCCGGGCTGGACAGCAAGCTGCCGCTGGAGGCATTCACGCTGGCCCTGGCCGGTATCACGCTGATCGGCCTGCCGCCCAGCGGCGGCTGGGTGAGCAAGTGGTTGTTGCTGCAGCAGGCGCGCAGCAATGACCAGCTGGTCTGGATGGTCGCGATTCTCGGCGGCAGCCTGCTGAGCGCGGCGTACGTGTTCCGGCTGCTGGCGATGAGTTGCTTTCATGCCAGTCACCATGCGCGCCGGCCGATCGTGACCCGTCCGCCGCGCGCCGGTAGCCTGGCTGCGCTGCTGCTGGCGCTGGCCGCGGCCCTGCTTGGTCTGAACCCGACTCCGATGCTGAACCTGCTGGCCACGGCCTGGCCGGGAGCGGCTTCGTGAGCGCCGGCGGCAGCGCCCAGTTCCTGCCGCCGGCGCTGGTGCTGGTCTCGGCGCTGGCCGCGGTGATCATTTTCATCGCCGGTGAGGCGCGTCAGCGGCTGCGTATCACGGTCAACCTGGCCGCGGCGCTCCTCAAGCTGGCGTTGGTGATCTGGATCGGACTTGCGGTGCTGGCCGGCGAGGATTTTCGCTACAGTTTCGAGCTGGTGCCGGGCGTGGAACTGATTCTGCACGCCGACGCGATGAGCATCCTGTTTGCCAGCCTGTCGGCGGTGCTGTGGCTGGTGACCACGATCTACGCCATCGCCTACCTTGAGCACACGCCGAACCGGGCGCGCTTTTTCGGCTTTTTCAGCCTCTGCGTCAGCGCCACCATGGGCATCGCGCTGGCCGGCAATCTGCTGACGTTGTTCGTGTTCTACGAACTGCTCACGCTCACCACCTGGCCGCTGGTGGTGCACGACGGCACGCCGCGCGCGCTGGCCGCCGGGCGCAGCTACCTGCGCTACACGCTGGTCGCCGGCGTGCTGCTGCTGACCGCGATGATCTGGCTGTACGGACTGACCGGTAACGTGGTGTTTACACCCGGCGGCATTGTCGCGCCGCTGGTTGAAACCGAGCGCACGGCCCTGCAGGTGATCTTCGTGCTGCTGATTGCCGGCTTCGGTGTCAAGGCCGCGCTGGTGCCGTTGCATGGCTGGCTGCCCAAGGCGATGGTGGCACCGGCACCGGTCAGCGCGCTGCTGCATGCCGTGGCCGTGGTCAAGGCCGGTGCGTTCGGCATCCTGCGCGTGATCGAGGACGTGTACGGCCACGCGGTGGTGGTCGAGCTCGGGCTGCAACTGCCGCTGATCGCGGTGGCGAGCTGGACCATCCTGATCGGCTCGCTGCTGGCGCTGAGGGAACACCACCTCAAGCGGCGGCTGGCCTACTCGACCGTCAGTCAGGTGTCCTATATCGTGCTCGGGGTTGCGGTCGGCGGGGTGCTGGCGACCGCCGGTGGCATGGTCCACCTGGTCCACCAGGGTCTGATGAAGATCACGCTGTTCTTCTGTGCCGGCACGCTCGGCCTGCTGCTGGGTGTACACCGGATTGAACAGCTCGACGGGCTGGGCCGGCGCATGCCGTGGCTGGGTGTATCGTTCACGGTCGCCGCGCTCGGCATGATGGGTATGCCGCCGCTGGTCGGGTTCGTCAGCAAGTGGTACCTCGCCACCGGCGCGCTGGCCGCGGGTCTGCCTTGGCTGGTGGCTGTCCTGATCGGCAGCGCGCTGCTCAATGCTGCCTATTTCCTGCCGCTGGTGCGACGGCTGTGGCTGGCCGATCACGCGCCGCTGGAAGATGTGCCGGTGGCGATCAACCGCATTTCGCGCCTGGCGCTGGTCGCCACGGCGGTCGCGACCGCGCTGCTCAGCGTCGCGTTGGGTTTGTTCGCGGCCCACCCGCTCAGTCCGTTGAACTGGGTGCTGGCGATTGCCCGGAGTTATCCGTCATGAGCGGCTGGCTCAATGCCTTGCCCGTCATGCTGCCGCTGCTGACCGCAGCGGTGTTTGCGCGCCGCGGACGCGCGCGCAGCCTGGCCGTAATCATCGCGCCCTGGCTGCCGCTGGCTTTGCTGGTACCGCTTTGGCAGGCCGATGCGTCGGCCGCGCCGGTGCTGTTGCTGGGTCTGCGGCTGGGCGTGGATGCATTCAGCGCGCCATTGCTGCTGCTCAGTGCGCTGGCCTGGACGCTGGCCGGGGTGTTTGCGCGTGGTGCGATCCGGCGTGGCCAGATGCGCTTCTGGGTCGGCTGGCTGGTCAGCCTGGCCGGCATGTCGCTGGTACTGCTGGCCGCCGATCTGGCCGGCTTCTACGCCGGCTACGCCACGCTCAGCCTGGCCTCGTGGCTGCTGGTGATCCATGCGCGCAGCGATCAGGCCTGGCACGCCGGTCGGGTCTACCTGGTGATCACGCTGCTCGGCGAGATGGCGGTGTTTGCGGCCGTGGTCGCCATCGCCGCCGGTCACGGCAACGTCGCGCTGGGCTCGATTGATGCGCTGCCGCTGGCCGACCATTGGCGCTGGCTGGCGCTGGCCGGGTTTGCGGTCAAGATGGGCGTGTTCCCGCTGCATGTCTGGCTGCCGCTGGCGCATCCGGTCGCCCCGGTGCCGTCCAGTGCCATTCTCTCCGGGGTGATCGTCAAGGCCGGCCTGCTTGGCTGGCTGCGGCTGGTGCCGCCCGGGATTGAACACGGTATCGAACTGGCACCGGTGCTGTTCGGGCTGGGTCTGTTCACCGCCTTTTTTGGGGTCGCCGTGGGCCTGCTGCAGCGCCAGCTCAAGGTCGTGCTGGCCTATTCGACCATCAGCCAGATGGGACTGGTGCTGGTGCTGTACGCGCTGATGCTCGCCGGTGGCAGCCAGGAGATGGCTCCATGGCTGGGCTTGCTGGTACTGCATCACGGCTTGAACAAAGCCGCGCTGTTCATCGCCTGCGGCTGTGCGCCGGGGCGCGGCTGGCTGCGCGGCGTGCTGGTTGCACTGCCGGCGCTGGCGCTGACCGGCGCACCGTTGACCACCGGCATGCTGGCCAAGGCCGGGATCAAGCAGGCGCTGGCCACCTCTTCATTCGGCGCCGGCTGGGCGACCGTGTTGGGCTTGAGCTCAACCGCCACCGCGCTGCTGTTATGGCACTTCTGGCGGCTGGCGCGCGCGGACCGCAAGTACCGCCATGTGCGCCCGGCCTGGGTGGTGCTGGTGCTCAGCGCGCTGTTTGTGCCGTGGGCCTGGCTGGCGATCCACGATCTCGACGCCCACCTGCTCGGCGGCTTGTGGGCGGCCAGCTGGCCGCTGTTGCTGGCCGCGGGGCTGATCGCGCTGCTGCGCGGCCTGCCACGGCCACCGGCGCTGCCGGCCGGTGATCTGGTGATTCTGTACCAGTCCCTGGCCCGGTACGTGGTCACCGTCCTCGGCCGCATCGCCGGCCTGCAAGGGCGCGCCCTGCCCAACCTGCATCCGGTGCATGTGCGCCTGAATGCACGGTTTCTGGATCTGGAACAGCGACTGACCGCGCTACCGGTCGCCGGATTGCTGGTCCTCGGCATTGGTGGCTTGCTGTGGCTGTTCGCGCGTTGAGCCGGCGGTAGAATTCAGGCACTCATAACAACAGGACACGCGTGATGCGCATCGGGGTACCGAAGGAAATCAAGAACCATGAATACCGCATCGGCCTGACGCCGGCCGGGGTGCGCGAGCTGGCCGGTCATGGCCATGAAATCATGGTGCAGAAAGACGGTGGCAAGGCGATTGGTCTGACCGATGAGCTGTACGAGCGCGCCGGTGCCGAGATCGTCGATACCGCCGAGGAAATCTTCGCATCGGCCGAGATGATCATCAAGGTCAAGGAGCCGCAGCCGAACGAGTGTGAAATGCTCAGCGAAGGCCAGGTGCTCTACACCTACCTGCACCTGGCGCCGGACCCGCGCCAGACCGAGGGGCTGGTGAAATCCGGCTGTACCGCGATTGCCTATGAAACCGTCACCGATCGACACGGCGGCCTGCCGCTGCTGGCGCCGATGTCGGAAGTGGCCGGCCGGATGTCGATCCAGGCCGGCGCGCATGCACTGGAACGCGCCCAGGGCGGCTCGGGCATCCTGCTCGGCGGCGTGCCGGGTGTGCGTGCGGCCGACGTGATGGTGATCGGCGGCGGCGTGGTCGGGCTGAACGCGGCGCGCATGGCCATGGGACTGGGCGCCGACGTGACCATTTTCGATCGTTCGCTGCCGCGCCTGAAATACATCGATGAACTCTATGGCGATCGCCTGAACACGCTGTATTCGACCGAAGAGTCGATCGAGGAACACCTGGCGCGCGCCGACCTCGTGGTCGGTGCGGTGCTGATCCCGGGTGCGGCCGCGCCAAAGCTGGTCCGGCGCGAGCAGTTGGCGTTGATGCAGCCCGGTTCGGTGCTGGTCGACGTGGCGATCGACCAGGGCGGCTGTTTCGAGACCTCGCATGCGACCACGCATCAGGATCCGACGTATGAAGTCGACGGCATCATCCACTACTGCGTCGCCAACATGCCCGGCGCGGTCGCGCGCACCTCGACCTTCGCCCTGACCAACGCAACGCTGGCCTACGCCGTGCAGATCGCCAACAAGGGTGCTGCCAAGGCGCTGCTGGACGACCCGCATCTGCTCAACGGCCTGAATGTGCATCGCGGGCAGATCACCTACGAAGCAGTCGCGCGCGATCTGGGCTACGACTATGTACCGGCAAGCGACGCGCTGGTCTGAAGCGCTCGGCGTGCGTGCGAAACGAAGGCTCGACGAACGCGCGGCCATTCAAAACCAGAACGGAAACACGACATGATCAAAACCCTTGCTGCACTTCTCGCGGTCTTTCTTCTTCCGGTGAACGGCTGGGCCGAGCAGGCCGAAACGCCGGAACCAATCGCGCATTCGACCGAACACCGCATCACCATTGCCGGCCAGCGTATCGACTACACCGCAACCGTCGGCTGGCTGATCATGGAAGAAGACGGCGAGCCAATTGCGCGTTTCGGCTATACCGCCTACACCCGCAGCGGCGATTTTGCACCGGGCGACCGGCCGATCACGTTTGCGTTCAACGGTGGCCCGGGCTCGTCCTCGCTGTGGCTGCACATGGGCATCCTCGGGCCGCAGCGCGTGGTCGTCAACGATGCCGATTACGCCGCGCCGCCGCCGGCAAAGCGCGTGGCCAACGAATTCAGCATCATCGATGTCACCGACCTGATCATGGTCGACCCGGTCGGTACCGGCTTCAGCAAGCCGCTGGGTGATACGGAAGGCAAGAAATTCTGGGGGGTCGACCAGGACATTGAATCGGTCGCCGCGTTCATCAAGCAATACATCAACCAGCACGGCCGCTGGGCCTCACCGAAGTTCGTGCTCGGCGAAAGCTACGGCGGCATCCGCGGTGCGGGCCTGGCCCATCATCTGCAGAGCCGGCATTCGATGAACCTCAACGGCCTGATCCTGGTCTCGCCGATCATCGACACCGCCGCCGGTCGTGATGGCCGCGAGCTCGACCTGCCGCACGCGCTGTTCCTGCCCTCGTTCGCCGCCACCGCCTGGTATCACGATGTGCTGGAAGACAAGCCGGCCGAGCTGGAACCGTTCCTGGCCGAGGTCGAGCGGTTTGCGCTGGATGAATATCTGCCGGCGCTGATTGCCGGCTACACCATTGATGAATCACGCAAGCAACGCATTGCCGAGCGCCTGGCCGGCTACACCGGAACCTCGACCGAGTACTGGATGCTGGCCGATCTGCGGGTGTCGCACCAGCAGTTCCTGCAGGAACTGATGCGCAGCCACCGCAGGATCGCCGGGCGCATTGATTCGCGCTTCGTTGGCCCGGCCACCAACTCGCTGGCCGAGCGCATGAACTACGACCCGTTCTTCCCGGCCGTCGGTCCGGCCTACACCGCGGCGTTCTTCGACTACCTGCACAACGAGCTGGACTTCGGCCGCGACGAGGAATACAAGACCACGGCCTGGCCGCTGGACTGGGAATGGACCCATCGCGATCCGGACGGCCAAACCCAGGTTGCGGTCAACCTGTTGCCCGATCTGTCGCGGGCCATGGTCATGAATCCGGGTCTGCACCTGCACATCCAGCAGGGCTACTACGATCTGGCCACCCCGTTCGGCGCGACCAACTACTACATCCGTCGGCTCGACATCCCGCAGGAAGCGCGCCAACGTATCCGGCTGGACCTGTACGAGGCCGGCCACATGATGTATCTGCACCAACCTTCGATGAAGAAATACCGCGACGATCTGGCCGCATTCATCCGCGGCGCGATTCCATAAGTGAATCGCGTCGGATTCGCATCATCAGCCGATACAGCACCGGTACCACCAGCAGCGTCAACGCGGTCGAGCTGATCAGGCCGGAGATGATCGCCCAGGCCAGCGGCGGCCACAGCGTCGACTGGGTCAGGGTCAGCGGGGTGAGACCGACGATGGTGGTGGCGGTGGTCATCAGGATCGGGCGGGTGCGGCGGACCACGGCGTCGGCGATGCTGCTGTCGATGGTGTCGCCGGCACGCCGGTTCTGCTCGGCCACATCGATCAGCACGATGGCGTTGTTGACGACGATGCCGACCAGCGCGACCACGCCGAGAATGGCGGTGAACGAGAAGGTCTGGCCGGTCAGCAACAAACCCGGCACGACGCCGATCGTTGCCAGCGGCACGGTCACCAGCACGATCGTGACCAGCCGGAACGAGTTGAACTGCCACAGCAGGAACACCAGCAGCAACAGCATGCCGATCGGCAGCGCCGAGTACAGCGCGCTGTTGGCATCGCCGGCCTCGGCCGCCGCGCCACCGATGTCGATGCGCACGCCGTCGGGTAGATCACTCTGTTCGACCCTGGGCAGCACTCGCTCGAGCACCTGGTTGTAGGTCACGCCCTCTTCGGTTTCAGCCAGTACGCGCGTGAGCCGCTGCAGGTCGCGGTGTTCGATCACGGCCGGCTCAAACACCACGCGGGTGGTCACGAACTGCGCCAGCGGCACCGGCCCGACGTCGGTGGCCAGACTCAGCCCGGCCAGCGCGTGAACCGGAAAGCGCTCGCCTTCCGGTGAGCGGATGCGCATCGGCACCGGTTCGCGGCCCGGTCGCCAGACCGAGAAATCGCGCCCCAGCGTGGCGTCGGCCAGCAGCTGGCCGATCTGCTCACGGCTGGTGCCGAAGCGGGTTGCCTCGGCGTCGTCGATGGCAAATTCCAGCATCGGGATGCCGGTACCCAGCGTGTGGCGCACATCGGCCGCCCCGGGTGTCTGGCGCAGCAGGCCGGTGAGCGTTTCGGCTGCGCTTTGCAGCTCGGCGGTACCCTCGCCGAAGACGCGCAGCTCGATCGGCGCGTCGATCGCCGGGCCCTGGCCGAGTCGGTGGGCCACGGTTTCGGCCTGCGGCAGGTCGACCGCGGCTTGTGCGCGCACGAAGGCAATCAGTTCCGGAAGGTCATGCTCGGACTCGGCAATCACGACCAGCCGCGCCAGGTGCGGCGCGCCGGTGATCGCGGCCAGATTGTAGAAAAATCGCGGTCCGCTGAAGCCGGCGAAAACGTGTACTTCCTGCACCTTGTCGCGGGTCCGCAGCTGCTCGGCCAGCCCCCGTGCCATCAGCGCGGTGTGGGTGGTGCGTGTGCCCTCGGGAAAGCGCAGGTCGACCAGCAGCTGGTTGCGGTCGGTGGACGGGAAGAAGTCCTGCGGCAGCCAGCGTGCCAGCGTCAGCGAGCCGGCGATCAGCGCCACGGTGCAGGCCAGGATCACGATCGGGTGGCGCACCGACAACGCCGCCGCAGACCGGCCCAGGCGTTCGATCAGAACTTGCATGCGCCCTGCACCGCCGGGTTCCGGGCGTAGCACAGCAGCCCCCAGAATCGGGGTGACCAGCATGGCGTAGAAGTAACTCACCACCAGTGTGATCATCACCATGATCGGGATGCCGCGGGTGAAGTCGGCGGTATTGCCGGCCGCCAGCAGCAGGGGCGTGAATGCCGCCAGCGTAGTACCGGTGGCCGCCGCCAGCGGTCCGGCCAGTTCGCGCACCGCCTGGCCGCAGGCCTCGACCCGGTTGGCACCGCGATCCAGATGCCATTGCAGGTTCTCGACCATGACGATGGCATTGTCGACCAGCATGCCGAGTGCGATCACCATGCCGGCGATCGCGATCTGGTGCAGTACGCCGCCGCCGACTGCGTAGACGGCCAGAGCGCTGAACGTGACCAGCGGCAGCAGGCTGGCGACCAGCAGGCCCAACCGGGGGCCCATGAACAACAGCAACACCAGCGCAACGATGCCGACGCCGGTGGCCAGCGAGCGGCCGAGTTCCGACAGCCGTCGCTCGACCCACACCGGCTGGTAGAACAACTCGTGTATTTCCAGCGGTGCATGGCCCGGCCGCAATTCGTCGACCAGCGCGCGCAGCTGCTCACCGAAGCGCACGGTGTTGAGGCGGTTGTCGGGAATCACGATCCCCAGCCCGATCGAGGGACGGCCGTTGACCCACATGCGTTCGGTGGCCGGTTCGCGCGCGGCCAGCGTGACTTCGGCGATCTCGCCCAGCGGCAGCAGCGCGCCGGTGTCGGTGCGGATCGGCTTGGCGCGCAGCTCGTCGAGTGTGGAAAACTCGGTGATCGGATCGAGCACCAGGCTGCGGCCGTCGCGGTCCAGCGTGCCGCCGGCCAGCGTGCGGTTGGCGACATCGAGCTGGGCCGCCAGCGCTTCGGGCGCGATGCCCAGCGCCGCCGCACGCGCGGGGTCGAGCTGGATCAGCAACTGCTCGCCGGGGTCGGCCAGGATCTCGATGCGCGCAATCTCGCTCATGCGGAACAATTCGCGCCGCAACTGGCGCGCGGCATCGAGCAGTACCAGCAGATCATCATCGCCGCTGATTGCCAGTACGATCGCGTGGGTGTCCATCGAGCGGTCGCGCACGTCGGGGCGCGAGACGCCCGGCGGGAACTTGCGCTCGGCGATGCCCATGGCCACGCGAATCCGGTCCCAGGCCGCGTCGGTGTCGTAGATGTGCGGGTGCAGGCGCACCTGCACATTGGCCAGACCCAGGCGTGCGGTGCCGATGATTTCGTCGACTTCCTCGACCTGGGCCAGTTCCTCCTCGATCGGATTGAGCACCAGCCGTTCGACTTCCGCGGCTGCTGCACCCGGCCACTCGGCCACGATCTGGCCGTAGCGGTAGGGAAAGAACGGGTCTTCCTGCCGGTTCATGCCGAACCAGGCCAGTCCGCCGAGCACGGAAAGCAGGATCACCGCCGCGAGGATCAGCCGTCGGCGTTCCAGCGCGAAGAAGATCGCGTTCATGGTTGTCTCACGATGCCGTCACGGCAGCACGCGCACGGCCTCGCCGTCGAGCAGCTGGGCCTGGCCGGCGACCACGATGCGATCGCCGGCCGTGATCGGTCCGTCGACGATGACGCGCTCCCCGAGCAGCCGGCCGGTGGTGACGGCAACGCGCTCGGCGCGGTCGTTGCGCACCCGGAACAGGCGCGCGCTGCCGGTGCCGGGGTCAACCAGCGCCGCCAGCGGCACAGCGATCCGCTCGATACCGGCAAAGCGCAACTCGGCCTGCACCGGCTCGCCACTGATCCAGCGGGCGGTGTCGGCAGTGACCGCGCGCAGCACCAGCGGACGCGGCTGGCCGGGCCGGGCCTGGCCAAATTCGACGACTTCGGCTTCGGCGCGTTGGCCATCGTTGATGCGCAGCAACTCGGCGGTGAGGATGGTGGCAGGGTCCAGCGACGCCGGTAGTGCGATTTCGGCTTCGATCGGGCCTTCCCCGAACAGGGTCATGACCGGCTGACCGGCTGCGGCGAAGTCGCCGGGTTCGAGATGAAAGGCGGCGATGCGCCCGGCAAACGGTGCGCGCAGCACCGCCTCGGCCAGCTGGTTGCTTGCCTCGTCGCGCTGGGCGCGGGCCTGGTCCAGGGCGGCGCGCGCCGCATCGCGACGGGTTCGGACCTGGTCGAGGGTGTCGGTGGCGGCCAGCTTGCGTTCGACCAGCGTCTGCTGGCGGCGGGTATCGAGTTCAAGCTGGGCCAGCCGCGACGCGGCTTCGTCGACGCGCGCCTGAGCCGCAGCCACCCCGGGCTGCAGCGTGGGGTTGTACAACATAGCCAGGCGTTCGCCGGGCACAACGCTCTGGCCGAGCCTGACCGCACGCTCGGCCAGCGTGCCGGGTTGCAGAAAGGCGAGCTCCGCGCGCGCGGCCGTGCGCAGCGCGGCCGGGACGCGCAACTGATGTCCGTCGGTCAGGCGTACGGCCTCGACCACGCGCACCGGGCGTGCGGCCGGTTCGACCGTTGTCGGCGAGGTTGGATCGGCGTGCCCGCAGCCGGCGATCGAGACGGCAACGACAATCAGGTTCAAGGCCGCCAACAGCCGTGGCGGCAAACTGTGCTGCGACGCGCTGCGCATCACGTATTCTCCGGCCGCGGTCGCAGCCCGTCGAGGAAGATCTTCAGGAAATCGTCCAGGTAGGCCTGGTCGTCACCGACGTCGGGCCAGTGCCGGTGGTGCGAGCGCGCCTCGAACCAGTGCGTGCAGGCATGGATGAAGGTGCACACCACGTGCGCCGGCCGGACATCGTCGCGGATCAGGCCGGCGGCCTGCGCCTGGCGCACGCGCTCGGCGCCCAGCCGCACCAGTTCGCCGTCGCGGCGATACTCGCCGTCGTCCCCGGCCAGGTGCGACCAGGCCAGCAGCCGGACCATTTCGGGGTGTTGCTGCAGGTAACGGAAATACTTGATCACACCGTCGCGCAACAGCTTGCGGTCGGCCACCGGAGCGGCTTCCAGCTCGGCTTTCTGCTCCTCGAAGTAGCGTTGGAACAAATGCTCGCGCGCGGCTTCCCAGAGCGCTTGCTTGCTGCCGAAATGATGATGGATCAAGCCCTTGGTAACGCTGGCCGCGGCTGCGATCTCGCGCATGCTGACATCGGCGAAACCGCGCGCGACGAACAGGCGCTGGGCGGCCGCAACGATACGCGCGCGGCTGGCCTCGGCATCGCGGGTGGGTGTGGGCTCGTTCATCGTTTCGATTGTACAATTAACTGGCCGACCGGTCAATAAGAGTGGGGCGCTACGGTCGACGACCGTTAATGGGCAGAAGCTTGAAGCCGCTCCCGGTTCGGCGGTACGCTGTAGCGCTTTGAACCCTACGGAACGCTCGATGAGTCGCAAGCGAAAACCGGCAAGCCGGACCGCCGCCCTTGCATCCCCCCGCAAGGCCGCCAAATCCGCTGGTGTGTCGACCAGTGCGGTCGCGCGGCATCGGCTCCAGCCCGATGTGCCAGTGTCGGTGCTTGCGGTGATCGGTCTGTTGATTTCCGGCTATCTGGGCTTTTTTGCCCACGGTGCAGAGGCACCGCTGTTCTGCTCGGCCGAGTCCGGCTGCGGCGTGATCCAGCAGTCGACCTATGCCGAACTGCTCGGGATTCCGACCGCGCTGTGGGGTTTCGGGCTGTACGCACTGATCCTGTGGTCGGCGACGACATTGCCGCCGCGGCTGAGCCGCTGGCGCCGACTGGCTTGGCTGAGCGGGCTGGGCTGTGCAATCAGCGTCTACTACACGCTGACCGGCATCATCGCGCTGGACGCGACCTGTGGCTGGTGCCTGGCCTCGGCGGTAACGATGACCATGATGTTCGTGACCGTGCTGCTGCGCCGACCCGAATCGGCACCGGGCCAGCCCTGGGGCGCGTTCGCGCTCAACCTGTTCGTGGTCTGGGCGCTGACGACCGGAGCACTCGGTGCGTGGCAGAACGGCTGGCTGCTGCCTCCGGAAAACCAGGAACTGCGCGCCCTGGCCGAGCACCTCGAAGAAAGCGGGGCGAAGTACTACGGCGCGTTCTGGTGCCCGAACTGCCAACGCCAGCGCCAGCTGTTTGGACGCTCGGCCGACCGCCTTCCCTACGTGGAATGCACGCCCAACGGTCGCGGCGGCATGGTTGCGTTCGAGTGCATTGCCGCCGACATCAGTGCCTACCCGACCTGGGTCATCAACGGTCGCCGACTTCAGGGTGTGCTGACGCCCGAGGAGTTGTCTCGCCACAGCGGATTTGCCGGCGTGCCGGGTCAATGATCCGGGGCTGGCTACTGGCTGCGGCGCTGTTGGGCGCGTCGCTCGTGCGGGCCGGGATGCCGGCCGAAGCATTCGATCGCCTGGTCGCCGATTACGAGGCGCAGCAACTGGCAGACAACCCGCTGCGCGCCGTTCGCCATGGCGATCTCGAGGCAGCGGCACGCTGGCCCGATCGTTCCTTCGAAGCCGTCGAGCGTGGCCGTCAGCAAGCGCGGACCTTCTTCGAGCGACTGCAAAACGTCGATGCCGATGCCCTCGACGGCGCTCGCGCCGACAGTTACGCGGTCTTGCACTATCTGCTGCAAACCGAGCTCAAACTGGCACCGTTTGCACCCGAGCGAATGCCGTTCGTCAACGACTCCGGATTTTTCTCGACCCCGTTGTGGGTGGCCAGTTCGACACGGCTCCGAACACCCGAGCAGGCCGAGGCCTGGCTGAAGCGCCTGGCGGCAGTGCCGGACTGGCTGGCGCAGCATCGGGCCTGGCTGGCACGCGGTATCGAGACGGGGTTCACCCAGCCCGAAGCCATCGTCGACGACGCCATCGCCATTGTCCAGGCAATCGCCGAAACGCCGCCGGCTGAAAGCCCGCTGCTGGCACCGTTGCGCGCGTTGCCGCTGGCCTTCGACCCGCTTGTTGCCGAGTCGTTGCGCACGCGTGCGCTGGAAATCCTGCTGCGCCAGGTGGTTCCGGCCTACCGCGAACTGGCCACATTCCTGCGCGAGCAGTATCGCCCGGCTGCGCGTGCGAGCATCGGCATCGCGGCCGTGCCCGAAGGCCGTGCCTATTACCGCGCGCTGCTGCGTCAGCACACCACCATCGATACCACGCCCGAAGCGGTGCACCAGCGCGGCCTGGCTGAGGTTGCGCGTATTCGTGAACAAATGGACGCCGTGATTGCTGCGGTGAGTGCCGACGTGATTGCCGAGACCGGCTTCGAGGGCGGCTTTGCCGAATTCATTGAATTTCTGCGCACCGATCCTCGCTTCTACGCCGACACGCCGGAGGAGCTGCTGCGTCACGCCGCCTGGATCGCCAAGCGCGCCGATGACCGGATGCCCGAATTCTTCGGCCGCCTGCCGCGGCTGCCCTACGGCGTGCGACCGGTCCCCGAGCATCTGGCGCCGACCTATACCACGGGCCGCTACTGGGTCGGTGATCCGGACAATGGCGTTGCCGGGGGTTTCATGGTCAATACCTATCGACTCGACCAGCGCCCGCTTTACACGCTGCCGGCATTGACGCTGCACGAAGCCGTACCGGGCCATCATCATATGGCTGCGCTCACCCAGGAGAACGGCAACCTGCCCGAGTTCCGGCGACGCAACTACATCACTGCCTTCGGCGAGGGCTGGGCGCTGTACACCGAGCATCTGGGCATCGAAATGGGTATCTACACCACGCCTTATGAGCACTTCGGTCGGCTGACGTATGAAATGTGGCGCGCCTGTCGGCTGCTAGTCGACACCGGTATTCACTACTTCGACTGGACGCGCGAGCAAGCCGAGGCCTGCTTTCTCGAAAACTCCGCGCTGTCCCCGCACAACGTGCGCACCGAGGTCTCGCGCTACATCGCCTGGCCGGGGCAGGCGCTGGCCTACAAGACCGGCGAGCTGCTGATCCGCGAGCTGCGTGCGCGCGCCGAGCAGCAGCTGGGTCCGGCGTTCGATCTGCGCGCCTTTCATGACGCAATCCTCGAGCGCGGTGCCCTGCCGCTGCCGGCACTGGAAGCGCGTATCGAGCAATGGATTGCGGCGAGAAAATCGGGCTGATCGACCCCGATGCGTCGGCAGCCTCAGAGCGTCGGCGGTAGCAGCATCAGCGCCAGCTCGGCCAGTCCCCAGCCGATCAGCGCGCCGACCACGACGTCGGTCGGGTAATGCAGGCCGAGCACCATGCGTGACACGGCGACCAGCAGCGCGAACGGCACCAGCACCGCAGCCAGCAGCGGGAACCACGCGATTGCCAGGGTCGTGAACATCACCGCGTGCAGGGTGTGACCGGAGGGAAAACTGTAGCGGTCCAATGGCGCGGTACCGGCGAGAATGCCCGGGTGCACCATGAATGGGCGCTCGCGCACCAGCCGGGCCTTGAGCAGCTTGTACAGCGCCACGCCGACGATTGCTGCCAGCGCCATCTGCGTCGCAGCCAGTCGCCCGGCCTCCCCCTGGCTCAGGGCGAGCATGGCCATCAGCGAATACCAGAAGATGCCGTCGCCGAGCCGGCTGACGATGGCGAAGAACTTGCGCACCGGCTGCGGTCGCGCACCGCGGTTGATCAACGCGCAGACGCGCCGTTCGAACAGATCGAATCGGGTCAGGCCGCGGCCGACCATGGCGCTCCAGCTGACAAGGGTTTCCGATCGCATGGTAACAGCATGGTTACCGATGACAACAAAACGGTGACGCGTCGCTGACAGTTCGATGACACGCACGCGTGCCCGCGAGCGCTTCAGGCGGCGTGCCAGGCCTCGATTTCGACCATCAGATCAGCGCGGCAGATGTCGCCGACCAGCCCGCACAACTGCAGCGTCGGCCAGCGTTGTCGCAGCCGCTCGCGCACGGCCGGCCAATCTTCGGCATGGCGCACGTAGACGCGCGCGAGACTGGCATCGTTGAATTGCGCCAGCGTCGGGCGGTTCATCGCGCCGGACGCATGCGCGAGCAAGGCGTCGAGATTGCTCGCCGCCTCATCGGTCTGGGCCAGCGCGTCGTGCGGGTGGGTGGTGGCGTGACCGACCACGCTGGCGGTGCCTGAAACCAGCAATCCGATCCGTCCGCCCTCAAGAACGAGCGCGGTCGCGCGCGCAAACGCCGGCTGGCGCGGGCCGTAGCGGCGCGGGTAGTTCCAGGCGCTGACCTGGCGCGGGTTTTCGATTGAGACCCCTGGATCGCGGCCGCACAACGCGATCAGGCGCATTTCCGGCCGCAGCCCGCCAATCGCGGTGGCCGCGCACATCTGCGCGTCGTTCAGCCCGGCCGCTTCCAGCGCCCGGCCGCGGCCGATGCAGAAGCGACGGTAGCGTTCCTGGTCGCCGCCTCCCTGGTTGATGGCCGGGAAGTAATTCCACAGCCGCAGCGGGTAGGGATAATCCGAATCGCGCAACGAGTCGATCAGGCGGCAATACAGTGCCTCGGCGGCAATCGCCGCGTCGGCGTCGGGCGGGTCGGGGTGGTTGAGCACCACGGCGGTCAGGCGCTGGTCGTCGGCAGCCCAGTATTCGTCGCCGAAGTCGCCGCCGAGACATTCCAGCCCCGGCGCCTCCGGCCGCGCAGGATCGTGCAGCGCCACGTGCAGCAACGGGTTGCGCACGGGCGTGGACGTAACCGACAACGAGTAGCGCGGCAGCTCCGAAGATGACGACATGCAAGTTTCCAGCGGACAGCTCGACAAGCATACCGGCAAATTGGGCCGTGGTCGCGCTATGCTGGTGGCTTACTTGTCATCGACCCTTCGATTGCTCATGACTGCACCGCTTGATCTTGAACGCGCCGACGCGCTCGCCACGGCCGCCTGGCGCGACAGCATCACCGACTCGCTGGTCGACTACATCCGCATCCCGGCCAAATCCCCGCACTTCGATACCGACTGGGCCGCCAACGGCTACATCGACGAGGCGGTCGAGCACATCGCCGGCTGGTGCCGCGCGCAGCCCATCGACGGTATGCAGCTGGAGGTCGTACGGTTGGACGGCCGCACGCCGGTGCTGCTGATCGAAGTGCCCGGCAGCATCGACGACACCGTGCTGCTGTACGGCCACCTCGACAAGCAGCCGGAGATGACCGGCTGGGCCAGTCACCTCGGACCGTGGAAGCCGGTGATCGAGAACGGCCGGCTGTACGGCCGCGGCGGTGCCGATGACGGCTACGCGGCGTATTCGTCGCTGATCGCGATCCGCGCGCTGCAGGAGCAGGGCATCGCTCATCCGCGCTTCGTGGTGCTGATCGAGGCCTGCGAGGAATCGGGCAGTTATGACCTGCCGGCCTACATCGAGCACCTGGCCGCGCGCATCGGCACGCCGTCGCTGGTGGTTTGCCTGGACTCCGGTGCCGGCAACTACGAGCAGCTGTGGATCACCACATCGCTGCGCGGCATGGCCGCCGGCACGCTGACCGTCGACATCCTCGACGAAGGCGTGCATTCGGGTTATGCATCCGGCATCGTGCCGTCGAGCTTCCGCATTGCCCGCAGCCTGATTTCGCGCATCGAGGACGAGGCCAGCGGCGCGATCCACGGCGAAGCGTTTGCCTGCGAGGTTCCGCAACAACGTCGCCAACAGCTGGCCGCTGTGGCCGAAACGCTGGGCGATGAGGTGCATACCGCGTATCCATGGGTGGACGGCGCCGAGCCGATGGGCGATACGGCGCTGGCGCGCCTGATCAACCGCAACTGGGGGGCGGCACTTTCGGTGACCGGTGCCGGCGGGCTGCCGGCGATCGAACAGGCCGGCAATGTGCTGCGGCCCTCGACCGCGCTGAAACTGTCGCTGCGTCTGCCGCCGACGATCGACGGCGAGGCCGCGACGCAGGCGATGAAGCAGATTCTCGAGGCCGATCCGCCGTACGGCGCACGCGTGCGTTTTGAAGCTGACCAGTCGGCCACCGGCTGGAACGCGCCGGCCGTGGCCGAGTGGCTTGATGCCGCCTGCCAGCAGGCCTCGAACGCGGTGTTCGACCGCCCGGCGCTGTACATGGGCGAGGGTGGGACGATCCCGTTCATGGCAATGCTCGGTGAGTCCTTCCCCGAGGCCCAGTTCCTGATTACCGGCGTGCTCGGGCCGAAGTCCAATGCGCATGGCCCGAACGAGTTCCTGCACCTGGACTACGCGCGTCGGCTGACCACCGCAGTGAGCATGGTGCTGGCCGCGCATGCTGCATCAAAACCGGGTCTGCGCGCGGCGGCCTGAAGCCTTTTTTTACAGGCCGAGTGCGAACAGTCCCAGGCACAGGATCAGGCCGGCCAGCGGCACCAGCACGGTCAACGCGCCCATCGCCGGATAGGCCCCGGCATGGCGTTCGCCGCAGATTGCACGGATGGTCGTAACCACGTAGCCGTTGTGCGGCAGTGAGTCCAGCGCGCCCGAGGAGATTGCCACGACCCGGTGCAGCTGGTCGGGGTCGACGCCCTGGTCGATGTAGTGCGGTCCGAGAATCGGCAGCGCGATCGCCTGGCCGCCGGAGGCCGAGCCGGTCATCGCCGCGATCGCCGAAACCGCGACCGCGGCCGACACCAGGCCGCTCCCGGGCAGTCCGGTCACCCAGACCACGGCGGCATCGAACGCCGGAGCGGCCCTGGCCACCGTGCCGAAACCGACCACCGCAGCCGTATTGCCGATCGCGATCAGCGCGCCGGTGCCGCCCTCGGCCAGCGCGCGACCGGGCGCGTGCAGGTGGCGCGGGTTGATCAGCGCCGCGGCGATGCAGCCGGCGGCCAGCGCGACGATCAGCGCCGAGGTGCCGAAGGCATCGTGCAGCGTGAACGAGATCGCCAGCACGACCAGCAGCGGGATGGTCGACAGCGCCGGGTGTGGCAGATCGCCACGGCCGCTGTCCGGGTCGAACGCGCGTTCGTCGAAGGCCTCGCCGCGCGCGACGGCACGCTCGAGCATCCACTTCAGCCACAGGTAGCCGATTGTGGCCATGAAGATCGCGACGATCAGGCTGGCCTGCCACGCGGCCAGCGGGCTGGTGCCGAGGTATTCAATCGGAATCCAGTTCTGGATTTCGGGTGAGCCGGCCGAGGTCATGGTGAAGGTCACCGAGCCGAACGCCAGCGTGGCCGGAATAAAGCGGCGCGGCAGGTTGGCGTCGCGAAACAGCGCCACGGCCATCGGGTAGACCGAGAACGCGACCACGAACAGGCTGACACCGCCGTAGGTCAGCACCGCGCAGGCCAGCACCACGGCCAGTGCCGCGTGCGCGGTGCCCAGACGGGCGATCACCCAGTGGGCAACGCTTTCGGCGCCGCCGGACGATTCCATCATCTTGCCGAACAGCGAGCCGAGCAGGAAGATGAAGAACCACGAGGCGATGAAGCCGGTAAAGCCGTTCATGTACTGCGTGATCAGATCGACCTGGCCGTCGGCGGCCAGCGGCGGCAGCAGCGCCAGTCCGCTGGTCAGCGCAATCAGCAGCGCGCACAGCGGCGTGGCCACGAACAGGCTCATGCCGCGCATGGTCAGCACGATCAGCAGCGCCAGCGCGCTCAGCAGTCCGATCAGGCTCAGCATTTTCTCTCCCTGGTGGTCGGTCGCAGCCGCCGCACGCCGTCATTGCAGCGTGCATGGTGCGTGGCTCGGGCCTTATCGTGAACTGTACTTAGGTCCAACGGCCCGTTATCGCGGGCTTGTACCTAAGTACAGTTTGCGCCCGCCCGGCCCGGCCCTAGACTGCCGGGCATTGCATCCAACGCGAGGCTGGTCATGACAACCACAACCAAGATCGAAAACGCAACCACGCTGCTTGCGCGTGCTATTCATACGGCGCTGATCGGCGGACTCGGCCTCGGGCTGGCTGTCAGCCTGGCGCAGGCGCAGACAGCGAGCGACGGCGAGGCACTCGAGCGCGAGATCGACACCGTGCAGGTCACCGCACGCCGGCGCGAGGAAAGCCTGCTCGATGTGCCGATCTCGGTCACCGCGATCAGCGGCGACGACCTGCTCGATCGCGGCGCGGTCGACATCACCTACCTGAACCAGGTGGTACCGAACGTGACCATCGAGGTCTCGCGCGGCACCAGCTCGACATTGAGCGCGTTCATCCGCGGCGTCGGCCAGCAGGATCCGGTCGCCGGTTTCGAGCAGGGTGTGGGCATTTACATCGACGATGTCTACCTGAACCGGCCGCAGGCCGCGGTGCTCGAGGTCTACGATATCGAACGGGTCGAAGTGCTGCGCGGCCCACAGGGCACGCTGTACGGGCGCAACACCATCGGTGGGGCGGTCAAGTACGTCACCAGGAAGCTCGGTGACGAGCCCAGCGTATCGTTCTCCGGGTCGATCGGCAACTTCTCGCAGCGCGATGCCACGGTCAAGGCCGAATTGCCGCTCAGCGATACTTTCGCGGTCGGTGCGGCGTTCGCGACCTTCAACCGCGACGGTTTCGGCGACAACATCAACCTGGGCGAGGACAACTACGACAAGGAAATCCAGGCATTCCGCGCCTCGGCCGAGTGGACGCCGAGCGACCGCGTGTTCGTGCGCGTGGCTGGCGATTACCTCAACGACACCTCGAACCCGGTCGGCGGGCATCGCCGCATCCCGGGCCTGTTTTCCGGGGCGCCGGTGCTTGGAGACGTGTTCGATACCCGCAGCGGCATCCAGGGCCCGAACAATGAACAGGATTACGGCGCGCAGTTCCTGCTCGAATACGAGCTGACCCCGTCGCTGACGTTCAAGAACATCACCGCCTATCGCGAAACCAACTCCAACCAGCAGATCGACTTCGAGGCCTTGCCGGCCGCGGACGTGGACGTGCCGGTGCGCTACGAGAACGAGCAGTTTACTCAGGAGCTGCAACTGAACTTCACCACCGACCGGGTCGCCGGCGTGGCCGGGTTCTACTACATCGATGCGACCGCCTTCAATGCCTTCGACGTGTTGCTGGCCCAGACCGGGGACCTGATCGGCCTGCCGGGCCTGAATGCGTTCACGCTCGGTGATGTCGATACCGAATCGTGGTCGGTGTTCGCCGATGCCAGCTTCGACATCGGCGACTGGCTGGGGCTGGATACCGGCCTGGAGCTGTCGCTGGGTGGACGCTACACCAACGATGAGCGCAGCTCGCGCGTGCTGCGCCAGACCTTCATCGGCGGCAATTCGCCGGGGCTGGGTGGCAGCGGGATTCCGATCGCCACGACCTCGGATTTCAACGGCTCGGAGGAATTCACCGACTTCACGCCGCGCGCCAGCATTGCCTGGAAGCCGAACGAGCAGCACAACCTCTACGTCTCCTGGAGTCAGGGGTTCAAGGGCGGCAGCTTCGATCCGCGCGGTCTGACCACCGCCGCGCCCGATCTCGACGGCGACGGCAGCGTCTCGGATCGCGAGGTATTCGAGTTCATGAAGTTCGGCCCCGAGGAAGTCGATACCTGGGAGCTGGGCCTGAAGTCCTCGCTGTTCGGTGGACGCCTGAGCACCAGCACGGCGTTTTTCTACTCCGATTACCAAAGCATCCAGATTCCCGGCTCAATCGGTGTCGACACCGACGGCGACGGCATCAGCGACACTTTCGCCGGCGTCACGACCAACGATGCCGAGGCGACTGTCAAGGGCATCGAGTTCGAGGCCCAGGCACTGCTGGGCATGGATGTGCTGACGGCGGGTGATGCATTCAATGCAAACGCTTCGGTCGGCTACATCGACGCCGAGTTCGATCGCTTCATCGCGCCGGCGACCGATCCGGCATCCGGTTCGACGGCGCTGGAAGACGTGTCGGACCAGCGCGTGTTCCAGAACACGCCGAGCTGGACCGCGCACCTGGACTTGAGCTACGACTTCCCGGTCAATCTGTTCAACCAGCCCGGTTCGATCACGCTGCTCGGCGGCTGGTCCTACCGCGGCGAGACCAACCAGTTCGAAGTGCCGTCGGAGTTCCTCGACGAGGACAGCTACTCACTGATCGATGCCAGCATTGTCTGGAAGCACTTGAGCGGGCGCTACGAGCTGGGCCTGTACGGCCGCAACCTGACCGACCAGCAGTATCGCGTCTCCGGCCACCAGTTCGTCACGCCCGATGGCAGCACCTCGACGCTGGGTCTGGAAGGCGTGGCCAACGCCTTCATCGGCCCGCCGCGCACGGTTACGGCAACGGTGCGCGTCAATTTCTGAGGCATCACTTTTCTCTCCAATGCAGCAATCTTCGGGCCGGCGCTTGCCGGCCCTTTTCTTGCGCGTGAGGAGCGGATGCAAGGCGCACGCCGGTTTCGGCATACTGGGTGACCATGTCCAGCCCATGCCCGACAACAACCAGGCCCGGTGACCATGACTGAGCTGTCGGCGGCCGGACTGGCACTGGCCGGGCTGGTCTGGCTGGGGCTGCTGTTTGCGGTCGCGGTCTACGGCGAGCGTCGGCCCGAACGCGTGCGACGCTTGTGGCCGGTTGTCTACGCGCTGTCGCTGGCCGTCTACTGCACCGCCTGGACGTTCTACGGCACCACCACCCAGGCGTTGCGCTCGGGCTGGCCGGTCACGCCCACGTTTGTCGGCACGATCCTGTTTTTCGTGTTCGGTGGGCGGTTCATGATCCGGCTGGTGCAGCTGAGCAAGCAGCACAACTCGACCAGCATTGCCGACTTCATCGCCAGCCGCTTCGGCAAATCGTCGTGGCTGGCCGCGGCGGTCACTGCGGTCGCGGTGCTCGGCATCGTGCCCTACATTTCGCTGCAGCTCAAGGCCGTGGCGATGAGCTTCGGTGCGCTGGGTGTGGCCAGCGGTGAGGCGCCGGGCAGCTGGCAGGGTCTGGCGGTCTGGGTTGCAATCGCGATGGCGCTGTTCGCGGTGTTGTTCGGAACGCGGCACGCCGCGGCCACCGAACACAATCGCGGCCTGGTGCTGGCGATGGGTTTCGAGTCGCTGTTCAAGCTGGCCGCGATGCTGGCGCTGGGCGGGTTCGTGCTGTTCGTACTCTATCCCGGCCCGGCCGCCTGGCAGGCTTCGACACCGAGCCTGGAATTCACCTCGCCGCTGACGTTTGCCACGTTGGTGCTGCTTGGCGCACTGGCGATGTTCACACTGCCGCACCAGTTTCATATCGGCGTGGTCGAATGTCGTGACCCGGACCACGTGCGCACCGCGCGCTGGCTGTTTCCGCTGTTTCTGGTGCTGATCGGACTGCCGATCCTGCCGCTGGCGCGCGCCGGCGAGGACCTGCTCGGGGGACGCGTGGCGTCGGACCTGTACGTGCTGATGCTGCCGCTGGCGCATGGAAATTCGGCCCTGGCCCTGTTCGCGTTCCTCGGCGGGCTGAGTGCGGCCACCGGCATGGTGATCCTGGCCAGCCTGGCGCTGTCGATCATGATCGGCAACCACTGGTTGACGCCGCTGCTGGTCGGCCGAAGCTGGCCGGCGCTGGCCGAGACCGGTCGCGCGGTCAGAATCCAGCGCCGACTCGGTATCGGGCTGGTTGTCGGGCTGGCCTGGGCCTGGAGTCGGCTGGCCGAAACCGGCGGTGCATTGGCCGATATCGGCGCGCTGTCGTTTTCGGGGCTGGCGCAGCTGGCCCCGGCGGTGGTGTTGGCGGTCTACCGTCCGGGCCTGCCGGCACGCGCGCTGCTGGCCGGGCTGACCGGCGGCGTCGCGATCTGGGCCTATGTGCTGCTGGTGCCGCTGCTGGCCGGCGACCGTGTCTGGCCGCTGGAAGGCCCACTGGGGCTGGCCTGGCTAGGGCCACACGGCTTGTTCGGCCTGACCGGCATCGAGGCCTTGCCGCGCGCGGTGCTGGCCAGTCTTGCCATCAATACCAGCCTGATTGCGCTGGTCTGCCGCTACGGTGGCGTGATGCGCGGACCGGCTTTGCCGGCCGGAACGCTGGACGATGCGCAGCTGCAGGAGCTGGCCGGGCGCTTTCTGCCGCCGGCGCGGGTCGATGCGCTGTTCACGGCCGCGACCGATCGCGCGGAACTCGAAGCCGGACTCGAGCATGAACTGGCCGCTGTCGTCGGCGCGGCCTCGGCACGTCTGCTGCTCGATGCCGCACGCAGGCGTGCCCCGGTGCACCTGGATACGGTCGCGGACCTGGTCGGTCAGGCCAGCGAGCAGGCGCGTTTCAGTCGCGAAGTGTTGTCCGGTGCGCTGGAGAACATGAGCCAGGGCATCTGCGTGGTCGACAAGAATCTCGACCTGGTGGCCTGGAACCAGGCCTACCTCGATCTGTTCGACTATCCCGACGAGCTGATCCGGGTCGGTCGCCCGGTTGCCGACCTGCTGCGCTGCAACGCTGTGCGTGGGCTGCTGGGACCGCGTGCCGGTGAGGCCGAACGCGAGGCCGCTGTCGCGCGGCGGCTGGCGCACAAGCGGGCCGGTACCCGCCATCGGGTCGAGCGGGCCTGGCCGGACGGACGCATCATCGAGATTCGCGGCAACCCCATGCCCGGCGGTGGCTTCGTGGCCACCTTTACCGATGTCACCGCATTCCGGCATGCCGAAGAACAGCTCAAGCGCATCAACGAAACGCTGGAGCAGCGCGTTGGTGAACGTACCGCCGAGCTCGAGCGCGCCACGCGCGCGGCCGAGCAGGCCAGTCAGGCCAAGAGCCGTTTTCTGGCTGCGGTCAGTCACGACCTGGTGCAGCCACTGAATGCCGCGCGCCTGATGACCCACTCGCTGACCCGCCAGTTGCAGGCCGAGCCCGCACTGCGCCTGACCGAACAGATTTCCGGTGCGCTGGGCGCGACCGAGGACCTGCTCGAGAGCCTGTTGGACATTTCCCGGCTCGACGCAGGCGGACTGGAGCCGCGCCGCAGCGAATTCGCGCTGGCCGAGCTGTTCGCGCAGCTGGCCGGCGAATTCGGCGTGCTGGCCGCCGCGCGCGGACTGGAGTTGCGCGCCGCACCGACCACGCTCGCGGTCACCAGCGACCCGCAGCTTTTACGTCGCATCCTGCAGAACTTCCTGTCCAACGCGGTGCGCTATTCCGGGCGCGGTCGCATCCTGCTTGGCGCGCGGCGGCGCGGTGACCGGGTGCGGATCGGGGTCTGGGATACCGGGCCGGGCATTCCTCAAGCCGACCGGCGCGTGATCTTTGAGGAGTTCCGGCGCCTGGATGAAACGCGTGCCGCACCGGGCCTGGGTCTGGGACTTGCGATCGCTGATCGCATGGCCCGGCTGCTCGACCACCCGCTGGTGTTGCAAAGCCATGAAGGGCGCGGCACCTGCTTTGCCGTCGACGTGCCGCGCGGACGGCCGGCGGCCGCTGGCCCGGCGCGCACTGACCGGCACGGGCGCGGCGGTCGCGTGCTGCTGCTCGACAACGACGCGCGCATGCGCGCATCACTCGGCGAGTTGCTGGAGGGTTGGGGCTTCCAGACGCGCGCCTGCGCCAGCGCGGGCGAAGCGCTGGACGCAGGCGCCTTCGAGCCGGATCTGCTGATCCTTGATTACCACCTCGATGACGGCCGAACGGGCCTCGAGGCGCTGGCCGAATTACGAGCCGCCGGTTGCCATGCAGCGGCTTTGCTGATCAGCGCCGACCACGCCGCCGCGCTTCGCCGCGCTGCGCTCGCAGCCGGCTGCGAGCTGCTGCACAAGCCGATCCGCCCGCTGGCACTGCGCTCGATGTTGCGGCGTTTGCTGGGTGCCTGAGCGAATGGCTAACCATCGGCGGGATCGGTGCCGCTCGATGGCCTGGCTTCGGCTGCGCTGCGCTGGCGTCGGACCATGCGCGAGAACACGATGCCCAGTTCGTACAGGCCCCAGACCGGTAGTGCCAGCAGCGTCTGCGAGATCATGTCCGGCGGCGTGATCAGCATCGCAATGAAGAACACCCCCACCACCACGTAGCCACGCGCGCGCGTCAGGCCCTCGGGTGTGACCACACCGATCGCCACCAGCACCACCGTGATCACCGGCACCTCAAACGAGAAGCCGAAGGCCAGGAACAGCAGCAGGATGAAATCCAGGTAGCGGTTGATGTCGGTCATCACCGCGACCCCGTCCGGCGCGATCTTGGTGACGAAGCCGAAGATCACCGGCATGACGACGAAGTAGGCGAACAGGCAGCCGAGGTAGAACAGCAGCGTGGCGGCCACCAGCAGCGGTCGCGCCAGTCGTTTCTCGTGTTGGTACAGGCCCGGCGCGACGAACGCCCAGACCTGATAGATCACGTACGGCATTGCCAGCAGGATGGCCAGGATCATGACCAGCTTGAACGGCGCGAACACCGGCGAGACCACGTCGATGGCGATCATGCTGGCGCCGGCCGGCAACTGCGCGACCAGCGGTTCGGATACGATCGAATACAGCCGACGCGCAAACGGCATCAGCGCGATCATGATCACGGCGATGGCGACTACCGAGCGCACCAGCCGGGTACGCAACTCCAGCAGGTGGTCGATCAGCGTCAGCTCGGGGTCAGCCGGGTCGGCTGGAGTCATCGCTTTGCCCCATCGCGCGCGCGGTGTCGCGCTTGATCTGCTCGGCCTGCTCAAGGATCTTGCGGTTGTGCTCGCTGTCGAGTTCCGATTGCAGCTCGGACTGGAAGTTCTGCCAGACATTGCGCGCCTGGCGCGACAGTTTGCCGAGCGTGCGTGCGATCTGCGGCAGCTTCTGCGGCCCGACCACGATCAGCGCGATGACCGCCAGCAGCAGCATCTCGGTAAACCCGATGCCGCTCATCGAGTCAGGACTTCGATTCGTGTTGCTCGGCCTTGGCCGAATCGGCTTTTGTGTCCTTGTCCTTGTCCTCGGCGGACTCGGGTTCGTTCATTCCCTTGCGGAAATCGCGGATCGCCGACCCCAGATCGCCGCCCACATTGCGCAGCTTCTTGGTGCCGAAGATCAGCAGCACGATCAGAAAGATGATCAACAACTGCATCGGGCCGATATTGCCGAGCATGGATGTTCTCCGTAGGGTGCGGGTAGCGCTTCGACCGCTATTCTAGCGCTGCGTTCGCAGCAGCGTCCAGCGGCCGGCCAGCAACAGAACGAGCGCCATCAGTGCCAGCGACCACGGGGAACTTGCCGGAATCGCCGGCGGCGCGTCGGCGTTTGCCTGTTCGTCATCGGCACAGCCCGACGGCGGGGCGATGGCCAGTGACTCGAAGCCGACCAGGTCAGCGTCGCGCACGGCCAGTGCCGCGCCGGTCTCGGGATCGATCTGGATGATCTGCGAAGGCAGGTCGAGATTGTCGCCCTGGCGGCGGTCGGTCACGGCCCACAGCCGGCCCTGGTCGTCAAACGCCAGCCCGGCGTTGGCATAGGGGGCCACTTGCGGGCCCAGCGCGCCGATGCGTGTTGCGGTCGCGGTTTCGATATCGATGCGGTACAGGTCGGGGGAGGCGGCCCGTCCGCTGCCGTCCAGGCCTTCGCCGATCCCGTAGAGCTCACCGGCACGAGCGGCAATGTCGGTAATCGGGGCGGCCAGACTTCCTGCGCTGCCGATCCGGCTGATCTGGCCGCTGGCGCGGTCGACCCGGAACAGGCTGCGCTCAACGTCCGAGACCAGCAGCAGTTGGTCGTCGCAGGTTGCCGTCAGCCCCACATCCAGGGCCTGTCCGAGCGGCACGCCCATGTTGCTGATCACGCCGCCAAGCGCGCTCGGGAAGCCGGAATTGAGATTGATCGTGAACACGGTCTTGCTGCTGTCGTCGGCACCGTAGAGCGTGCCGTCAGCGCCGATTGCCAGACCTTCGACGTCGATAAAGTTGCCGACCTTGCCGATCCGCCGGCTGCTGCCGGTGGCCAGGTCGATCTGCCACAGCACGTGCATCTGGTCATCGGTCAGGTTGCCGCGCGAGTTGATCGCGTAACCCATCGGCTCGCCGTGCGCCAGCATCGCCGCACCCGTCAGCGCGAGTGCGGACGCGATTCGCGCCACGCGCGACATCGACACTTTGGGCAGCTTGTTCATTGTTGTAATCACCTTCCGACGCGCCAAAGCATAGCAGATTCCCGCGTCCGGGCAAATCACGCACTGCAGCAGGTACACTCGGCAACCTGAATAGTCCTTGGAACAGGTGGCCGCATGGTCGAGACCGTCAACAGCGTGGCTGCCGTGCGTGGCCTTTCCGCCCATGCCGAACCTGCGCGCGCTGGCGTGCTGCTGGCCAATCTGGGTACGCCCGAACGGCCCGACGCAGCTGCGTTGCGGCGCTACCTGCGCGAGTTCCTGTGGGACCCGCGCGTAGTCGAGGTGCCGCGGCCGCTGTGGTGGCTGATCCTGAATCTCGTAATCGTGCCGTTCCGCTCGCCGCGCTCGGCGGCGGCCTACCGGCGCGTCTGGACCGAACGCGGCTCGCCGCTGCTGTTCCATACCGTCGATCTGGCGCGCGCCATGCAGCGGGAGTTCGAGCGCAACCACCCGCAGGTCCGGGTCTACGAGGCGATGCGCTATGGCCAGCCGGGGATTGCCGAGGCGCTGGCGCGGATGCGCGAGGACAACGTGCAGCGCGTGATCGTGCTGCCGCTGTACCCGCAGTACTCTGCGACCACCACCGCCAGCGTGTTCGATGGCCTCGCCCAGGCCCTGAAGCAGGTTCGCTGGCTGCCCGAGTTGCGCGTGGTCAGTCATTACCACCACGACGAAGCCTGGGTGGAGGCGGTCGCCGATCGCATCCGTGCCCACCAGGCCGAGCACGGCAAGCCCGAGCGGCTGGTGTTCTCGTTCCATGGCATCCCGAAGAAATACCTGCTCGACGGCGATCCTTATTATTGCCAGTGCCAGTCCTCGGCCCGTCGAATCGCCCGACGTCTGGACCTGGAACCCGAGGACTGGCTGGTGACCTTCCAGTCGCGACTGGGCAAGGCCGAATGGCTCAAGCCCTACACCGACAAGACGCTGGAACGGCTCGCCGGCGAGGGGGTCGGACATGTGCAGGTGGTCTGCCCGGGCTTTGCGGTCGATTGTCTGGAGACCATCGACGAGATCGGGCTGGAGAATCGCGAATTGTTCGAGGAATCCGGCGGCACGCGCTACGAGTACATCCCGGCGCTCAATGCCGGCGCCGATCATGCCCGTGTGCTGGCCGAACTGTGCTGGCGTCACGGTCAGGGCTGGCCGGAATTCGGCGCCCGCGACACGCTCGACGCCGAAGCGCTGGCAGCACGGGTCGAGCGTGCCGCACAGGCCGCGACCGGTCTCGGTCTGAAGCCGTGAACGCGCTAGTGGGCCATGCGGGTAATAAGGTAACGCTCAGAGCCACTGTGCTGGTGCGAATCAAGGCGCGTTTCGCAGGGA
>JAVVDV010000025.1:0-37790 GCA_032251355.1 Wenzhouxiangellaceae bacterium
GGGCTGGTGCGCAAGCACACCTTCGACGACGGCACCGGCCGCCCGCCGCAGGCTTGCTACGAGCTCGACCACGGCGAACACCACGACCACATGGTCGATATCGAGACCGGTGACGTGCTCGAGTTCGTCGATGAGGAAATCGAGGCCTTGCAGGAAAAGATCGCCGAGCGCCACGGCTTCGAGATCGTCGACCACTCGATGGTGTTGTACGTGCGCCGGATCAAAGAACCCTCCGGCAAGCGCTGACACCTCGGGCGGTGCGGTGTGTTCCGGGCTCGGTGCGGTGCGTTTCGCTGCGCTCAACGCACCCTACGGCGGGCGTGGCGGGTCGGGGTGATTGGGTTGCGCTGATGGTGCGTTTCGCTGCGCTCAACGCACCCTACGGTGAGCTAGACGGGGGGTTGGCGTAGGGTGTGTTGAGCCGGGGGCGAAACGCACCGGGTTCTGAGACCTCGGGCGGTGCGGTGTGTTCCGGGCTTGATGCGGTGCGTTTCGCTGCGCTCGACGCACCCTGCGGTGAGCTAGACGGGGGGTTGGCGTAGGGTGTGTTGAGCCGCAGGCGAAACGCACCGGGTTCGTCGATCAGGAAGCTGCCCCGGAATCCAGCATGGCCTTGGCGTGGCGTCGGCTGGTTGTGCTTTCGGCCGAGCCCAGCATCCGCGCCAGTTCGGTAACGCGCCCGGCGCGATCCAGCGCCTCGACCCGCACCTGCGTGCTCTTGCCGTCCTGCTGTTTTACGACCCGCCACTGCTGATCGGCTGCGGCGGCGACCTGGGCCAGGTGGGTGACGCAGAAGGCCTGGCCGCCGGCTGCGGCGCGTTTGAGGAAGCGACCGACCGCATGTGCGGTTTCGCCGCCGACGCCGGCGTCGATTTCATCGAAGATCCGCACCCGCCCGGTGCCGGCGTCGGCGCCGGCGATGATCAACCCCAGGCTGAATCGTGAAAGTTCGCCACCCGAGGCGATGCGTGCCAGCGCTCGCGGCGGCTGGCCGGGATTGGCCGAGAACAGGATCTCGACCCGGTCGCTGCCGTGTCGCGCGACCGTCGCTTCCGGATCGGGACGAACCTCGAACACCACCCGCGCCTGATCCATGCCGAGTTCGGCCAGCGCCGTCGCGCAACGCTCGGCCAGGGTTACGGCGGTGGACTGACGCGCCTGGCTGAGTTGCGCGGCGTGCTCGCGCCAGGTCTGCTCGGCTGTCGCCAAGGCGGCCTCGAGCTTGCGGCGTTCGTCCTCGTGGCCCTCGATTCGGGCCAGCCGCTCGCCCAGATCCGCGCTCAATTGCGGCAGCTCCGGGGCCGTGACGCGATGCTTGCGCGCCAGCTCCAGCGCTCGTGCCAGCCGGTTTTCGACCGCGGCCAGGCGCTCGGGATCGTGTTCGAGATCATCGCCGAGTCGATGCAGCGCGCGCGCGGCTTCCTCGATATTGACCGCCGCACTGGCGAGCATGTCGAGTGCTTCGGCCAGTTCCGGTTCCTGCCGGGTCAGCGGCGTCAGCGCGCGGCTGGCGGCGTGGACCTGCGCGCCGGCCGCCGCGGATTCGCCTTCCAGCGCCTCCAGCGCCTGTTCGATCGCGTGGGTCAGTTCGTCGACCGAACCGAGCCGGCGCTGCTCGAGTTCCAGTGCTTCGAACTCGCCGGCGGCCAGGCCGAGTGTTTCCAGTTCCTCGAGCTGGAAGCGCAGCAACTCGGCCTCGGCCGGTTTGCCGGCCAGCGCATCGAGTTCGGCCAGTTGCTGCTGCAGCGTTTCGTGGGCCGCGGCCGTCGTGCGCACGCGTTCGAGCACGGCCGGATCGAGGTGCCGGTCAAGCAGCTCGCGCTGCGCCTGCGGTCTTTCCAGCTGCTGGTGCTGATGCTGGCCGTGGATTTCGACCAGCAGTGCGCCGAGCTGGCGCAACTGGGCGATGGCCACCGGCTGGCCGTTGATCCAGGCGCGCGAGGCGCCGTCGGCGGGCAGCGTGCGGCGCAGCACGACGATGGACTCGTCGGCCAGCTCCTGCTGCGCCAGCCAGGCGTGCGCGGGATGGTCGGCGGCCGGTTCGAAGGTGGCGGTCAGATCGGCCTTGTCGGCGCCGCTTGCGACCAGGGTGGAATCGCCGCGCTCGCCCAGCAGCTGGGCCAGCGCATCGATCAGGATGGATTTGCCGGCTCCGGTCTCGCCGGTGATCGCGCCGAAACCATCACCGAATTCCAGTTCGAGCCGGTCGATGATGGTGAATTGACGGATGGCCAGCGAGCGCAGCATGCACGGGTCCGGGTGCTGGAAAAGGCGTCGCTATTGTATCGGTTGCAAAGCGGCCGGCCGAGCCCCATCTTCCCGAGCAACAGCGGGTGAGTGACCGTTGGGTCCGACCGCATGGCCATCGACACAATATCCAGCGACAGGAGGAAGCGCCTTGAGCCAGCAGCAGCCCCCGGAAGCCAACGACCGGGATCGAAATCATTCGGAGGATCGAGTCGGCGACGCGGCCGGTCAGGAGGCCAGTCAGGCCTACAGTGCGGCCGAGCAGGCCGGTGCGGCGGAAGTGGGAGCCGAACAGTCGGCCGAGCCGGTCTCGAGCGACGATGCGGCCCAGGCCGAGATTGCGCGTCTCAAGGATGCGCTGCTGCGCCTGCGCGCGGACATGGACAACCGCGAAAAGCGCATGCAGCGCGAGATGGACAAGACCCGGCGCTTTGCGCTCGACGGTCTGCTGCGCGATCTGATCCCGGTGCTCGATACGCTCGACCAGGCAATCCAGAATGCCGCGGTTGACGACCACACCCTGATCGAGGGCATGGAGCTGACCCGCAAGCAGCTGCTCAAGGTGCTCGACGGCCACGGCGTGGTTGTGATCGATCCGGCCGGCGAGCGTTTCGACCCGAGCTGGCACGAGGCGATGACCCTGCGCCCGGCCGCGGACGGCGAGGCCGATACCGTCGTCGAGGTGCTGCAGCGCGGCTACAGCCTCAACGAGCGCCTGATTCGCCCGGCCCGGGTGGTGGTGGCGAAGTAGCACGAGCCTGCGAGGCGGCGGCCGGACGCGTCGCTGTCACGCAATTGAAATCGGCACCGGCCAGCCCCACTAAGCGATCAGACCGCGGCGCAGCCCGCATCGGACATGAACACGAATTCAAGCAACAGGACGCCAATCATGAGCAAGATCATCGGAATCGACCTGGGCACGACCAACTCCTGCGTGGCCGTGATGGAAGACGGCAAGACCCGGGTAATCGAAAACGCCGAGGGCGATCGCACGACACCGTCGATCGTCGCGTTCACCAACGACGACGAAGTGCTGGTCGGCCAGCCGGCCAAGCGCCAGGCCGTGACCAACCCGCAGCGCACGCTGTATGCGGTCAAGCGCCTGATCGGCCGCAAGTACAACGAGAAGGTTGTCCAGAAGGACAAGGATCTGGTCAGCTACAAGATTGTCGAGGCCGACAATGGCGACGCCTGGGTCGAGGTTGACGGCAAGAAGATCGCGCCGCCGGAAATCTCCGCGCGCGTGCTGATGAAGATGAAGAAGACCGCTGAGGATTACCTCGGGTCGGAAGTCACCGAGGCGGTGATCACGGTGCCGGCCTACTTCAATGACTCGCAGCGCCAGGCGACCAAGGACGCCGGCAAGATCGCGGGCCTGAACGTGCGCCGCATCATCAACGAGCCGACCGCCGCGGCGCTGGCCTACGGGCTGGACAAGAAGGGTGCCGACCGCAAGATCGCCGTCTACGACCTCGGCGGCGGTACCTTCGACGTGTCGATCATCGAGATCGCCGATGTCGACGGCGAAAAGCAGTTCGAGGTGCTGGCGACCAATGGCGATACCTTCCTCGGCGGCGAGGATTTCGACAACCGGCTGCAGGACTACCTGATCAACGAGTTCAAGAAGGATCAGGGCGTGGACCTGAAGAAGGATCCGCTCGCCTTGCAGCGGCTGCGCGAGGCGGCCGAGCGGGCCAAGATCGAGCTGTCGTCGGGCCAGCAGACCGAGGTCAATCTGCCCTACATCACGGCCGACCAGTCGGGTCCGAAGCACCTGAACATCAAGGTGACCCGGGCCAAGCTCGAATCGCTGGTCGAGGATCTGGTCAAGCGCTCGATCGAGCCGTGCCGGACGGCGCTCAACGATGCCGGGCTGAAGATCGGCGATGTCAACGAAGTCATCCTGGTCGGTGGCCAGACCCGCATGCCGATGGTGCAGAAGGCGGTCGAGGACTTCTTCGGCCGCGAACCGCGCCGCGACGTCAACCCCGACGAGGCCGTGGCCGTCGGTGCCGCGATTCAGGGCGGCGTGCTGCAGGGCGATGTCAAGGACGTGCTGCTGCTCGACGTGACCCCGCTGTCGCTGGGCATCGAGACCCTTGGCGGCGTATTCACCAAGTTGATCGAGAAGAACACCACCATCCCGACCAAGGCCTCGCAGATCTTCTCGACCGCCGAGGACAACCAGGGTGCGGTGACCGTGCACGTGCTGCAGGGCGAGCGCGAACAGGCAGCGGCCAACAAGTCGCTGGCGCGCTTCGATCTGGCCGGCATTCCGCCCAAGCCCAGGGGCATGCCGCAGATCGAGGTCACCTTCGACATCGATGCCAACGGCATCCTGCACGTGTCGGCCAAGGACAAGGAAACCGGCAAGGAACAGCGCATCGAGATCAAGGCCGGATCGGGCCTGTCCGACGAGGAAATCGAGAAGATGGTGCGCGACGCTGAAGCCCATCGCGAGGAAGACAAGCGCTTCCAGGAACTGGTGACCACGCGCAACAACGCCGAGGCACTGGCGCACTCGACCCGCTCGATGCTCAAGGAGCACGAAGGCAAGCTCGACGAGGCCACGCGCAAGCCGGTCGAAGAGGCCATTGCCAAGGTTGAAGAAACCATCAAGGGCGATGACAAGGAAGCGATCGAGCAGGCCGTCAACGCGCTGCAGCAGGCCTCGACCGCGCTGTACGAGGCAGCGGCCAAGGCCGAAAGCGAGGCCGCCGATGCTGGCGGTGGCGAGGCCGGCGAGGGCGAGTCGGCTCCGGATGATGTCGTCGATGCCGAGTTCACCGAGGTCGATGACGACAAGAAATGAGCGGTCTCGGACCGTTGCAGGCCCCGGAATGGTTTCACCATGGGGCCGATTGCTGCAAACCTGCCGCCGCCCGGGCGGCAGTTTGCGTTGAGACTGTTCGAACCCGGAGCCCGGCAGCATGAGCGAGCGTGACTACTACGAAGTCCTTGGCGTCGGTCGCGATGCCGGGGCCGACGAGCTGAAAAAAGCCTACCGGCGCATGGCGATGAAGTATCACCCGGACCGCAATCCGGATGATCCGCAGGCGCAGGAGCGCTTCAAGGACGTTCAGCGCGCCTACGAAACGCTGAAAGACGACCAGAAGCGTGCCGCCTACGATCGCTACGGCCCCGACGCGGTCAACGGCCAGGGCGGCTTCGGCGGTGGTGCCGGCGCGGCCGGGTTCGGCGACATCAACGATATTTTCGGCGACATCTTCGGTGATATTTTCGGCGGTGGTCGCCGGCGCGGCCGCACCCGCAATCGCGGTCAGGATCTGCGCTATACGCTGGAGCTGGAGCTGGAGGAAGCCGTCCAGGGCGTGACCCGCGAGATTCGCGTGCCGGGCATCGGCAAGTGCTCAAGCTGCAACGGCTCGGGCTCGAACAGCGGCCGCCTCAAGGTCTGCTCGACCTGCGGTGGTGCCGGCCAGGTGCGCATGCAGCAGGGCATTTTCTCCGTCCAGCAGACCTGCCCGACCTGCGGCGGCTCCGGGCGCGAGATCAGCGATCCGTGCAATGTCTGCGACGGCAGCGGCCAGGTGCGCGAGACCCGCACGCTGCAGGTCAAGGTGCCGCCGGGCGTCGATGACGGCGACCGTATCCGCCTCAACGGCGAGGGCGCGGCCGGTGCCCAGGGCGGCATGGC
Organism: Wenzhouxiangellaceae bacterium; assembly: GCA_032251355.1. Classification (GTDB taxonomy): domain Bacteria; phylum Pseudomonadota; class Gammaproteobacteria; order Xanthomonadales; family Wenzhouxiangellaceae. Next base: position 5,906 of record JAVVDV010000025.1, read on the forward strand.
CGGCGATCTGTACGTCGATATCGCAGTCAAGCCGCATCGCATCTTCCAGCGTGACGGCGACGAGTTGTACGCCGAGATCCCGATCCCGGTTACCACCGCCATCCTCGGTGGTCAGATCAAGGTGCCGACGCTGGAAGGCTCGGTCATGCTCAAGATCCCGGCCGAAACCCAGACCGGCAAGACCTTCCGCCTCAAGGGCAAGGGTGTGCAGTCGGTGCGCAGCTCGCGTGCCGGCGACCTGATGGTGCGCGTGATGCTCGAAACGCCGGTGCACCTCACGCGCAAGCAGAAGGAGCTGATGCGCGAGTTCGAGCAGACCCTCGACGACGCCGAAGCCCAGCACCACACCCCTCAATCGCGAGGCTGGACCGATACGGTCAAGGATTTCTTCGAGCGGATGGGTTTTTAGTCCGGATCATTTACGGCCGGCTTCCGATCGGTGTGGTGGGCATGATGGTGGTTGGGGGTAGGGTGTGTTGAGCCGTGGGCGAAACGCACCGATCGGTGTTGAAGCAGTCCCGGCGGCGGCGTGTTCTGGGCTCGGTGCGGTGCGTTTCGCTTTGCTCAACGCACCCTACGGTGGGCATGATGGTGGTTGGGGGTAGGGTGTGTTGAGCCGCAGGCGAAACGCACCGTTGGCAATTTGTGTTTTCGCTTGATCTCTCATTCGCCGAAATTTCCCTTGATGGCATCTTCGCTGATGCCCCACTCCGGTGCGTAGCGGCCGGCGGCGACCCAATGCGTGAAGGTCGAGTGCGGCCAATCGATGGCCTGTGCGCAAAGACCGTGCTTGACCGGATTGAAGTGGATGTAGTCGGCATGGGCTTGAAGATCGGATTCATCACGAATTCGGTGCTCCCAGTAGCGTCGTTGCCAGATGCCTTTTTCGCTGCGGTGTTGAAGGCTTCTGTTCCCCGTGTTCGCCGACGGGATGCAGCGCGAGAATCTCGTTTTGATCATGCGCCAGCGCGTTGCGTAGTCCGCATCCCCTTCCGGTAGCTTCCATAGGCAATGCATGTGTTCCGGCAAGACCGCCCATGCGATGATCTCGAACGGCATTCGATGACGAGTTTTACGCACGGCTGCACGGAGGTCATCGATTCGATCAAGCAGCACGGTCGAAGAGCGATCGCGGAGTGCGACGGTAAAAAAGTAGGTACCGCCCGGGGTTCGATCGCGTCGGTAATTTGGCACGAGCAGAGACAATCGAAGGACTTACGAGTAATTGTAGGCGTGTGAGCGGTGCGTTTCGCTTCGCTCAACGCACCCTACGACGGGCATGGTGGTGTTCGGGGTGTAGGGTGGGTTGAGCCGCGGGCGAAACGCACCGGGCGGCGTCCGGATTCAAGCGTCGCGATTGTTTCCCACTCTGGCGCGGTGCGTTTCGCTTTGCTCAACGCACCCTACGACGGGCATGGTGGTGTTCGGGGGGGGGCGGGTGTGTTGAGCCGCGGGCGAAACGCACCGATCGGTGTCCGGATTCACGCGCTGAGACCGTTTCATCCAAGGGTGCGGTGCGTGTTCGCTGCGCTCAACGCACCCTTTGGTCTTGCGGCCTGTTTTCTTCCGCCAGGCCCAACACGTCGATCATCGAGTAATGTCCCGGTGGTCGGCCGAGCAGCCAGCGTGCCGCGTGCAGTGCGCCGCGGGCGAAGATGGCGCGGTCGGTGGCGCGATGGGTCAGCTCGACGCGCTCGCCGTCGCCGAGGAACTGCACGCTGTGTTCCCCGATCACATCCCCGCCGCGTGCGACCTGGTAGCCGATTTCGCCGATCCGGCGCGCGCCGTCGCCGCGAATGGTTTCGGTGTGTTCAGTAGTGGCGCGTCCGCGTGCGGCGGCCTGGCCCAGCGCCAGCGCCGTGCCGGAGGGGGCATCGACCTTCCAGCGGTGATGGATCTCGGCAATTTCGATATCGAAGCCCGCCGGAAGGCTGGCAGCGGCGCGCGCGACCAGATCGTGCAGCACCTGCACGCCGATCGAGAAGTTCGCCGCCTGGCATAGCGCAATCCGTTTGGCGGCCTGATCGATCCGGGCCTGCAGGTCGTCGGGCAGTCCGGTCGTGCCGATCACGATCGGCAGGCCTTGGTCCATGGCCAGTTCGAGGCTGCGAATGGTCAGTTCGGGTCGCGAGAAATCGACCAGCACATCACCGCACACGCCGGGCGCAAAAAACGTGTCGCGGGATGCGCGTCCGGCCACGGTCAGCGCCGGGTCGGCCGCGGCCAGTCGCTCGATTTCCAGCCCGACTCGACCGGTCGCGCCGCTGAGCAGAATCTTCATCGTCTCCGCGTTTCCGCTGCACATCCGTCGCCAGCATAGCCGAACCGGCTTGCGGGTTGGATGGGGGGCGACGCGAATCCCTGTTTACCAGTAGGTAAAACGCCTTTCGGTCGAAGCGCGTCCACTAGCCCGCACTTGATGTCCGCAAATCCTCTACAATCTCGATTCGAGTACCGGGCGACGCCCGGATGTCGACGAACGGGACCGCCGGCGTCCCGTTTTGCCTATCTGGAGAGCGCAGTGTCCCAATTGAAAGCGGTTCTGGCACTGGAAGACGGCACGCTGTTTTCCGGGACGGGGTTTGGCGCGGCCGGTGCCCGGGTCGGTGAGGTGGTGTTCAACACCGCCATGACCGGTTACCAGGAAATCCTGAGCGATCCGAGCTACGCCGGTCAGCTGGTTACCTTGACGCTGCCGCACATCGGTAATACCGGTGTCAACCCTGAGGATATGGAATCTGACCGCGCGCGTGCGGCCGGCCTGATCGTACGCGATTGCCCGCGCCGGGTCAGTTCGTGGCGAGCGACACAAAGCCTGCCCGACTGGTTGGCCGAACATGGCGTGGCCGCGATTGCCGATATTGATACGCGCGCGCTGACCGTGCGGCTGCGCGAAAGCGGTGCCCAGAATGGTTGCATCCTGGTCGGTCACGAGGTTGATCCGGCCGAGGCGCTGGAACGCGCGCGCGCCTGTCCGCCGATGCTTGGGCAGGATCTGGCGAAGCCGAATTCATGTGACGAACCCCGTGAATGGACCGAAGGCTCACCGGCGATCGAGGCCCGTGCACCGGTGGCAGGCTCTCGCCACGTTGTGGTTTATGACTTCGGCGCCAAGTACAACATCCTGCGGCTGCTGGTCGATGTCGGTTGTCGACTGACGGTGGTGCCGGCCGACTACCCGCTGGAACGCGTGCTGGCGCTGGCGCCCGATGGCGTGATGCTGTCGAACGGTCCCGGCGACCCGGAGCCTTGCGGCTATGCGATCGAGGCGATCCGTGGGCTGATCGAGCGGAAGATCCCGACCTTCGGCATCTGCCTGGGTCACCAGCTGCTGGCGCTGGCGGCCGGCGCGAAGACGGTCAAGATGAAGTTCGGTCACCACGGCGCCAACCATCCGGTGCAGGATCTCGAAACCGGCCGGGTGATGATCACCAGCCAGAATCATGGCTTTGCCGTTGATGAGTCCAGCCTGCCGGGCGGTGTTGTCGCCACCCACCGCTCGCTGTTCGACGGCTCGCTGCAGGGCATCCGCCTCGAAAACGCGCCGGCCTTCGGCTTCCAGGGCCACCCCGAAGCCAGCCCCGGGCCGCATGATCTGTGGGAGTTGTTCGGGCGGTTCGTTGATTTGATGAAAGCCGTAAAAGGCACATGAAACCGCAGATGAACGCAGATGAACGCAGATTTGAATCGAATCAGCGAGGCAGTCATTGGTTGCGCCTACCGGATCAGCAACGCGCTGGGGAGCGGCTTTCTGGAGTCAGTCTACGACAATGCGATGGCGTTGGAGTTGGCGGAGCAAGGGATCGTCTTCGAGCGCCAGAAAAAGCTCGAAGTACGTTACCGGGGCACGATTGTCGGAGCGTTTGCTGCCGATTTCCTGGTCGAGCATCGCGTCATCGTGGAATTGAAATCCGTGCGCACGCTTCTCCCGGAGCACCATGCGCAGTTGCTGAACTATCTTCATGCGTCCAACCTGAAGATTGGCTTGCTCGTCAATTTCGGAACCGCCAGAGTCCAGATCAAGCGGCTGGTCAACAAGCTTCCTTCGGAGTGACCCGATCCGGTTTCTTGTCTGTCCCGCTTGATCTGCGTTCATCTGCGTTCATCTGCGGTTCCAGCCGTTTTTTTGCATTCACCTGCGGTTTCAACACCACCCATGCCTAAACGAACCGATATTCAATCCATCCTGATCATCGGCGCCGGTCCGATTGTGATTGGCCAGGCTTGCGAATTTGATTACTCGGGGGTGCAGGCGGTCAAGGCCTTGCGGGCCGAGGGCTATCGGGTGATTTTGATCAACTCGAACCCGGCCACGATCATGACCGATCCGGAGATCGCCGATGCGGTCTACATCGAGCCGGTCAAGTGGGAGTACGTGCGCGAGGTGATCCGGCGCGAGCGGCCGGATGCGTTGCTGCCGACCATGGGCGGGCAGACGGCGCTGAACTGTGCGTTGGATCTGGTGCGCGAGGGTGTGCTTGAGGAGTTCGGGGTCGAGATGATCGGCGCCTCGCGCGATGCCATCGACATGGCCGAGGATCGCGAGCGCTTCAAGAACGCGATGACCGAGATCGGGCTGGAATCGCCGCGCTCGGAAATGGCGCATACGGTCGAGCAGGCCATCGAGATCCAGCAGCGAATCGGGTTTCCGACCATCATCCGGCCGTCGTTCACCCTCGGCGGATCGGGCGGCGGCATTGCCTACAACCACGACGAGTTCGTCGAGATCGTCAGCCACGGGCTGGAACTGTCGCCGACCAACGAGGTGCTGCTCGAGGAGTCAGTGCTGGGCTGGAAGGAATACGAGATGGAGGTGGTGCGCGACCGCGTCGACAACTGCATCATCATTTGCTCGATCGAGAACTTCGACCCGATGGGCATCCATACCGGCGACTCGATCACGGTCGCGCCGGCCCAGACCCTGACCGACCGCGAATACCAGCGCATGCGCGATGCCTCGATCGCGGTGCTGCGCAAGATCGGGGTCGAGACCGGTGGCTCGAACGTGCAGTTCGCGGTCAACCCGGCCGATGGCCGCATGGTGGTGATCGAGATGAACCCGCGCGTGTCGCGTTCCTCGGCGCTGGCCTCGAAGGCAACCGGTTTCCCGATCGCCAAGGTCGCGGCCAAGCTGGCGGTGGGGTATACGCTCGATGAACTCGAAAACGAGATCACCGGTGGCGCCACGCCTGCGTCGTTCGAGCCTGCGATCGACTACATCGTCACCAAGATTCCGCGTTTTGCGTTCGAGAAGTTTCCGGCTTCGAGCAAGCGCCTGACCACGCAGATGAAGTCGGTGGGCGAGGCGATGGCGATCGGGCGTACCTTTACCGAATCGCTGCAAAAGGCGCTCAGAAGTCTGGAGGTCGGGCTGGACGGCTTCGATGAACTCGACCTCGATGGCCATCCCGAGCTGGATGCAGAGACCCTGCTCAAGCGTGAACTGCATGAGGCCGGCCCCGAGCGCATCCTGTATGTGGCCGAGGCGTTCCGGCGCGGACTGTCATTCGACGAAATCCAGCGCCTGTCGACCATTGACCCGTGGTTTCTGGAATTCGTGCGCGAGCTGGTAGCGATCGAGGCCGAGGTGCGCGAACAGGGTATTGCCGGGCTGGATCGCGATCGCCTGCACTGGCTCAAGCGCCAGGGTTTTTCCGACGCCCGTCTGGCCCGTCTGGTCGGCGCGCCGGAAAAGGCGATCCGGCACCTGCGCCGTTCGCTGGCGGTACACCGGGTCTACAAGCGCGTCGATACCTGTGCGGCCGAGTTCGCCACGACGACCGCCTACCTGTACGGCACCTGGGAGCAGGACTGCGAAGCGCGCCCGACCGATCGGCGCAAGATCATGGTGCTCGGCGGCGGCCCGAACCGGATCGGCCAGGGCATCGAATTCGACTACTGCTGCGTGCACGCCGCCCAGGCGATGCGCGAGGTTGGCTTCGAGACCCTGATGGTCAACTGCAACCCGGAGACGGTCTCGACCGACTTCGATACCTCCGATCGTCTCTACTTCGAGCCGCTCACGCTAGAGGATGTGCTGGCGATCATCCGTATCGAGCAGCCCGAGGGCGTGATCGTGCAATTCGGCGGCCAGACGCCGCTGAAGCTGGCGCGCGACCTGGAGGCTGCCGGCGTGCCGATCATCGGCACCTCGCCCGATGCGATCGACCGCGCCGAGGACCGCGAGCGCTTCCAGCAGATGCTCGCTCGACTGGGCCTGAGGCAGCCGCCCAACCGCACCGCGCGCACACCCGAGGAAGCGGTGGTGCTGGCCGCCGAGGTCGGTTTTCCGCTGGTGGTGCGGCCGTCCTACGTGCTCGGCGGGCGGGCGATGGATATCGTCCATTCGGTCGACGAGCTCAAGCGCTACATGCGCGAGGCGGTCAGCGTGTCGAACGACTCGCCGGTGCTGCTGGACCGCTTTCTCGACCACGCCATCGAGGTCGACGTCGATGCGGTCTGCGACGGCGAGCGGGTCATCATCGGCGGCATCATGGAGCATATCGAGCAGGCCGGGGTGCATTCGGGGGACTCCTCGTGCAGCCTGCCGCCGTTCTCGCTCAAGCCGGAAATCATCGCCGAGATTGCCGAGCAGACGCGCCGGATGGCGTTGGAGCTCGAAGTCGTGGGCCTGATGAACGTGCAGTTCGCGGTCAAGGGCGACGAGATCTATGTGCTCGAAGTCAACCCGCGCGCCTCGCGCACCGTGCCGTTCGTGTCCAAGGCCACCGGCGTGCCGCTGGCCCGTGTTGCGGCCAAGTGTATGGTTGGTAAAAGCCTGGAAGAACAGGGTATTACCAGTGATCTTCAAATTCGTTTCTATGCCACCAAGGAACCGGCGTTTCCGTTCATCAAGTTCCCCGGCGTCGATCCAATCCTCGGACCCGAGATGCGCTCGACCGGCGAGTGCATGGGCGTGGGTCAGTCATTCGGCGCGGCCGCCGCGCGCGGTCAGCAGGGCGTCGGCATCCAGGCCGCGGCCAGTGGCCGGACCTTTGTGTCGGTGCGTGATGCCGACAAGGAGCACCTTGTGCCGGTCGCGCGCGAGTTGATCGAGCGCGGCTTTACGCTGGTGGCGACCGAGGGCACCTGGAAATACCTCCGCGAGCACGGCATCGAGTGTGACTACGTCAACAAGGTCACGCAGGGTCGGCCGCACATTGTCGACATGATCAAGAACCGCGAGATCGACTATATTGTCAACACCACCGAGGGGCGACAGGCGATCACGGATTCGTTTTCGATCCGGCGCGAGGCCTTGCAGCGCAAGGTCAATTACTCGACCACGATTGCCGGTGCCCGCGCCACGCTGCGCGCGCTTGAACACTGGAACGAGCGCGACGTCATCAGCTTGGCAGAACTTCACCGCAAGTAAGTTTCGAGACCATGTCCCAGATTCCGCTGACCAAGACAGGCGCCGAGCGCCTGCGTGAAGAACTCACCCGGCTCAAGAAGGTTGATCGCCCGGCCGTGATCGAGGCAATCGCCGAGGCGCGTGCGCACGGCGACCTGAAGGAAAACGCCGAGTACCACGCCGCCCGCGAGCAGCAGGGTTTCATCGAGGCGCGCATCCGCGATCTCGAGTCGTCGCTGTCGCACGCGCGCATCATCGACACCGCCACGCTCGATGCCGGCAGCAAGGTGGTATTCGGCGCGCATGTCACGCTGCTCGAGGATATCGACGGCGCCGAGGAAGTGCGCTGGCAGCTCGTCGGTGAGCTCGAATCCTCGGCCGAGCATCGTCGGTTGTCGATCGCCGCGCCGCTGGCGCGTGCCCTGATCGGCAAGGAAGAGGGTGACACCGTCGATGTCGCCACGCCCAGCGGTACGCGCACCTACGAGATCGTCGAGGTGCGCTACGGCGAGGGCTGAGCGCTTGCAGGGCTGTATGCGCAGCGCAGACTTGTATCGCCCAACCGGTCGCAGCACCTGATGCTTCGCCTGGTCCACGTGCCGGGGCTCGAGCGCCTGCCGGGCGGGTTCAATGCGCTCCCGAACCAATGGCAGCGACTGCTCGGGCGCGCGCAGCCGCTGGCCTCCGACCCGGACTGGCTGGCCCGGCAGCTGGCTGGGGCGTTGCCGACCGAAGGTATGCGAACGGCGTTGGCCTTGCCCGGGGACGTCGAGCAGGACGGCTGGTGGCTGCGCTTCGATCCGGTGGTCATGCAGCCGGATCTGACCGCGGTCTGGATCGCGCATCGATTGACGATCGATTTCGAGCATCCGCAGCAGGCCGCGCTGAAGACCGAGCTGCAGGCCATGTTCGATGCCGAGGGCCTGGGTTGTCGCTGGCTGGGCTCGGCCGGCTGCGGCGTGCTGAGGCTGGAACAGCCGCCGGCAGTGGCGTTCACGCCGCTGGTGGATGTGTTCGGGCAGCGCCTCGACGAGGTCTTGCCCAGCGGCGATGAGGCCGGGCGCTGGCAGCGCCTGATGACCGAAAGCCAGATGATCTTCCAGCAGTTTCGCGCCCTGGACGCGCCGGACCAGCGCGGTGCCGGGCTGTGGTTCTGGGGCGGTGGTGGCTGGATCGCGCCACCGGCCAGTGCCGGTTTGACCATCGTGGCGACCCGGCCCGATCCCGAATTCGTCGGTCTCGCGCGTTGGCTGGATACCCGTCTGGATGATACGCCCGAGGCCTGGCTGAAGCCTGCAGCGGATCGGGTACTGCTGCATGCGCCACCCGATCCGCGCGATCCGATCGCCTCGCTGGATGCGCTCTACCATGACTGGTTGCAGCCTCTGGGTGCGCGCTCGATGGTGATCGTCGGCGACAGGCTGGCCTGGCGGGTGCGCCCCTGGGATCGGCTCCGGTTCTGGCAACGACAATTGTCGAATCCCGGCTTCGGGGGCGACTGATGCGTCGGGTCCAGGTCACCCGGCGCGCGATCCGGCGACCGGCCAGCGGCTGCGACTGCCCCGCGGTCGCGCGCGTGCTGGCCGGGCGCGGTTGCGACAGTGCTCCGGACTACGGTTTGTCCGGTCTGCTGCCGCCAACGCTGGGTGGGCTGGATGCGGCCTGCGCGCTGCTCGCCGACGCGATCGAGGACGATCGCCGGATCGTGGTGGTTGGGGATTTCGATGCCGACGGCGCGACCGGCACGGCCGTGGCCGTGCGCGGACTGCGCGGGCTGGGTGCGCGCGACGTGCGCTGGCGCATGCCCGACCGGATCCGCCACGGCTACGGACTCGGCGAACGCCTGGCCGAAGAGTGCCTGGCCGATCGCCCCGATGTTGTCGTCACCGTCGATCACGGGGTGTCGTCGCTGGCCGGCATTGCGCGGCTGCGCGCGGTCGGCGTCGAGGTTGTCGTGACCGACCACCATCTGCCGGGTCCGGCCTTGCCCGAGGCCTCGGCGCTGGTCAACCCGAACCTGCCCGACGATCCGTTCGGCTCGCGTCACCTGGCCGGCGTCGGTGTGATGTTCTACACCCTGATCGCGCTGCGCGGTGAGCTGAAACGACGCGGCCATGCGGTCGACTTCCGGCTCGATTCGCTGCTTGATCTGGTTGCCCTGGGGACGGTCGCTGACCTGGTCCGGCTGGATGAAAACAACCGGCGGCTGGTCAGCCAGGGACTGCAGCGCATCCGCGCGCGGCGCTGCCAGCCGGGTGTGACCGCACTGCTCGAGGTTGGTGGACGCAACCTCGCGCACGTCACCGCGGCCGATCTCGGGTTTATCGCCGGCCCTCGGCTGAACGCGGCCGGGCGGCTCGACGATATTTCGATCGGCATCCGCTGCCTGCTCGAGGACGATTTCGAGCGCGCGCTGGCGCATGCCGAGACGCTCGATGGCCTCAACCGCGAGCGTCGTCGCCTGCAGGGCGAGATGACCGAGCAGGCCGGCCGCATCGCCGAGGACATGCTCGCGACCCTGGACGATCAGCCGGCCGGTTACTGCCTGCACGATGCCGGATGGCATCCCGGCGTGGTCGGGCTGGTCGCCTCGCGGCTGTGCGAGCAGCAGCGCCGCCCGGTGATCGCGCTGGCCCCGGCCGGCGACGGCAGCGACGAGTGGAAGGGTTCGTGCCGCAGCCCCGAAGGTGTGCACATGCGCGACCTGCTGGCAGCCATCGACAGCGCAGCACCCGGCCTGATCGACCGCTTCGGCGGCCATGCGCGCGCGGCCGGGCTGAGCCTGGCCGCCGCGCGCTTGGGCGACTTCGCGCGTGCTTTCAACGTTCAGGTGGCCAGTCTGGAATTCGGCGCCGACACGGTCGCCAGTGACGGTGCGCTGGCTGCCGACGAGTTCACGACCGATACTGCCCAGGCGTTGATCGACGCCGGTCCGTGGGGCCAGGGCTGGGACGAGCCGCTGTTCGACGGCCGCTTTCGCGTGCTCGAGCGGCGCGTGGTCGGCAGCGTCCATCTGAAGCTGTTGCTGGAACCGGTCACGGGCGGGCCGGCGCTGGATGCGATCGCGTTCCGGGCCGGCCACCTGTGTCACGGCGAATTGCCCGATCCATTGCACGTGACCTACCGATTGGAGCTCAATCGCTGGCGCGGCCAGGTCACGCCGCAGTTGAATCTTCAACATCGGGTCGAGGCGCTGGTCGGCGGCTGAACGATGACTCAGTCGGGCATCCGCCCGGCCGGGCGCGGCAGCCGGCGTTGCTGCAGTGGCTCCAGCTCGATCGGTGACGGCCGTTCGCGCCCGCACAGGCCGGCCATCGTGACTCGGGTTGATTTCCAGGGATGGGCCAGTTCTTCGGCCGTCGGCGGCCGGCGCCGGGTGCAGATCACGCGCCCGTCGGCCAGCACGTGACGGGCCTGCGCACTCCCGTCGGCGTTGTTCCAGCGCTGTTCGGATGGCGTCACCGGCGCGGTCGCGCGCGACAGCAGGCCCGGCGCTCCGGGCCGGCGGGGCAGGGGCGCAGCCTGGTTTCGACCTGCATGCGGTGCGCTTGACGCGTCGGCGGTGGTGCGCGGCAGGCGCAGATCGGCGACCGCGGCACGCAGCCGGGCGGCGAGCTGCGGATCGTCGCTTGACTGCTCGGTGGCATCCGGATTCGGCGCGCTCGCCGGCGACGGCTCGCGATCCGATTGCGGGTAAGGGGATGTCTGCGACGCCGCGGAAAGCGCGGCTGGCTCGGTTGCTGGCTCCAGGGGGCGCGGCCGCGGTTCCGGCTCGGTCGCCGCGGACGGGCTCGGCGGGGTGGCTACCAGGCGCATCCGGATCGACGATGAATCCGACATCGAATCCGGCACCGGCGGTGCGGTGCCGGGGAGCGCGGCCAGCGCCAGCAGCATTGCGGCGTGCACAGCCACTGACGCCAGCACGGCTGCAGACAGCCCGCGCGGTGCGGCGGCAGGGTTGGATTCGGTGGACAAGGGATTCGCGGTTCTGGACGATGCTCTTGAGACTGCTAGACTAGTCGCATCGAACCACGATTTTGTTAGCAAAACGGCAACGAATCGACCCTGGACGATTCGCGGCCGTATCGATATCCACACCCGCGAATCGAAAGAGGAATCGCCATGTCGTATCAACACGTCAAGATGCCGCAAGCCGGCACCCGGATCACGGTCGAAAACAACCAGCTCAAGGTGCCCGATGACCCGATTCTCGGCTTTATCGAGGGCGACGGTATCGGGGTTGACATCACCCCGGCCTGCCTGAAGGTCTGGGATGCCGCGATCGAGAAGGCCTACCAGGGCAAGCGCAAGGTGCACTGGGCCGAGCTGTTTCTCGGCGAGAAGGCCGCCGGCATCTATGACGGCAACTTCTTCCCCGACGAGACGCTGGCGGCGATCAAGGATCTCAACGTCGCGATCAAGGGTCCGTTGACCACGCCGATCGGCGAGGGCTTTCGTTCGCTCAATGTCAGCCTGCGCCAGACCCTGGACCTGTACGCCTGCGTGCGCCCGGTCAAGTACTACGCCGGTGTGCCGTCGCCGATGAAGAAGCCGGAAGACTTCGATATCGTCATCTTCCGCGAGAATACCGAGGACGTGTATTCGGGCATCGAGTTCGAGTCCGGCACGCCGGAAAATGCCAAGCTGGCGAAGTTCCTGCGCGAGGAAATGGGCGCGAAGTTCTTCGACGATGCCGGGCTGGGCGTCAAGCCGGTCTCGGCGTTCGGTTCCAAGCGCCTGGTGCGCAAGGCGATCCAGTACGCGATCGACAACAACCGCGAGTCGGTCACGCTGGTGCACAAGGGCAACATCATGAAGTTCACCGAAGGCGCGTTCCGCAAGTGGGGTTACGAGGTCGCCAAGCAGGAATTCGGCGACGTCACCATCACCGAAGACGAGCTGTGGGATACCTACGGCGGCAAGCGCCCCGAGGGCAAGATCGTGATCAAGGATCGCATCGCCGACATCATGTTTCAGTTGCTGCAACTGCGTCCGGGTGAGTTCGACGTGCTGGCGACCATGAACCTCAACGGCGATTACCTGTCCGATGCGGCCGCGGCGTCGGTCGGCGGTATCGGCATCGCGCCGGGCGCGAACATGGCCGACCATGTCGGTGTGTTCGAGGCCACTCACGGCACCGCACCCAAGTACGCCGGCCAGGACAAGGTCAACCCGTCCTCGCTGCTGTTCTCGGGCGTGATGATGTTCGATTACATCGGCTGGCCCGAGGTCGGGCGCCTGATCGAGAACGCGTTCGAGCAGGTGGTTGCCAAGGGTGTCGTGACCTACGACTTTGCCCGCCTGATCGACAACGCCCGCGAGGTTTCGACCTCCGGTTTCGCCGACGCGCTGGTCGAGGCGATCAACGCGTCGTGAACCCCTGGCCGGTTGCTGCCGAGGCGCTGTCCGAAACCGACCCGGCGAGCAAGTGCCGCCGGGTCGATGCGTTGTGGGCCGCACTGGGCAACGGTGGCCTGGACGCGCCCCCCGACCGCAACCAATCCGTTCCCGCTGCCGGTCGCCCGAAGCGACCGGTACTGGTGCGGCCGCACGCCTTGCCGCGCCGCGGCCTGGGCACGTGCGAGGGCCGAGTGGCGTTGTTGCATGCGGTCGCGCATATCGAATTCAATGCCATCAACCTGGCGCTGGACGCCGCATTGCGCTTTGCCGACCTGCCGCTGGACTACTACCGCGACTGGCTGAGCGTGGCCTTTGATGAGGCCAGACATTTTCGACTTCTGAGCGATCGGCTGGCCGAGCTCGGCTGCGCCTACGGCGACTTGCCGGCGCACAACGGCCTGTGGGACATGGCCGAGAAGACCGCGCACGATGTGCTGGTGCGCATGGCGCTGGTGCCGCGCGTGCTCGAAGCGCGCGGGCTGGATGTGACCCCGGGCATGATCGAACGTCTGGCTGCTGCCGGTGACGAAGCCAGCGTCGCCTGTCTGGAGGTGATTCTGGCCGAGGAGGTGCGCCATGTGGCGATCGGCAGTCGCTGGTTTGGCTGGCTGTGCGCACAGCGCGGCCTCGAGCCGGACGCAACCTTCGAGCGCTTGCTGGATGAACACTTTCATGGCGGTTTGCGCGGGCCGTTCAATCTGCAGGCGCGTCGCCAGGCGGGTTTCAGTGAACGCGAACTGGCCGGGCTGGCGCTGTCATGAAGCGTCTTGCGGGCCTGTTCGGATTGTTCTGGCTGGTGCTGCCGGGGGCGCGAGCAGAAGCGCCACTGGATCTGGTGGACGCGCTGGACCTGGAGCGCTACCAGGGCCTTTGGTACGAGATTGCGTTGCTGCCGAACCGCTTTCAGGACCAATGCGTGGGCGAGACCACGGCGCAGTACACGCTTGAGGACGGCGGCGCGATTCGTGTGATCAACCGTTGCCGAACGGCCGATGGCGACTTCACGCAGGCGATCGGGCGGGCGCGTCGGCCCGATTCGTCCGAGCCGGCCCGGCTCGAAGTGCGGTTCGCGCCGCGCTGGCTGAGCTGGCTGCCGTTTGTCTGGGGTGACTACCAGGTCATGGCGCTGGATTCGGGTTACCGCTGGGTGATGGTCGGCAATCCGTCGCGCGAATACCTGTGGGTTCTCGCGCGTACGCCGCAACTTTCCGAGGATACCCTGCAGGCCTTGCTGGCCGAGGCAGCCGCGCAGGGCTTCGATATCGAACGCGTGCAGCGCACGCGCCAGGAGTGGCCATGAGTTTCGATGTGCTGATCATCGGCGCCGGCTGGGCCGGGCTGACCGCGGCCGGCGAACTGGCAGCCAACGGTCACCGCGTGCAGGTGCTGGAAAAAGCACGTGGGCCCGGCGGACGCAGCGCCACGCGCCGGGTCGAGCGCGCACGCTTTGATCACGGTGCGCAGTACTTCACCGCCCGCAGTGCGGCGTTCGCGCGCCAGTTGCAGCAGTGGCGCGATCTCGATGTTGCCGGCCCGTGGCGGCCGCGGCTGAAGGTGATCGGCGATCACGGCGGCCACAGTGATCCGGACGCGGTTTCGCGCTATGTCGCCATGCCCGGCATGAACGGAATCTGCCGGCACATGGCCGGTTCGCTGGATTGCCGCTACCAGGCGCGGGTCGAGCGCGTGAGCCACGATGGCGGTTGGCAGGTGCAGTTGGTCGGGGGTGAGACCCTGGCCGCGCGCAAACTGCTGATCACGGCGCCGGCGCCGCAGACTACCGCCTTGCTGGGCGAAGCCGATCCTTTGCATGGCGCGCTGCACGAGATTCGCTTCGAGCCCTGCCTGTCGGCGATGGTGACGTTTGCCAGCGCGTTCGATCCCGGCTTCGACGCCGGTTTCGTCAACGAGGCCGGGGCCTTGTCATGGCTGGCCTGCAACTCGAGCAAGCCCGGCCGGCGCGGTCACGACTGGGTGCTGCACGCGACCCCGGACTGGTCGCGCAGCTGGCTGGAGGCGGAATTCGACGAGGTCGCCGAGCGCTTGCTGGAGGCTCTGGCGCAGCTGGTCGATGTCTCGTTGCCCGAAGTGGACTGGCTGGCCGGGCATCGCTGGCGCTACGCCCACGCGCTCAATCCGTTGCGGGAAGGGTTCCTGTTTGATGCCGAGCGCAGCCTTGCCGTCGCCGGCGACTGGGCTTCGGGCAACCGCATCGAGGGTGCCTGGACCAGCGGCCGCAAGGCGGGTCGCTGGTTGGCCGAGCTGGGCTGAACCTGCCTTGCTCTGAATTACGCTCGAAGCGTTTCGAAATCAATGGGTAAGCAGGTAAAGCGATGAACGATTCCGTGCGTGGCGAACGGCTCGACGGCCGCAGCGTGGCTGACCGGCTAATCGACAATGTTGCCCATGCCGTCGAGATCGCCGTGGCCCGCGGCGCTCGTCGGCCCGGCCTGGCGGTAGTGCTGGTTGGCGACGATCCGGCCTCGGATCTGTATGTCGGCAACAAGGTCAAGGCCTGTGCGCGTGCCGGGATCGTGTCGCGCGATTTCCGGCTGGCGCACGGGTCGGATGAAAAAAGCCTGCTGGCGTTGATCGATGAGCTCAACGACGACCCGGAGATCGACGGCATCCTGGTGCAGCTACCGTTGCCGCCGCACATGAACGAGCATGCCGTGACCCGCCGGATCTCGCCGGACAAGGATGTCGATGGGTTCCACCCGCTCAACGTCGGCAAGCTGGCGCTGCGCGCGCCGGAGCTGCGCCCGTGCACGCCACGCGGGGTGATGACGCTGCTCAATGCCTATCGCCTGGACCCGAAGGGTGCGCACGCGCTCGTGGTCGGTGCCTCGAACATCGTCGGCCGGCCGCTGGCGCTGGAATTGCTGCTGGCCGGGGCCACCGTCAGCGTGGCGCATCGTTTCACGCGCGAGCTTGAAGCGCTGGTGCGCGATGCCGACTTCCTGTTCGTGGCCGTCGGCAAGCCGGGCGTGGTCGATTCGAGCTGGATCAAGGACGGCGCGGTGTGCGTCGATATCGGCATCCACCGCGACCCCGAGGGCCGGGTGCGCGGGGATCTGGAGTTCGAATCTGCCGCGATGCGAGCGCGCTGGATCACGCCGGTGCCCGGCGGTATCGGGCCGATGACGGTGGCGACCCTGATGCAGAACACCGCCGAGGCCGCCGGACTCGTGGTGCGCGCGCCATGAATCGTGGTCTGGGGCTGCTGCTTTTCGGCTGCGTGCTGCTGACCGGCTGTGGCGCGCTGGTCGATCGCGCGACCACGCGCTTTGCCGAAGACCTCGAAGCCGCGGTGGTCAACTACGACGAGCCGCTGATCGTCGAGCGCGGCTTGCCGACGTTTCTGCTGATTCTCGAAGCGCGTCGTCAGGCCAATCCGAACGACGCCGACCTGTTGCTGAGTCTGGCCGCGCTGACCGGCACCTACGCCGGCCTGTTTGTCGATGAACCCGAAGCCGAACGACGGCTGGCCACGCTCGCGCTGGACCACGCCCGTCAGGCCACCTGCGCGATGGGTTCAGCGCTGTGCGAGAGCCGGTCGCTGGCGTTCGAGACCTTCGAGGCGCGCGTCGCTGCGCTCGGTCGTGACGATGTGGCGCCGGCCTTCGCGCTCGGCAGCGCCTGGGTGAGCTGGATCGCCGCGCACAGTGCCGACTACTCGGCGCTGGCCGAACTGCCACGAGCTGAGGCGTTGCTCGAGCGCGTGGCCGAACTGGATCCCGAGCACGAGCAGGGCCAGGTCTGGCTGTACCTTGCCGTGCTCAACAGCCAGCGCCCACCGGCGGTGGGCGGTCGGCCCGACCGGGCGCGGCGCTACTTCGAGCGCGCGCGCGAGCTGTCGGGCGGTCGCAACCTGCTGGTCGACGTGTTCGAGGCCGATCAGCTTGCGCGCCTGGTGTTCGACCGCGAACTGTTCGTCAACCGCCTGCGCCGGGTGGTCGACGCCGAAGCCGATCAAGCCGGTTTCGTGCTGGCCAACCGCATTGCCCAGGCGCGTGCACGACAATTGCTGAAACAAACCGACGAGATCTTTTTCTGATGCGAACATTCTGCGTACTGCTGGCCGTGACCGTCCTGCTGATGGCCCCGGTTCAGGCCCAGACCTACAAGCTCGCGACGCTGGCGCCGGACGGCTCGACCTGGATGGAGAACCTGCGCGAGGCGGCCGCGGCGGTCAACCAGCGCACCGACGGCGCGGTCACGCTGCGCTTCTACCCGGGCGGCGTGATGGGCGATGCCGCGACCCTGCTGCGCCGGATCCGGCTCGGTCAGCTGCACGGCGGTACCTTCACGCTCGGCGAGCTGGCTTCGGTGGCGCCGGAAACCAACCTGTATTCCCTGCCGTTCCAGTTCGAAACGGCCGAGGAGCTGGCCGCGCTGCGCGAGGAATTCGATCCGGTCATTCTCGAGGCGCTGGCCCGCGGCGGCATGATTGCCCCGGCCATTGCCAACGGCGGCTTTGCCTATCTGTTCACGCGCGAGCGCGTCGTCGGCACCGAGGACGTGTCGTCGGCTATCAAGGTCTGGATTCCCGAGAACGACCCGATCTCGCGCCGCGCGCTGGAAACCATCGGTGCATCGGCCGTGGCGATGGGGCTGGCTGATGTGTACACCGGATTGCAGACCGGTGCCATCAACGCCTTCGGATCGACGCTGTCGGGTGCCATTATCCTGCAGTGGCACACGCGTGCCAAGCACGTGCTCGAGCTGCCGGTGCTGGTCACCGCCGGCACCATTGCGATGGACCGGCGCGCGTTCGAGCGCATGCAGCCCGAGCACCAGGCGATCTGGCGCGAGGAATTCGGGCGAGCGCTGGCCGGCCAGCAGGCGCGCGCGGTGGCCGAAAACGAAGACGCGCGCCGTGCGCTGGTCGAGCAGGGCATCAGCTTCGTCCAGCCGGCTGCCGCGGATGCGGCCGAGTGGCATCGGATCGCCGGCGAGGTCGTTGATCGGATGACGGCCAACGGCGAGTTTCCGGTACCCGGAATCGAGCGCTTGCGCCAGCGCCTGGCCGAACTTCGGGCGACGGCGGAGTGAAGCCGGACGCATTCGATCGCCTGGCCCTCGGCGTGCGGCGCTTCGAGATCGGGCTGCTGAGCCTGGTGTTCCTGGCCGTGCTCGGCATCGGGCTGGCCCAGATCGTGCTGCGAAACTTCGGCGGCGGATCGCTGCCCTGGGCGGACCCGGCCATGCGCGCCGGTGTGCTGTGGATCGCGATGCTGGCTGGCGTGCTGGCGGCTGACACCGGCAAGCACATCCGTATCGATGTGCTGCGACTCTGGCTGCCCGACGGCTTGCGTCCGTGGGTGATCCGCATCATGCGCCTGAGCGCGGCGCTGGTCTGCATCACGTTGACCGCAGCCAGCGCCAGTCTGATTCAGCTCGAGTACTCGCTCAACGATCTGGCCTTCCTGGGCGTGCCGCGCTGGGCGGTGCTGATGATCATTCCGCTGGGCTTCGGCTTGATGAGCTGGCGATTTCTGCGTCGGGCGCTGCTGCCGGGTTCGAGCCTGGATGAGGAGCGCGACCGATGATGCTTGCCGTGCTGCTGATCGCGCTGGCCCTGCTCGGCATGCCGCTGTTTGCAGTGATCGCGCTGGGCGCGCTGGCCGGGTTCCACGCCGAGGACCTGAACCTCAGCCTGGTGGTGATGGAATTCCAGCGCATCGGCGAGCTGCCGGTGCTGGTCGCCTTGCCCCTGTTCACCTTTGCCGGTGTGCTGCTGTCGCACTCGAAAACACCGCAGCGGCTGGTCGATGTGTCGCATGCACTGCTGGGCTGGATGCCCGGCGGGCTGGCGATTCTCGGACTGATCCTGTTTGCGTTGATGACCGCGTTTACCGGCGCATCGGGCATTACCGTGGTCGCGCTGGGCTCGCTGATGCTGCCGGCGCTGCTCACGGCCGGCTACCCGGAACGCTTCTCGCTGGGCCTGGTGACGGCAGGGTCGAGCATGGGTGTGCTGTTTGCGCCGTCGCTGCCCCTGATCCTGTACGCAGTGATCGCGCAGCAGGTCGCGCCGGGGCAGGGCGTGCGAGTGGAGGAACTGTTCCTGGCCGGTATCCTGCCCGGGCTGTTGATGCTGGCGCTGCTGGCCGGCTGGGCGATGTACGTCCGTGCGCGGGGCAAGTCGGTCGAGAATGCTCCACCGCCGCGGCCGGTCGCAATCGGTACCGCGCTGAAGGACGCGGCCTGGGAACTGCCGCTGCCGTTCGTGGTGCTGGCCGGAATCTATGGCGGCTACCTGCTGGTGATCGAGGCGGCGGTGGTCACCGCAGCGTGGGTGCTGGTTTCGCTGGTTGCGATTCGGCGCGACATCGCCTGGCGCGCACTTCCGGGCATCATTGCCGAGGCGATGGTGCTGGTCGGTGCGATCCTGCTGGTGCTGGGCGTGTCGATGGCCTCGACCAACATCATGATCGACACCCAGGTGCCGCAGAAATTATTCGCCGCGGTCGAGCCGTGGCTGACCAGCAAGTTGAGCTTCCTGCTGGCGGTCAACGTGTTGCTGCTGGTCGTTGGCATGATGCTCGACATCTTTGCCGCGCTGGTGATCATCGCGCCGCTGATCCTCCCGATCGCGCTGGCCTTCGGTATCGACCCGGTGCACCTGGGCATCGTGTTTCTGGCCAACCTGCAGATCGGCTACTGCACCCCGCCGGTCGGCATCAACCTGTTTCTGGCCAGCCACCGTTTCGGCAAGGACATCCTCACCGTCTACCGCGCCACGCTGCCGTTCCTCGGCCTGTTGTTGATCGCGCTGGTGATCATTACCTGGTGGCCTGGCTTGAGCCTATGGCTGGCCTGGCGTTGATCGCAGATTGATTCCAGCCGGGGCATTCGACTGGTTCCGGCCGCGGACGCGAAGCAAGGTTCAGGGACAGCGCTTATTCAGTTCTTGTCGAAAGGAAGTCGAACTCCTCGGCGGGATCCGCGGATTTCTTCCAGTTGCGCTTCAAGCATGCGCGTTGGCTCGTGCTCTCTGGCAATTCGAACCACATAATTGGTGAGGTCAGGGCCGAGCTCATATTCCTCAATAGGCCGCGCATAACTCATTTTGCTGGCAACCCGCGTTATTTCTATATTGCCAATATAGACTTCCGCCCTTCCGAGGCTTTCGCCGCTGTATGGATCCTTGAGTTCGTTCTCCAGTCTATAAACCGTCAGTTGATCCCCAAGCGCCAGTGCGGTCCCCCCTTGGTTCAGGACCAACTCGCCAGCGCTGGACTTCTGTACGATCAAAATAGGATAAATGGCTTCTGTAGCCTGGCTTACGAGCGTTCTGGCGGCATGCTCGATGATGCGAAGACGCGCCTCCTCGAAAGTTATCGAGTCGGAGGAGTGAAAAATATCAGCACCGTCCAGTTTTACAGTATCAGCCCAGTGAATCTGATTTGTAACCGGAGAAACGATCCGAATATCTACATTGATCGAGCCGACGAAACGGGAATACGTTTCTCCGGAGACTGCCAGGCGCTGTGTGGCGATGTCGATATCGAGGCTTTTGATGTCTCCGTACACGACATAGTCGGCACCCAGGATGCCACCCAGTTTCGCCTTTTCGATTACGGGTACATCGTCCTGTGCAATGAGATTGCGTTCGGCCATCACCGCTCTGACCCGCTGTCGTTCCAAAACAGCAAAGCGGCGGGATCGAGTAAATTCCTGCACAACTGCCTGCGTGAAGTCATCTGCCAGTTGAACGCTGTTCAGACGTTGCTGCAGAAGTAGCAGGGTCGAGTTCGCTGTAAAAGGATAGACTGCCAACTCTCGACGGGTGGCGCTGCTGCGGATTCCCGGTGCGCGGTATCGGGGGAGTGTGACTTTGACTTTTGAGATGTGCAGCCCCCGTTCCACGGAAGATGACAGAACGGAGTATCCGCTTACAAGACCAGAAGAAGATGCAGACACCTCTCCTTTGTAGCCGGAAGATAGGCTGATCTTGCTTTCTTCGCCGTTTGGTCCACTGACAACCATCTGTGTCTGATTCTGCGCGACAACTCGGCGAGTAGTAATTTCCGCCCCATGCACTTGACGGACGGCAGACGCGAGCGCATCAAAAATACTGTCTTCCCTGGTCTCGCCACTTCCTTCTACAGTAACAGTCGTGAAGTCGACTTCGGCCAAGGCGCTTGACGCGGAGAATGCTGCTGCCAGAACCAGGCCGAGGATGTGGAGCATTCGCGGTGATTTTCTCATTGGTTGTTCCGTCACCAGTCTTCGTTGCCTACATCACTGGATTGGCGAGCGCTGACATCAACGTTGTCAGTAAATTCTGCTTCAGTAGCTGCCTTTTGTTGGAGTCTGCCGGTGAACGCTGCATCCGTGGTGGGTGACCACATTTTTATGGAGCCAGCATATAGATGGCCGGTGTCCGGGTGGTTCGCGCGCCAATTCTTGACCGTTACGACTCCTGACAGGTCTGAAGCACTGCTTTGTCTGATCAGCGATCTCAGTGAATTGCCAAATTCAGTAGATTCCGTTTCGCGCGTTCTGTTGCCAGAAACTTCTGTTGAAATCCTGGCCACACTTTCGGTCAGCTGTTGTTCATTGACTTCCACGAAAGAGTCAAGAAACTCGGAAATGAAGCCATCTGCGCGCAGGTCAGCTTCTCGCTGGGCTGCGTTAATTGCCATACGTTGCTTCATCGCACTGTCCATGCGTGTAATTTCAGGTGATGCCTGCCCGAACGCTATGATCACGCGATTTCCGTCTGAATCTTTAAGTACCCGAAGGCCGTGAACGAAAATAAGCTCTTCGGAACTCAGGCCGCCAATGGCTTGTTCGATTGCGCTCTCGGAGAATTCAGTTCCCTTTGTGACGAAGGTTCCATTTAGTACATCTTGCGCAAACTGTCTTAATTTAGGGTGGTAGATAACCAGAGCGCCGACCTGGTTCTTTTCTTCGAACGTAGAGATTACCCGAATGCCGTTGAACTGTTCCGCGGCGGTGCGAATGATCTGCTTGGAAACGCTTTCTCGCGCCAGATCAACCTTTTTGGCGAAGTTCAATTGCACGTGTTCGGATGAATCAACCCCAAGGTTTTCGAGCAGTGCGTCCAGTTGCGCAACGGTCAGATTCTTCAGCCTGCTCTCTACCGCCTCATAGTATTGGGAGATGGAAGCTTCTTTGGCGTTTTGCAGCGCATTCGGGTCCTGCATGATTTCGCTGATGGTTTCAGTTACGGTCTCACGTCCTAATGACAACGTAAACTCGCCGATGGCTTGCAGGATTGCCGCGTCGATGGCAGCGATTCGCGCGCGCCCGTACGTCACTGATTCCGGGTTGATCTGAATCGATGCGCTGCCCCAGCCGATGTAGGCGCCGTTCGGGTTGCTGCTGCTGAATCCGAGAGACCAGCCGCGCTGATTGAGATAGTTGTCGCGCAATGCCAGTATTTCCGAGCCTCCGATTTCAGCGGCGTCTGGGAAAATGTTTTTCGGATCCGATGCTGCCTCTTCGACATCCTGACTTAGTGCGGGCATCGAAAACAGAATCGACACCATGATTGCGAGTACTCTTTTCATGGTGATCACCACGCGACGGAGCGATTACTGGTGCGTTTTATGATTGGCGTTTCGTTTTCCCATATTCCGAGACCGGTGGCCAGATCGGTGAGTGTTAGTTGAAAGAAATATTCAACTTGTTGACGTCGATTGTCAATGCGATGATTTCGTTGAATGATTTTGCCGGACAGCGACAGATCCGGTGCTTGCAAGGTTCCTCGTTGCTGGACTCCTCGCTGGTCGAATTCCTCGCTATTTCTTAGTTCCCTTGCTCTTTGGACCATGGCATCTTCAGGCCCATCAATGCCGACTGCGGTTGTGGTGACAACTTTGCCGGAATTCAAAAGTTCTACCCTGATCTTCTTTGTCAGTTGGTCGGTATCAATCCGCTGCATCGTATCGTTGATAACGGTGCTGACCGTCATGACATAGCGTCCGCCGGAAGGGTTATCGACTGCGCCTGATGAAATCATCGACTCCACGGCTGTTCCAGCGGCCGTCTCGAAATCTCGATAATCCAGTCCGACAGTGGCGGGACCGGAATCATCTCGGTCCACGTATTCCGTGGGTGCTGCGCATCCGATTAGCAGGGTAGCCAACAAAGAAAGTAACGGAAAGCGAATGGTGTTGATTGAAACAATTTTCATGGTTCACCTATATGGAAGTCAACGTGTGCGAAGTTTGACGACGGCATGCGTTATATTTTCGTTTGGTGCAAAGGCAGTCTCTTCAAAAGGCAATCCCGGAGAAGCGCTGAAATTTCTCCAGCGGCCGCTTGTTCCCGGGATCTTTCCGTCTGCGCCTCGGTGCCACTCTACAGCCCACTCCAGAGAGGAGCGTTGCAAGTGCCCAACTCCATGAAGGGAAACGGATCTTATTGCGCCGTCCTGATAACGTTGAACAGAAATGCCATAGTCCGTAACGACTGATTGTGCCTGGTCGCTGATGAAAAGTGAAACATCGCTTTCGGTCTGGACCGGTTGGGTAACACAGCCTGTGATGATCGACAAGCATATCAGCGCGCTCAGCAGGGCGATCCCGCGGATTGGGTATGTCTTGCAATTCAGAAGAGTCATGATGATGTATGTACTTCAGTGATAGGCCAGAAAATCTTTAGCGGTACAAAGTCTGAGCTCATGTCGCTGCCGAATGACAATAAGCAGACGTTTCCGAGAAATCAAAGATTGATTGCATCTTCAGTCGCTGTTGGCTAACGCGGGGCTGTCGGTCCAGGCGGGCTGAGCTCCGGAGAGGTCAAGCACAAACAGCGATGGCCGGGCAAGTGAGGAAGGCTGCTTCACATAAATCAGGGTGTTATTCCATTCCGGTAGGTTTGTCTCGTGATACAGGGCGCCATTGTTTGAGCGGAGATGCAATCGACCATCTGCGGGGCGATCGAAAGAAATCAGGTCCCATCGGTAGGGTGCGGCGCGCCAGCTTCGAAGGTCAGCTTGAGTCGTTGCTGCGGCGAAAACACCACCGGCGATTTGGCCCCATACACCCAGCTGATTGGAGGCTTCTGCCTGAATCAAGGCTTTCACAGCTGCTGATGCAACGGCACGGGTAACAATGCCTTTGAACTGCCCCTTGAACTCCGTCCGGGCCACCATTTCCATATCGGCCAAGGGTTCGCTTTGGAGGCGCATGGGCTGGCCGTCAGGACCTGTGAATTCGGCATAGATCATGTCGGCGGCCGGCGAGCCGCTGTCCATGTCTGGAATTGCAATGCCCGTGTATGCAACCGAACCGCTGACAAGGAAAAGTGGCACATCGAAGCGCTTTTCTTCGAGGAATGGGCCAGTTCCCTGTTCATAGATGATCCGGATTTTCGGGCGTGCAGGGTCCCTGGTTTCGCCGGTTAGAATGGATTCAACGAAACTCAGATCATTTTGAACGTAGGAGTTTTCGACCATCCCGGCGACTCGTTTCAAGGAGTCGGATGCCCGCTCAAGATCGCCTGAGGCTTCGCTGGAGGCAAAATAAATTGCGTGAAGATAGGTAACAAAGGGGTTTACATAAGATGGATAAACTGCCCACTGGTTGATGTCTCCATAGCCATCGTTGAGCGAGCTCGTGAATTCATCTTTTTCAATTGTCTGTGCGATAACCTTTGCTTCGTCTTTTTCTTTCTCTTCTTGCGCGAGCTCTTCCTGCTGCCGTTCGATCTCGCTGGAAAAATATTCGACCGCTCTTCGAGTGCGGTCGTCCGCACGGTTCAGTTCGACCCGTGCCATATCACCTTGTCCAAGGGCGAGAAACGATAGCGATTTGTAGGCATTTGATAGAACGGCTTCATACAGCGTGCCCTGGTAGGCTCGGACGCTGTCATTGATCAGGAGTGAGCCTGCAGTGCCCGCAGCCTTCGCCGCCAGATTCTTTTCGTCAAATCTCTTGAAGAACTCTTCGGACGCATCGTAAGCCTGAACTGCCGTTTCAAGCTCGCCCGATAATCTGGCGGCCTCGGCGTAATGCAGTAATTCAAACAGATTTAGCTTTTGCAGATCTTCTTCCTGTTTATCCACTCCTACGAAAAGCTCTGCAGCTCCCTGATAGTTCCCGTTCAACCAGTACGAATCAAAGTCACCCATCTGTTCGCGGTGTTGCGTGGATGCACAGCCTGTGATGAACAAGGCAAGCGCCGTCATAACAAGATAACGAAAGATTAACATTAGAGTCCCCTGCTGGCTTGAGTTGAAGTGATCTTAGAGAAAGATGTCCAAGTCGATCAGCACTGTGCTCGGATCGTTGCCCCATCCAAGCACGGTTGAAAGCTATTAGAGATGGATTTTCTCTCCCTCGCCTACCTGCGTTAGCGGAATTTTTCCGCCTGCCGTGGCAAAGCTAGCACAGGCATCTTTTTGATGTCAAGGCGACTACCCGGTGCTCGCAGCCCCCCTGGGCGTTCCTGATGGGGTGAGGTCGACGGAGTCACGCGCTCAAGCCTTGCGTCTTATGCTCAGAAAAATATTGGTTTTATTATCATCCAGGCAACGAAATACCTTCGCTACGCCACCCCTTCCGGAACAGCCGGGCCGCGTAGCGAAGGCATTTGCGGACATGCGCCGCAAATCCTTTCCTGATTACGTAGTTGGCTCAGCCATCCCCGGGAAAGGCATTTGAACCGCAGATACACGCAGATGGACGCAGATGAGAACCTTGAAAAAGGAAAGCATATGCTGATTTCTTCGCGAGTGCCCGAATGGGTAGAAAACGACCCGTCACACGGCTTCGACGTTCCTGATGACCGACGCGACTTCTCAATAAAACATTCGTCAAATCAATTACCTGAATTAATCTGCGTTCATCCGCGTTCATCTGCGGTTAGAAATTCAGTTCGAATAATGGCTGAATCTTATGCGTAATCAGGCAGGGGTTTACTCAATGCCAGCCAGGCGATGATGAAAAATACGCCCAGCGCCGCCAGGTAGTAGATCAGCGCATGCGTTCGCTTCGCACGCAGGGCCTGCATGCCGAGCAGGATATAGACCACGATCAGCACCAGTTTGAGGCCGAACCACGGCACGGCGATGGGCGAGAACTTCACCAGCATCCAGAGCGTGGCGCCGCTGAGCAACAGCAGCGTGTCGATGACGTGCGGCGCGCGCCGCAGCCACACTGCGCGCGGCCGCACGCCGAGCACCACGCGTGCAAACCCCCGTAGCGCAAAGCCCAGCCCGCTGACCATGGCCAGCGCGATGTGCAGTGATTTCAGCAGCAGGTAGTGTTCCACGTCGGGTTTTCGCTCTCCGCCGATCCGGTCCAGGCTGGATGCATTGTACGGAAATGCGCTGGATCAAACCCCGAACCCGTCCAATGCGGCATCATCGCCGAAAAATCCTCTCTGTACTTGCATCATGGCCGAACATCACGAAACCTCACCCACTCTGAACGCGGTCATCGACCGCATCATCGACCGCGTCGGCAAGCGTCTGGTTGTCGGTTTGCCGCTGGGATTGGGCAAGCCCAACCGGCTGATCAACGCGCTGTACCGGCGCGCCTGCGAAGATTCGTCGATCTCGCTGGAGATCGTCACCGCGCTGTCGCTGGACGTGCCGCAGGCCGGCCACTGGCTGCAGACGCGCATGATGGACCCGATCGTTGAGCGGCTGTTCGGGTCGGACTACCCACGGCTGGCTTACCTGGTCGATCTCAAGGCGCGCAAGCTGCCCGACAATGTCCGGGTCAGCGAGTTCTACTTTGCTTCCGGCTCGGCGCTGGGCAACCCGCTGATGCAGCGCCATTACGTATCGTCGAACTACACCCATGTCGCGCGCGATCTGGTCGACCGCGGCCTGAACGTGTTCTTCCAACTGGTCGCGCGCGGCCCGGACGGGCGCTTGAGCCTTTCGAGCAACCCGGACGTGACGCTCGATCTGGACCGGCGCTGCCGCGTGACCGGCGCGCCGCGGCCGTACGCGGTCGCACACGTGCATCCCGACCTGCCGTTCATGCACGGCGATGCCGTGGTCGAGACCGATTTCTTCGACGAGATTGTCGACGAGGACCCCCGCCAGCGTTTGTTTGCATTGCCGCGCCAGCCGGTCGGCCTGCAGGACTACGCGGTCGGCTTCCAGGCCAGCCGGCTGGTGGCCGATGGTGGCACGCTGCAGATCGGCATCGGTTCGCTGTCCGACGGGCTGGTCCATGGCCTGCTGCTGCGCCAGCGCGACAATGCCTGTTACCGCGAAATCGCATCCAGACTCGGCGGCGAGCTGCCGCCGGGCCTGAGCGACGAGGGTGAGTTCAACGAGGGCCTGTTCGGTGCCTCGGAACTGTTCCTGGACGGCTTCATGCACCTGTATCGGGCCGGCATTCTCAAGCGCGAGGTGTTCGACGACATCGAGCTGATGCGTCGCGCCAACGGCGGCGAAACCGTCCCCGACGCCGGTAGCGGCGCGCTGATGGAAGGCGGTTTCTTCCTCGGCAGCGCCGGCTTCTATCAGTTCCTGCGCGATCTCGATGACGACGAGCGGCCGCGCTTTTTGATGCACGGCGTCGGGCGCATCAACCAGCTCTACGGCGGGCGCGAGTCGTTGGAAATCGAGCAGCGCCGACACGCACGCTTCGTCAACACCTGCATGATGATGACGGTGACCGGTGCGGCCGTGTCCGATGCGCTGGCCGACCATCAACTGGTCTCCGGCGTCGGCGGCCAGTACAACTTCGTGGCCATGGCCCAGGCCATGGACGACGGCCGCTCGGCGCTGATGTTGCGCGCCACGCGCGGCGAGGGTGCGGATGCCCAATCCAGCATCGTCTGGCAGTACCCGCACATTACGATCCCGCGCCATCTGCGCGACCTTGCGGTTACCGAGTACGGCATCGCGCTGCTGCGCGGTCGCTCCGACGAGGAGTGCATCCAGGCGATGATCTCGATCGCCGACGCACGCTTCCAGGACGAGCTGACCGAGCAGGCCAAGCGCAGCGGTAAGCTCGATCCGGCCTGGACCGTGCCGAAGGCCGCGCGCAACAACACGCCCGAGCACCTGGCCGAGGTGTTTGCCCCCTACTGCGAGCAGGGGCTGTTCCCCGACTACCCGTTCGGCAGCGATTTCACGCCGGTCGAGCAGCGCCTGATCCCGGCGCTGGGGCGGGTCAAGGCCTGGCAGGGCAACCGCTGGCAGATGCTCAAGGCAGCCATGGCCGGACGACCCGAACAGCACGCCGAAGAACTGGCGCGGCTGGGACTGGACCGGCCGGCCAATCTCGAGCAGCGACTGATCGCACGCCTGATTGCCGCGGCGCTCGATTGAGGCCCGTGCAATCAGCCCTCGGTTCGCCCTGTCTCGTCGACAAGCCTACCGACACCACGGCTCAAACGAATGTGCCGATTCACCTATTACCGCGGTGACGCGATCGCGATCGCCGACTTGGTCACGCGCCCGGAAAACTCGCTGATTCACCAGAGCACGCACGCGCGTGAGCGGCCCGAGCCGTTGAACGGCGACGGCTTCGGACTGGCCTGGTATCTGGACGACGACCCGGAACCGGCGCGCTTCCGCTCGCTGACGCCGGCCTGGAGCAATGCCAACCTGGCCGAACTGGCGCGGGTGACGCACTCGGGCTGCATCATGGCGCACGTGCGCGCGGCCACCAGCGGCACGTTCGATGTCTCCGAGGCAAACTGCCACCCGTTTCGCTGCGGCCCGTTTGCGCTGATGCACAACGGCGATATCCCGGCGTTTCGCAAAATCCGCAGGGCGCTGCTCGACAGCCTGTCCGACGCCGGCTTTGCCAGCGTTCGCGGCACCACCGACTCCGAACACCTGTTCGCGCTGGCGATGGAACGGCTGCGCGGGCACGAGCAGGATTCGGACTGCGGTCTGATGGCCGACGCGCTGGAGTGGACCGTCAACCGCGTGGTCGAACTGCTGGCCGAACACGCGCCGGGCACACACGCCTACCTCAACCTGGTGCTGACCGACGGGCACAATGCCGCGGCCTGCCGCTTTAGCACCAATCCCGACTACATCGACAGCCTGTACCTCAACCAGGGCTCCGGCTATCGCTGCGACGACGGGGTCTGCACGATGGCGGCGGCCGACGAAGCAGACGCGCGCGCAGTGCTGATCAGTTCCGAGCCGCTCAACGACGACCCGGGCTGGCGCGCCGTGCCGCGCAATCAGCTGGTGTTGCTGTCGTCTTCGCTGGAGGTTTCATTGCGGCCGGTCTCGCTGGCCTCAGGCTGAGCCTGCGCCTCGGTCACCTTCTTCGGCCCGAACACCAGCACCTGCCAGCCTTCGCCGGGCTCGAACGGCAGTTCTTTTGAATACAGCCGCGGCCGGCCTTCGGGTGAAACCGCGCCGAGCAGCAGCCAGTCTTCGCCCGGTGCGCCGAAACGCTCGCTGAGCCGCTCGATCGAGAACGTCTTCGACAGCCGCGTGCGCTGGATCGTCCAGCCTTCGTCCAGTTTTGCCTGCAGCCAGTCATGATCGGTCTGCTCGCCGAATGCAAGGTGGCCGCGCTGCTCAGACGTCAGTCGGCGCGATTCCTTGCTGGCGGCCTCGGCAGTGGGCAGCTGGAAGCTGCGGTGACGACCGAAGTGCGCGCCCAGCGCATTGCAGACCAGCGCGTTGTAGAAATCGTTCGGCGTAGCCGCCAGCAGATGACCGAGGTGGTGGGTTTCCAGCGTATGTTCGGCATGCTCGGACAGGATTTCACCGTAGTAGACGTCAATGCCTTCCATGCGCGCGGGCTTGAGCCGACGGTAGACGCCGTCGACGATCAGCACTTCGATGTCCATGTCCTTGAGCACGCGCGCCAGCGCCACCGACCACGGCGAGGCGCCGACGATCAGCACGCCGTTGTCATCCTTGGCCGCGAGTCCCAGCCGCCGACCCCAGGCGCCCAGCGTCAGCCCATGGGCCAGCACTGTGGTGATAATCACTGCGAACACCAGCGGCAGCAGGATCTCGGCATCGGCGTAGCCGGCCTCGCGCATTGCCGGCCCGAACAGGCCGGCAGTGGCTGCAGCAACGATCCCGCGCGGCGCGATCCAGGCCAGCAGCTTGCGGTCGGCCGAACGCATCTGCGCACCGATGGTTGCCAGCCAGACCGAGGCCGGGCGGATCAGCACCAGCACCGCGACCACGAACAGCAGCGCGCGCGCGTCGAGCAGCAGCAGTTGCGAGAATTCCAGTCGCGCGGTGATGACGATGAACAGCACCGATACCAGCACGATGGTGAGGTTTTCCTTGAACCGCTGCAGATCCTCGCGCCCGGCCAGCTTGACGTTGCCCAGCACCATGCCCATCACGGTCACGGTCAGCAGCCCGGCCTCGTGCTGCACCTGGTTCGACAATGTGAAGGCCAGCAGCACCAGCACCATCAACAGCGGCGGCTTGAGGTGTTCGGGCACGCCGCCGCGCTGATACAAGCGGCCGATCAGCCAGCCACCGCCCCCGCCCAGCAGCAGCGCGACCGCAATCGCGCCACCTAGCGCCATTGCGGTCTCGGCGAAGCCTTCGCCGGCCAGCGTGAAGTACTGGAAGGTCAGCACCGCCAGCAGCACCCCGATCGGATCGTTGACGATGCCTTCCCACTTCAACAGCGCGGCCGATTGGTCATTGAGGCGCGCGTAGCGCAGGAGGGGTGCGATCACGGTCGGGCCGGTAACCACCAGAATGGCGCCGAGCACCAGCGCCACCGGCCAGCTCAGGCCCACGATCCAGTGCGCCGCCGCCGCGGTCAGTGCCCAGGTAATCGGCACGCCCAGCAGCACCAGCCGGCCGACGCCGCGCCCGGCCTTCTTGAGCTCGCCGAGCTTCAGGTCCATGCCGCCTTCGAACAGGATGATCGCCACGCCCAGTCCGATCAGCGCCGTGAGCTGCTCCGACGAGGTTGTCAATTCCAGCACGCCGGTAATCGGTCCGAGGACCAACCCGGTGGCGATCAGGATGACGATGCCGGGCAGCTTGAGCATCCACGCCAGCCATTGGCTGGCCAGGCCCGCGGCCAGGATCAGCAGCACAGTGGTGGCCGCCTGCACGGCTACTGCACCAGCGACACACCGAGACCGATCGTGGTCTGACGGTGGTTGTAGTCGATCAGGGTCTCGCCGTAGCCGTGGAAGACCTGCAGGTAGGCCTTGAGATCGCCTCTGAGCGGCCAGTGCCAGTCGGCCTGGATCGCGCCGCGGTTGTCGTCCGGTGCATAGCGACCGAGGAAGCTGACATCATGCTTGCCGCGGCGCCAGATCACGCGCACATCGCCGTGGCCGAGAAAATCCTCGATGTCGGGGTTGTCGTCGTCGCCGTCGGCTTCCACGCGCAACCAGGGCCGCGCGTAGACCTCGAAGTTGCCGCGCTCGAAACCGAACATCGCGTACAAGCGGTTCCAGCTGCGCGACAACGGATCGGCACGACCGTTGGATTGATGCACGAAGCCGAGGTTGAGCATCTGCCAGCGCCAGCCGAACAGGTCCAGCCCGGTGCGCCAGGCCAGCATTGCCTCGGGCGCATAGTTGGTTTCGCGAAACGGCTCGGATTCAACGCTGTTGTAGGCCTGCCAGTTCGACTGCTGGGTGAATCCCACCCACACGTCGCCGTTGTTGCCGAACAGGTTGTCGGCCACCTTCGTCTTGAGGCTGAGCTGGAACTTGACCTCGATGGCATCCAGATCCGGGCGCCGTGCAGGTCGCGGCTGGTTGGGCGTGGCCGGGTTGTCATTGGGATCGCTGCTCCAGCGCCCCGGCAGCAGGTAGACCGGCTCATGCCGCCGGACCCGCAGCCGCCCGCCGTGCGTGGCATCGTCCAGCTCCCAGCGGCGCATCATGCGCGAGCGGTTCACCGGTGTGTCATCGACCGTAGCCGCCGCGGCGACCGGGACCGTCTCGTCCGGAAACATCTCCAGCGTTTCGGCCAGTTCATCCTGGGCAGTAACATCGGCCCCGGGAATCCGGTCGTAACAGGCCAGCCGACGCAACGGATCCTCGACCACCCGGCAGGCATCGACTGCTTCCTGCGGGTCGATGTCCTCTGCGCGCAGCGGGATTGCTGTGAACACTGCCAGCAGGCACAGCATTGGGCGAGGCAGTGGGCTCATATTCGGTGGTCCATCGGCAGTAGCACGATCCGAGCGCGAGGATACACCGTGCAGCGCACGAAAT
>JAVVDV010000026.1:0-37214 GCA_032251355.1 Wenzhouxiangellaceae bacterium
ACGGAGCGCGTATCAAAAATGATGCCGGTTTCGAGCCGGAACGAGGTCAGCATGAGGCCGATGCAGAGCCCGCCCAGAATAATGCCTGCCAGGATCTGCCGTTGCCATTGACCGCACATCGTCTTTCGACTCGTTACGAGATCGAAAACAACCATCATCGCCAGCAGCAGGGCTGCGTTCTGGGCCAGCGTAGTGACCAGCGTATTCACCGCGGCCGCTGTGCCATCAAGGTTCTATCCGGATCTCGCACGGGAATCGCAGCCCCGAATGTGAGTGACTTGAGTAGCGCCGGGGCGTTCTGGAAGGTCTTTTTGCAACGTTCCCGACCAGAGAGCATATCCCGCACTGAATCTTGATTTTATCGCAAAAACCCCGGCAATCCCGAAACTGCATAGGGATGGCGCTTTTGCGGTGTAAACAATCGGAACGTCTTCAAGTGGTGCGCTGGCATTCTGTTCGTGTTGCTGGGCCCATTTGTAATGATTATCGGTTGCGCCGTGATCATCGTTTACTGAATCAACCCAACCAGTGCCCTGCCGAATTCACCCGTCGATATAACGACGAAGTCGCGCAAGCAATTTGGGTGGGCCGGCCGGGTGCAGGGCGAAGGTGTTGAGTCGGGGGCGTTTCCCGGCAACCGCAGCGAGCCCGGCTCTCAATACCCGGCCTGCGTGGCCGGCAGCAGTTCGGATTCCTGCTCTGGATCATCAAAGGCTTTTCAGACTGCATTATCTGCAAACCAGGTATTAGTATCTTGGTTACACCGACCAGCTTGCTTGATCGATCATATCGGATTCGTCCGTACCTGATTTCTCCCCGCATTTTTTGCCTCGTACAGCAAATCGTCCGCTTCTTTGTAGTACTTGAAGTCAGTTGATATCGTAGCGGCGTCTTTGCAGGCAAGACCCATGCTGACAGTAAGAAAGGGACCTACTTCACTTTTCGCATGCTGGATCTTAAGATTCTCTATCGCTCTTCTCAGATCATCTGCAAATTCGAACGCCTTCTCTCTGCTTTCAGCCTTATAAAGAACACCAAATTCTTCCCCTCCCAGTCTGAAGCAGTAATCGCTCGCGCGCTTGGAACTCTTCTCCAGGCACCGAGCGACTTCAATAAGAACGTTATCTCCAGCCTGGTGGCCATAATGATCGTTATACTTTTTGAAATAATCCACATCAATAATCAAGAAGCAGAGCCAGTTGTTCTGGCGAGTCGCATCGCTGATGGAAGAGCGGAATATGGCGTCGAAATGTCGGCGGTTATACAGATTTGTCAGTCCATCCTTGATGGCCTGTTGTTCGAGCTCTTTGTTCAACACGTTTATAAAATGCAGAAGCCTGCCAACCACGAGTGTATGGGAAGTTACGAATTTGTCGCTTTGCATCTCCTTGTTGCGCGGCTGCACAGCTCTAGGCAATTGCGAAGATTCGTTTTCCTTCATGGCAATCGCAACAAAAGCAAGATTCATATGTGGAACCTTGCCGTCTACATCGCAGAATTCACCAATGGTATAAAAACCGGATACGGGTGCCAGATCTGCAAGATATTGCGTTTCCATCTGGACGTCATCTGTCAGCGCAAAACGCCTGCATCCGCATGTGAATAAGAAAATCGCTTCGGGACGAAAGGATCCGACACTCGACCTGAGCGCCTCGAACTTCTGCTCGATGATTTGCGGATGGAAAAAGCCGAGAGCAAAAGTCTCGCGCTCCTTGATCTCGGAAATGAATTGCAGGGATCCATCACGACTGACGTTGATGGGAACTCTTGCCAGATAATCTCCTGTTGTCTCGGTCAATAACGGAAATCCAATCGCGTTGGCGAAGAAGTTCGAATCATCCTGAATGTTCAGATACTCTTTATAGATTTCGAAAGCCGGCCTATCATCAATAGTGAAAAGCTTGTTACCCTGCACTTTCGTGGCAGTCATTTCTCGACTCATCGGAAGCCATCCGACGAAGGTATGTTTCTTTATCTGCAATGACTCTCCTACGAAGCAGATCGCAACAACGCCCTCAGAAAAGACCTCATCGCCTGAAAGCAGCAGGGAGGTTTCATGAGCATAGTCCCCGGCACCCCCGCCAAATAGTTCGAACCCTATGGGATCTTTCGTGAACGCCTGAATGAATCCGTTGACATTACTGGTCAAAGGAGTTGTCAGCAGCATTACAGCTTTTGGATTGATTGTATCGATCCCCGTTCTAAGGGTTTTCGCTATTTCTTCTTCACCGCCATGCTCGCTTTTTAGAGCAATTGCTTCTACACGGGTATCTTCCAGAAACAGCAAGGTAACCGTGGTGCTTTGAGTGATGGTTTTCCCATTATCGATTTCACCCGTTGTAGTTGCGCCGACAATAGTGATTTCGGAGGAAAAAGCTTGAATGTTCTGGCTGATTTGCTGAAGCAGGTGTGCATCGATATGAGCGGTATACACCATTGCCAAGATACTTTGAGATCGTTTGGAGCTCATCAGGACCTCTTCATCTGATAGAAGCGCTTGCAAGTCCTCGAGCGTCTGTATGGTCCTGGTAATTTGATGCATATCGATACCTGATTAGGTACTTGTTTTACTCAACGCACCTTACCCGATATTCGATGGTTGAGGCCATTTCTGTGCGGGTGAGGAATACTCTTTCCAGATGCCGGAATCGGGCCAACGTTCCTTCCGGGGCGTTTTCCCGCAACCGCAGCGAGCCTGGCTCTCTATACTCGGGTTGCGCGGCCGGCAGATGGCCGGCGAAATCAGGTTCAACAATACAGCATGCGCGGGTTTCAAACGCGCAGGAGGCAGCAGTTGGAGTTCAGGATCTGGGTCAATGGCGAACTGGTCGCCGAGCGCGATGCGAAGGTGTCGGTGTTCGACTCCGGCTTTGTGCTCGGCGATGGGGTGTGGGAAGGTGTGCGCGTGGTTGGCGGGCGGCCGGCGTTTCTCGGCGCGCACCTCAAGCGCTTGCACGAAGGCGCCAAGGCGCTGATGCTGGCCGAAGTGCCGGATACCGACACGCTGCGCGCGGCGGTTGTTGAAACCATCGCCGGCAACGCGCTGATCGACGATTCCCACCTGCGCATCATGCTGACCCGCGGCGTGCGCCGCGAGCCGTACCAGAACCCGAAGCTTGCCGGCAGCGGGCCGACGCTGGTGATCATTCCCGGCCATCATCCGGTCACTGACGAAATCCTGACCCGGCCGCAGACGCTGTTTACCGTGCACGTCCACCGCGGTGCACCCGATGTGCAGGATCCGAAGCTCAACAGCCACAGCAAGCTCAACTGCATCCTCGCCTGCATCCAGGCCAACGTTGCCGGTGCCGACGAGGCGCTGATGCTCGACCCCGACGGCTTCGTCGCGACCTGCAACTCGACCCACTTTTTCATCGTTCGCGACGGCGTGGTCATGACCTCCGACGGGCGCTACTGCCTCGGCGGCATCACGCGTGGGCATGTCATCGAGCTGTGCGCCAGGCTCGGGATCGAATGTCGCCCGACCAGCTTCAGCCTGACCGAGGCCTACGCCGCTGACGAGGCGTTTACCACCGGCACGCTGTCGGGTATCCGCCCGGTCGGCATGATTGACGGACGTACCGTTAGTAGCGGGCAGCGCGGGCCGGTGACCGAACGCTTGCAGCGGGCCTACGCCGAGTTGCTGCAAGCCGAGGCCGAACGGTAATGTGGATTGCCGACAGGCCATCGGCTGCCGTGGGAGCCGGCCTGCCGGCGCTTGGCGTTCAGCCGGTTTCGAACAAGAATCGCTTGCAGGCGAGCGCCTGCGGCAGGTTTAGGGGCGGGTGATGCTGCGCATCGCGATGTGGTCGGGGCCGCGCAATATCTCCACGGCGATGATGCGCGCGTTCGAGAACCGCCCGGATTGCGTCGTCGCCGACGAACCGCTGTACGGCGCGTGGTTGAAGATCACCGGTGCGCCGCACCCGATGGCAGATCAGATCATCGCGGCGATGGAAACCGACTGGCGTGTGGTCGCCGACCAACTGACCGGCCCGGTGCCCGACGGCGCGGCGGTCTGGTACCAGAAGCACATGACCCACCACCTGCTGGCCGAGATGCTCGAGCCCGGCTGGCTGTCGAAACTGACCCACGTGTTCCTGATTCGCAACCCGGCCGAGGTGGTGGCTTCCTACCTGGACATGCGCGGCACCGTCAGCGCCGAGGACATCGGCGTGCCGCAGCAGGCACGGCTGTACGACTTCGTGCGCGCCGAGCTCGGCCAGGATCCGCCGGTAATCGACTCGGGTGAATTCCTGCACAACCCCGAAGCCCAGCTGCGCGCACTGTGCGATCGGCTGGGGGTTGCCTTCGATGAAGCCATGCTCAACTGGCCGGCCGGGCCGCGCGCCAGCGATGGCGTGTGGGCACCGCACTGGTACGCCAGCGTGCGCGCCTCGACCGGGTTCGGCCCGCCGCGCCCGAGCGCGCCGCAGCCTGATGGCAAGGCGAGGAAGGTGGTCGAGCAGTGCTGGCCCCTGTACCAGCGACTGCACGCGGCCCGGATTCGCGGCTAGTCGAGCGTACCGATCACGCGCGGAATGCCGTCGGCGCGTTCGAACAGTTCACGCGCCAGCGCATGATCAATCGTGCCGGCGCGCCGGCCCAGTCGCGCCTGCAGTTCGGTCCAGCGCGTCTCAGGGTGGGCGCTGCCTTCATCATCGACCGGATCGACCTCGAGGTACAGCTTGTCGCCGCGCCGACCGAGCCGCACCGGCTGGTCGATGATGCGCACCGAGGTGCCGATCGGAACCTGCTGGACCAGGAAGCGGATGCGCTCGGGGTAGAGCCGGATGCAGCCCTGGCTGACCGCCATACCGACGCCGGCCGGCCGGATCGTGCCGTGGATCAACAGCCCGTCGCCATCGAGCACCAATGCGTGTTCCCCGAGCGGGTTGTCGTCGCCGGCCGGCACCATCACCGGCAGCTCGATGTTGCGCTCGCGCTTGTACCAGGCGCGCACTTCGGCGGTCGGATACCAGGCCGGCTGATCGAGCCGCGCAGTCACGCGCGTCTCCGTGGTCGGCGTATCTCGCCCGGCAATGCCGATGCCGACCGGGTCGGTGACGATCACCGGCCCGTCGCGGTCCGGCCAGCGCTCGGCAAAGTAATACATGCGCCGCTCACCGCGGTTGATGACAATGCCTTCGCGCTCGCCCTCGGGCAGCACGTGCAACTGCGGGATGATGACCTCGGCACCAGGCTTGGGCAGCCACGGGTCCAGCGTCGGGTTGGCCGCGACAATTTCAAGAAAGCCGATGTTGTGCAGGCGCGCGACATCGAGCAGCGTCTCGTCGCCGCGCAGGCGGTCACGGATCAGCTCGCCGATGACATCGCTGCCATCGTCGGGCCAGGTCACGGCTGCGGCCGGTAGCGCAATGACACCAGTTGCCAACAGCAAGCACAGTCTGACAAGACGGGAAACAGCGGATCGTGGTCTCATGACAGTCTCGGTGTGGGGTCGACGCGGGGAGGCAGCGCGATATAATGCCAGCACGACATCTCTTCGAAGCGGGCAGCAGCATGAATTTCAATCAGATCAGCCCCGGCGAAAATCCGCCGGACGATTTCAACGTCATTATCGAAATCCCGACCGAGGGCCAGCCGGTCAAGTACGAAGTCGACAAGGATACCGGCGGCATCATGGTCAACCGCCTGCTGGCGACCTCGCTGCGCTACCCTTGCAACTACGGATTCGTGCCGAACACGCTGGCCGAGGACGGTGATCCGCTGGACGTGATGGTGCTGATCCGCCCGGCATTGATCCCCGGCTCGATCATCCGCTGCCGACCGATCGGCTACCTGGAGATGACCGACGAGGAAGGCCACGACAACAAGATTGCTGCGCTGCCGATCGAGAAGATCAGCCCGCTGCATCAGGATATCCGCGACGTCAGCGACCTGGCCACCTTCAGCCGCCGCCAGATCCGCCATTTCTTCGCCCACTACAAGGATCTCGAGATCGGCAAGTGGGTCGAGGTGCTGGGCTGGCACGGCGCGGAGGCCGCGCGCGTGGAGATCATGGAATCGATCGAGCGCTTCGAGAAACACAAGAACGGCGGCTGAGCCGCCTTATTCACAGGCCTTTTCGATCAGGTGCGGGGCAATCCCGGGCCACGAGTGCCATTGCCCAGGCCTTCGTGCCAGTTCCGGCGCGAAGGCCTGCGCAAATGCCTCGATCGGGCTTGAGGCGCTCGAATCCAGCAGCTGGAGTTCAAGCACGGTGTTCGCACCTTCCAGTCGCGGCACGAACAGCACGATCGGGCAAGCAACCTCGGCCAGCACCTGACTGGCACCCTCGAACAGACCGATGTCGCGCTTGCCCATGGACAGGCGCGGCGCGTCACGGCCGGGTTCGGCCGGGGTGTCGAGCAGGATCACCGGCGTGACCTCGCCGGTCGCCAGCACAGCGGCGAGCTTGTCGCGCGCGCCTCCGGTGGGCAGCGGCTGGGCATCGCACAAGCGCATCACCACGCCGTAGCGCACCCGCGCCCAAAGCCAGAACAGCGGGCGTTCGCGCTTCCAGCTCGCACCCGGCGGCCGGAACAGGAAGCGCGGCTTGAGGCCGGCGCGCTTGAGCTGCCACAGCACCGCAATACCGTTGCCGAAATGGCCGCCGACGGCGGCGAAGCCGGGCTGCTCGGGCCACTTGCCGCGTACCTCGATCCGGGGCTTGAGGCCGAGCCGAATGCGCCACAGGGTCATCGCCTCGATCAGCATGGTCAGCGCGTACTCATCGCGTGCCGGGTCGTTTGCGGGGAAGCACGCCGCCAGTGCCTGCTCGACCGCAGCCGCCTCCGGCATCAGCCAGCGGCGAGCCGCGGCCCATCGCAGCAGGGTCAAGGCCGTGCGTGCCGGCAGCACGGCGGCCACGGCCGGCAGCAGCAGCCAGCGCAGCGCATCGGTCAACGCGCAGTGCCACCAGCCGGGTGTGTTCATGCCCGCTCCAGTGCCAACGCGCACCAGCCCTCGCGCTGGCGACGATCGACCGGGCGCAAGCCCTGGGCGCGGTAGGCCGCTTCGACCGCGTCCGCCTGCTCGATCAATAGTCCCGACAGCACCAGTTCGCCGCCCGGCTTGAGCCGTTCGGCCAGGCACGCGGCCAGCTCGACCAGCGGTCCGGCCAGGATGTTGGCCAGCAGCAGATCGGCCGCCGTGTCGTCCATCGTTTCGGGCAGCGCAGTCCGGATGACCGTTTCAACCCCGTTGCGACGGGCATTGTCGGCAGTCGCGGTCAGCGCCTGCGGATCATGATCGACAGCGATCACCGGCCGCGCGCCCTTGAGCGCGCCGGCCACCGCCAATACACCCGAGCCGCAGCCGTAATCGATCAGCGCACGCCCGGCGCAGTCGCGCGCATCCAGCCATTCCAGGCACATGGCGGTGGTCGGATGGGTACCGGTACCGAACGCCAGGCCGGGATCGAGCCGCACCACCACCGGCCAGTCCGGCTCAGGCTGGCAGTTCGAAGGGCAGATCCAGATCGAATCACCGAAGCGCATCGGCTTGAACTGGTCCAGCCACGCCCGCTCCCAGTCGCGCTCGGGCAGCGGCTTCGGCGCGCGATCCGGGCCCGCTTCGATCAGGCGCCGGGCGCGCAGATCATCCAGCACGGCCGCGGCATCGCAATCGTCGGCCAGCAGCGCGCGCACGGTGATCCGGTCCCACAGCGGCAATTCACCGGGACCGGGTTCCAGCAATGGCTGATCGGCCGCATCCAGCAGTGTGATGGCCAGCGCGCCGTGCTCCCATAGCGCCTGTTCCAGCGCTTCGAGCTGGGTCGGCTCCGGCTGCATGTCGAGGTTGAACGGCATCGAAATCCGGGCGCTGGTTTGTGCGCATCAGTATGCGCGAGTTGCTGCCGGCTCGTGTCTCCCGGGTGATGCGAATCGCTTCATGACCGCCGATCGTCGCGCACCTGTCTTGCATTCGCGCTCGATCGGCCCCAGACTTACGCGCTGACCCTTGAAGGTAAAACCAGCCATGGCCGACCCCCGCAGCCAGGAAGACCCCTCGTTCGACACCGACAACCTGTACCGCATCGAGCTGTACACCGACCAGCGCACCGGCTCGATTCGCCGCATGGTGCCGGTCGACGGACAGGGCAACGATGACCCCAGCCGCACGGTGCGCTATATCGGTGAAGCCACGGCGATGACACCGGCCGGAACACTGCCGCTGAGCTTCGAGCTGACCGGCAACAGCCTGGCCGAGGCTGCCGCGGGTTTTGGCGAAGGCGCCGAGCAGGCGATGGCCGACACGGTCGAGGAGCTCAAGCGCCTGCAGCGCGAACAACAGGGGTCCATCGTCGTACCCGGGCAAGGCCAGCAGGGGCCAGCCGGCGGCTTCGGCGGCGGCATGCCCGGCGGCGGTTCGTTCCCGCGCTGAAGCTGTAGGAGCGGTCTCCAGACCGCGAATTTCGGATCGTGGTGCGCCGGCGGTTTCCGGCGGCGGTTAGCTCCTGCGCTGAACCTGGAGGAGCGGTCTCCAGACCGCGAATTTCGGATCGTGACAGCCTTACCATCGTGCGGCACCCCTCACTCGATCGCGGCGTGAACGCCGCTCCTACACGCTCGACGATTTGTTGGGGCCTGCGGCCAGCAGCTTTTCGAGGTAATGGATGTTGGTCGCGCCCTGCATGAAACCGGGGTCGGCCAGCAGCCGCTGGTGCAGCGGGATGTTGTTGCCAAAACCGCTGAGCACGATTTCGTGCAGCGCCACGCGCATGCGGGCCAGCGCGTGCTCACGCGTCTCGCCGTGGCAGATCAGCTTGCCGATCATGGAATCGTAGCTCGGCGGCACGGTGTAGCCGTCGTAGAGGTGGGAGTCCACGCGCACGCCCGGCCCACCCGGGGCATGGAATGCGCGCACGGTGCCCGGTTGCGGCATGAAGGTATCCGGGTCCTCGGCGTTGATGCGACATTCCACCGCATGGCCGCGAACGGTAATGTCGTCCTGCGAGAACGGTAGCGGCTCACCGGCGGCAACGCGAATCTGGGCCTGCACCAGGTCGATGCCGGTGACCATTTCGGTGACCGGATGCTCGACCTGGATGCGTGTGTTCATCTCGATGAAGTAGAACTCACCGTCCTCGTACAGGAATTCGAAGGTGCCGGCGCCGAGGTAGCCGATGCGCTTGCAGGCATCGGTGCAGATGGCGCCGATGTGCGCGCGCTGCTCCGGTGTGATGCCGGGCGCCGGGGCCTCCTCGATGACCTTCTGGTGGCGACGCTGCATCGAGCAGTCGCGCTCACCCAGATGCACGGCGTTGCCGTGCGCGTCGGACAGCACCTGAATCTCGATATGGCGCGGGTTCTGCAGGTACTTCTCCATGTAGACCGTGGCATCGCCGAAGCCTGCGCGCGCTTCCTCGCGCGTGAGCTGGATGGCCTTGATCAGGTCGAACGGGTTGTGCACCACGCGCATGCCGCGGCCACCGCCGCCGGCGGCAGCCTTGATCAGTACCGGGTAGCCGATCTCGTCGGCCAGCCGTTGCGTGCGGCGTTCGTCGTTGTCCAGCGGACCGTTGGAGCCGGGCACGCACGGCACGCCGGCCTTGCGCATGGCGCCAATCGCCGAGACCTTGTCGCCCATCAGCCGGATCGTCTCGGCACGCGGTCCGATGAAGGTAAACCCGGATTCCTGCACACGCTCGGCGAAATCGGCGTTCTCGGACAAGAAGCCGTAGCCGGGATGCACAGCCTCGGCGTCGGTCAGTTCCATCGCCGAGATGATCGCCGGTACGTTGAGGTAGCTGTCGGTGGCCGGGGCCGGGCCAATGCAGACCGATTCATCGGCCATGCCGACATGCTTGAGGTTGCGATCGACGGTCGAATGGACCGCGACCGTGCGGATGCCCATGGTCTGGCAGGCGCGCAGGATGCGCAGCGCGATCTCGCCGCGGTTGGCGATGACAATCTTGCGGAACACGGCCATCAGGGGCGAACGACGAACAGCGGCTGATCGAACTCCACCGGCTGGCCGGTCTCGACCAGCACCGCGGCGATCGTGCCGTTGTATTCGGACTCGATCTGGTTGAACATCTTCATCGCCTCGATCAGGCACAGCGTGTCGCCGCGTGCCACGCGCTGACCCTCGCGCACGAACGGCTCGGCATCCGGGGTCGGGGCGTCGTAGAAGGTGCCGACCATTGGCGAGCGCACGATTTCACCGTCGGGCAGGTCATCGGCCGATGAACCGGCAGCATTCGGATCGGCCAGCCGCGAATCGCTGCCCGACGAGACTGCCGCGCTGGTCGCTGTCGGCATTGCCGGGGCGGCCACGGTGACGGTCGGCATGCTGGCGGTCGGTCGGCTCAGCCGCACCGATTCCTCGCCCTCATGAATTTCGAGCTCGGCCAGGTTGGATTCTTCGAGCAGTTCAATCAGCTTCTTGATCTTGCGCAAATCCATTGCGTTACTCCGATGCGCGGTCGGCGGCCGCGCGCACGACGGCGACCAGCCCCTCGAGGCCAAGTCGATAGGAATCGGCGCCGAAGCCTTCGACCCGGCCGGCAGCCAGGTCGGCGACCAGCGAGACGTGGCGGAAGCTCTCGCGCGCCGACGGTTGCGACAGGTGAACCTCGACCAGCGGCAGGCCGCAGGCGGCGAGCGCATCGCGCAACGCGACCGAGGTGTGGGTCCAGGCCGCCGGGTTGATCAGGATGCCGTCAAAACCATCGGCGGCGGCATTGTGGATGCGTTCGAGCAGAGCGTGCTCGGCGTTGGTCTGGAAGGTCTCCAGCGCAATGCCGATCGCGTCGGCCTGCTGCTCGAGCGCGCTGTTGATGTCAGCCAGCGTGGTACTGCCGTAGATCGACGGCTCACGTCGGCCGAGCAGGTTCAGGTTCGGTCCATGCAGGACGAGAATGCGCACAGCGCGCTCCGGGCAGAAGTCAACTGGAGCGGAAGTTTGCCTGAATTTGACCGGAATTGCCAGCAGATCGCGGCTCGATCGCTGGAGTTTACGACGATTGTCGGATTCAGCCGCGGCCCAGACGCGCCAGCGCGCGACCCAGCAGCTCGGCGTCGAGCTCACCGAGATGGTTCCAGATCATCCGCCCCTGGGCGTCGACCAGCACGGTGTAGGGCAGCAGGCCGCCGGCGTTGCCGAAGGCACGCATGAGATCGTCGATGTCGTCTCCACCGAGCCCGTTCGAGTAGCCGACACCCATGCGCGCGGCGAATTCAGCCGCCGCCTCGGGCCGGTCGTGGGCGATTCCGAGCACGCTCAGCCGATCGGCCTGCGCGCGGCTGAACGCATCGAGCAGCGGCATTTCGCGCACGCAGGGCTTGCACCAGGTCGCCCAGAAATTGACCAGCAGCGGCCGACCGGCAAAGTCGTCGGCCCGCAGCCGTGTGCCGTCGAGTGCAGCCAGTTGAAAATCCGGCCGGGGATCGCCCAGGGCGGCGATTGGCGCGCGCGCGGCGGCGGCCGGCGGTGCTTCGGTCCAGCGCGCCAGGCCGATGCCGGCGGCAATGCCGACGACCGTTGCGGCCACGCACAGCAGGACCGCGCGGCTCATCCCCCGGCGGCCTGCCGCACCCGAGCCAGATGCGCGGTGAAGGTTTCCGGCGGCATGAACCCGTACATCCGGTAATCCGCCAGTTCACCACCGTCATTGAAGAACAGGTAGGCCGGCGGGCCGATCAGGCCGAAGGCGTTGAGAATCTGCTGATGATCGTCGTTGAAGTCGGTCATGTCGATCTTGACCAGGTCAAATTCGCCCATCGCGCGCGCCACGGCCGGATCGGGAAAGGTCGAGCGCTCCATGCGCTTGCAGTCCACGCACCAGTCGGCGTAGAAGTCGACAAACATCGGTCGGTTGGCCGCGGCGACCGCGCGCTCCAGCGCGGCCAGGTCAGCCAGCTTGACGAATTCCGGCGGTCCGGCAACCGCCATGCCGCCGGCCACCGGCGCGGCGGTAAACGGCGCCAGCGGCTTGAGCCAGTCGCGCCCGCCGGCAGCCGCGCCAATCAACTGGACGATGCCGAACACCAGCGCGATCACGCCGACCGCCTGGCCGAGCTTGCGCCAGCCGCCGGCATCGACATCCAGCCGCGCCAGCGCACCGAGGTAGACACCACTGCCGACCAGCAGCGCACCCCACAGCAGCATGGTCACGCCACCGGGGATGACACGCTCGAGCATCCAGATCGCCAGCGCCAGCAGGCCGACGCCGAAACCGGCCTTGACCGCATCCATCCACGCGCCGGCCCTGGGCAACCACGAGCCCAGCCCGATGCCGATCGCCAGCAGCGGCAGACCCATGCCGATCGACAGTGCAAACAGCACACTGCCACCGAGCACCGCATCACCGGTCTGCGAAATGAAGATCAGGATGCCGATCAGCGGCGCGGTCACGCACGGGCCGACGATCAGCGCCGACAGAAAGCCCATGATGCCGGCCCCGATCAGGCTGCCGCCGGATTGACGGTTGCTGATCTCGGTGAGCCTGGCCTGCACCGATGCCGGCATCTGCAGGTTGTAGAAACCGAACATGGCCATTGCCAGCGCCACGAAGATCGCTGCGAACGTGCCCAGCACCCACGGGTTCTGGAACATCGCCTGCAGGTTGTAGCCGGCCAGCGCGGCGAT
Organism: Wenzhouxiangellaceae bacterium; assembly: GCA_032251355.1. Classification (GTDB taxonomy): domain Bacteria; phylum Pseudomonadota; class Gammaproteobacteria; order Xanthomonadales; family Wenzhouxiangellaceae. The sequence goes on from JAVVDV010000026.1 coordinate 12,598, forward strand.
CACGCCGACGCTGGTGTAGGTCAGTGCCATCGCCAGCACGTAGGCCAGCGACAGCGCAAAGGCCTTGCCGCGGGTGACGTTCTCGCCCTCGCCGGCGATGATGCCCGACAGGATCGGAATCATCGGGAATACGCATGGCGTGAACGCAAGTCCAATGCCCAGCAGCACGAACAAGCCGAGCGTGATGACCAGCGGCTGCTCGACGATCAGGCGTGCGAGCCGGTCCTGGTCGCTTTCCGGTGGCGGCTCAACGGTGGCGGCCGGTGCGGGCGGCGCGGCAGTGGATCCACTGCCGGTCGCGACCGCGGCGCTCGCGGCGGCAGTTGCCGCCGGCAGATCGACCTCGATCACGCGCGTCATCGGCGGGTAGCAGATGCCGTCGGTCTGACAACCCTGCAGCGCCACAGTCAACGGCAGCGTCGTGGCCGGCCCGGCCGGACGGGTCAGGGTTAGCGGGATTTCGACCTGATTGAAATAGACCCGCGTGTCGCCGAAGAACTCATCGTGCATCGGCTCGGCCGGCGGCAGCGCACCGGCGGTTACCGTCACCCCGGCCCGATCGCTGGAAAAGTCGAGGCTGGGCTGGTACAGGTAATAGCCGTCGGCCATGGTAAAGCGCGCCAGCAGCTGGTTCGGCGCGGTCGCGATCGCCTCGACGACAAACGCCTGTTCCGGCGGCAACGGCTCGCCGCGACCGGTCAGGCGCGACGAACCCAGCCCCGAGAGAACGTCGCCGAGCGATCTGGAGGGTTCGGCAACCGGGCTGGCTGCGCGCTCGACCGGCGGCTGCCAGGCCAGGGTGACCGGCGTGCGCTGCGGTGGATAGCACACGCCGAGATCGGCACAGCCCTGGAAGCGCGTGACGATTTCAATCGGACCCGCCGGCGGGGCGCTACTGAGCGGCAGCGTGACCCGAACCTGGCCGCGGTAGACCTCGACATCGCCGAAGAACTCATCGGAATAGGCCTTGCCGTTCGGGATGCGCGCCTCGCCCAGCGCCAGCCCGTCGGTCGAGGCGCTGAAGTCGAAGGCGTGGCGGTAGAGGTAGTAGCCCTCGGCGATGTCCCAGGTCAGCACGACCGCTTCGTCGCCGGGCTCGGCACTGAGCGCGAAGGCCTGCTCGACCGGCAGCAGGTCGTCGGGGTTGATCTGCGCGACCAGCGCCGCCGGCGCCAGCAGCAGCGCCGTCAGCCAGCAGCTCAGGCGGTGTCGGAATGTACCCATTCGATAATCCAGTTGGCGTAATCGTTGTCGTGTTCGATGACCGGTATGGCCAGCAGTTCCGGCACCTCGTAGGCGTGCAGCGCGCGCAAGCGCTCCGCCAGCGCGGCAAAGCGGGCGCGCGTGGTCTTGAGCGCCAGCGCGACCTCGTCGGCAGTCTCGATGCGACCGGCCCACGGGTAGACCGAAGTCACGCCGGGCCCGAAGCTGGCGCAGGCCGCCAGCCGTTCGGCCACCAGCCGATCGGCCAGCGCGCGCGCCGCGCCGGCATCGGCGCAGGTGGTGTGGACCAGAATCAGCGAGTGATCGGTGATCGAAGCAGTCATCGGCTGTGGGTCACAGACCCGGTTGCGAGCGAATCCATTGCGAAACGATTCTACGGACATTTCATACCCGTGGCCCCGGACTTGTCAGCCGCGCGGCGAATTTCGACCGTCCGATCGCGCACATTTTTGTCACCCCGCTCTTGAAATGGGCCATCGGCAGTCCCATTGACGACCGCAAGCCGGTTGTCAGCGACTCGAACGGGCCACGAGCCCGGAATCCTGCACGGCAGCCTGAAAGTGCTCCGGCCATCGCGGACTGCGCGGTGATTGTCGGACTGTTTTGTAACCAACCCGAATCGATAGGGAGAAAACTCCATGAACCTGCGTCCTTTGCATGATCGCGTGATCGTCAAGCGTGTGGAAGAAGAGCGGACCTCGCCCGGCGGCATCGTCATCCCCGACAGCGCTGCCGAAAAGCCCATCCGTGGCGAAGTGCTGGCAGTCGGCAACGGCAAGATCCTCGACGACGGCTCGAAGCGCGAACTCGACGTCAAGCCCGGCGACAAGGTGCTGTTCGGCAAGTATTCCGGCACCGAAGTCAAGGTTGAAGGCGACGAGCTGCTGGTGATGCGCGAAGACGACATCATGGCCGTGATCGAAGGCTGATCCGGATCGCACCGATTCCAGAACATCCACGTTGAAGAATTCATAGAGGAATACCACCATGAGTGCCAAAGAAGTCCGTTTTTCCGAGGACGCCCGCAACAAGATGCTCAAGGGCGTCGAAATCCTGGCCCGCTCGGTCGCCGTCACCCTCGGCCCCAAGGGTCGCAACGTCGTGCTCGAAAAGAGCTTCGGCGCCCCGACCGTGACCAAGGACGGCGTCTCGGTCGCCAAGGAAATCGAACTGGAAGACAAGTTCGAGAACATGGGCGCGCAGATGGTCAAGGAAGTCGCCTCGCAGACCTCCGATGCTGCCGGTGACGGCACCACCACCGCCACCGTGCTGGCCAACGCGCTGCTGCGCGAAGGCATGAAGTCGGTGGCCGCCGGCATGAACCCGATGGACCTCAAGCGCGGCATCGACAAGGCCGTGCGCGCGGCCACCGAGGAGCTGAAGAAGCTGTCGATTCCGTGCACCGACGACAAGGCGATCGCCCAGGTCGGCACGATCTCGGCCAATTCCGACGAGGAAATCGGCAAGATCATCGCCGAGGCCATGAGCAAGGTCGGCAAGGAAGGCGTGATCACGGTCGAGGAAGGCCAGTCGCTGGACAACGAGCTGGACGTGGTCGAAGGCATGCAGTTCGACCGCGGCTACCTGTCGCCGTACTTCGTCACCGACCAGCAGGCCATGCAGGTCGAGCTGGAAAACCCGTACATCCTGCTGCACGACAAGAAGATTTCGAACGTGCGCGACATGCTGCCGGTGCTCGAGTCGGTGGCCAAGTCGGGCCGCAGCCTGCTGATCGTGGCCGAGGACGTCGAAGGCGAGGCGCTGGCCACGCTGGTGGTCAACAACCTGCGCGGCATCGTCAAGGTCGCGGCCGTCAAGGCGCCGGGCTTCGGTGATCGTCGCAAGGCGATGCTCGAAGACATGGCGATCCTGTCCGGCGGCCAGGTGATTTCCGAGGAAGTCGGCTTCAGCCTGGAGAAGGCCACCCTGGACCAGCTCGGTTCGGCCAAGAAGATCCAGATCACCAAGGAAAACACCACCATCATCGATGGTGCCGGCGATGCCTCTGCGATCGAAAGCCGGGTCGGCCAGATCCGCGCCCAGATCGAGGAAGCGAGCTCCGACTACGACCGCGAAAAGCTGCAGGAACGCGTGGCCAAGCTGGCCGGCGGTGTGGCCGTGATCAAGGTCGGTGCCGGTAGCGAAATCGAGATGAAGGAAAAGAAGGCCCGCGTCGAAGACGCGCTGCACGCGACCCGTGCCGCCGTCGAAGAAGGCGTGGTGCCGGGCGGCGGTACCGCGCTGGTGCGCGCACTGACCGCGATCGGCAGCCTGACCGGCGACAACGAAGACCAGAACCACGGCATCAAGATCGCGCTGCGCGCGATGGAAGACCCGCTGCGCAAGATCGTCTCGAATGCCGGTGAAGAGCCGTCGGTGATCCTCGCCAAGGTGCGCGATGGTTCGGGCAACTACGGCTACAACGCCGCAACCGGCGAGTTCGTCGACATGATCGAAGCCGGCATTCTTGACCCGACCAAGGTCACGCGCTCGGCGCTGCAGAATGCTGCTTCGGTCGCTGGCCTGATGATCACCACCGAAGCGATGGTGGCGGAGAAGCCGAAGGAAGAAGGTGCCGGTGGTGGTGGTATGCCGGATATGGGTGGTATGGGCGGCATGGGCGGCATGATGTAGCCACCGGGACCGAATCTTTCGACCGTATGCGGCGTTGCGTGGCGGCTGAAAATGCTCACGTACATAACAGTACGCTCCGCTTTCCAGTCGCCCCACGCCTTGCCTACGGTCGAAATCTTCTAGTCCCTCGCTCATTGCCCGTAGCGAAAATGAGCAATACCAACCCCGGCCACGCGCCGGGGTTTTTTTATCCCCGCCCGGCCCGGCGCTGCGGTAGGGTGGTCGGATCAGGTCAGTCCACCGGGTGCTGATGTCCGCTGCATCGATCAACCGCGATCTCGAACGCTTCGCTGATTCCTGCCGCTACGCCGGCGAGGTGCTCAGGCGCTGGCGGCTGGCGCCGGACTGGCTGGACGGCGATGCCCCGGCCGATGACCCGTCGCTGCCGCTGGAGTCACGTCTGCGGCGCTGGCGTCAATTGGAGTCGCTGCGCATTCTTTGGCGCGAGCGGCGCGGCGATCACGACGTCGAGCAGACCGGGCGGGCACTCTCGGCACTGGCCCGGGCGTGTCTGGAACCGGCATTGCGCGCGGCCGAGGCGCGCGTGGCCGAGCGCCATGGCTGCATTCGTGACCGCCGCGGCCGACCGGCGCGCATCGCGATCCTGGCGCTGGGCAAGCTCGGTGGTGACGAGCTCAATTTCAACTCCGACCTCGACCTGGTCTACGGTCATGCCGGCGAGGGCGACAGCGACGGTCGCCGCTCACTAAGCGCGCCCGAGTACTTCGCGCGTGTGGCACGTGAACTGTCGAAGATCATGGAGCAGCCCGGCGCCCACGGCCATGTCTGGCCGCTGGATACGCGGCTGCGCCCGTTCGGTGAGGCCGGCGCCATGGTCTGGGCGGCCACGGCGATGGAGCAGTACTTTCTGTCCGAGGGCCGCGACTGGGAGCGGTACGCCTGGCTGAAAGCACGCGCCGTGGCCGGTGATCTGGCGGTCGGCAACGACATTCTCGAGCGCCTGCAGCCGTTCGTGTTTCGCCGCTACCTCGATTACGGCCTGTTCGACAGCCTGCGCGCGCTGCACCGTGAGATCGATCAACGCTCGCAGCGCGATGAACTGCAAAACGACATCAAGCGCGGACCCGGCGGCATCCGCGAACTGGAGTTTCTGATCCAGAGCCTGCAACTGCTGCGCGGTGGACGCGAGCCGGGATTGCGCACCCCGGGCTTTCTGCCGGCGCTGCGCGCGGCCCGCCGGGCGCGACTGCTCGACGCCGACGAGGCCCGCAACATCGACAGCCACTACCGCTTCCTGCGCACGCTGGAAAACCGCCTGCAATGCGTGACCGGCCGTCAGACCCACGAGTGGCCGAGCGATCGCGACAGTGTCGAACATCTGGCCTGGATGATGGACCAGGCCGACGGCGAGGCCTTGTGGAGCCAACTCGAGCATGTGCGTCGCGCCGTGCGCGAGCGCTTCCAGCGCCAGTTCGAACAACCACCAGAGGCCAGCGGGCCGGGACGAGGCCTGTGGCCGGTCGCTCAGGCACCCAAACTCACGAGCCGACTCGAAGCACTGGCGTTCGCCGATCCGACGCGTGCGGCCGAACGTCTCGGCGAGTTGCATCAGCGTCTGGCGCGTCGCCCGCTGACGGCCGAGGCGCGGCGACGGCTGGATCGGCTGATGCCGGAACTGCTCGAGGATCTGCTGGCCTTCGCTCCGCCCGACACCGGGCTGGACGACCTGCTGGCCCTGGTCGAGACCACCGCGCAGCGTTCGGCCTACCTGGCCCTGCTGCACGAACGCCCGAGCACGCGACGGCGCGCGGTCGAGCTGTTTCGGCGCTCCGGCCGGGTCGCCGGCTGGATCATCGCCAGTCCACAGCTACTCGATGAACTGCTCGCGCCGGCCAACGATACCGGGCTGCCCGCACCGCCGGTGCTGTCGGCCGAAGACATTGAAACCAGCTTGAACGCGCTGGCCCGCTACCGCCAGGCCGGGTTCGTCCAGACCGCCGTCCAGCAACTCGACGGCCAGATCGATGCGATTGCAGCGCGGCAGCGCCTGTCGCGCCTGGCCGAGCAGGTGCTTGAATCCATGGCTCAGCTGTTCCTGCCCGGCGATGACACCCGGCCGGCCATCATCGGCTACGGCAATCTCGGCGCCGGCGAGTTGCACTACAGTTCCGATCTCGATCTGGTGTTCCTGCATGCCGGGCAGTCGTCGTCGCTTCGCCCGGTGCAACGCCTGATCAATGCCATGCAGCTGCCACTGTCGGGCGGTCGGCTGTACGAGATCGACACCCGGCTGCGACCCAACGGCAGTGCCGGCATGCTGGTGTCCTCGTTCGACAGCTTCCACGACTACCAGGCCCGCCATGCCTGGACCTGGGAGCACCAGGCACTGATTCGCGCGCGCTGCGTGCTGGGTGATTCGGCCGCAATCGCACGCTTCGAGTCAATCCGACGCGAGGTGCTGCTGCGGCCGCGCACGATCGCGACGATGCGCGAAGAACTGGCCGGCATGCGCGAGCGCCAGCGGCACGAGCGCAACGAGACGCCCGATCGTCGGCTGCTGGGCGATCTGCAGTTCATCGCCGAATTCGCCCTGCTCGCCCACGCGCATGAGCACCCGGTATTGATCGAGGCCCGTTCCACGCCCGACCAGCTGAGCGCGCTTGCGCACTGCCGACTGCTGACCGGCGACGAGGCCACACAGTTGCTCGACATCTACCATCATGCGCTGGCCTTGCGCGATCGACGTTTCCTCGAGCGCGATTGCGACATCCGGCCACCTTCGGGGCTGAGCGAACAGCTGGCCGCGCATTGGCAACGGTGGTTTGGCGCGAGGCGCGAACGGCTAGAATAGTCAAGTGGTTCCATTATCAAACGAGGCTGCCGTGAGCTCACCCGCATCAACGTCCAGAACCCTGCGCCCGGCCAATACCGAGCGCAGCTACCGCGTGCAGCGCGCCGACCTGCCGCTGAGTTGCCCGACCCCCGACATGGAACTGTGGAACTCGCACCCGCGCGTCTACCTGCCGATCGAGAAGACCGGCACGGCTTCCTGCCCGTATTGTGGTGCCGAGTTCCATCTCGACAACTGAGCCCGAAACCGGAGCGGTCGCGCGCGTCAAGCGGCGGATCGCTGCCGACAGCCTGCTTGGGCAGACTTGCGCGCTGATCGTTTTCGTCGCGCTGACCCTCGGTCTGTTGGTACCCAAGGTCGCCGGCGCGGCCTTCCTGCTGCTCGGCGCCCTGGGCGTCATCTGGCTGGAACCCGGCCTGCTGCGCGGCCGCTGGGTGGCGACCCGTGACGAGCGCCTGCTGACCCTGTCGGTGCTGGCGTTCGTGGGCGTGTGGCTGCTGGCCTGGCTGGGCCATGGCCTGGACGAAGTCGGCTTCGACGATGTCGGCCGTATTCTGCGCCTGCTGCTGATCGTACCGATCTACTCCCTGCTCTCACGCGTCGATGGCCTCGAACGCGCCTGGTGGAGCGGTCTGGCGGCCGGCGCACTGCTGGCCGGCGCCTATGCGCTGGCGTTCGCACTCAGCGGCCACAGCGGCGAATGGGCCGAGCGGGTCGGCGGTTCCACCAACCCGATCTACTTCGGCGGCGTGGTGCTGGCGTTCGCGCTGATGCTGCTGCCTCGGGTGGCCGACGGCAGCCTGCCCGCCTGGAAACGCCTGATCGCCGTGGCGGCCGTGGCGCTGGGCCTGCTGGCCAGCGCGATGTCGGGCTCGCGCGGCGCCTGGCTGGCGCTGCCGCCGCTGCTGGCCCTGTACGCAGTCACGCTGGCAACCCGACTGAACCGGCACTGGCAGATCGGCATCCCAATGGGCCTGCTCGGTATGGCGGTGCTGCTGGCCTTGCTGCCGGGTGTTCCGCTGGGCGAGCGTTTCGGGGAACTGCTGGTCACCGACCTGCGCGGCACACCCGACCCCGGCGACACGCTGGCGATCCGCTGGGCGCTGTGGGAACTGTCGCTGGCGCAGCTGGCCGAGCACTGGGCATTCGGGCTCGGCCCGGGCGGCTTTCGCGAGGCACTCGAGCAAGCCATCGCCGCCGGTACGCTGCCGGCCTGGTTCGACGAGTACCACCATCCGCACAACCAGTACCTCTCGGCCCTGCTGATCGCGGGCGTGCCTGGACTGGCCACCTTGCTGCTGCTGTTCGGTGTCTCGGCGCGGCGGTTTGCGCTGCTGTGGTCGAGCGGCCTGGAGCGTACACGCCTGATTGGTTGGAGCGGGCTGGCTGCGGTTACGGTGCTGGCGGTGATGGCGCTGAGCGAGTCGGTCTTCCAGCGCAACAGCGGGATCATCTGGCTCGGCCTGCTGATCGCCTGCGCACATGCCCTGGTCAAGGTGCGCCAGCGTCACGAGCTCGAAGCGCGGCCGGCCGAGCGCGTGCACACACTGAGCGTGATCATGATCTGCCGCGACGAGGCCGACCGAATCGAGCGCGCACTGAAGTCGGTGGCCGGCTGGGCCGACCAGATCGTGGTGCTCGATTCCGGCAGCAGTGACGAGACGGTTTCGATCTGCCGCCGCTATACCGACCAGGTCGAAGTCACCGACTGGCCGGGCTTCGGCCGCCAGAAGCAAAGGGCGCTGGAACGCGCGACCGGCGACTGGATTCTGAGCCTGGACGCCGACGAGTGGTTGGGCGACACGCTCAGGCGCGAAATCGACCTGGTGCTTTCGCGCCCGCATCCGCACTACTGCGGCTATCGCATCCCATGGCTGACGCACGCGTTCGATGCCACACTGAGGTTTGGCCGCTGGTCGCGCGCACCACTGCGGCTGGCCCGGCGCGATGCCGTGCGCTTCACCGACGCACCCGTGCACGAAAAACTCGTGCCTGTCGATCCGGCCGCGCCAGTCGGTCGCCTGCAGGGCGTGCTGCACCACCAGGTGTTTCGCAGCGAACAGCATGCGCGCACCAAGCTGGCCGGCTACGCCGAGTTGCAGGCCGAACACCGTCGCCGTGCCGGGCGCCGCGCAACCCGGTCCGGGGCACGACTGCGCGCGGCCTTGAACTGGATCGATAACATGCTGTTGCACGGTGCCGTGCTGGACGGTCCGGCCGGCTGGCGCATGAGCCGCATTCAGGCCCGGTATACGCTCGACAAGTACCAGCGTCTGGCCGCGCTGTCGCGGCGCCGATGAACGGTTACGCCGCAAAGGCCGTGCAACGAATCCCGCAGGTAGGTCGTTGGTGGATCAATAATACGCCTGCTCCCGGAACAGTCGCTCCAGCGCATCCGGCCCACCGGCATGGTATTGCGCGAGCAGGTCCTCGGCCGGTGTGCGACCGGTTTCGACGATGCGGTGCAAGGGCGCAAGGAAACCGGTTTCGTCATCGCCGGCGGTGTTCAGCCGCTGCCGACGGGCCAGTCCACGATGCGCCAGCTCCAGCACATCGCGCGCAATCTCGCGCACGCTACGGCCGCCGATCATTGCCTTCAGGCCCTGACGCGAGACATCCTCGCGCAGCGCCACGCGCTGCTCGTGGGTCCACTCGGACGTCAGATCAAGGCAGGCTTGCAGGCTGTCGGCATCGTAGAGCAGCCCGACCCAAAGTGCCGGCAACGCGCACAGCCGCGCCCACGGCCCGCCGTCCGTGCCGCGCATTTCCAGAAAGCGCTTCAACCGGACCTCGGGGAAGGCCGTGGTCAGGTGGTCCTCCCAGTCGGCCATGGTCGGATATTCGCCCGGCAGCGCCGGCAGCCGACCGGCCATGAAGTCGCGGAACGACTGGCCCGCAGCGTCGATATAGCGCCCCTCGCGGCGCACGAAATACATCGGCACATCCAGCATCCACTCGGCGTAACGCGCGAAGCCGAAAGAGTCCTCGAACACGAACGGCAGCTGACCGGTGCGGTCGCGATCGGTATCGGTCCAGATGTGGCTGCGGTAGCTCAGATAGCCCGAAGGCTTGCGCTCGACGAACGGCGAGTTGGCAAACAGCGCCGTGGCAACCGGCTGCAGTGCCAGCGAGGCGCGCATCTTGGCCACCATGTCGGCCTCGCTGGAGAAATCCAGATTGACCTGCACGGTGCAGGTGCGCTTCATCATGTCCAGCCCCAGCGTACCGACCCGCGGCATGTAGTCGCGCATGATCCGGTAGCGCGCCTTGGGCATCCACGGAATCTCCTCGCGCCGTGCGATCGGGTGAAACCCCAGCCCGAGAAAACCCAGCCCCATCGGCTCGGCCAGGGTGCGAATCTCGCGCAAGTGGGCTTCGACCTCGTTGCAGGTCTGGTGCAGCGTCTCGAGCAGATCACCGGAAAGCTCCAGCTGACCGCCCGGCTCCAGCGTCACCGAGCAGCCATCGCGCTTGAGCGCAATGATCTGCCCATCCTCGAGCTCCGGTACCCAGCCGTAGCGCTCGGCCAGTCGCGCCAGCAGCACGCCGATGCCGTCCTCACCTTCATACGCCACCGGCGCAAGATCGGCCAGGTGATAACCGAACTTCTCGTGCTCGGTGCCGATGCGCCAGGCATCCTTCGGCTTGCAGCCGGACGCCAGATGCTCGACCAGCGGCTCGATGCGGGTGATGGGTTGCGAGTCGGAAGATGTCATGACAGGACCAGACCGGCGGGAACCGGAATTATCGCGCATTGCCCACGCGCGGTGCGGCCGTTCCAGCCACTACACTGTCCAGTCATGTGGCTACGCGCACTGATCGGATTTGGACTGGCACTGCTGGCCGCCGCCGCACCCGCGGCCACGTTGCATCGCGGGCTCGGCCCGGCGCCGGATGCGCTGGATCCGCAGCGCGCGCAGGGCTTGAATGCGTTCAACCTGCTGCGCGATCTGCACGAAGGCCTGCTGGCGCGTGACGCGCACGGGCGCGCCGTCGCCGGGGTTGCGCGCACATGGACGGTGTCCGATGACGGTTTGACCTGGCACTTCGAACTCGACCCGGCTGCGCGCTGGTCCGACGGTTCTGCAATCGTCGCTACGGATTTCGAGCGCGCCTTCGAGCGTGCACGCGACCCGGCCACGGCGTCGCCCACCGCCGGCTGGCTGGATCCGATCCGGTCCTTGCAGGCCGAGGACTCGGAGCGGCTGACGATCGTGCTGGAACGTCCGGTGGCGTGGTTCGAGGAACTGCTCACCTTGCCGATCCTGGCGCCGGTGCCGCCGGCTGATGCGGTTGCCTACAGCGGTCCGTTCGTGCTTGAGCGACAGGTTCCCGGGTCACGCTTCGAGCTGCGGCGTAATCAACAGTATCGCCAAGCCGACCGGATTGCACTGGACGCGGTGGTCTGGCACGTTACCGAGGACCCGGTCAGCGAACTGGCCCGCTTCCGCGCCGGTGAGCTGCACATCACCGAGACCGTGCCGCCGGGCCGGCATGACTGGCTGCAACGCGAACTCGGGCGCGCCTACCGGGTCGCGCCCTATCTGGGAAGTTTTTTTCTGGCCTGCAATCTGTCGCGCCCGCCGTGTGCTGACGATCCGGCCTTGCGCCGCGCGCTGTCGCTGTCCATCGACCGCCGCCTGCTGGTCGAGCGCGTGCTCGGCAGCGGCGAGCTGCCGGCCACCCGGCTGGTGCCGCCGGGTTTACCGGGCTGGCCGGAACACATCGATCGCGATGGTTTCGACCCGGCCGCCGCGCGCGCCGAGCTCGAACGCGCCCGCTACCGACCGGGACGCGACCAGCCGATCGAGCTTCGCTACAACTCCTCGCTGACCCAGCGCCGCCTGGCCGCGGCCGTCGCGGCTATGTGGAAACAGCATCTGGGTGTGGCCACCCGGCTGGTCAACGAGGAATGGAAGGTGTTCGTGACCAATCGCCGCCAGGGCCGTCTGACCGAACTGGTGCGCGGCGGCTGGATCGCCGACTGGGCCGATCCCGGCAACTTCCTGCAGTTGTTTGCTGGCGACAATCCTCTGAACTACAGCTTTTTCCGCGACCCCGAATACGACCGGCTGCTGACCGCGGCCGAGCGGCTGCGCGGATCGGCACGGATCGACCGCCTGCGCCACGCCGAGCAGCGGCTGCTGGACCGGGCCGTGATCGTGCCGCTGTACTATTACGTCTCGCGACACCTGGTGGATCCGCGCGTGCAAGGCTGGCATGACAATCCGATGGACATTCATGCCTCGCGCTGGCTGTCGCTGGAGCCGGGCACGTGAGGGCGGCCTGGCTGCTGGCGCTGCCGCTGCTGGTCGGTTGCGGTCCACGCGATCCCGGGGAGGGCGACGGCAAGGATCCGGCCAACGCACCGCGACTGCCCGAACCGGTTGCGGTGCAACTCGACGCAAGCGGCCAACCGCTGCCCGATGTACTGGCACAAACGCAGCTGCTCCGGCGCGGCAACAGCGAGGAACCGGGCACGCTGGATCCGCACCGCGCCGAGGGTGTGCCGGCAGCCAATATCCTGCGCGACCTGTTCGAGGGCCTGGTCACGACCGATCCGGAAGGACGGCTGATCCCGGGTGCGGCCGGGCGCTGGGATATCAGTCGCGACGGGCTGACCTACACCTTCTACCTGCGCGAGGACGGCGCCTGGTCGAACGGTGAACCGGTCACCGCCGACGATTTCGTGTTCAGCCTGCGCCGCTCGGTCGATCCGGACACGGCCACGGTGCATGGCCGGATGCTGGCCCCGATCGCCAACGCCGACGACATCCTTGCCGGGCGCGCCGCGGTCGAAACGCTGGCCGTCACCGCACTGAACGAGCGCAGCGTGCAGATCCGGCTGACCGCACCCACGCCGTATTTCCTGGGCCTGCTCACCCATGCGGCCACCTACCCGGTACACCGCGCCTCGCTGGAACGCCACGGCAGCGATTTCGTCCAGCCCGGCAAACTGGTCTCCAACGGCGCGTTTGAACTGGCCGAGTGGAACCCGCGCGCCTCGATGCGACTGCAGCGCAATCCCCACTACCACGCAGCCGGCCGGGTCGTGATCGAAGAAGTCGTCTACTACCCGATCGAGGACCAGAACACCGAGTTCCAGCGCTTTCGCGCCGGCGATCTGGACTGGACCGACCAGGTGCCGCATAACCAGTTCCGCTGGATCAGCCGCAACCTGCCCGCCGCGCTGAGCGTCTCGCCCTGGTTCGGCTCGTATTTCTATGGCTTCAATCTCACCCGGCCGCCGTTTGAGGACAACCTCGCGCTGCGCCAGGCGCTGACGCTGGCGATCGACCGCGACATCCTCACCGGCAAGGTCACCCAGTTCGGCGAGATTCCGAGCTTCTGGCTGGTACCCCAGGGCCTGCCCGATTACGACGGACCCGAAATCGAGGCAGCCGCATGGTCGCAGGCGAAGCGCGAGCAGCGCGCGCGCGAACTCTACAACGAGGCCGGGTACAGCGAGGACTACCCGCTGGAAGTGGAGCTGCGCTACAACACCTCCGAGAATCATCGCAAGATCGCCGTGTCGATGGCGGCGATGTGGAAGCAGGTGCTGGGCGTGCGCACGCGCCTGATCAACGAGGAGTTCCGGGTGTTCCTGCAGAACCGTGAACTCAAGCGTCGCACCGAGGCATTCCGGTTCGGCTGGATCGGCGACTACCAGGACCCCTATACCTTTCTCGAGCTGTTTCGCAGCGGCCATCGCCGCAACGATGTCGGCTATGCCAACCCGACCTTCGATCGACTGCTCGAGCAGATTGCAGCCGAACGCATCCCGGCGCGGCGGCGTAACCTGATGCGCGAGGCCGAACGGATGTTGCTGGCCGATCAGGTCGTGCTGCCGGTCTACACCTATGTGACCAAGCGGCTGGTCGATCCGCTGCTCAAGGGCTGGGCCCCGAACGTGATGGATTTTCACCCCTCGGCCCAGATGTTCTTCGTCAAGGCACAATCGGACGCCACGAATATCGAGGCGATCGAGGACAAAGCCGATGACCATCCCGATGACCATCCCGATGACCCGTCGAACGCCGAGCGCTGAATGCTGAACTACTCCCTCAAGCGCCTGGCCAGTGCCATCCCGACGCTGCTGCTGCTGATCACGGCCGCGTTCTTCCTGATCCGGATCGCGCCGGGTGGACCGTTCGACTCGGAAAAGGCGCTGCCGCCGGACATCCTGGCCAATCTCGAGGCCCGCTACCACCTCGACGATCCGCTGGTGCTGCAGTACCTGCGCTACCTCGGCGACATTGCGCGGCTGGATTTCGGGCCCTCGTTCCACTACCGCGACTGGACGGTCAATGACCTGGTCGCACAGGGTGCGCCGGTATCGTTTCTGCTCGGCGGGCTGGCGCTGGTGATCGCGCTGAGCGGCGGTGTGCTGATCGGTGCCTGGGCGGCACTGCGCCAGAACCGGGTCGCCGACCATGTCAGCATGGCGATCGCGATGATCGGCATCTCGATCCCGAACTTCGTCATTGCCCCGCTGATGATCCTGGTGTTCGCGATCACCCTGGGCTGGCTGCCGGCCGGCGGCTGGGACGGGTCGTTCGCGCGCATGATCCTGCCGGCAATCGCGCTGGCGCTGCCGATGCTGGCCTACGTCGCGCGCATCACGCGCGGCTCGATGATCGAGGTGCTGCACTCGAGCTTCATCCGCACCGCGCGTGCCAAGGGTCTGCCCGAGCGCGAGGTCATCCTGCGCCATGCCCTCAAGCCGGCGCTGCTGCCGGTGATTTCCTACCTCGGCCCGGCCGCCGCCGGCATCCTGACCGGCTCGGTGGTGATCGAACGCATCTTTACCATCCCCGGTATCGGCAGCCACTTCGTGCAGGGCGCGCTGAACCGCGACTACACCCTGGTGATGGGCGTGGTGATCTTCTACGGCGTGCTGATCATCGTGTTCAACTACCTGGTCGACCTGATCTACGCGTGGCTGGACCCGCGCATCCGCTATGAGCAGTGAGCGTGTGACCACCACCGAGGAGCTGTTCGAGCAGGCCCTGAACCGCCAGCACGTCCAGGGACGGTCGCTGTATGTCGACGCCTGGCAGCGGCTCAAGCGCAACCGCGCGGCAGTGGCGGGCGCGGCCATCCTGCTGGCCATCGTCGTGCTGGTCATCCTCGGCCCGATGCTCAATCCCTGGGATCACGAAATTCCCGACTGGGACCACTATTCGACACCGCCGTCGCTGGCCACCGGCCACGTGTTCGGCACCGACGCGCTCGGCCGCGACCTGCTCGAACGCGTGCTGGTCGGCGGCCGCGTGTCGCTGACCGTGGGCATCGTCGCCACGCTGGTCTCGCTGATCATCGGCGTGGCCTATGGCGCCGTCGCCGGCTACTTCGGCGGACGCATCGACAACTGGATGATGCGCATCGTCGATGCGATCTACGCGCTGCCGTTCATGTTCTTCGTGATCTTGCTGATGGTCGTGTTCGGGCGCAACGTGTTCCTGATCTTTGTCGCCATCGGTGCGGTCAACTGGCTGGACATGGCGCGCATCGTCCGTGGCCAGACGCTGAGTCTCAAGAACAAGGCGTTCATCGAGGCCGCGCGCGTGTCGGGCGCCAGCGAGGCCCGCATCATCCGCCGCCACATCATCCCCAACCTGCTCGGCGTGGTCGTGGTCTACGTCAGCCTCACCATTCCGCAGGTGATCCTGGTCGAATCATTCCTGAGCTTCCTCGGCCTTGGCGTGCAGGAACCGCTGACCAGCTGGGGCGCGCTGGTCAATGAAGGGGCGCAAGAACTCGAAACCGCGCCTTGGTCACTGCTCTTCCCGGCCCTGTTCCTGGCCGCGACGCTGTTTGCGTTCAATTTTCTTGGCGATGGGTTGCGGGATGCGCTGGATCCTAAGGATCGGGCTTGATAAGGGTTGCTTTTTCTTCGGAAAAGTAACCAAAAAGCGATTTCGCCGCTCGCCTTCGGCGAGCTTTTGCGAGTTACTTTTGTTGCGACAAAAGTAACCAAAAACGCCCAGCCGGAGACGCCGCCGCGCCAACGGCTTCAGGGTGGCGATCCCAAGTGCGCTGCCACGACCACCACGCCGCTCAGTTCGGGGCGGTAGATGGAGATCCCGGGTTCTGCCTGCGGCAGCCCCGGAACGACGGGGCGCGGCGTAGGGTGCCGTTGAGCCGCAGGCGAAACGCACCGGGCGAGCTTGAAACAACCACACCTGCGCGTCCGGGTTCGGTGCGTATTCGCTGTGCTCAACGCACCCTACGGCGGGCTACGGCGGGCACGGTGGTGTTGGGGACGCTCAATGCAGCCTGCCCAATCGTCATCGACGATCAGCAATGGCTGAGGGAAATACGTAATCAGGAAAAAATATCTCGCATCGGCCGTTGAAACGGCCACCCCTTACTCCGCCGGAAACACAAACACCTGTGTCCGATCCACCGCCAGTTCTACCCGCTGGTTGGGCTCGGGCAGAAACACGCCGGGCATCAGCGAGTGGAGGTGAAACTCGCGGTTGGCCTGGTCGTGCATACATACGTGGATCATGCTGTTGCGACCCAGCAGGCGCGACATGATGACGTGGCTTTCGCGGTGGTCTTCCGAGGGCCCGGCGATGACATCGACGTGCACGGCTTCGGGCCGGACCAGCACCTGTGCGGGGCTGCCTTCGACCAGGCCGGGTGCGTCGATGGTGCCCAGCGGCGTGGCGATCCTGCCTTGCTCGACGCGGCCTTCGATGCGGTTGATCTCGCCGAAGAATTCGGCCACGAACGGGTCGGCCGGTCGGCAGTAGAGGTTGGCCGGGGTGTCGAGTTGCAGGATGCGACCGTCCTTCATCAGTGCGATCCGGTCGGCCATGAACATGGCCTCTTCGGGATCGTGCGTGACCATCAGCGTGCCGGTGCCGGCCTGCTTGAGCAGGTGCAGGGTGTCGTCGCGCACGCGCTCTCGCAGGCGTGCATCCAGCGCCGAAAACGGCTCGTCGAGCAGCATCAGCGCAGGTTCCGGCGCCAGCGCGCGCGCCAGCGCAATGCGTTGCTGCTGGCCCCCGGATAACTGGTGCGGGTAGCGATCAGCGAAGTCGGCCATACCAACCTGGGTCAACAGCTCATGCACCCGTGTCTGACGCTGACGCGCGCTCATGCGCTCGAGTCCGAAGCCGATGTTGTCGGCCACGGTCAGGTGCGGGAACAGCGCCGAATCCTGGAACATCAGGCCGACGTTGCGCCGCTCCGGCGGCAGCGAGCGACCCGATGGCAGGCACAGATCTTCACCGTCGATCAACACCCGCCCGTGCTGCAGATCCTCCAGGCCGGCGGCGATCCGCAGCAGCGTCGATTTGCCGCAACCCGAAGGCCCCAGCAGACAGACAACCTCGCCGGGCTGCAGGTCCAGGGTGACATGATCGACCGCCCGCAGACGGCCGAAGTCGTGGCAGATGTCTTCCATGCGCAGCAGCGATCGCCCGGAGGGGCTCGCAGACGGCACAGCAACGGAATGGAGGGCGGCACTCATGCGGCAGGATTTCCCGGATCGGCAATAACGAACAAACACGTAAAGGGTAACGCATGCTGATGTTACCGTTTTTCGACAATACTTGCAAACGCGAATCATTTGTAAATGATAAGATCATGGAACATGGCTGGGAGCCATGGGGCAACGAACACAAATCCGCTGGAGTGAAACTGCAATGAAACCCGGAGTGAGCTTTCTCCAATGCCTGCTGCCGTGCCTGCTGATCGCCGTGCTTGCGCTACCGGCCACGGCGGATGAACTGAACCTTTACACCGCCCGCCACTACGACGTCGATCAGCAGATCTACGACGCGTTCACGCGCGCAACCGGGATCGAGGTCAACGTACTGCAGGGCAGCTCGGATCAGCTGGTCGAGCGCATCCGGCGCGAGGGCATCGCCAGCCCGGCCGATGTGCTGATCACCGTCGATGCCGGTCGACTGTGGCGCGCCGAGCAAGCCGGCATTCTGCAGCCGGCCGTCTCGGAGTTTCTCGAACAGCGCGTCCCGGCCCACCTGCGCCACCCGGACGGTCTTTGGTATGGATTCAGCCAGCGCCTGCGCCTGATCTACTACCGCAAAGGCGCGCTCGACCCGGCCAAGGTCGCCCGTTACGAGGATCTGGGTGATCCCGATCTCGGCGCTTCGATCTGCATTCGCTCGTCGAACAACATCTACAACCAGTCATTGATCGCATCGATCATCGCCGCGCACGGTAGCGAGGCGGCCCAAGCGTGGGCACGCGGGCTGGTGTCCAACATGGCGCGTCCGCCCGAAGGGGGCGATACCGACCAGTTGCGCGCACTGGCTGCCGGCATTTGCGACATCGCCGTGGCCAACAACTATTATTTCCGACGCCTGGCCGCCTCCGCTGACCCGGCCGAGCGGGCCGTGGTCGAGCAGCTGGGCGTGATCCTGCCCAACCAGGACGACCGCGGCGCGCATGTCAACGTCGGTGGCGCGGGTATCGCCCGGC
The DNA here is from genome assembly GCA_032251355.1 of Wenzhouxiangellaceae bacterium. Classification (GTDB taxonomy): domain Bacteria; phylum Pseudomonadota; class Gammaproteobacteria; order Xanthomonadales; family Wenzhouxiangellaceae. The sequence continues at coordinate 30,725 of JAVVDV010000026.1, forward strand.
ATGCGCCGAACCGGGCAAACGCCATCCGCTTCCTCGAATTCCTCGCCGCCGACGAGGCCCAGAACCTGTTTGCCAACGGCAACTTCGAGTACCCGGTCGTTGCCACGGTCGCACCGCATGCCGAGCTGCCGGCGCGCGAGGCAATCGTGCTCGACACACTGGCCGTAGCCACGCTGGGCGAGAACAACCCCGAAGCGGTGCGCGTGGCCGACCGCGCCGGCTGGCGCTAAGCGGCAGATCTGCAAACAGCGCACCGCGCTGCCCAGCCTCGCGGTCACGGCGAGGCGGTCACGCGTGAGGTAGCATCCGGAGTGCCGTCGTGCCCGGATCCCTCGTTGATGTCACCGCCGGACCGAATTCCGACCTCGAGCCTGATCCTGTTCGGCGGGGTCAATCTGCCGCTGTCGATGCTGTTGTCGCCGACCGCGGCGATCCTGCCGAATTTCTACCTCGAGTACACCGGCGTGACCGTCGCCGGACTGGCCACGGCGATGCTGGTCGCGCGCCTGTTCGATGGCCTGACCGACCCGATCATCGGCCTGCTGTCGGATCGCTCCGGACGGCGCAAACCCTGGATGCTGGCCGGATCCCTTCTGATCATGCTCGGTGCGTGGTTTCTCTATCAGCCACAGAGCCAATCGGGCACCGGCTTCCTTCTTGCCTGGTACCTGGTCGTGACGCTGGGCTGGACGCTGGTCGAGATTCCGCACACGGCGATGGCCGCCGAGTTGTCAGTCGACTACGACGAGCGCACCCGGATCGTGTTCTGGCGGCAGTTGCTGGGCTTTGTCGGCGGCGTGCTGTTCATGGCCTCGCCGCTGCTGCTGATCGGCGGCAGTGGGGCGTTTACGCCCGAAGTGATGCGCACGATTGCACTGTTCATTATTGTTGCCATGCCGCTGGCGGTGCTGCTGATGGTGCGCAGCGTGGCCGAGCCCAAGCGGCGTGTGGCCGCGCGCCGGATTCGGCCGGCCGACCTGTGGCTGGCCATTCAAGCCACGCCGCCGCTGCGCTACTTCCTGCTGACCCAGATCCTGTTCGGGCTGGCGACCGGCGCGGTCTCGGGCCTGTTCGTGATCTACGCCAGCCAGTACCTGGATCTCGCCGACCGCATTCCGCACATTGCCATGCCGATGACGCTGGCGATGGCCGCCGGCATGCCGCTGTGGCTGTGGATCATGCGCCGCTATCAGAAGCACCGGGTCTGGGCCCTCGGCGCGGTCGGCATGATCGCGACCTTGCTGGCGGTGCTGGCGATTCCGCCGGGCGGGCTGGTCGCGATGATCGGCGCGGCCACCTTGCTCGGGCTGTTCATCGGCCTGTCGTCGATCGCGCTGCCGTCGCTGCTGGCCGACGTGGTCGATTACGACCTGTGGAAGAACCAAAAGGACCGGGCCGCGATCTTCTTTTCGTTTCAGGCGCTGGTGACCAAGCTCAACCAGGGCGTCGGCGGCGCCGGCGCACTCGCCGTGGCCGGTTGGTTTGGATTTTCGGGCAAGGAGGCGTTGACTGAAGGCGGCGCGCTCGGGCTGAAAGTCGCCTTCGTCGCCTGGCCGTGCGTGCTGCTGGTGCCGATGATCGTGCTGGCCTGGCACTATCCGCTGGATCGACGCGCACACGGCATTCTCAAGCGCAGGCTGGCCGGGCGAGTCGGGCGCGTTACCGGCCCGGCGTAGAATCAGGTTCCTCGTACCGCGACCGACACGGAAATCATGATGCGATCAATCCGAAACGCAAGCTCAGGCATCCGCACCACTGGCAACCTGCAAACACCTCGCTTCCCTATTGGGCGGATCGCGCTGCCGGTCCTTGCCGGCCTGGCGCTGACCGCATCCGCGCTCGCCCAACCCGGTCCCGGCGAAGGCCCGGACGAGTCGCTGGCGGCAATCGAGCCCACGCCCGAGCCGGTGCGGGTCGGACTGGCCGGCGACTACCCGGCCGATATCGCGCGCTACCTGCTGGTCCAGGGCGTGGCCGGCGCGCAGCTGTCACCGGCTGGTGGACACGTGGCGATGATCCGCTCGATTACCGGTACGCCGCAGCTCTGGGTGATGGCAACCGACGGCGGGGCACCACGCCAACTGACGTTCGGCAACGGCATCACCTTCTTGCGCTGGGCACCGGACGGGCAGAGCCTGGTCTACGGCGCCGACAACGCCGGCGACGAGCAGGAGGCCTACTACCGCATTTCGCTCGACGGCCTGCGCGAGGACGAACTGCTGCCGGCCCAGGCCGGTGCCTTCCGGGTGTTCGGTGCGATGCTGCCCGACGACCGCCAAATCGTATTTGCCTCGACCGAGCGCAACGGGCTGGATTTCGACATCTACCTGCGCGATGTGGTGACCGATGCCCAGCGCATCGTGTTCGAAGGCCGCTTTGCCTACCGTCCGCGCAGCCTCTCGCCCGACGGGCGCAGCCTGCTGATGACCCAGGCGGTGGGCGAGGACTCGAACAATCTCTACCGGCTCGATCTGGAAAGCGGCGAGACCGTCACGCTGTCGGCACCGGAACGACGTGCCAACACCGAAGACGGCGGCTTTGCCTGGAGCGCCGACGGAAAATACGTCTACCACAGTTCCAACGAGGGCCGCGAGTTCCGCGCGCTGGTGCGGCGCGAGCTGGCCGGTAACACGGTCAAGGTGCTGGTCGAGGCCGAACACGATATCGACAACGTGCAGCTGTGCGGCCCCGATCAGCGCTACCTGCTGTGGACCACCAACGAGGACGGCTTCCACCGGCTGCACGGCCGTGACCTGAGCGACGACAAGGCGCTGGCCACCCCGAAACTCGCCGCCGGCGTCTACTCATTGTCGTGCCCGGCCGGCAGCGCGGTCGCATCAATCGTCGTCAATGGCAGCACAACACCCGGCGACCTGTTGCTCTGGCATCTTGACGGCGGCCGGGCCGAGACGCTGCTGGCAGCCAATCTGGCCGGGCTGGATGCCGAGCGCATGGTCACGCCGGTAAGCGTGCGCATGCCGGCGCGCGACGGCGTCACTCTGCAGGGGCTGTTGTACCTGCCGCCGCCGGCGGCGCGCGCTGACGACCGCCCGCCCCCGGTAGTGTTCGACGTCCACGGCGGCCCGACCGCGCAGGCGGTGGCGAGCTTCGACGGCTCGGTGCAGTACCTGGTCAATCGCGGCATCGCCGTGTTTCGGCCCAACATCCGCGGCTCGACCGGCTTCGGCCACCGCTACGTGACGCTGGACGATCGCGACAAGCGGCTCGACAGCATCCGCGATCTGGTCGACATGCTGGCGTTTTTCAAACAGGACGGCCGCGTCGACGCCGAGCGCGCAATCGTGCGCGGCGGCTCCTACGGCGGCTACGCGGTCAACGCCGTGCTGGCCAACCATCCCGATGCGTTCATCGCCGGCGTGTCGCTGTTCGGCGTGGCCGACTGGATCAGCGGCCTGGAAGTCGCCTCGCCGGCCCTCAAGGCCTCCGACATCATCGAATACGGAGATATTTCCGAACCGCGCTGGCGCGAGTTCTATGGCAAGTACTCGCCGATTCGCCAGGCCGACCGAATCCGCGTACCGGTGCTGTATTCGCACGGCGTCAACGACCAGCGCGTGGACATCTACGAGACCGAAGTGATGGTGCGCACGCTGCGCGGCAACGACATCGATGCGCCCTACATCCGCTTCCGCGACGAAGGCCACGGCTGGCGCAAGCTCGCCAACCGGCTGTTCTACTTCCGGCGCGAGGCCGAGTTCCTCGAGCAGCAGTTCAGGCTGATCAATCGCGAACCCGAAGGCTGAATCGATATTCGGGCTGGCCACGAATGAAGGCGGCTCCGGAGTCTGCCGGCAATGGCGATTAGGCAGCCGGTTCAGTATGATGAGAACCCGATCATCGGATCGGCCGGAGTCGCCGCGCCGGGCACGAATCGGTGCAGGCGCCCAATCCCGGGAGTAGTGAATGATCAACAGCCGCTTGATCGGGGTCTCTGACAGGCCCGCGAGGCAACGCCAACGGTCGCCGCGATGAGCGTTGTCAGCGAACTCAGGCGACGCAACGTGCTGCGCGCCGGGCTGGCCTGGCTGGCGCTGTCGTGGCTGTTGATTGCAATCGCCGACATCCTGTTTCCGTACCTGGGTTTTCCCGACGAGGCGATCCGGGCATTGATCTTCGGGCTGCTGATCGCACTGCTGCCGGTGCTGGTGCTGGCCTGGGTGTTTGAGCTGACGCCGCGCGGGCTGCGCTTCGATCAAGGGCCGGACACCGACAACCCGGAAAACGCGCGCACCGGACGGCGCATCGATCAGCTCACGATCGTGTTCATCCTGCTGGCGCTTGCGGTTTCGGCGATTCGCGAATTTGTGCTGCCCGAGGGCGTCGAATCGGCGGCACCGGAACGCCCGTTGGTGAGCGAGCAGCCGGCTGACCCGCTGCCGCCGGCGCCGCCCGGCCCGGTTGACCCGGGCTCGGTCGCGGTGCTGCCGTTCGCAAACATGAGCCCGGATGCCGAAAACGCCTTCCTGGCCGAGGGCATGGCCGAGGAAATTCTGAATGTACTGTCGCGGGTCGAAGGCCTGACGGTCGCCTCGCGCACCTCGTCGTTCGCGTTTCGCGACGAGGCCATCGGCGTGCGCGAGATTGGCCGACGGCTGGGCATTGCGCACGTCGTCGACGGCTCGGTGCGACGCCAGGGCGAGCAGGTGCGAATCACCGCGCAGCTGGTCGAGGCGGCAACCGACCGCCAGCTCTGGTCGGGCAGTTTCGATCGCGAACTGACCGATATCTTCGCGCTGCAGGAGGATATTGCCCAGGCCATTGCCGACGCGCTGGCCGACACCCTGGGCATGCGCACGGTGCGGGTGCGCCGGGCCACCGACAACGTTGAAGCCTACGAGCTGTATCTGCGCGGTCGGCAGTTGTTCGCGCAGCGCGGCGCCAGCCTGATGCCGGCGCGCGAACTGCTGCGCGCGGCGCTGGAACTCGATCCGGCCTTTGCCGAGGCCTGGGCGGTGCTGGCCGGCGTCGAGTACGTGCTGCCGTCGTATTTTGCCGAGGTCTCGACGGTCGAGGCCAGCCAGCGTGCGACGGTGGCGGCCGACAAGGCGCTTGCGCGAGTCGAGCAGGAACCGAACGCGCTGGCCGTCAGTGCCCGCCTGGCGGCCGACGCCGGACGCCGGATCGAGGCGCTTGCCTTCGTCGACCGGGCGCTGGCGATCGACCCGAACAATGCTAACAGCTGGATGTGGAAGGGTTTGACGCTGCTTGAAGCCGGTCACATCCGCGCCGCCCGGGAATGCTTCGAGCGCGCGCGTTCGCTGGACCCGTTGAGCGGCATCCACTACGGCTGGCTGGGCGCGATCGCGGTGATCGAAGGCGCTTACCCGGCCGCCGAGGAGAACCTCAAGCGCGCCCATCACCTGGGCTGGCGCGGACCGGCCTCGGCGTGGCAGTTGAAGCTGGCGCTGAATCGGCACGGCTTCGGCGAACAGGCCCGAAGCGCGTTCGAGAACTGGCTGCACGACGACGAGCGCATCGATGAAAGCGCGCGCGTGGTTTATCGCGAATTCGCCCCCGCAATGGCCGAATCCGAGCGGCACGCGGCCGTCCGCGAGCGTTTGCGCATGGCGATCCGTCAAATGCCCGACAAGGAGTGGACCAACCTGCTGTTGGTTCTGGGCCTGCACGAAGCCGCGATCGAAGAGGCGCTGCGGCGCAAGCCGCCCTCGGGGCAGATCGTGATGATGATGATCTGGTCGCCGAACGACCAGCCGTTCCGCGAGCATCCGGATTTCATCCGCGTCGCCGAGACACACGGCCTGCTGGCGTTCTGGCGCCAGCACGGCTGGCCCGACCACTGCCGAATGGGCGATGCAACGCTGGAGTGCGCCCGATGAGCCTGTGGACCGAACTCAAACGCCGCAACGTGTTCCGCATTGCCGCCGCCTACGTCGTGATCGGCTGGCTGATGCTGCAGATTGCCGATATCGTGCTCGGCTTTACCGGCGCGCCGGACTGGTTCGGCAAAGCGCTGATTGCGCTGCTGGTGCTGGGCTTCATCCCGGTGCTGGCGCTGGCCTGGGTGTTCGAGGTCGGGCCGCAAGGCTCCGGGGGCAGCGACAGCACATCGCAGCGCGATGGCGACCCGCAAGCCCGGCGGCTGGACGTGATTACGCTGGTCGCGGTGGTGCTGGTGGTCGTGCTGATGATCGCGCGGCAACTGGGCCCGGCGCTGCTGGCGCGCTAGCGGGCCACCTCGCTTATGCGTAAGATCGACGTTTAAACGTAGAATTTCCGGGTTGAAACCGACCGGCTAGCTCATCGTGCCCCGCGCCAACCGTATATCCATCCCGGGCCAGATCTGGCATATCACGCACCGATGCCATCATCGGGAATTCCTGCTTCGATTCGCTCGCGACCGCCGTCGCCGGCGTGCAGCACAGCGCCGAGTGAGCATTTTCACGCCGAATCGCTGGACATGGAATCCATGTCGGACTAGAATTTCTGTACGTTAACCTGTACAGGGTAG
>JAVVDV010000027.1:0-36584 GCA_032251355.1 Wenzhouxiangellaceae bacterium
TCATCTGCGTCCATCTGCGTGTATCTGCGGTTCAAATGCCTTTCCCGGGGATGGCTGAGCCAACTACGTAATCAGGACCTCATTTTGCCTGCCCGAGGAGACTTTCATGGATCAGGATTTCGGCACCATCGTTTCGCTGTTGTTTCTCGCCATCGTCGTCATCGCGGTGGTCAAGACCGCGCAGATTGTTCCGCAGCGTTCGGCCTTCGTGGTCGAGCGCCTGGGTCGGTTCCAGAGCACGCTGGAGGCCGGTTTTCACCTGATGATTCCGTTCGTCGATCGGGTTGCCTACAAGCACACGCTCAAGGAGCAGGCCATCGATGTTCCACAGCAGGCCTGTGTCACCAAGGACAACATCCAGATTCACGTCGATGGCGTGATCTACATGCAGGTCATCGATCCGAAGCTGGCTTCCTACGGCATCGAGGACTACCGCTATGCCGCGATCCAGCTGGCCCAGACCACACTACGGTCGGTGGTCGGAAAGATCGATCTGGACAAGTCGTTCGAGGAGCGTGCGGTGATCAACGAGCGCGTAGTCGACGTGTTGACCGAGGCATCCGAACCCTGGGGCGTGAAAGTGCTTCGCTACGAGGTCGCCGATATCCGCTTGCCCGAATCGATCAAGGACGCGCTCGAGAAACAGATGCGCGCCGAACGCGAGCGGCGCGCGGTGGTGGCCGAATCCGAAGGCGCACGCGAGGCCAAGATCAACGTATCTGAAGGTCAGCGCCAGGAGATGATCAATGTCTCCGAGGGTCAGATGCAGCAGCAGATCAACGAGGCCAAGGGGCGCGCCGAAGAAATCCGGCTGATCGCCGAGGCCACCGCTGCAGGGATCGAGCGCATTGCCACGGCGATCAACCAGCCCGGCGGCAGTGATGCGGTCAGCCTGCGCATCGCCGAGCAGTACGTCGACCAGTTCGGCAAGCTCGCGCGTGAAACCAATACGCTGATCCTGCCGGCCGAGCTGTCCGATATCGGTGGCGTGGTTGCCGGCCTGACCCGCACCCTGGAAACCGCACGCAAGTCATCCTGAGCTCGGATTCGATCGACTCGGAATGCAAACGGCCGGGCATGACCCGGCCGTTTTTTGCATTGCAGTCGGGGACCGGTTCAGTCGGCGACTTGGCCCTGTTCGAGTTCCTCGGCCTGGGCTTGGCGCACGCCGCGCACGGTCACATCGAAGTTGAGCGGCTGGCCAGCCAGTTCGTGGTTGGCGTCGATCTTGACCTTCTCATCACCGACCTCGACGACCTTGACCACCATCGGGCCCTGGGCCGATTCGGCGTTGAAGCGCATGCCCGGCTCGACCTGGTCGACGCCGGCGAAGGCCTCGCGCGGGACTTCCTGCACCAGCTCGGCGCGGTGCGGACCGTAGCCGTCCTCGGGTGCAACCGTAACCTTGAGCTGGTCGCCCTCGGCCTTGCCTTCCAGCGCCTGTTCCAGCCCGGGAATGATGTTGCCGTGGCCGTGCAGGTAGCTCAGCGGGCCGCGCCCGTCGGAGGTGTCGAGCACGGTGCCTTCGTGGTCGGTCAGGGTGTAATCGATGGTGACGACAGCGTCGTTGCTTGCCTGCATGGAATGTCCATGGTTTGAATGAGCGGCACAGGGTAACATCCCACAGGAGTCGCTCGCCCGCGCGCGACGTTAAAGTGCGATCCACAACCCAATTCCCGAACCCCAAGTCCCGAGCCCGCAACCCGGAGTCTTCCATGAAACGAATTGCCTGCATGCTGATGATCATCCTGCTGGCCGGCTGCGCCAGCGGGCCATTCGACCGCAAGGCTGAAAACGTCGTCGAACGCACACCCGAGCAGGTGCTGGCCGAGCCGGCCCGCACCGGCGACCGGGTGATCTGGGGCGGGCGCATCGTCGGCATCGTCAACCGCGAGAATCGCACTGAAATCGAGGTGCTTTCGCTGCCGTTGCGCGCCGGCGACCGGCCCCGGCGCGATGCCGACGGCGGCCGGCGCTTCGTGGTTTACGACGCCCGCTTTCTCGACCCGGTGAACTGGTCACCGGGCCGCTTCATTACCGTGCTCGGCACGGTGCGCGGGGTCGAGTCGCGTTCGGTGGGTGCGTTTCCGCTCGACCATCCCATTCTTGCGGCCGACGGCATCGAGCTGTGGCCGGAAGAGACCAGCAGCAGCCAGGTCAGTTTCGGCGTCGGCATGGGGGTCAGTTTCTGAGGCTGGCGCTGCTCGGTTTCAGATCGCATCGTGCCGCGCCAGCGCCCACTGCACATGCTCGCGCACCAGCGCCGAGGGGTGGTCGCGGCGCGCATTGAGCGCCTCGATCACGCGCGCTGAGCGCGGCGCATTGCCGAGCCCGACGGCCAGGTTGCGCAACCAGCGCTCGTGGCCGATGCGGCGGATCGCGTTGCCTTCGGTGCGTGCCAGGAAGGTCGCCTCGTCCCAGCCGAACAGCTCGCACAGGTCGCCGGCGTCCAGCCCTGCGCGCGGGCTGAAATCATCCTCGTCGGAGAACTGCGCGTAGCGGTTCCACGGGCAGACCATCTGACAGTCGTCGCAGCCGTAGACGCGGTTGCCGATTGCAGCCCGGAACTCGACCGGAATGGCACCCTTGAGCTCGATGGTGAGGTAGGAAATGCAGCGTCGCGCGTCGAGCCGGTACGGCGCGGTGATTGCGCGCGTTGGGCAGATCTCGATGCAGCGCGTGCACGAGCCGCAGTGGTCGCTCACCGGGGCGTCGGGCGGCAGTTCCAGGTCGGTGTAGATTTCGCCGAGAAAGAACCAGCTGCCGGCGTGCCGATCGAGCAGGTTGGTGTGTTTGCCGATCCAGCCCAGCCCGGCGCTTGCGGCCAGCGGCTTTTCCATCACCGGAGCCGAGTCGGTGAACACGCGGTAGCCGAACGGACCGATCGCCTCGGCAATGCGCCCGGACAGTTGCTTCAGGCGGCCGCGCAGCACCTTGTGGTAGTCGCGCCCGAGTGCGTAGCGCGAGATGCAGGCCGCCTCGGGCCGCTCGAGCAGATCCTCGACCGGGCTGGCCGCGGCCGGCAGATAGTCCATGCGGGTGACGATCACCGAACGGGTGCCGGGCACCAGCTCGGCCGGTCGCGTGCGCTTGCGACCGTGGCGCGCCATCCATTCCATCTCGCCGTGCCGGCCTTCGGTCAGCCACTGGTCGAGATCGCGCTCGGCATCGGAAAGATCGATATCGGCGATACCGACTGCGCCGAAACCCAGCGCCCGCCCCCAGTCGCGGATGCGCGCTTTCAGCGCGTGGACATCCGGTCTTGGGCCGGCCGATTCCGGCGCGGTCTTGTTCATCCTCGGCTCAGTCGCCCAGGTTGCGATCGAGAAAACGCGCAACCTGGCGCCACAGGTGCAGGCGCGGGCCTTCGCCGGCCACGGCGTGTTTCTCGCCGGGGTAGGTCATCAGCTCGAAGTCGATGGCCTCGCGTTGCAGCGCGTGCATCAGCAGGGTCGAGTGCGTGAACAGCACGTTGTCATCGGCCATGCCGTGGATCAGCAGCAACGGGTCGGCCAGCCGATCGGCGTAGCTCAACACGTTGCCCAGCCGGTAGGCCGATGTGGGTGCACCGTCTTCATCGCGCGGCATGCCCAGGTAGCGCTCGGTGTAGTGGGTGTCGTACAGCGCCCAGTCGGTGACCGGCGCGACCGCAACACCGGCGGCAAAGGTACCGGGGTGCTGCATCAGCATCATCAGGCTCATGTACCCGCCGTAGCTCCAGCCGAATACGCCGATGCGATCGGGATCGATGAAATCCAGGGTTTTCAGGTGCTCGACACCGACGAGCTGGTCGACCACCTCGACCTGGCCGAGACTGAGCCAGGCCGGTGCCTGGAACGCCACGCCCTGGCCGGCAATCCCGCGGTTGTCGAGCGAAAATACAACCATGCCCTGCTGCGCGAAATACTGGTCCTGGAGCTGGCGGCGGCTCCAGCGGTTGACCACCATCCGTGAGGTCGGTCCGCCGTAGACGTGCACCAGCACCGGCCAGCCGGTCTCGGGCGCCGGACCGGCCGGCCGGATCATGCGCCAGTGCAGGGTCTGGCCGTCCTCGGCGGCGAGCGTGCCGAACCGGGTCGGGCGGTGGGCCGCCTGAAACGGCGCATAGGGATGTTCGGCATCGAGACGATTTTCGATCAGCCAGGCCAGTCGCTCGCCGTCGGGAGCGTGCAGCGACAGCTGCGGTGGCTGGTCGGTCGAGGAAAACAGGTCAAGGTAGCGCTGGCCGTTGCGGTCGAAGTGAATCGCATGCCAGCCAGCCCGGCGCGAGACCCGATATACCGCCTCGGGCGTGGCCGTGGCCAGCGACTGGCGATACAGGTGCTGCTCGGCCGGGGTGTCGATACCGGCAGTGAAATACACCAGCCCGAGATCCTCGTCGACCCCGGCCAGCGCCGTGACCGGCCAGTCGCCGGCGGTCAGGGCCTGCATGTTGCCGTCAGCCAGGTCGACCAGGTAGAGATGGCGGAAGCCCGAGCGCTCGGACGACCAGATGAACGCGTTGCGCGATTGCAGGAAATGCAGATCATCGTGCAGATTGATCCAGGTATCGGCGGCCTCACGAATCAGCACGCGCGGATCCTTGCCGCCCAGCTCGTATTCGATCAGTTCCAGCGTCTTCTGGTCGCGGCTCTGGCGCTGGACCAGTACGGCGCCCGAATCCGGTCGCCAGTTCACGCGCGGGATGTAGATGTCCTCGTTCTCGCCGTCGTTCTCGTCCAGCCCGATCCATGCAACGGCACCGGACTCGATCGCCACCACACCCAGCCGGTAGCGCACGTTCGGTGTGCCGGCGTAGGGGTAGCGCTGTTCGATCATCCGGATCGCATCGCCCTCGACCTCGTAGCGCAGACTGGGCTCGATGGGCGAGGCATCGACCTGCAGGAACGCGATGCGGGTGCCGTCCGGCGACCACCAGTAGCCGGTGTCGCGGCCCATCTCTTCCTGGGCGATGAACTCGGCCATGCCGTTGGACAGCGTGCCTTCGCCATCGGTGGTCAGCGCGCGCGGCGCACTGCCGTCGGTCGCGACCAGCCACAGGTTCTGGTCGCGGATGAACGCGACATGCCGGGTATCGGGCGACAGCTTGGGATCAAGGTCGAAGGCCTCGGCATCGGTCAGCGTCAGCACCTCGATGGCATCGCCGGGCGAGCCGCCCTCGGCCTCCGGGTCTTCGCTCATTGCGCGCAAATCGGGCTCGACATCGATGTCATCGGCGGCCGCCGTGGTTGCGGCTGCTTCGCTGTCCTCGACCGCCTCGACTGACGCGGATCCAGCGCCCAGCCGCGCCAGAAACAGGTTGCCGTTGAGCGCAAACAGCAGATGGCGCCCGTCCTCGGCCCAGCGGTAATCAACGATGCCGCCGAGGCTGGCGATCCGCGCTCGCTCGCGCCGCGCCTGTTCTGCGGCTGATAATTCCACCTCGGCATCGCCCAACCGGTCTGCGCTGATCAGCACGCGCATGCGGTCCTCGGCGATGTGGTATTCCCACAGGTCCAGCGTCTCGGCGTCGTCAACCCGCCCGCGCAGGAAGCTGACCCGATCCCCGGCCGGCGACAACCGCGCGTCGCGCAGCACCGGGCCCGACAGCGCAGGCGAATCGAAAATGCGCTCCAGCGTCAGCTGCTCGGGCTGAGCCGGAGCGGGTACTGAAAACAGCAGCAGGAAGGTAAACAGCAACGCCGAAATCGCGATTCGGTACACGGGCAGAACTCTTGCGACAGGACAAGCTGCAAGCCTACCGCAGCGCAGCTGTTGATTCATTGGTAATCTTGCCGGCATGAACCTGCGCGCGCTCAAATATCTGGTGACGTTGGCCGATGTCCGGCATTTCAGCAAGGCTGCCGAGCGTTGCTTTGTGGCCCAGCCGACGCTCAGCACGCAGATCCGCAAGCTCGAAGAGGAGCTCGATGTGCAGCTGGTCGAGCGCTCGCCGCGCCAGGTCATGCTGACCGCTGTCGGCGAAGAGGTGGTGGCGCGCGCGCGCGTGCTGCTCGACGAGGTCGACACCATCCGCGGCATTGCACGCCGCTCGCGCGATCCGCAGTCGGGCACGCTGCGGCTGGGCATCTTTCCAACGCTGGCGCCGTACTATCTGCCGCACGTGGTGCCGGCCATCCGCAAGCAGTTTCCGGGGCTGATGCTCCGGCTCTACGAGGAAAAAACCGGCGACGTGATCCGCATGCTCAGCCAGGGTCGGCTCGATGCCGGATTGCTGGCGCTGCCGATCCAGGAAGACCAGCTGGTGGCCGAGCCGCTGTTCGACGAGCCGTTCGTGCTCGCCATGCCGGAAGGGCACGAGCTGGCCATGCGCAAGCAGATCCGGCTGGCCGACCTGGCCGACCAGGAGTTGCTGCTGCTCGAAGACGGTCACTGCCTGCGCGATCATGCCCTGGAGGTCTGCCAGCTGGCCGGTGCGCACGAGCAGCTGGATTTCCACGCCACCAGCATGGAGACGCTGCGCCAGATGGTCGCGGCCGGCACCGGCATCACGTTGATGCCGGTGATGGCGGTCAAGCCGCCGATGGCCAATACCGAGCACCTGGTGTTGAAGCCGTTCAAGGCGCCGGCACCGAAGCGCACGATCGCGCTGGTCTGGCGCAAGAGCTCGGCGCAGTCGGCGTTCATGCAGCAGTTGGCCGAGATCATGAAAACGCTGGATCCTGAACTGCTGCAACCGGATGCCTGAATCCCGGCGACGGGTCGCGATCCTCGGCCTGCTGCTGGTGCTGGTGGCCTGCAGCGAATCGGGGCCGCGCCTCGTCCATCTCGAGGGCCACGCCCAGGGCACGAGCTACCGCGTCAGCGTCGTGGTTTTACCCGGGCACGACAGCGCCGCGCTGCATCGCGCGCTTGAGCGGGAACTGGTCGCCATCGATCGGCTGTACTCGAACTGGCGCGAGGATTCGGCGGTCGAGCGATTCAATGCCTATGCCGGTTCTGAGCCGTTCGAGGTCGGGTCAGACTTCGTTGGCCTGATCGAAAAGGCGCTGGGCGTCCACCGGGCCAGCGCGGGATGTTTCGATCCGACCGTCGGCCCCCTGATGCGCGCCTGGGGTTTGCGCGCGGGCGCGCCGCGCATTCCTTCCGCCGATGAACGGACGCAGTTGCGCGCATCGACGGGCCTGGATCGATTGCAGATCGTCGATGCCACGCACATCGCCAAACAGACGCCCGCTGTGCAGCTCGATCTTGCCGGCATCGCCCAGGGCGACAGCCTCGCACGCCTGGCTGATATCGTCGAGGCCGACGGCATTTCTGCCTACATGATCGAACTGGGGGGAGAAATCGTCGTGCGCGGTGCGCGGCCGGATGGGCCGTGGCGGATCGCCGTGTTCGATCCGGGCCCGGAGGCGACTGCGCCGGCCGAGGTGATCGAGCATGACAGTGACCAACGACTGGCGATTGCAACCTCGGGGACCTATCAGCATGTGGTCGAACTTGACGGCCGACGCTACAGCCACATCCTCGACCCGCGCAGCGCCCGCCCGGTCGAACACGACACCGTCTCGGTCACCGTGCTCGATGACGACCCGGCACTGGCCGACGCCTGGTCGACCGCATTGCTGTGTCTGGGCCAGACCAGCGGCTCCGAACTCGCCGACAAACATGCCATCGCTGCACTGTTCGTTCAGCGGGATGGCCATCGGTCAACGACCCGCCGCTGGTCGGGCCGATGATTGTCATCCTCAGCCCGCATTATTCGCCACCGTTCCGTCGCGAGGGAACGGTGGCGAATAATGCGGGCTCAGCGCAGAGATTTTTGCAGTTCCCGGAGCGCGTCGGCACCCGGGTTGAGGTCTTCGTAGGCGAATTTTGTCAGCGGCTGTTCGGCGGTGCCGGCGATCTGGTGGAAGCTCGGCAGATCCTTGTTGAGATATAGCAGCCCGGTGACGACTTCCTGACGCGCGCGCGCGGCTTCGAGGAATTCCAGCGCGTGCGCGCGGCACGAGGTGTCGTATTCCTTGTCGACCTTTTTCAGCCGGATCGTGGCACCGTCGTGCAGTGCAACGTCAGTGACTTCGCCTTCGGCGTAGTCGACCGCGATTTCGGCCTGGGACTCGATGTAGTCGGCCTCGATGGCCGCGCTCAGGTGCGAGCGCGTCCAGGCATACGACTTGGTCGAGCCTTCGTGGTCGTTGAAGGTCACGCACGGCGAGATCACGTCGATCACCGCGCAACCCGGATGGCGCAAGCCGGCCTTGATCAGCGGCACCAGTTGCTTCTTGTCGCCGGAGAATGATCGCGCGGCAAAGCTGCCGCCCAGAGTGATCGCGGTGGCGACCGGATCGATCGCCTGGTTCTTGTTCTCGAAGCCCTTCTTGGCACGGCTGCCCGGATCGGCCGAGGCCGAGAACTGGCCCTTGGTCAGGCCGTAGACGCCGTTGTTTTCGATGATGTAGAGCACGTTGAGGTTGCGCCGGACGGCATGCGCGAACTGGCCGAAGCCGATCGACAGCGAATCACCGTCGCCGGAGATGCCGACGGCGATCAGGTCGCGCCGGGCCGCCTGGGCGCCGGTGGCCACCGATGGCATGCGGCCGTGCACCGAGTTGAAACCGTGCGCACCCGAGAGAAAATACGCCGGCGTTTTCGACGAGCAGCCGATGCCGGACAGCTTGATCACTTGCTCGGGTTGGAGCGCCAGCTCCCAGAAGGCCCGAACCAGTGCCGCGGTGATCGAGTCGTGGCCGCAGCCGGCGCACAGCGTCGACAGTCCGCCCTCGTAGTCGGTCAGCGTCAGACCCAGCGCGTTGGTTGGTTGGCCTTCCCAGCGGATTTTGGGCTTGCTGATGAAACTCATGCCACGGCCTCCTGGCGCAGGTGCACCGCGACGGCCTCCGTGACCGAGTTGGTCGGTACCGGCAGGCCGTCATAGTGCAGGATGGAAACAAGCTTGTTCGGATCGGCGTCGAGCTCCAGCATCAACAGTCCGCGCATCTGCGCGTCGCGGTTCTGCTCGAGCACGAACACGATGCGGTGGCTGTCGATGAAGCGTTGAACTTCGTCGCCGAACGGGAACGCACGCAGTCGCAGGTAATCGAGCTCGATGCCGTCTTCGCCCAGCCGGTCCAGCGCCTCGATCGTTGCACCGTGCGAGGAACCGAAGGCGATGATGCCGATATCGGTGCGCCCGCGTGCCTTGCGCTCAATCGCTTCGGGTGCCAGCGATCGGGCGGTTTCCCACTTGAGCTTCAGGCGGTCGACCACCTGCTGGTACTCGGCCGCATCCTCGGTGTAGCCACCGAACTGGTTGTGGCCCGAGCCTCTGACGAAGTAGCTGCCCTTGCGGTCCGAGCCGGGCAGGCTGCGGTAAGGGATGCCGTCGCCGTCGTGATCGAAGTAACGGTGGAACTTTTCGACCTCGGCCAGCGCTGCATCGTCCAGCACTTTGCCGCGATCCGGGCGGTAGTTCTCGTCCCAGGTCAGTTGGTCGACCATCCAGTCATTCATGCCGATGTCGAGATCCGACAGTACGAACACCGGGGTCTGCAGGCGCTCGGCCAGGTCGAAGGCGACCGGCGCCATTTCGAAGCATTCTTTTGGGTCGGCCGGCAGCAGCACCGGGTGGCGAGTATCGCCGTGCGAGGCGTAGGCGGCCAGCATCAGGTCGCACTGCTGGGTGCGCGTCGGCATGCCGGTCGATGGGCCGACACGCTGGATGTCGAAGAACACCGCCGGTATCTCGGTGTAGTAGCCGAAGCCGATGAATTCGCTCATCAGCGAAATGCCGGGTCCTGAAGTCGGCGTGAACGAGCGTGCGCCGGCCCAGCCCGCGCCCAGCGCCATGCCGGCGGCGGCCAGTTCATCCTCGGCCTGGATGATGCAGTAGCGGTTTTCGCCGGTCTCCGGGTCGCGGCGGAATGTCCGGCAGAAGCCCTCGAAGGCATCCATCAATGACGTCGACGGCGTAATCGGGTACCAGGCCCCGACCGTCGCGCCCGCGTACAGGCAACCCAGCGCGGCGGCAGCATTGCCCTCGATCAGGATCTTGCCGGTCGTGCCGTCCATTTTTTCGCACCGGACCGGCAGCGGGCAGTCGAATTGCGCGCGCGCGAACTCGTAGCCCAGCTTGACCGCCTTGAAGTTCGGTTCGACCAGCTTGGGCTTGGCGGCGAAGGTTTCTTCAAGCAGGCCCTTGACGATGTCGAGATCGATCTCCATCAGCGCACACAGCGCGCCGACGTAGGCGATGTTCTTCATCAGGGTGCGCACGCGCGAGCCTTCGAAGTTCTCGTTGACGAGTTTCGCCAGCGGAATGCCGAGCACGGTCACGCCGTCACGGCTGAGCTGGGCATCGCGCGGCCAGGTCGAGTCGTAGATCAGGAAACCGCCGTGGCCGACCTCGGCCAGGTCCTTGGCGTAGGTCTGGGCATTCATGGCCACCATCACGTCGACCCGCTCGACACGTGCGTTGTAGCCGTCCTTTGATGCGCGGATTTCGTACCAGGTCGGCAGACCCTGGATGTTGGACGGAAACAGGTTCTTGCCGGTCACCGGAATGCCCATCCGGAACAGGGCCTTCATCAACAGGCCGTTGGCGCTGGCCGAACCGGTGCCGTTGACGGTTGCGATCTTGAGAACGAAGTCGTTGATGCGTGGCCTGAATATCGTCATGGGGTTCTCTTGGGAGTGAATCGGCTTCCCGGCCAGGTTGATGGTTACGAACCTGAGGCCATTTGAACCGCAAATGAACGCAAATAAACGCGAATACGAACTCTGGACGGCGGGTGCGCGATTGAAACCGTCAGTGAGTCGCCGCGGACTGCGTGCACGAATACGGCACCGAACACACGCGTCCGACTGTTCGTCTTATTTGCGTTCATTCGCGTCCATTTGCGGTTTCAAACTGTCCCTGCATCAGGTGCCGACCTTCGCGCACGGCATCACGTCATGATCGCGCGCGAAGGGAATGCCGAGGATCGATTTCTGCATGTCCCATGCTGCGGTCGGGCAGCGCTCGGCACACAGGCCGCAGTGGATGCAGACGTTCTCGTCCTTGACCATGATGCGGCCGGTCTGCTTGAGCGCATCGGAGATGAACAACGGCTGCTCCGGCACCTTGCGCGGTGCGGTCAGATTGGCCTCGATCTCGGACTGTTCGCCGTTCGCGGTGATGGTCAGGCACTGGGTCGGGCAGATGTCGATGCAGGCATCGCACTCGATGCACAGCGCGTCGGTAAATACAGTCTGGATGTCGCAGTTCAGACAGCGCTCGACCTCGCAGGCGGTCTGCTCGGGCGTGAACCCGAGTTCCACTTCGGTGCCCAGTTCGCGGAAGCGTTCGGTCAGCGGCACGTGTTCCATCTTGCGCCGCGCGGCCGGCTCGAACGAATTGGAGTAGCTCCACTCGTGGATGCCCATCTTGCGTGAGCCAAGATTCATGGTCGGCGGCAGACGATCGGAGACACTCTTGCCGTGGCAGTGGTTGTGGATCGAGATCGCGGCCTGGTGGCCGTGCTCGACCGCCCAGATGATGTTCTCCGGGCCGAAGGCCGCATCGCCGCCGAAGAATACGCCGGGCAGGGTGGACTCATGCGTGGCGCGATCGCACACCGGCTCGTCCCACTCGTTGAACTCGATGCCCAGATCGCGCTCGATCCACGGAAAGGCATTTTCCTGACCGATCGCCAGGATTACATCGTCGGCCTCGAAGAACTCCTCGCCGGTCACCCGGGTATCGGTGATGCGGCCGCCTTCGATCCGGTATTCCATGACTTCGAAGGTCATGCCCTTCAATTGGCCGTCCTCAATCACGAATTCCTTCGGGCTGCGGTTGACGACGATCTCCACCTGCTCTTCCTCGGCGTCTTCCAGTTCCCAGTCCGATGCCTTGAAGAATTCGCGCGGCTTGCGCGCCATGACCTTGACGTTGTCGGCGCCCAGCCTGAGGCTGGTGCGGCAGCAATCCATCGCGGTGTTGCCGACGCCGATGATCAGCACCTTGCGGCCGATGGACTCGGTGTGTTTGAACGCCACCGATTCCAGCCACTCAATGCCGATATGGATGTTGGCGCGGCCCTCCTCGCGTCCCGGGATATTCAGCTCCTTGCCCTTGGGCGCGCCGGAGCCGATGAAGATGGCGTCATAGCCCTGTTGCAGCAGCCAGCCCATCGACTCGACCGGAGCGTTCAGGCGCAGGTCCACGCCCATGTCGACGATATAGCCGATTTCCTCGTCCAGCACCCGCGGCGGCAGCCGGAACGACGGGATGTTGCTGCGCATCAACCCGCCGGGCGTGGCCAGTTTTTCGAACACCGTGCACTCGTAGCCCAGCGGCATCAGGTCGTTGCACACGGTCAAGGACGCGCAGCCGGCGCCGACCAGCGCAACCCGCTTGCCGTTCTTGACCTTCGGTACCTTGGGCAGTTGCTCGCTGATGTCGTCGCGGTGGTCGGCGGCGACCCGCTTGAGGCGACAGATTGCGACCGGCTTTTCGTCGATGCGGCCGCGGCGGCAGGCCGGCTCGCACGGGCGGTCGCAGACCCGACCGAGAATGCCCGGAAACACGTTCGACTCGCGGTTGACCATGTAGGCGTCGGTGAACCGGCCCTGGGCGATCAGCCGGATGTATTCGGGTACATCGGTGTGGGCCGGGCAGCCCCATTGGCAGTCGACGACTTTGTGGAAGAAATCGGGATCGCGGGTATCGGTGGGTTTCATGCGCAGTCCTTATCGGGTGCAGGCGTGCCGCCGCTCGGAGCATACCGCATGCCATCGCCGAATGAAACCGGTTTGTGACCGTGCGTCATGGCTCTGGCACGGCCGTTTCGGCGTGCCGCGCCAATACCTGTGCCGGGTCAGTTGAAACCGTTTTGCCGCCAGGCTTCGTAGACCACGACCGCGACCGCGTTGGCGAGGTTCAGGCTTCGTGATTCCGCGCGCTGCGGGATGAACACTCTTTGCTCCGTCGGCAATCCCGCAAGCAACTCGGCGGGCAGGCCGCGGGTTTCAGGACCGAACAGGAACACGTCATCGGTGCGGTAGTCGACCTGGTCGTGGCGGGTCGTGCCACGGGTCGACAGTGCCAGCCAGCGCCGACCGGCCAGCGTCGTTTGTGCAGCCTCGAGGCTGGCGTGGCGATGGATGCGGGCGCGCTCGACGTGGTCCAGTCCCGCGCGCCGCATGCGGCGGTCATCGAGCGCGAAACCCAGCGGCTCGATCAGGTGCAGCGCGCAGCCGGTATTGGCCGTCAGGCGGATGATGTTGCCGGTGTTCGGCGCGATTTCGGGCTGGTAGAGAACAATGGCAGGCACGGCCGGCCTCGCTGGAAGATTGTGGTCAATGATCGAGAATAGGGCTTGAATCCGCGCCGGAAACCCGGTATCGTTTCGGTTCGGCAGCACAAGATATTGTGTACAAAAATTGCCCATGGCACAACAAGTTGTGGACAGGCCGGTCCATAAGCTGTGGATAATTGTTCGGGGAATCCAATCAAGTCAAGAGGTTGCATCAGCATGAGCGTATCGGCAGAGGCGTTGAAATCGGCGTTTCCGGAAATCGATTTCCAGGAAGCGTCGATGGACATCTGGGACAAGAAATACCGACTCAAGACCAAGACCGGCGAGCCGGTCGACGAAACCATCGACGACACCTGGAAACGCGTGGCGCGCGCACTCGCCGATGCCGAGAAGGGTACCGATGCGCGCGAGCACTGGTACCGCGAATTCCTGTGGGCGCTGCGCAGAGGCGTGATCCCGGCCGGGCGTATCACCTCCAATGCCGGTGCCCAGGCCTACAAGCCGGCCACCTCGACCATCAACTGCACCGTCTCCGGCACGATCGGTGATTCGATGGACGACATTCTCGGCAAGGTCCACGAAGCCGGGCTGACGCTCAAGGCCGGTTGCGGCATCGGCTACGAATTCTCGACCCTGCGCCCGCGGGGTGCCTACGTCTCCGGCGCCGGCGCCTACACCTCCGGCCCGCTGTCGTTCATGGACATCTACGACAAGATGTGCTTCACCGTGTCCTCGGCTGGCGGCCGCAGAGGCGCGCAGATGGCGACCTTCGACGTCTCGCATCCGGACGTGATGGACTTCATCCGCGCCAAGCGCGAGAACGGCGTGCTGCGCCAGTTCAACTGCTCGCTGCTGATTACCGACGATTTCATCCGTGCGGTCAAAGATGAGGCCGACTGGCCGCTGGTGTTCCCGCTGCTCGAATCCGAAGCCGCCGAGGTCGACGTGAACGACCCGGCCCAGGTGATTTGGCGCGACTGGCCGGTTCAGGCCGGCTATATCAGCAATGACGAGGGGCTGGTTGCCTGCAAGATCTACAAGACCGTCCCGGCCAAGCGGCTGTGGAACATGATCATGTCGAGCACCTACGATTTCGCCGAGCCGGGTTTCATCCTGGTCGACCGGATCAACGAGCAGAACAACAACTGGTTCGTCGAGAACATCCGCGCGACCAACCCCTGCGGCGAACAGCCACTGCCGCCGTATGGCGCCTGCCTGCTGGGTTCGGTCAACCTGACCCGCTTTGTCGAGCATCCGTTTACCTCCGAGGCGCGGTTCAACTGGGACGAATACAAAAAGGCCGTCAAGATCTTCACCCGCATGCTCGACAACGTGGTCGAGGTCAACGGTCTGCCGCTGGGCCAGCAGCGCCGCGAGATCGAATACAAGCGCCGCCACGGCATGGGATTCCTCGGGCTGGGCTCAACGCTGACGATGCTGCAGATGAAGTACGGCCAGTCCGATTCGCTGGACTTTGCCGAAAAGGTCAGCCGCGAAATGGCGGTGGCCGGCTGGGAGGCCGGTTTGGAACTGGCACAGGAAAAAGGCCCGGCGCCAATCATGCTCGACCAGTTCGAGGTCACGCCGGAAATGCTGCGCAAGCGCCCGGAGATGGTGCGCGACGGCTACAAGCCCGGCGATCGCGTACCCGGTCGCGTGCTGCACGCGCGCTACAGCCGGTATATGCAGAAAGTCGCCGAGGTTGCACCCGAGCTGGTCGACCGGCTGGCCGAAACCGGTGCCCGTTTCACCCACCACACGTCCATCGCGCCGACCGGCACGATCTCGCTTTCGCTGGCCAACAACGCCTCCAACGGCATCGAGCCGAGCTTTGCGCACCACTACAACCGCAACGTCATCCGCGAGGGCAAGAAGAGCAAGGAAAAGGTCAGCGTCTATTCCTACGAGCTGCTGGCCTACCGCGCGCTGGTCAACCCGAAGGCGATGCCGTTCACGGAAGATCCGGAAGAAATGCTGCCGGACTATTTCCTGACTGCTGAAACGATCACGCCCAGGGAGCACGTCGCGATCCAGGCCGCGGCGCAGAAGTGGATCGATTCGTCGATCTCCAAGACCGCCAACGTGCCGACCGACTATCCCTACGAGGATTTCAAGGACATCTACCTGGATGCATGGGAAAAAGGCCTGAAGGGCTGCACGACCTTCCGCTTCAATCCCGAAGCTTTCCAGGGCGTGCTGGTCACCGACAAGGATCTCGACAACACCACGTACGTGTTCGAACTCGAAGACGGCAGCCAGATCGAGCTCAAGGGCGGTGAGGAGGTCGAGTACGACGGCGAAACCCACACCGCGGCCAACCTCTTTGATGCGTTGAAGGAAGGCTATTACGGCAAGTTTTAGTGGCGACGCAATCGCCTTCATCCCGGGCGCGCGCAGCGCGATCCGGGATCCAGAGCATCATTCTTTAAGCGGATCCAGACCAATCAACGTGAACCCCGGCCAGGAAAATCCGGGGGGCAGGAGAAAAACCAATGACCGTACATATCGGAAAAAAGATCGTCGGCTACCAGGTCAAGGACAAGAACAAAGATGCCGCGAGTTCCAGCGAAGAGAGCGTGCGCGAGGGTGGCCGCAAGAGTGCCGACATCATCCGCATGCACGAAAAGCTGGAGCGACCCGAGGGCATGGAATGCCTGGAAGGTGCGACCTACAAGATCCGCACGCCGCTGGACGACCATGCGCTGTACGTGACGATCAACGACATCATCCTCAATGCCGGCACCGAGCACGAGCAGCGCCGGCCGTTCGAGATCTTCATCAACTCCAAGAACATGGACCACTTCCAGTGGATCGTCGCACTCACCCGCGTGATGTCGGCGGTGTTTCGCAAGGGCGGTGACGTCACCTTCCTGTCCGAGGAACTGCAGGCCGTGTTCGATCCCAAGGGCGGCTACTTCAAGCCCGGCGGGCGCTTCGTGCCGTCCATCGTCGCCGATATCGGTGCGGTCGTCGAGCATCACCTCCGGCGCATCGGCATGCTCGAGCCCGACGAGTTGTCGGAGCAGCAGCAACTGATGCTCAAGGAAAAGCGCGCCGAGTTCGAAGCGCGCGAAGCCGATGGCCCGAACCAGCCTGCAGCAATGCCGGAAAAAAAAACGATGAATGAAGCGGCCGGGGAGGCCGTGGATTCTGGCTATCCCGCAGCGGCCTCGCTGTGCTTCAAGTGCAACACCAAGGCGATGGTGCTTTTAGACGGGTGTCAAACGTGTCTGGCCTGCGGCTATTCAAAGTGCGGGTAGCGGCTTCGCCAGGAACTCGTATGCTGCGTTTCGCGGCGCACCGCGCATCCTCACGCACCTGATGTGCGCTCCGGGGTCGCGGTGCTTGCGAAGCCTTGCCCCTAAGACGCTCTGGCTGTGCAGTCCACCACGGGAGTTACTTCACCAAACACTCACTGCGTTCCGGAGACACCGACTACCCGGCCGCAGCTTCGCCAGAGCCCTATATGCTCTCAGTGGCGACCTGATCTTGA
Source organism: Wenzhouxiangellaceae bacterium (assembly GCA_032251355.1). Taxonomy (GTDB): domain Bacteria; phylum Pseudomonadota; class Gammaproteobacteria; order Xanthomonadales; family Wenzhouxiangellaceae. Next base: position 16,735 of record JAVVDV010000027.1, read on the forward strand.
GCAGGCCATCGGATTCGAGTCTGACTCGTGCGGCCTGATTGAAAAGCGTGCCATTCGGACTCATGTCTTAAGGAGAGCCCACAGCGGCCACCAGGCCGATGGAAGATCCGATGACACAGCAAAATCGCAATGAATTCATCAGCGCGCTGAAGGATCGGCTGGATCAGCTCGATCACGAAATCGAGGATCTGAAGAGCGAGGCGGCCAAGTTCGAGGCCGGGGCGCGCAAGGAGTACGAGAACCGCTTGCATGATCTGCGCGAGAAGCGCCGCGAGCTGGATCGGAAACTTGATGAGCTGCGCGCGGCCGGCGACGAGAAATGGCAGCAGTTCAAGGACGAAGCCGAGCATGCCTGGAAAGCACTGGGCAACTCCTTCAACTACTTCAAGTCGCACTTCAAGTAACGCCAAGCCCTTTGCGATTGATCATGTGAACCCGATCGACAGCCGCCGGGTGCGCCGGGGGACGGCTGCTCGCGCGCCGTTCATGCTCTTTACGGCAATCTGCCGGCTATGATTTCGTTTGGCAGATTGCTCGCGGGAGTGTTGATGATGGTGTCTTCAGCCGCCTGGGGTGCGGACCTGTTGATCGACGATTTCGGCGGCGAGCCGGGCGTGTCTGCGCTGGGCACGCGTTGGCAGGGATTCACCGATCGGGTAATGGGCGGGCGCTCGGACATGCAGGCCGGGCGGGTCGAGCATCCGGACGGGCCGGCGTTGCAGATGCGCGGTGAGGTGCGGCTGGACAACAATGGCGGCTTTATCCAGCTGCGGCTGCCGCTGGATGCGGCCGGGAAGACGCTGGATGCAGCGCGCTTTTCCGGGGTGCTGTTGACGCTGCGGGGTGCGCCGGGTGCGTATTTTCTTCACCTTCGAACCCCCGATTGTCGGCGGCCGTGGCAGTACTACCGGGCCGCGCTGGATGTCACGCAAGACTGGCGCGAGGTGTTTGTGCCGTTCGATGCCTTCGAAGGCGTGTCGATCCGCGGCGTGCCGGACCTGGCGCGCTTGCGCTCCCTGGCGCTGGTTGCCTACGGTGAGGTGTTCACGGCCGATCTCGAGGTCCGTCGCATTGCATTCGTGGCCGCCGAATAGTCCGGTTTCCCGGCACTTGCCCTGCGCGACTCAGCGCGAGCCCAGCACCAGCCGTCGTTCCGGCGTGCCGAGCTGATCGAGCCAGCGGCCGAACACCTGCTCGGCCAGCGTCAGCGCGCGCGGCAGGTGATGTTCGGTCTCGCGTCGAATTTCATCGGGTGTGCGGTCAAGACCGGACTGCTCAAGGTCATGGCGGTAGGGTTTGAGCGTCAGCCAGCGATGGATCAGGCGCTGGTCGAGTTCAAGGTGGAACTGGAAGCCCCAGCCGCAGTGGTCGACCCGAAACGCCTGACATCCCGATTCGGGATGCTCGGCCAATCGAACAGCACCATCCGGGCAGTCGAAGCCCCAGTGATGCCACTGGTAGATCTGCTGAGGTTCGGTCAACGGCGACAGCACCGGATCATCGGCGGTCGCCGCGGTCGGGTGCACGGGGTACCAGCCGATTTCCGGGCGTGCGACCGGTCCGACGTGCGCGCCACAGACGTGTGCCAGCAGTTGTGCGCCCAGGCAAATGCCCAGTACCGGCTTGTCCTCGGCCAGCGCCTGCTCGATCAGGCGGCATTCGGTGCGCAGGTGCGGGTGACGATCGGTCTGGTCGATCTGCATGGAACCACCCAGCACGATCAGCGCACGGTAGCGGTCGAGATTCGGGCTCGCATCGGGATGGCGCGAGAAGTTGATATAGCGGATGCGATGGCCGCGCGCGCGCAACATCGGGTCGAGTAGCCCCAGTGGTTCGGCGGCAACATGCTTGAGGACGAGAACGCGGGCCATGAGCGCGAGTATAGCGGCGCTGTGCGGTCCGGTCTCCTGAACCCGGGTCTGTTCGCGACAGGCATTCCGGCGCCCGTCGGCAAAGCAATATCAGGCCTTGCACGGGTTACCATTCTGCAGCGACTGCGGAGCCTGTGGTCGACCCTTTTGAACACGGAGATCAAGAGCATGAATCGATGGATATGGTTGACTGTGGCCGCGCTGCTGGCTGTCCAGGTCGGCGCGAAAGAGGGGATGTGGACGCCCGATCAGTTGCCTGAAATCGCCGACGATCTGCGTGCGACCGGGCTGCAACTCGATCCGGCGACGCTGACCGACCTGACCGCGTTTCCGATGGGTGCGGTGATTTCGCTGGGCGGCTGCACGGCGAGTTTTGTTTCGCCCGAGGGGCTAGTGGTCACCAACCACCACTGTGCGCGCGGCTCGGTGCAGTTCAACTCCACACCCGAGCGCAATTACCTTGCCGACGGCTTCCTGGCGACCGATCGTGCGTCGGAATTGCCGGCGGCACCCGGCACGCGCGTATACGTGACCGTTGCGGTCGAGGATGTGACCGAGCGGGTGCGTCAGGATGTCGCGCCCGGCATGGATGGCGAGCAGGTCTGGGCTGCCATCGATGCGCGCGAGAAGGAAATCGTCGCCGCCTGCGAACAACAGGCCGGTCACCGCTGCCAGGTGGCCAGCTTTTACGGTGGCCTGCAGTTCAAGCTGATCGACCGGCTCGAGATTCGCGACGTGCGGCTGGTCTACGCACCGGGCGACAACGTCGGCCGCTACGGCGGCGATATCGACAACTGGATGTGGCCACGCCATACCGGCGATTTCGCGTTCTATCGCGCCTGGGTCGGTGCCGATGGCGCGCCGGCCGATCCGTCCGAGGACAACGTGCCGTTTCGGCCTGAGCACTTCCTGAAGGTCTCAGCCGCCGGTCTCGACGAGGGCGATTTCGTGATGGTGGCCGGTTATCCCGGATCCACGCAACGCTACGCTCGACTGGTCGAGGTCGAGAACACTTTCGAGTGGCGCTACCCGACCTTCATCAACCTGCTGGAGGGCTGGATCGCCACGATCGAGGACGCCGCACCCGAGGGCAGCGATGCGCGCATCAAGTACGAAAGCACATTGGCGGGGCTGAACAATGCGTTGAAGAATTTCGGTGGTCAGGTCGAAGGAGCGCGACGGGTGGGGTTGGTCGAGCGGCGACGCGCACGTGAGGCGGCGCTGGATGGCTGGGTGGCGGGCCAGGGCGATGCGTCCGGGTTTGCCGGGACGCTGGCCGAACTCGATGCACTCAGTGCCGAGATGGCCCTCGCAGCGCGCGCGGACTGGTATTACACCAATGCCAAGCGCTCGGCGTTGCTGTCTGCGGCGCAGCGGTTGTATCGGCTGTCCAGGGAACGGCAAAAGCCCGATGCCGAACGCGAGTCGGGCTACCAGGATCGCGATCTGGCATTCTTCCGGCAATCGCTGCAGGCGCTGGAGAGGCGCTACGATCCGGCCGTCGATCGCGCGGTCTGGTTGCATTTCCTGGAGGGCTATCAGCAGGCGCCGGAAAGCGCGCGGGTCGAAGCATTCGACCACGCCCTGGAATTGTCAGCCGGTGATGCGCGCGCGGCGCTTGAGCGCCGCCTCGATCGCTACTACGACGAGACCCGGCTGGGCGAACTGGAGCATCGGCTGGCGCTGATGGAGCAGTCGCCGGAGTGGTTCGAGGCCAGCGGTGATCCGTTCATCGCGCTGGCCGTGGCGCTGTACGAGCACGAAATGGCCCAGGAGCGTTTGAGCAAGGATCGCTCCGGTCGCATGCAGCGACTGCGACCGGACTACATGCAGGCCATCATCGCCTGGCAGCGCGACCGGAATTTCGCCGCCTATCCCGACGCCAACGGCACGCTGCGCGTGACCTACGGCACGGTCATGGGCGGTTCACCGCGCGACGGGCTGGCCTACCTGCCGTTCACGACGCTGGAAGGCATCACCGAGAAGGACACCGGCGAGGCTCCGTTCGACGCGCCGGCGCGTCAGCTGGAGCTGATCCGGGCCCAGGAGCACGGCGCCTACGCGCTTGATTCGATCGGTTCGGTGCCGGTGAATTTCCTGTCCGATGTTGACACCACCGGCGGCAACTCCGGTTCGGCGACGCTGAACGCACGCGGTGAACTGGTCGGACTGCTGTTCGACGGTACGATCGAGAGCGTCAACTCCGACTGGGATTTCGACCCGCGCACCACGCGCAGCATCCATGTCGACTCGCGCTACATGCTGTGGGTGATGGAAAAGCTCGACAGGGCCGACGCATTGATCGCCGAGATGCAAGTCGTGCGCTGACGGCGAATCCGTCGTCCTGGCTTCAGTCGAGCAGCTCGCGCAGCAATTCGATACGGATGCGGTGGTGCTTGCCCTGTAGCAGCTTGCGCTTGGTCCAGCCGGTGCGAAAGACCAGTTCGACGAAGGCGAACTGGTCGCGCAGGCCGGCCGTGCCCTGCGGGTCCAGCCTTGTCAGCCAGAGCTGCTGTTGGTCGCGGTCCAGCCAGTGCAGGCCAGCCTTGGCGATGCCGGTGCCCAGCGGCACAGCGTCATGCAGGCTCTCGACATCGATTGCACATACCCCCTCGCCGGTGACGACGAAGTTCTTGGCCACCGGGTCGATGTAATCGAGTCCGGCGACCAGCGCGTTCGGGCACACCGCGTGCGCACGCTCGGCCAGCGCCTGCTGCAAGTCAACATCGATCAGGCCAGTGTCGAACAGGAAGGCGAGATCGTTGATCAGGCGGCCCAGCGCGCGTTGCGGATCCTGCATGCTGGCATCGCTGCGATAGAGCGTGGTGAAGAATCGCAGCATCGACTCGAGGTCGTCGGCGCGTTGCGGATCGAGTGGCCGTCCATCGATGAAGCCGAACAGCAGCTGGTTCTCATTGCGGTGGATCAGCGGCGGAAACAGAGTGCGATCGGCCAGTGCCTCCAGCGCCTGCTCCAGTTGCACGGCCTCGAAGCTGTCGCCAAGTTCCAGACGCTTGTAGCGCTTGCCGTTGATCGAGACGAACTGCACCGACTGGCGCTTGTGGAACACCCCGCGGATGTGTTTGAGCCAGGAGAAATACAGTCGGCGCAGCGGCGAATTCGCACTGCGACGATACAAAGCGCCAAGGCGGTACTTCATGCAGACCTCGAAACCGTTCCGGGAGCCGGCCCGGGACTCCGGAACCAGTCGGGATGGTAGCATGCGCGCTGGTTTCCATCGGTTCCCAGCCCCGTGCCCCAGACGCCCCGCGTCAGCGTCTTCATTCCGGTTCACAACCGCGCCGACTACATTCGCGTGGCGGTCGATTCCATCCTCGCCCAGGATTTCGAGGACTTCGAATTGATCGTGGTCGACGACGGTTCGACCGATGCCACACCCGATGTGCTGGCCGCCTACGAGGACCGGCGCCTGCGCGTGGCGCGGCATGACACCAACCTCGGCATTCCGGCCGCGCGCAATCGCGGCCTCGAGTTGGCGCGCGGCGAGTACCTGGCACTGCTCGACAGCGACGATCACGCCTACCCGCAGCGCCTGGGTCGCCAGGTCGCATGGCTGGATGCGCATCCCGACATCGTCCAGATCGGCAGCTGGTGCAGTTTCATGGACGCCGACGGTCGTTTGATGAACAAGGTCCGGCGCCAGCCACTGCGGCCCGACGACCTGCGCGCCCACCTGCTGTTCCATTGCCCGGTGATCAACCGCACGGTGATGGCGCGCACCGCGGTGCTCAAAGACTTGCGCTACAACCCGGAATTTCCGCGTTGCCAGGATTTCGACATGCACGCGCGCCTGATCGAGCAGGGCCATCGCATCGCCAACCTGCCGGAATTGCTGGTCTGCGGGCGTGAGCATCCGGGACGGTTTACCGGCAAGACCGAGGGGCTGGGGCGCGAGCGCAAGATGGCGGTGTTCGCGCGTCTGCTCGGCCAAATCGGGATTGATGCCGATGCGCGCGATCTGGCCTGTCACTATGCGCTGGCGCGCCCGAAGCAGGCGCCGGATGCGCCCGAGGTCTTCCTGGACTGGGCCGAGTCCTGGTTGTGGCGGATCAAGCAGGCCAACCGGTCCACAGGCTTTTTTCCCGAGCCGTCGCTGTCACGCGTGCTGGGTGCGATCTGGGCGTTGAATTGCTGGCACGCACGGCGCGCGCTGGGCCGCCGGGCCGCGTTGGCGCGCCTGGCCGGTTCGGCGCTGGTCCGTGGTGTGCCGGGTAATTTTGACGCCCGCTTCCTGATGCACGCGTTCCGGCGTGCGCAGGTGCCTCAGGGTGTTTCGATGTCGGCCGGCGGCACGTCAGGGGCGAAGTCGAACGAATCGTAGTGCAGGTGGGCTTGCTCGCCGCCGGCATCCAGAATGGCGCGGCGCGCGGAATGCACCATCAGCGGTGGGCCGGACATGTAGATTTCCCAGCCGGCCAGATCGGGATGGTCGGCCAGCATCGCCTCGTGCACGAAGCCGCGCCGACCGCGCCAGTCGGCATCGCCCTCCGACAGCACCGGCACGAAGTCGAAATCGGGATGCGCCGCGGCGAACTCTTTGATCAGTTCGCGCGCGTACAGGTCGGCCTCGCTGCGAACGCCCCAGTACAAGCGCACCGGGCGCGTGTCACCGGCGTGGATCAGGTCTTCGATCATGGCCTTGAGCGGCGCGAAACCGGTGCCGCCGCCGAGCATCAGGATCGGCCGGGTGCTGTCCAGACGCACGAAGAACATGCCCAGCGGGCCTTCCATGCGCAGGATTTCGCCGGGCTGCATGCCGTCGAATACATGACCGGTAAAGCCGCCGCCGTCGACATATTTGACGTGCAGTTCGATGAATTCAGGCTGGCTGGGCGGCGAGGCAATCGAGAACGCGCGTCGCTTGCCGCCGGGCAGCAGGATGTCCATGTACTGGCCGGCCAGGAACTGCAGACGCTGGCCGCGGGGCAGCTTCAGTCGCAGTCTGCGCACGTCCGGGGTCAGCGCGTCGATGGTCTCCACGCGCGCCGGTACCAGCCGCACCGGAATATCGGCAACCTGGCGGATTTCCTGCGCCTCGATCGCGATCTCGCCGGCGGCGACTGCCTGGCAGGCGAGCATTGCGCCGTCGGCCAGTTCGCCCGGTTCCAGCGCCGTCGGCGGGTTGAAGGGGTAGTCCACCGCGCCTTCAACAAGCCGGCACTTGCAGCTCGCGCAGGTGCCGTTGCGGCAGCTGTACGGCAGCATGATGCCCTGGCGCAGTGCTGCGGCGAGCACGGTTTCTCCGGCCCGCGCACTGAACGCGTGGCCGGTGGAGAGATTGGTGATGCGGGTTTTCAGGTCGGGTTGCGCGGTCATGGTCAACGGGCCGGGGCGCTACACTGGCCGGCGACGGCCCGGCCCCGGCATCAAGGAGGTTGCGGATCAGCCCGCATCATAGTGCAAGGACGTGTGCGTGACAGCAAGCCATCCCGACGAAGATGCCGAACGCGCGCCCGCCCAGGCTGAGGTGAGTGCCATTGCCGGCGCGGTTTACGGGTTGCCGCCGGTCGCGCCACCGGTGCGGCTGCAACCGTGGCGCTATCTCTACCGGCTGCCGCTGTTGCTGGTCTGGCTGCTGGCGCTGCCGATCCTGATGCTGGTGATGCTGCCGGGGCTGCGCACGCTGCGCGTCGGTTCACGGCGCCTGGGGGGCTGCGTGCAGCAGACGTTCGCACGCGCGCTGGCGCGAATTCTCGGCTTCCGGCTCGAAATCGTCGGCGACTGGCCGCCGGGTCCAGTGCTGGTGGTGGCCAACCACATCAGCTGGTTCGATATCGTGCTGCTGCACGCGCTGGCACCGATGTGGCTGGTCGCCAAGTCGGGCATCCGCGACTGGCCGGTGATCGGCGCGGTGGCGCGCAGCGTCGGCACGATTTTCATCGAGCGCGGTCACGAGGGCTCGCGGCGCAGCGCCGCGCGGCGCATGACCGCGCTGCTGCGGCGCGGCGAAATCGTCGGTTTGTTTCCCGAGGCCGGGATCAGCGCCGGCCGCGGCGTCGGGCGCTTCCACGCCCGCCTGTTCGGGGCAGCCTTGCGCGCCGGCGTGCCGGTATTGCCGGTCGCAATCCGCTACTGGCGCGACGGTGACGTGCACGACGAGCACGTGTTCGGCCCGGGCAAGAGCCTGCTCGGGTTGGCGCTGTCGGCGCTCGGCCGACCGGGCTGCCGCGGCCAGATACTGATCGGCCCTCGCCTCGAGCCCGGCGACAGTCGCAGCGAACTGGCGCGCCGCGCCCAGCATGAGGTGCAACGCCTGTACGCTCGCGTCCATGACTGAACGACCCGCAACGTTGCCGCCGGGGCTGGATCCGTTTGCGCCGCGCGGCTGGCTGGCCAATACCCATGTGCAGTCGACGCTGACCTCCAGCCCGTGGCGCAAGCGGCGCGTGCTTGGCCGGTCGGCCGACTACCGGGCGGCGGCGCAGCGCGAGGTTGTCGATACCGGCGTCGGTGCACACCTGCTCGGCTATCGAAGTCGGCCGGCCGCGCCCAACGGTGCGCTGGTGGTCCTGCTGCACGGCTGGGAGGGCAGCGCGGAGTCAAACTACCTGCTCGACACCGCGCTGGCGCTGGATGCAGCCGGCTTCGAAACCTTCCGGCTGAATTTTCGCGACCACGGCGATTCGCACCACCTCAACGAGGGTCTGTTCCATTCCTGTCTGCTCGACGAGGTGCTGCACGCGGTCGCGCGCGTGGCTGATTCACATCGTGACGGCCCGGTGTTCCTGGCCGGATTCTCGCTGGGCGGCAATTTCGCACTGCGCGTCGCGCGCCATGCGCCCAGCGTCGGTCTGGCGCTGAAACGGGTGGTCGCGGTGTGCCCGGTGATCCGGCCGAAGAATGTACTGGCCGCGCTGGCCTCGGGTCTGCCGCTGTACGAGAAGTATTTCGTGCGCAAGTGGCGGCGCTCGTTGATGCGCAAGCAGCGACTGTGGCCGGAACGCTACAATCTCGACTCGTGGATGCGCCACCGCACGCTGGCCGAGCAGACCCGGCAGCTGGTGGCCGACTACACCGAGTTTGCCGACACGGACGCCTACCTCGAGGGTTACTCGATTGCCGGCGACTACCTGGCCGGGATGGAGACCTCCTGCCTGATGGTGACCGCGGCCGATGACCCGATCATCCCGCACGCGGATTTCGAGGCGCTGCCGCGTCTGGCGACACTGGAACTGGAGACCTGGCCGCATGGCGGTCATTGTGGATTCCTGCGCAACTGGCGTCTGGAATCGTGGATTGAACAACGGATCGTGAGTGAACTATGTCAGCACCTGACGCCGGCCTGAGCCGGCAGGCCATGCGCCTGTACCAGAACGGGCAATTCGCCCAGGCCGAGCCGTTGCTCAAGCGGCTGCAGCAGGCCGATACCGGCAATTGGCAATACCCCCTGCTGCTCGGTCTGTGCCGGCGCGGGCAGGGCGATGCGGCCGGCGCGCTGGAATGGCTGCGCCGGGCCGTCGCGGTCGGCGATGGCCAGACCGCGACCCATTACCAGCTCGGTCGCCTGCTGGCCGAGACCGGCGATACGGACGGCGCGCGCGAGCAGTTCGGCCAGGTCACCGCGCTCGACCCCAACCACGTCGACGCACGCACCGCGATGGCCGAGGTCTCGCTGCTGCGCGGACAGTTCCAGCGTGCGGCCAGCGAGTTCAAGGTCGCGCTGCGAGCCAAGGCCGACCATGTTCCGGCGCTGACCGGATTGGCACGCGCACACATGGAGCAGGGCGAACTCGAGGAGGCCCGCCAGTTGCTGCAGGGTGTGCTCGAGCGCGACGCCAGCCACCCGGTTGCGCTGATGCTGGCCGGACGCATGCTGCTGGCCGCCGGTCGCTTCGACGAGGCCGAGCGCTGCTTTACCGATGCGCTCAAGCGCGCACCCAACGATATCGACACGCATGCGCTGCTGGCCCGGCTGCTGGCGCGCCGTGGGCGTCATGCCGAGGCCGTGCAGCATTTCGGTCGGGTGCTGTCCGGCGCTGCGGCCACGCCCGAGATCGTGATCGATCTGGCCGAAAGTCTGCGCCGGCTCGGCGATCTGGGCCAGGCGCGCCAGTTGCTGACGGATGCGGCCGCTCACTGGACCGATCGTGCCGAGCTGGTGCTCAAGCGCGCCGAACTGGAGGCCGCGCTCGGCCAGCCCGAGCGCGCGCGCGAACTGCTCGACAGCTTGGACGGGGAACAGCCGGAGGTTGCGCTCGCGCGCGCGCGCATCGAACACAACCACGGCAACGCCGAAACCGCAAAGGCATTGCTGGAATCGCTGATCGACGCCGAGCCGGCCGCGGTCGCCGACGAAGCACGCATGCTGCTGGCGATGGAGCGCGCTCGCGCCGAACCCGCCGATCTCGATCATGCGCGCGCGGCGATTGCACCGCTGCTCGAGCGTGAACCGCCCGACGCGACCGCGCTGCTGGGTTGGGCGACGATCTGCGACCGGCTCGGCGACCATCAACAGGCGCGCTCTTCGCTGGAAGCCTTGCTGGCGCGCGCCGACGAAAACAGCGGCGATGCCCGCATGCTGCATACCGCGCTTGGCAACACGCTGGATCGGCTCGATGACCGACCGTCGGCGTGGACGCACTGGCAGGCCGGCGGCTGGCGCGACATTCCGATTGCCGCGCGACTCAATCAGCAGGCGCGCGTGGTGCGCGCGTGGCTGGATGCCGGACGCTTGCCCGAACCTTCGGCACCGTTCGATGACGATCGGCCGGCTCCGGTGATCGTGGCTGGCTGGCCCGGCAGTGGACGGGTCGCGCTGCTGGCCGGGCTGGCCGCGCATCCCGGGGTTCAGGTGTTGGCCGGTGGTGACGAGACCCGCCGGCTCGAAGCCTTGAATATTCCCGCCGGTCCGGCCGAATTGGCCGGACTCACGCCGGAAAACCTGCGCCTGGCGCGCAAGCGTTTCCTGCGTGGCGTCCGTCTTGCTGACGCGCACATATTGCTGGAGGCCGGCTGGTGGTCGGCGGCGATGCTGCCGGCGCTGTTGCTGGCGTTTCCCGAGGCACGCATCGTGCTGCCGACTGCGGCGATCGAAGACATGCGCGTGCAGTGGCTCAACGACGGTTACCGGCAGATCGATGCGCTGGTCGAAGCCTATCAGCGCGACTTGCAACTGATCGACGAGCTGCGCGCGCAGATGCAGCCGAACCTGATCGAGATCGATCGCGCGCGCGTCGTTGCCGAGCCGGTCGCGGCGTTCGCGCAGCTGTGTCAGGCGCTTGGACTGGAGACCGACGAGGCCGCCGACCAGGCCGTGCGCGCGCGTTGCGAGTCGATGCGCTTCGTCCCGGCCGGCCATGGCCAGCGCTACGCCGAGTGGATCGGCAGTGGAGCCCAGGCATGAGCAAGGCAGCACCGATCAACGTGCTGGGTGAGGCGATTGAACCCTGCTCGATGAGCCCGCGCACCGGCTTCTTCCGCGACGGCTGCTGCAACACCAGCAACGAGGATGCGGGCGTGCACACGGTATGCGCGGTGATGACCGACGATTTTCTGGACTTCAGCCGCCAGCGCGGCAACGACCTGTCGACGCCGCGTCCCGAGTTCGGGTTTCCGGGCCTGAAGGAGGGCGACCGCTGGTGCCTGTGCGCGGCGCGCTGGCAGGAGGCCTACCGGCACGGCTGCGCGCCGCGCGTGGTGATGGCGGCCACCCACGCAAGAACGCTGGAAGTCGTCCCGCTGGCGGCACTCAAGACGCACGCGCTGGGCGGCGAACATTGATCCGATCGGTACGCCGCTGTCATGAAGCCGTCATCCCGTCCGGCAATCGAATGCGCGATCCTCTCGCCATGAATCGCGTTGCTGCCGGGATCGGCCGAATCGTCGTGCTGTTTGCATGCCTGCTGCTGGCCGCCTGCTGCCCGCGCGATCAGGTCGACGAAAGGGGTTGGCCGAACGAGCTGGTACTGGGTCTGGTGCCGGCGCTGGAGGCCGATGCGCTGGTCGACAACCTTGAGCCGCTGGGCGAGTGGCTGTCGGCCGAACTCGGGATTTCGGTCCGAACCTTCGTGCCGCAGGACTACACCGGGCTGGTCGAGGCGCTGGGCGCCGGTCGCGCCGACATCGGCATGTTGCCGCCGTTTGCGGCCATGCTCGGTCAGCGCCGCTACGACATCGAGACCATCCTGATTTCGACCCGCAAGGGGGTGGCCGGCTACCGCACGCAGTGGATGACCAACGATCCGTCGGTCTGCGCTGCGCCGCCCGAGGCGGTGGTGCGGTTGTGCGACAGCCGCACGCGCGGGCGCGCCGGATCGACCCGAACCTTTCTCCAGTGCACGGGCGCGATCGACCAGGTGCGCGGCGACAGCGTGGCCTTCGTCGACCCCAACTCGACCTCCGGCTTCCTGTTCCCGGCCGTGCAGTTGCTCGACCAGGGCATCAACCCCAACCGCGATCTGGACGGCATCTTCGTGCGCGGCCACGATGCCGCCGCTCTGGCTGTCTACGGCGGCGATACCCGCTTTGGCGTGTCCTACGAGGATGCGCGCAACATGTTGTGCGAGCAATACCCGGACATCGGCGAGAAGGTGATCGTGTTCAACCATGCGCCGATGATCCCGAACGACGGGGTGCAGCTGCGCCCGGGTCTGCCCGAGGATCTGCGCGAAGCGATTGCCGAGGCCTTCCTCAAGCTCACGCGCGAGCAGGCCGAGCTGCCCGACAGCGAGAAGATCCTCTGGATCCTGTACGAAATCGACGGTTTCAAGCGCTTCGAACCGGGCCTGTATGATCCGGTGCGCAAGGCCTACGAGATCATGCGCGGTTGACCCCGGCGCGCCCAAGTCCCCAAGGAAAAACCCCATGAACCGGCCCGACGCCCCCGACACCCGCCAACACATCGCCGAGCGCGGCTCGATCCGGTTCGAGAACGCCGGCATCGTCTACCCCAACGGGGTGGTCGGCATGAAGGACCTGAACCTCGAAATCAAGCCTGGCGAGTTCGTCGTCATCGTCGGTTCCTCCGGGGCCGGCAAATCGACCCTGCTGCGCGCGGTCAATGGTCTCAACGCGCTGACCTCGGGGCGGGTTTCGGTCGATGGCCAGCCGGTATCGGCCAACTCGGCGCGCGAATTGCGCGCATTGCGCAAGCACGTCGGCATGATTTTCCAGGACTTTCGGCTGGTCAAGCGCTTGAGCGTGATGTCGAACGTGCTGATCGGTAGGCTGGCGCACGTGCCGGGCTGGCGCGCGATGTTCAACCTGTGGCCGCAGCCCGACCGCGAGATCGCGATCGATGCGCTCAAGCGCGTCGGCATCGTCGACAAGGCCTGGGTCAAGGCCAGTCAGTTGTCCGGCGGGCAGCAGCAGCGTGTCGGCATTGCGCGCGCGCTGGCCCAGCAGCCCGATATCATCCTGGCCGATGAGCCGGTGGCATCGTTGGACCCGGTGACCACCCACCAGATCATGCAGGACCTGGTGCGGATCAACCGCGAGCTCGGTATCACCACGCTGGTCAACCTGCATTTCCTGGATCTGGCGCGCGAGTACGGCAACCGCATCATCGGCCTGCGTTTCGGTGAGCTGGTCTACGACGGCAGTGCCGCGACCGTTACCGACGAGGACTTTCGCGACATCTACGGGCGCGAGTTCACCGAGGACGATCTGCTGGAGGAGGGGGCGTGAACTGCGCGACTCGCGGCGTGGATGCCGCTCCTGCGCCAATAACCGCTGCAGGAGCGGCCTCCAGGCCGCGATCAGCGATCAATGGCGGGGTGCTCGGTGACTGATCTACCCACCCGTCCGCCGCGCAACTGGCCGTTGACGCTGGGCATCGTCGGTCTGCTGCTGGCGATCACGCTGTGGGCGGCCGACGGCATCGGCTTCTCGCTGGTCGAGATCGCCTGCAACATCGCCGGCGGCACGCGCCTGATCGCCGAATCCTGGCCGCCGGATTTTGCCTTCCTGCCGCGGCTGTTCGAGCCGTTCATGGAAACGGTCTATATCGCCATCATCGGCACCGTGGTCGGCGGCATCTTCGCCATCCCGATCGCGGTGCTGGCCGCGCGCAACCTGACGCCAACGAAAACCGTGTGGTTCATCGACCGCAACTTCATGAACGTGCTTCGCACCATGCCCGACCTGTTTTGGGCGATGCTGTTCGCGACCGCGGTCGGGTTCGGCCCGGTTGCCGGCTCGCTGGCGCTGTCGGTGTTCACCGTGGCGGTGATCTCCAAGCTGTATTCCGAATCGCTGGAATCGATTGACATGGGCACCTGCGAGGCGGTGCGCGCGGCCGGCGGCTCGTGGCTGCAGATGGTGCAGTTCGGGGCGATTCCGCAGGCGCTGCAACACTACGTCAGCTATGCCTTGTACGCCTTCGAGCTCAACATACGCGCCTCGGTGGTGCTCGGCCTGGTCGGTGCCGGCGGCATCGGCATGATCCTCGAGAGCCAGCGCGCCAACTTCGAATACGAGCGCGTGACCATGATCATCCTGGCCGTGCTGGTCGCGGTGCTGATCATCGAGGAAATCTCCGAGGCCATCCGGAAGCGGCTGACATGAACGCGCCGATGATCGATCCGCGCAAGCGTCCCGGTCCGCCGATCGGGTTTGCGACGATTACGACCTTCATCATTGCCGCACTGTTCGTGGTCTCGCTGGTCGCGATCGGGTTCACGCCTGAAACGCTGATCGAAGTACCCGGCGGCGTCGCGCGCGTGCTGTCGTTCTTCTGGCCGGTGGACATGGTCTACGGCTGGGACCGGGTGCTGCCGGCCATTGTCGAATCGATCCAGATCGCCTGGATCGGCACCATCATCGCCGCGGTGCTGTCGCTGCCGCTGGCATTGTTCGGCTCGCGCGTGCTGTTTCCGCGCATCGCGCGTGGTGTCAAGCTGATTTCGGCGACCGCGCGCGCCTTCCCGGAGATTCTGCTGGCGATCTACTTCGTGCCGATCGTCGGTCTGGGCGCGTTTGCCGGCGCGCTTGCGATCGGCATCTCGTCGATCGGCATGCTCACCAAGCTCGGTGCCGAGGTGGTCGATTCACTGGATTTCGGCACGGTCGAGGCGGTCGAAGCCGCCGGCGGCTCGCGCGTGCTGGCGCTGCGCTGGGCGGTGCTGCCGCAGGTGCTGCCCGAGATCGTCGCGCACTGGATCTTCCGCTTCGAACTCAACATGCGTGCCTCGGCGGTGCTGGGCGTGGTCGGCGCCGGCGGGGTCGGTGGCGTGCTGCTCAACACGCTCAGATACCGCCACTACGACAAGGCCGCGGCGGTGCTGGTGCTGACGATTCTGGTGGTGCTGGCAATCGACACGCTGTCGGGCGAAATCCGGCGCCGCATTCTGCGCGGCTGAGGTGTTGGTTGCTCAGGCCGGTTCACTCAGGGCCGCCGCGCGCTCGGCGCACCATCGCCGCGAGATCCGACCGGCGTGCTCGAGATCCGGGCAGTAGGTCAGCCACCGGGTTCGCTTGCGCACGCCGGCGCGGCGCAGCTTGACGATCATCCGGGTGCGCATGCCGGCCAGGATCAGGCCGACACCCTGCTGGTTCATCTGCTCGATCAGCGATTGCAGCGCGAAGATGGCGGTGCCGTCCATGCTCGGCACATCGTGCATGTCGAGGATGATAATGCGCACGTTCGGGTCGACCACGTGCAGCGAGGTCAGGGCCTTCTCCGCGGCGCCGAAAAACAGCGGCCCGTTGACGTCGTACACCGCCACCTCGCCGGGCAGGTCGCGGATCGTCGGGTGATGATCGGCGGTTGCCGCATCGGTGGTGGTCAACAGCGACATGCGCCGAATGAACAACGCTGCCGCCAGGCCGACGCCGACACCGACCGCCAGCACCATGTCGAACAGCACCGTCAGGCCAAAGCAGATCACCAGGATGGCGGCGTCTCCAGCGGGCGCGGAGCGCAGGATGTGGCGGAAATGCCGCGCTTCGCTCATGTTCCAGGCGACGACAAACAACAGCGCAGCCAGTGCTGCCATCGGCACCTGTCCGAGCAGACCGGCCAGCGCAACCACGGCCAGCAGCACGACCAGTGAATGCACGATCGCCGCGATCGGCGAGCGCGCGCCGCTGCGCACATTGGTTGCGGTGCGTGCAATCGCGGCGGTGGCGGTAATGCCGCCGAACAGCGGCGCGACCAGGTTGCCCAGCCCCTGACCGATCAACTCGCTGTTCGGGTCGTGCCGGGTGCGGGTCAGGCCATCGGCGATGACCGCGCACAGCAGCGATTCGATCGCACCGAGCATGGCGATTGCAATCGCCGGCCCGACCAGGGCGCGGATCAGGTCGAAATTGACCACCAGCGGCGTGCCGTCCGGCCCCGGCAATCGCCAGGGCAGCACGAAGCTCGGGGCAATCGGCGGGATGCCGGTGCCGGTCTGGCCGTTGATGCTCCAACTGAAGCGCGAGGCAATGGTTTCGATCAGCGGTCCCGGTCCGTCGCCCAGCCATTGATTGGCGAGTGCGGCCACCAGCGCACCCGCGGCCAGCCCGGCCAGCGGTGCCGGAATCGGTGTGCCCAGACGCGGCCAGAGCAGCATCAGCACCAGACAGAACACACCAACGCCGAGCTCGGCCGGCTGGAGGGTGGGCAAGGAACGTGCAATCACGATCACGTTGTCAACAAAATGCTCGCCCAGCCCGCCGGTTTGCAGGCCGAGAAAGTCGGGAACCTGGAGCACGGCGATCACCACCGCGATGCCGCTGGTAAAGCCCAGTACTACCGGGTAGGGGATGAACTGGATCAGCGCGCCGAGCCGCGCCACGCCCATCGCAACCAGAATCAGACCGGCCATCATGGTGGCGATCAGCAGACCGCCGAGGCCGTACTGCTGAACGATCGGGAACAGGATGACCACGAACGCTGCGGTCGGACCGGAGACGTTGAAGCGCGAGCCGCCGGTCAGCGCGATCAGCACACCGGCGACGATCGCGGTGTACAGGCCATGTTGCGGTGCGACGCCGGTGGTGATGGCCAGCGCCATCGACAACGGCACCGCCACGGTGCCAATCGTCAGCCCGGCCATCACGTCGTGCCGCAAATCGGCCATGCCATAGCCGTCGCGCCACGCCGCGCGCAGCCCGGCGGCGAGCCGCGGTGGACGGCCGCGGCCGCTCGAGTTGCTTAGTGCGTTGATGGCCGGGTCACGCGTCGTCGGGCTTGTGCGGTGCCTGGCCGTTGCGCAGCCGGTTGAAGTAGTCCAGCTTCTCGCGCGTCATCACGCCGGCCAGCAGCAACAGCGCAACCAGGTTGGGTGCCGCCATCAGGCCGTTGAGCGTATCGGCAATATCCCAGACCAACTGCAAGGCACCGACTGCACCAAGGAACACGAACACCAGGAACAGCAGCCGGTAGGGCAGCACGACCTTGCGGCCGAACAGGTATTCCCAGCTTTTTTCGCCGTAGAAGTTCCAGGTCAGCATGGTGGTGTAGGCAAAGAAGATGATCGAGATCAGCACAACGTAGCCGCCCGGCCCGGGCAGTCCGGTGGTGAAGGCGGTGGTCGTCAAACCGGCGCCGTTGAGCAGCTTGCCGTCGCCGTCCACGGTGCCGAGTACGCCGGTCAGCAGGATCACCAGCGCGGTCATTGTGCACACCACCAGGGTGTCGATGAACACCTCCCACACGCCCCAGAAACCCTGCCGGAACGGGGTGTTGCGCGCCTGTGCATGGACGATCGAGGCCGAGCCCAGTCCCGCCTCGTTGGAAAAGATGCCGCGCGCGACACCGTAGCGGATCGCCATCGCCACCGACGCGCCGGCAAAGCCGCCGACCGCAGCCATGGGCTGAAAGGCGTGCTGCACGATCATCCACAGCGCAGCCGGAATCTCGGTGACGTGGATGATGAGCACGCCCAGCCCCCCGATCAGGTAGGCTGCGGCCATGATCGGCACCAGTTTCTCGGCGGTCGCGGCAATCCGGCTGATGCCGCCCAACGTCACCGCGCCGACCAGCACCACCGCCAGCACACCGGTCATCCAGTTCGGCACCACGCCGCCGGTGGCTTGGGAAACGGACTCGGCCAGGGTGTTGGACTGCACCATGTTGCCGATGCCGAACGCGGCCAGCCCGGCGAAGAACGCATACAGCACCGCCAGCCAGCGCCACTGCGGGCCCAGGCCTTTTTCGATGTAGTAGAACACCCCGCCCGATACGTGGCCGTGCTCGTCGATATGGCGGTATTTCAGGCCCAGGGTGACCTCGGCCATCTTGGTCGCCATGCCGACCAGTGCGATCACCCACATCCAGAAGATTGCACCGGGTCCGCCGGCAACGATGGCCGTGGCGACCCCGGCGATGTTGCCGACGCCGATCGTCGCGGCCATCGCCGCGGTCACGGCCTGGAACGGCGTGATCGCTCCGTCCTCGTGATCCTCGCCGCGCCGGAACATCAGCCCGAAGCTGTGCCGCCAGGCGTGGCGCAGGTGGGTGAACTGGAAGAACCCCAGCCGGACGGTCAGGTACAAGCCCGTTCCGGCCAGAAGGATCATGAACGGCGGGCCCCAGACGATGCCGTTGACGAAACTGTTGATCGATGCAATCCAGTCCAGCATGAGGCGTTCTCCCAGCGATTCTTCTTGCTTGCCGTGTTCGGGCGCGAGGTCTTCGGTCGCCGAATGCCCGTCGCCGAATACTAGATCATTCCGGATTGTGTGCTGCGGTTTTTTCTCGGCCGCCGATCTGGCGCACATCGAATCCGGATGGCGCCTGATGCAGGCGCAGGCCGAATTCCGGGATGACCGCGTAGACATGATCGAAGATGTCGGACTGGATATTTTCGTACGGGACCCAGCTGGTTTCGCGCGCGAACGCGTACAGTTCCAGCGGAATCCCGTTTTCCCCCGGCTCGAGCTGACGCACCATGTAAGTCAGCTCGGTATTGATCTTGCTGTGCGCGCCGAGGTAGGCGGTCAGGTAGGCTCGGAAAATGCCGAGATTGGTCAGGTGGCGGGCATTGATGATGGAGTCCGGGTCCACGCCCTGGTCGCGGTTGTAGCGGTCGATTTCCTCGCGCTTTTGCTCGATGTGGTCCGACAACAGCCGAGCCTGGCGCAGGCGTTCCAGTTCCTCGTCGCCGACGAAGCGCACGCTGGAGGCATCAACATGAATTGCGCGCTTGATCCGCCGACCGCCGACGATCTCGATATTGCGCCAGTTCTTGAACGAGTCCGACACCAGTGCATGGTTCGGGATGGTGGTGATGGTCTTGTCCCAGTTGCGCACCTTGGTGGTGGTCAGGTTGATGTCGATGACATCACCATCGGCCCCATACTGCGGCATTTCCAGCCAATCACCGACGGCCAGCATATCGTTGGCCGAAAGCTGCACGCCGGCGACCAGGCCGAGGATGGGGTCGCGGAAGATCAGCAGCAGCACGGCGGTCATGGCGCCGAGGCCGCTGAACAGGATCAGCGGTGATTTGCCGATCAGCAATGCGATGGCCAGGATCAGCGCGACGATTGATCCGACCAGCTTCAGGCTCTGGAAAATGCCGCGCAGCGGCAGTCGTGCCGTGCGACCGACGCGATACCAGAGCGCCTCGATCGCATTGAGCAGCGAGAAGAACGCCAGCAGCGAGAACAGCACGATCCATAGCTGCGTGACGGTGTCGATGATCTGCAGCAGCAGCGATTCGGCATCCAGGAACATCGCCGCCAGCGCGGCGACCACGAAGCCTTGTGCAATCAGTGCGATGCGGGCAAACAGCTTGTGGCCGACCAGCGCACTCGCCCAGGACTTGCGGTTCTTGCCGCCGCGCCGGACCAGTCGCAGCAGGCCGCGGTGCAGCGCGAAGTGCAGAATGGTCGAGGCAATCAGGATCAGGCCGATCACGGCGAGCACGTAAATCGCCTCGCCCTGGGCCACGCCCAGCGCATCGAGCCATTGATCGAAAAGGGACTTCATATCCGGGTCACCGCAGCCGGGTCGCTGACGGTCGCGCGATCAGTCTATTTTCCCGACGCCCGGTGCGGCGTCGGCCGCATCGCGCCAGGCCTCGGCAT
>JAVVDV010000028.1:0-35619 GCA_032251355.1 Wenzhouxiangellaceae bacterium
TCCGCGCGCGCCAGACCGCGCCGGATCAGGCCAAAATCCGCCAGGAATTACCCACAAATTCTGCGGAGGAGCCGAAATTCTTAAACTGTCAGATAGCATGCTGGTTCTGGTTGCAACACCTAAGCTATATCTCCATCTCAGTTCATCAGCTTCCGATACAACGCTACTACTTGCCGTGCGACAGCATCAATCCTGAACCGCTGCTCGAACTGCTCGCGTGCGGCGCGGCCGTATTCGCGCACCGAGCCGCGGTCACGCTCCAGTCGCCGGAGCAGTTCGGCCAGCGCGGTCGGGTTGCGCGGCTCGACCATCCAGCCGGTGCGGCCCTCCTCGACCACCCAGTCCATGCCCGAGCCGGGCACGCGCGTGGCGATCTTGGGCTTGCCGGCGGCCATGGCTTCGACCAGCGCCAGCCCGAACGCCTCGGCGCGGTTGATCGATGGCATGCACAGCAGATCACAGCCGGCCAGGTAGCGATTGCGCAGGTCGTTGTCGACCGCACCGACCAGCCGGATGCGGTCGGCGCGCTCGGCCGGAATCCGGCGTTGCAAGCGTGCCCGCTCACTGCCGCCGCCGACGATGCTCAGTTCGACCCCTTCGACTTCACAGGCCGCATCAATCAGCGTATCGAAACCCTTGTAGCGCGACAGCCGACCCAGTCCCAGCACCCGCAGCCGCTCGCTCGAACCCCAGGGGTCGGGTCCCGATGCGGTCTCGATGCGAGCCGCATCCAGACCCAGCGCGATCACGCGCGTGCGCGGTTGCCAACGCGCCAGTGCGCGGCTGGATTCCAGGTACGGTGGCGAGGTCGCGACGATCGCCTCGGCACGCCGCAGCAGCCACTGCTCGAACGGCCAGTAGGCCGGATAGAGAAGCTTGAGCTTGACATCCAGCCCCGGTCCAACCACGTCGGAATGCCAATGCAGCAGCCACGGCAGGGCGCGGGCGCGGCGGCTGAACAGCGCAAAGAAGGCCGAGGTGTTGGGCAGGTGGATATGCAGAAGATCCGGCCGGAAGCGCTCGATCATGTCATCAAGCGCGCGCGCAAAACCCGGCGCGATCGGCGCGTAGCTGAGCTCGGTCGCCACCGGCACGCGCTTGAGCTCGGTCAGAAATTCAAACCGCGCGTCGGCCTCATCGGGGTGCCCGGACGCATGCACCAGGCACGCCTGCTCGACGCCCAGCGCCGCACTGGCGGCGGCCAGGTCGTGCATGAAATTCTCCATGCCGCCGGAAAACGGCGGGAAGAATTTTCCGATGTGCAAGATGCGCAATGCTGACGGCCCCCGCGACAGTCACCCACTCGATGCATCAAGCATGACAGATTTACTCCAGCCGTGCGCGCCCGGACCGCAGCCGTACAATAGGCGGTTTTGATCGCCATGCCCATGTCGGAGCGTTTTTCCATCCTCAATCCGCCGCGCAGCCAGCCCGGCGACGATGCGCTGTGGCCGGCGCTGGACGGCCCGGCGCTGGCGCTGGCGCTGGATGCGCTGGCCGGGCGCGCCGGCGGACCGGTGCTGGTGGTCGCACCCGACGGCTATGCCGCGCGCCGGCTGCGCGACGACCTGCGCCAGCTCGGCGGCGGCCGCATCGAGCTGTTCCCCGATCTCGAAACCCTGCCCTACGACCTCTACTCGCCGCACCCGGAACTGGTCTCGCAGCGGCTGGAACTGCTGGCCGAACTGCCGCGACGCAGCGCCGGCATCGTTATCGTTGCGGTCTCCACCCTGCTCCAGCGGCTGGCGCCCAAAGCCTTCATCGGCCTGTCCGGGCTGCGGCTGGCCTGCGGCGACGAGCTCGATCTGATCGCGTTTCGATCGCGCCTCAACGATGCCGGCTATGCCGCCGCCGACCAGGTCTGGCAACCGGGCCAGTTCGCTCTGCGCGGCGCGGTGCTGGACCTGTGGCCGATGGGCGCGGCGACGCCGTTCCGGATCGAGTTGTTCGACACCGAGATCGAGTCGATCCGCTCGTTCGACGCCGACAGCCAGCGCTCGATCGAAAAACTCGAGGCGATCGCACTGCTGCCCGGGCGCGAATACCCGTTCGATGAGGCCGCCCGATCCGAGTTCCGGCGCCGCTTCCGGATGCGCTTCGACGTCGACCTGCGGCGTGCGCTGCCCTACCAGGAAGTCGGCGAAGGTATCCACGGCCAGGGTCTGGAGCAGTACCTGCCGCTGTTCTTCGAGACGACCGAGAGCCTGTTCGACTACCTGCCGCGGCCGCACCGCACCGTGCTGCTGGCCGGCATCGACGAGGCCGCTGAGGAGTTTGCCGGCCAGGTCGTGCAGCGCTTCGAACAGCGCTCCGGCGACCGCGAGCGACCGCCGCTGGCCCCGAACGAGTTGTATTTCGCTGCCGATGAGTTGCTCGCGCGCCTGCGCGCCGATGCCGCCGTTCGCATCTCGCGTCGCGCGCCGGCCGCGGCCACAGTCAGCGCACCGCCGCTGCTGGACCTCGACCGCGAACCCGAGGCGGCCGCCGCTCGGCTGGCCGACTGGCCCGGCCGGGTGTTGCTGGCAGCCGACACCGCCGGCCGCCGCGAGCTGATCCAGACCCACCTGCAACGCCTCGGACTGCGACCGAAGGCGATTGAGTCCTGGGCCGCGTTCCGCAGCGGCAGCGACCCCCTGTCGCTGGCCGTGCTGCCGCTGTCGTCGGGCGTGCAGTTCGACGACGGTGCGCTGACGGTACTGACCGAAGCCGAACTGTTTCCCGGCCATACCCGCACCCGGCCGCGCGAGCGCCGCGCCGGTCAGGATCCGGAAAGCCTGGTGCGCAGCCTGGCCGACCTGCAGCCCGGCGCGCCGGTGGTGCATCTCGATCACGGCATCGCGCGCTACCTCGGGCTGGAAGTGCTGGAGGTCGGCGACGGCCGCGGTGAGTTCCTGGCGCTGGAATTTGCCGGCGACGACAAGCTCTACGTGCCGGTCACCGACCTGCAGCTGGTCAGCCGCTACACCGGCGTCGAACCCGAACGGGTCGAACTGGATCGACTCGGCGGCGAGCGCTGGAAACGCACCCGCAAGCGCGCCGCCGAAAAGATCCGCGATGCCGCCGCCGAGCTGTTGAATGTGCAGGCCCGGCGCGCGGCCCGGCCCGGCTGGGCCTGCCGCTTCGACCGCGGCCTGTACGCGCGCTTTGCCGCCGGCTTCGAGTTCGAGGAAACCCAGGACCAGCAGAACGCGATCGACGCGGTGCTGGCCGATCTGGCCGCGCAGGCGCCGATGGACCGGGTGGTGTGCGGCGATGTCGGTTTCGGCAAGACCGAGGTCGCTTTGCGCGCGGCATTTGCCGTCACCGACGCCGGCCGCCAGGTCGCGGTGCTGGCGCCGACCACGCTGCTGGCCGAGCAGCACTACCGCAACTTCGCCGACCGCTTCGCCGACTGGCCGGTCGAGGTCGGCCTGCTGTCGCGCACCGGCGGGCGCAAGGCCACCGACGAGGTGCTTGAACGCATGGCCGACGGGCATCTCGACATCGTCATCGGCACCCACCGATTGCTGCAGTCCGACGTGCGCTTCGCCAATCTCGGCCTGCTGGTGGTCGACGAGGAACAGCGCTTCGGCGTGCGCCAGAAAGAGCAATTGAAGAAACTGCGCGCCGAGGTCGACCTGCTGACGCTGACCGCCACACCGATCCCGCGCACGCTCAACCTGTCGCTGAGCGGGCTGCGCGAACTGTCGATCATCGCCACCCCGCCGGAGCGGCGCATGGCGATCAAGACCTTCGTGTCGGAATGGGACACAGCTACGATTCGCGATGCGGTCAACCGCGAATTCCAGCGCGGCGGCCAGGTCTATTTTCTGCACAACGATGTCAAGACCCAACCGAAGATGATGCGCGAGCTCGGCGAGATGTTTCCGCGCGCGCGCATCGGCATGGCCAACGGCCAGATGCCGCCCGGCGAGATGGAGCGCACCATGCGCGACTTCTACGCGCGCCGCATCAACCTGCTGGTCGCCAGTACCATCATCGAGAACGGCATCGACGTGCCGACCGCCAACACCATCATCATCAACCGCGCCGACAAGTTCGGCCTGGCCCAGCTGCACCAGCTGCGCGGCCGGGTCGGGCGTTCGCATCACCTGGCCTACGCCTACCTGGTCACACCACCGACGCGTGCCATGACCACCGATGCGCGCAAGCGGCTCGAAGCCATCCAGTCGCTGCAGGAACTGGGTGCGGGCTTCACGCTGGCCACCCACGATCTCGAAATCCGCGGCGCCGGCGAACTGCTCGGCGAGGAACAGTCCGGTCAGATCGAGGCGATCGGCTTCCAGCTCTACACCGACCTTCTCAACCGCGCCGTCGAGGCGCTGAAGAACGGCGACGAGCCAGACCTGGATGAACCCACCGGGCTGGTGGCCGAGGTCGACCTACACGTCACCGCAATGATCCCCGATGATTACCTGCCCGACGTGCACCAGCGCCTGGTGCTGTACAAGCGCATCACCCAGGCCGCGGACCGCAAGGCGCTGCATGCACTGCAAGTCGAGATGATCGACCGCTTCGGCCTGCTGCCGGATGCGGTCAAGCACCTGTTCACGGCCGCCGAGCTGCGGCTGGACGCGCGCCGGCTCGGCATGCGCAAGCTCGAAGTCGGGCCGGCCGGCGGTCGGATCGAATTCGAGTCCAAACCCGATATCGACATGGGCGAGCTGATCCGGATGATCCAGAAGGAAGCCCACAGCTATTCGCTGCCCGACCCGCAGCGACTGCGCATCCATGGCGAGTTCGAAACCGTCGACGATCGCGTCGGCACCGCGCGCGACCTGATCGCTCGTCTCGCACCTAAAGCCGCCGGCGGCAATCGGATAGACTCGGCGGCATGAAACGCCTGATCGCACTGGCGCTGCTCGCCATCGGGCTGCCGACCGCCGCAGCGGCGCAGAACGACAGCACATTGGCCGTCTACCGGGTCGAACTGATCCTGGTCGAGCACAGCGGCGCGTCGGATGCGCGCGCGGCCGACGAACCGCTGGACTTCCGCGCAAACCCCGACCCGCTGAGTGCGCGCGCCCAGGCCGAAGCCGCGCGCCGCATGCGCGAAGGGCTCCCCCGCCTGCCCGGCAGCCTGGTGGCGGAACCGGAAACCGACGATCCACCGCGCCACTGGCTGGAAAACGCAGACGAATCAATTGCACCGGCACCGCTGCTCTGGACCGCACCGGATGCCCCGTCATCCGCGATGGCCGCGGCCTGGCAGCGACTGCAACGCGCGGCCGATTTCAGCCCACTGGCGTGGACCGGCTGGTACCAGACCGCGCCGCGCGGCCGCGCCGGACGCGCGCAACGCGTTCACGATCAGGTCGTGGTCCAGCGCCTGTCGTCGATCGAACCGGGTCGGGCTCTGCTGCACCCCAACCTGTCGTTCGTGCCCGAACTCTGGCTGCCGGGCATGCCCGCGGTGCTCGACAGCCTGTTCGGGCCGCGCTCCCCGGACTCGGTGATCTACCGGATCGACGGCGAGGCCGGTTTTCGCCAGCGCCAGTTCCTGCATCTGGACCTGAATCTGGTCTGGCAGGAGCCGACCGCAGCGCCGTTCAGCGACGCCCCGGCGCCGACCATGGGCCTTCCCGACGCGACCGACGCGCAGATTGCCGCAGCCGGCGACCGCGCACAGGAACCGGCCTGGCAACTGCACCGTCTGCGCGACTCGCGCAGCGTCCGGCATGGCCGCTACGAGTACTTCGACGGCAGCCGCTTCGGTGTGCTCGCCTACATCACACGCTTTGAGCAGAAATTCGCCGCCCCGAAGCCTGAGCCCGCCGCTGCACCCGAAGCGGCCGCTGCTGCCGCCCCGGATCCGGGTCCCGATACCCCGGCCGGCGCGCAGCAGTATCATTGACAATCCCCCCGCCACCCGTCCAGGTGTCTGCATGACTGCTTCTGCCCTGACCGCGCTGTCGCCGCTGGATGGCCGCTATGCCCCGCGCCTGGCAGCACTGGCCGAGTGTTTTTCCGAAGCCGGGCTGATCCGGCAGCGCGTGCGCGTCGAACTGGCCTGGTTCCTGCACCTGGCCGATTGCCGCGAGTTCACGCCGCTGGCCGCCCCGGATGCCGCCGATCGACGCTTCATCGAGCAGCTGGGCGAGAACTTCTCGACCGCCGATGCCGAGGCGGTCAAGGCCATCGAGGCCGAGACCAACCACGACGTCAAGGCGGTCGAGTACTGGATCAAGCAGCGCTTCGCCGAGCGCCCGACGCTGGCCGAGCAGGCCGAACTGGTGCACTTTGCCTGCACCTCCGAGGACATCAACAACCTGGCCTACGCGCTGATGCTGCAGCAGGCGCGCGATCAGGTCCTGCAGCCGACGCTGGCCGAGATCGACGCCACGCTCGCCGGCCTGGCGTCACAACACGCCGATCGGGCGATGCTGGCGCGCACGCACGGCCAGACCGCATCACCGACCACGCTGGGCAAGGAAATCGCCAACGTCGTCCACCGGCTGCGGCGCCAGCGGCGCGAGCTGGCGCGGGTCGAAATCAGCGGCAAGATCAACGGCGCGGTCGGCAACTTCAATGCCCACATCGCCGCCTGCCCGGCGCTGGACTGGCCGGCCATCGCGCACGATTTCGTCGACGCACTGGGGTTGGCCTGGAACCCCTACACCACCCAGATCGAGCCGCACGACATGATCGCCGAGCTGGCGCATGCGCTGGTCCGGATCAATACCGTGCTGCTGGACTTCGCGCGCGACGCCTGGTCCTACATCTCGCTCGGCTACTTCAAGCAGAAGACGGTCGCCGGCGAAGTCGGCTCCTCGACCATGCCGCACAAGGTCAACCCGATCGATTTCGAGAACGGCGAGGGCAACCTCGGGCTGGCCAACGCACTGCTGGAACATCTGGCGGCCAAGCTGCCGGTCTCGCGCTGGCAGCGCGACCTGTCCGATTCCACCGTGCTGCGCTCGCTCGGCTCGGCGCTGGGCTACGCCTGGCTGGGCTGGCAATCGATCCAGCGCGGCCTGGCGCGGATCGAACCGGACGCCGATCGCATCGACGCCGACCTGGCGCAGGCCTGGGAAGTGCTGGCCGAACCGATCCAGACCGTCATGCGCCTGCACGGCATCGAGCAGCCCTACGAGAAGCTCAAGGCACTGACGCGCGGCCGCCGCATCGACGAGCAGACCGTGCGCGCGTTCATCACCGCGCTCGACCTGCCCGGCGCGGTGCGCGCACGCCTGCTGGCGCTGGCACCGGGCAACTACACCGGCAACGCCGCCGATATGGCGCGCGCGCTGGATCGACATTCATGAAAGCACTGCAACTGGAGGAATGGCAAGGCTTCGACGCCAGCCGCTTCCTCGACGAGTTCTGGCAGCACACGCCGCTGCTGATTCGCGGCTGGCTCAAGCCCGATGCCCTGTCCATCGACCAGATGCGCTGTGCTGCCGGCGACGGCGAACTCGGCTCGCGCCTGATTACCGGCTCGTTCGAGAACCTCGACTGGTCGGTGCACTACGGCCCGTTCAGCGACGACGAACTGCCGCCGCTAGACACGCCCTGGCAGTCGCTGCTGATCCAGGACATGGACAAGAAGTATCGCCAGGTCGACACCCTGCTCGACCGCTTCGACTTTCTGCCCAACTGGCTGCTCGACGACATCATGGTCAGCCAGGCCGGCCCCGGCGGCTCGGTCGGCCCGCACGTCGATGCCTACGACGTGTTCCTGGTCCAGGCCGCCGGCTGCCGCCAATGGGAGCTGGCCGCCAACTTCCGCACCGACCTGAACCAGGATTTCGAACTGGCCATCCTGCGCGATTTCAAGCCCGAAGTCAGCTGCAAGGTCGAGCCCGGCGACGTGCTCTACATCCCGCCCGGCATCGCCCACCACGGCGTGGCCGTGCACAACGCGCAAACCTGGTCGGTCGGCCTGCGCGCACCCTCCTCGGCCGAGCTGCTGGCCGAACTGGCCGCCTTTCTGAGCGAGAACGAGGTCCGACTGCCGCGTCTGAATCCGCTCAAGTTCGACCTTGCCCGCACCGAGCGCATCGACCAGACCCTGTTGCAGCATGCCCGCCGGCTGCTGTCGCAGGCCATCCAGCTCGACGATGAGGCCCTCGGCGCCTGGCTGGGCCAGACCCTGACCGCCTACCGCCAATGGTCGCCGGAAGTCGAAGACGATGACAGCGAAGACCCGCAGCCACCGCTGGAATTCCGCCCCGGCACCCGACTGGCCTGGAGCGACGCCGGACTGCTGTTCGTCAACGGCCAGCAATGGCCCTGCCCGGCCGAATTCGCCCAGCAGCTCTGCCGCCACGGCTGCATCGAGCAATGGCCCGAAGACCCGACCGCGCGCGAGGTGCTCGACAACCTGATCGAGCAGGGCGAGCTGGTCGCGGCGCAAGGGCGCGATAAAGCCTGAAAACTGCGGCGTTTCGACCAAGGTCGGCCCGTATCGGTCGAGCTCGTGCCGTTATACTTCCGCATTGGCACGCGGCATTCTTACGCGACAGCGCAGCTGATGAGCAAAAATCTCGAGCTTCAATACCGGGCCTCGCATCTGTCCGGCCTCAATGCAGCCTTCGTCGAGCAGTTGTACGAAGATTTCCTCGACGACCCGAACTCGGTTCCGGAGCACTGGCGGGCGACCTTCGGCGAGTTGCTCGACGGCCAGGCCGACGACACTCGCCATCAGCGCATCGCCGAGCAGTTCGAGGCGCTGGCGCTGGATCGCGCGGCGTTCGCGGGAGCCCCGACGGCATCGGTCGACGATGCCCGTCAGGCCGGCGTGCTGCGGCTGATCAACGCCTACCGGGTACGCGGTCACCAGCGCGCGAATCTCGACCCGCTGGGCTTGAGCGAGCGGCCCGAAGTGCCCGACCTGGAGCCGCGCTTCCACAACCTCACCGAGGCCGACCTTCAGACCGAGTTCTTCACCGGTACGCTCGCAGCACCCGACCGGCTGCGACTGGCCGAGATCATCGACATCTGCCGCGACACTTACTGCGGCACGCTGGGTGTCGAGTACATGCACATCGCCGACCTGGACCAGCGCCGCTGGCTGCAGCAGCGGCTTGAACGCTCGCGCGGTCGCTACTCGCTGCCGGCCGAAGACCGCAAGCGGTTGCTGGAAAAACTCGGTTCGGCCGAAGGGCTGGAGAAATACCTGCACTCGCGCTATGTCGGCCAGAAGCGCTTTTCACTGGAAGGCGGCGAAAGCCTGATTCCGCTGCTCGACACCCTGATCCGCCAGTCCGGCAGCCAAGGCATCCGCGAGATGGTCATCGGCATGGCCCACCGCGGCCGCCTGAACGTGCTGGTCAACGTGCTCGGCAAAAGTCCGCGCGACCTGTTTGCCGAATTCGAGGGCAAGATCCAGACCGACGACCCGGCGCGCTCGGGTGACGTCAAGTACCACATGGGCTTTTCGTCCGACGTGCACACGCCCGGCGGCGTGATGCACCTGGCGCTGGCCTTCAACCCCTCGCACCTGGAGATCGTCAACCCGGTGGTCGCCGGCTCGGCACGCGCGCGCCAGCAGCGGCTGGAAGACTGGAACCACGAGCAGGTGCTGCCGGTGCTGGTGCACGGCGACGCGGCCCTGGCCGGCCAGGGCGTGGGCATGGAACTGCTCAACATGTCGCAGGCGCGCGGCTTCAAGGTTGGCGGCACCTTCCATGTAGTGGTCAACAACCAGATCGGCTTTACCACCTCCAACCCGCTGGATTCACGCTCGACGCTGTACTGCACCGAGATCGCCAAGATGGTCCAGGCGCCGATCTTCCATGTCAACGGCGACGACCCCGAAGCGGTGCTGTTCGCAACCCGGGTGGCGGCTGATTTCCGGCGCGAGTTCAACAAGGACGTGATGGTCGACCTGGTCTGCTACCGCCGCCTCGGCCACAACGAGGCCGACGAACCGGCCGCGACCCAGCCGCGCATGTACCAGCGCATCCGCGACCTGGATTCGGTGTATACCCGGTATTCGAAACGGCTGATCGACGACGGCCTGGTCACGCGCGAGGCGCTGGACGACTGGCATACCGCGTTCCGCGACCGGCTCGATGCCGGCGAGACGCTGGTCGAGCTGGTCGACGAGTCCGCTGCGCTGGCGACGGTCGACTGGCGCCCCTACCTCGACCACGACTGGCGCGAAGAAGTCGACACCAGTCTGCCGGTCGAACGCATCGTCGAGCTGTCGGAGAAACTGACGACGATGCCGGACGGCTTCGAACTGCACCGGCAGGTCGAGCGTATTTATGAGCAGCGGCGCAAGATGGCTGCCGGCGAGGCGCCGCTGGACTGGGGCTTTGCCGAAACAATGGCCTACGCCGGCCTGATCAGCGACGGCTACGCGCTGCGCCTGGTCGGCCAGGACTCCGGTCGCGGCACCTTCTTCCACCGCCATTCGGTGCTCTACAACCAGGCCGACGGACGCTACATCACGCCGCTGGCGACGCTGGCGCGCGAACCGCACGATGTCACCATCATCGACTCGCTGCTCAGCGAAGAAGCGGTGCTGGGTTTCGAGTACGGCTACGCCACCGCCGAGCCGAACGCGCTGGTGATCTGGGAAGGCCAGTTCGGTGATTTCGTCAACGGCGCCCAGGTCGTGATCGACCAGTTCATCACCTCTGGCGAGACCAAGTGGGGCCGGCTGTGCGGGCTGGTGATGTTCCTGCCGCACGGCTACGAGGGCCAGGGGCCGGAGCATTCCTCGGCGCGCCTGGAGCGCTTCATGCAGCTGTGCTCGGACAACAACATCCAGGTCTGCGTGCCGACCCTGCCCAGCCAGATGTTCCACATGCTCCGGCGGCAGATGCTCAGGCCCTACCGCAAGCCGCTGATCGTGATGACACCGAAGAGCCTGCTGCGCCACCGCGACTCGGTATCCAGCCTCGAAGACCTGGCCGACGGCCGCTTCCAGCTGGTCATCGACGACCCGGCCGCACCCGATCCCGACCAGGTCGAGCGCGTCGTGCTGTGCGCCGGCAAGGTCTACTTCGACCTGGCCAAGGAGCGCGCCGAGCGCGAAGTGACCAACGTCGCGATCGTGCGCATCGAGCAGCTCTACCCGTTCCCGCGCGAGGAAGTTGCCGACATCCTGCAGCGCTACGGCAAGGCCAGCAGCGTGATCTGGTGCCAGGAAGAGCCGATGAACCAGGGCGCCTGGTTCCAGATCCGTCACCACCTGCAGCTGCGCGTCGGCGACGGCCAGACGCTCGATTATGCCGGCCGCCGGCCGTCGGCTTCGCCGGCCGTGGGCTACTACCAGGTGCACAACGAACAACAGCAGCGGCTGGTGCGCGAAGCGCTGGCGCTGGACCAACCCGAATCCTGATCTTTCCCAAGGACGACGCATGAGCACTGAAATCAAGGTCCCGACCCTGCCCGAATCGGTTTCCGACGCAACCGTCGCCAAGTGGCACAAGAAGCCCGGCGACACGGTCCGCCGCGATGAAAATCTGGTCGACCTGGAAACCGACAAGGTGGTGCTGGAAGTGCCGGCACCGGCCGACGGCACACTCGAATCGATCGCCGCCGATGAGGGCGAGACGGTCACCGCCAGCCAGGTGCTGGGCGCCATTGCCGAGGGTGAGGTGGCCGAGGACGCGCCGGCCGAGGAGGACAAGGCTGAAGACAAGGCTGCCGGCGACGACGCGCCGGCAAAGGCCGAGGCCGAGCCCAAGGCCGGCGACAGCGGCAAGCCCGCTTCGGCTCCCGCCTCGGATCAGAAACTCGCACCGTCGGTCAGAAAGCTGGTGGCCGAAAACGAGCTCGATCCGTCGAAGATCGAAGGCTCCGGTCGCGCGGGTCGCATCACCAAGGGCGATGTGCTCGGTCACCTGTCCGGCGGCGGCGCGCGGCCCGAGGAGCGGGTCAAGATGTCGCGCCTGCGCCAGCGCGTCTCGCAGCGGATGAAGGAGGCGCAGAATACCGCCGCCATCCTGACCTCGTTCAACGAGGTCGACCTGCACGCGGTCAGCCAGATCCGCGCCCAGTACAAGGACGCCTTCCAGAAACGCCACGGCGTCAAGCTCGGCTTCATGTCGTTTTTCGTCAAGGCCTGCTGTGAAGCGCTGGACAAGCACCCGGTGGTCAACGCCTCGGTCGACGGTGACGAGATCGTCTACCACGGCTACCAGGACATCGGCATTGCCGTGTCCACCGAGCGTGGCCTGATGGTTCCGATCCTGCGCAATGCCGGCCAGATGAGCCTGTCCGAAATCGAGCGCCAGATCGCCGACTACGCCGGACAGGCGCGCGCCGGCAAGATCCAGCTCGAAGACCTGCAGGGCGGCACCTTCTCGATCACCAACGGCGGCGTGTTCGGCTCGCTGCTGTCGACCCCGTTGCTGAATCCGCCGCAGAGCGCGATCCTCGGCATGCATGCGATCAAGGACCGACCGGTCGCCGTCGACGGCGAAATCGTCATCCGTCCGATGATGTACATCGCCCTGTCCTACGACCACCGCATCATCGACGGCAAGGACGCCGTGCAGTTCCTGGTTGCGGTCAAGGAAGCGCTGGAAGACCCGGCGCGGATGCTGCTGGGACTTTGACAAGAGCAGTCAATAACCGCAGATCAACGCAGATCAGCGCAGATGACGAGCAGACGTTCGCAGGTGGGTTTGCTCTTCAACTCGAAAGTGTTTTATCTGCGTTCATCCGCGTTCATCTACGGTCAGTACAACAGAATTTGATTCCAAGGAATGCGTGATGTCTGACAAGGAATTCGACGTAATCTTTATCGGCGGCGGGCCCGGTGGCTATGCCGGCGCGATTCGTGCGGCGCAGCTGGGTCTGAACACGCTGCTGATCGACGACCGTACCGATGACAATGGCAAGCCCGCGCCCGGCGGCACCTGCCTGAACGTCGGCTGCATTCCGTCCAAGGCGCTGCTGGACTCGTCCAAGCACTTCCACCACATTCAGCACGACTACACCGAGCACGGCATCGAGACCGACGGCGTCCGGATCGATGTCGACAAGATGCTCGCGCGCAAGCGCAAGGTGGTCAAGCAGTTGAACAGCGGACTGATCCAGTTGTTCAAGGCCAACAAGATCGAGTTCGTCAACGGCCGCGGCAAGCTGTTCTCCGAGCGCCAGGTCGAAGTCGCACCGCATGAAGGCGACAAGTACATCGCCACCGGCAAGCACGTGGTTCTGGCCGCCGGTTCGGTGCCGTTTTCCATTCCCAATGTCGAGGTCGACAACGAATCCATCCTCGACAACGTCGGTGCACTGGAAATCCCCGAAGTGCCCGAACGCCTCGGCGTGATCGGATCCGGCGTGATCGGGCTGGAAATGGGCAGCGTCTGGAGCCGCCTGGGCGCGGAAGTCGTCATTCTCGAAGCACTCGATGAGTTCCTGCCGGCGATCGACCGCGACATGGCGAAAATCGCCCAGCGCGAGTTCAAGAAGCAGAAGCTCGACATCCGCATGGGCTGCCGTGTCGCCGGCGCCGAAGTTGCCGACGGCAAGGTCAAGGTCAAGTATTCCGACGGCAACGACGAGCATGAAGAAGTGTTCGACAAGCTGCTGGTTGCTGTCGGCCGGAAGGCTGCCAGCGATGATCTGCTGGCCGACGACAGCGGTGTGGAACTGACCGAGCGCGGCCAGGTCGAGGTCGACGGGAATTGCCGCACCTCGGCCCAGAACATCTGGGCAATCGGTGATCTGGTGCGCGGCCCGATGCTGGCCCACAAGGCCAGCGAGGAAGGCATCGCGGTGGCCGAGACCATCGCCGGCCAGGCCGGCCACATCAACCTCGACACGATCCCGTGGGTGATCTACACCGACCCGGAAATCGCCTGGGTCGGCAAGACCGAGGCGCAGCTGAAGGAGGCCGGCGTCGAATACCGCATCGGCACATTCCCGTTCGCCGCCACCGGCCGAGGACTGGCGATGGGCAACGCGGTCGGCCAGGTCAAGATCATCGCCGACGCCGAGACCGACGAGCTGCTCGGCGCCCAGATCATCGGCGCGCAGGCCTCGGAGTTCATCGGCGAGGTGGTCGTGGCGATGGAGTTCCAGGGCAGCGCCGAAGACCTCGCCCGCATCGTCCACGCCCATCCGACGCTCAGCGAGGCCGTGCACGAGGCCGCACTGGCGGTCGACAAGCGCGCGATTCACAAGGCGAATTGAAGTCGCAGCGTAAGGAAACACTGTTCATGCATGAGAGAAAAACCGAATCTCAACCATGAGTAAACGGTCTCCCGAAAAATTCGCCGCATTCCGAATCTTCGACGATGACAACGGCTATCGCGCCGAGCTCGTCGATCAGCGCCTGGATGAGCAGTCCGAGGGCGAGGTGGTCATTCGGGTGGCGTATTCGAGCGTCAACTACAAGGACGCGCTGGCCGGCACCGGCAAGGGCAAGATCCTGCGCACGTTTCCCCTCAATGGCGGCATCGATGCAGCCGGCACGGTGGTGCATTCCGACATCAAGCAGTTTCGCGAAGGCGACGAGGTCATCGTCACCGGCTGCGGACTGTCCGAGACGCGCGACGGCGGTTATAGCCAGTACCTGCGCGTGGCCGCCGACAGCGTGGTGCCACGGCCCGACGGCCTGACGCTGCGCGAGGCGATGGTGCTGGGTACGGCCGGATTCACCGCCGCGCTGTCGCTGTGGCGCATGCAGGCCAACGGCCAGACGCCTGAACTCGGCACGGTGGTCGTGACCGGCGCGACCGGCGGCGTCGGCTCGATCGCCATCGACCTGCTGAAAAAGGCCGGCTACACCGTCAGTGCAATCTCGGGCAAGGCCGAGCGCTTCGACTGGCTGCACAAACTGGGCGCCGACCAGTGCATCGGCCGCGACGGCCTGTACTGGGGCGAAAATCCGCTCGAGAAAGCGCATTTCGGCGGCGCCATCGACAGCGTCGGTGGCGACATGCTGGCCGGACTGACGCGCGTGATCAAGCCCTGGGGCACGATCGCGGCCTGCGGCATGGCCGGCGGTCTCGGTGTTCGCACCACGGTGATGCCATTCATCATCCGCGGCGTCAGCCTGCTGGGCATCAATTCAGCCGGCTGCCCGTATTCGATTCGCAAGGAACTGTGGCAACGCCTGGCCGATGACTGGAAGCCTGCGCATCTGGACCTGATCGAGCACGAGGAGATCGGTCTCGACGGCCTGCCGTCCACCTTCGAGCGCATGCTTGCCGGCGACTCGATCGGCCGCGTCGTCGTCCGGATCGATGATCATTGACCTGCGCTCAGCGATCCAGCGTCAGTTTCTACGGCCCGCTTAGGGTGCGTTGAGCGTCAGCGAACACGCACCGGAGCGAGGCCACCTCAGCGGATCAATCGATACAAGCCGGCGGTGGCTCGCCGACGATCAACGCCCCCGCATCAGTTTGCTCATCTGCTTGAGCAACAACCGGAAGTAACGCTCCGGCGCGTAGCGCTTGATGCGGTAGTGCCAGCGTGTCTCGGGGTGGGTCAGCAGCAGGAAGCGCGGCCGCTCGAGCGCCTCGTGCACGATCCCGGCGACATCCTCGGCGGTAATCCCTGAGCGTTCCATCCATTTCTGCACGCGCTCGGCGTAGCTGGGATCGGGCGCACGCATGGTCTCGGTCAGGCGCGTGGGCACGAACGCCGGGCACAGCACCGAGACCTCGACCCCGACCGGCGCCAGTTCGGCACGCAGCATCTCCGAGAATGCGACCACGCCGGCCTTGGCCGTGCCGTAGGCGACGATCGCCGGCGCCGCGGCCAGTCCCGCCCAGGACGCGACGTTGACAATATGGCCGGAACCCTGCTCGCGGAACCGCCCAACCAGATGATGACAGCCGCGCACCACGCCCATCAGGTTGATCTCCAGCACCCACTGCCAGTCGTCCAGCGAGGTCTCGCCGAGCTGACCGCCGGTGGCCACGCCGGCGTTGTTGATCAGCGCATCGAGGCGGCCGAATTCGGTGTCAATCCGCGCAACCGTCTCTTGCCAGGCAGTGTCGTCGGTCACGTCCAGCGCGGCGTCGAGGTGCCCCGCGCCCGGCAACGCGGCACGCACGCGCTCGGCACGCTCGGCATGCTGATCGGTCACGAATACGCGCCAGCCGGCGCCGGCCAGCCGCTGCGCCATGGCCTCGCCCAGTCCGGAGCCTGCGCCGGTGATCAGTACCGTCTTTTCGCTCTGCATGCGAAGGAATCCCGAATCGTGAACTGGTCGCAGCATAGCCGAGTTCGGGCGATTTTCCCGGCCTTCGGCCGTCCGCATGCGGTATCCTTCCGTGTCGGATTCTGCCACTGCGAGCGACAGGCCATGGCCACCGTTCTGATTGTTGATGATGCCGAGACCCACCTGTACCTGATGTCAAAGATCGTGCAGGATCAGGGTCACGAGGTAATTACCGCCGGCGGCGGCGAGCAAGGCGTGCAGGCGGCGCTGGATCACCATCCCGACCTGATCCTGATGGATGTCGTCATGCCTGACATGAATGGATTCCAGGCCACGCGCAAGATCTCGCGCAACCCGGCGACGGCGGAAATCCCCGTCATCTTCGTGACCAGCAAGGATCAGGAAACCGACAAGATCTGGGGCATGCGCCAGGGCGCATCCGCCTACCTGACCAAACCGGTCGACAAATCGGCCTTGATCAAGGCCATCAACGACGCACTGGGAGATTAAGCATATGAGCATTTCCGCCGGCGACCCGATTCCGCAGGCCCAGCTGACCGTGATGAGCGCCGAGGGCCCGAAGCCCGTCGATGCCGCCGAGCTGATGGCTCAGGGCACCACCGTACTGTTTGCCGTACCCGGTGCCTTCACCCCGACCTGTTCGGCCAAGCACCTGCCGGGTTTCGTCGAGCATGCCGACGCCATCCTCGCCAAGGGCGTAGAGCGCATCGTCTGCATGGCCGTCAACGATGTATTCGTGATGGATGCCTGGGGCAAAAGCGCCGGCACCGACGACAAGATCGTGATGGCCGCCGACGGCAACGGCGATTTCACGCGCGCGCTCGGCCTGGAACTCGACGGCCGCGCCTTCGGTATGGGTCAGCGTTCGCAGCGCTTCGCGCTGATCGTGCGCGACGGCAAGGCCGAGCAGGTGCTGGTTGAAGGGCCCGGAGAATTTCGCGTCTCCAGTGCCGAGCACGTGCTCTCGCTGCTCTGAGGCAAATCCGAACGACGGCTTCAGCCGCCCGGGACGGGTGGCTGAAGCGCGGGATCGGGCGCGCCGTAACGGACCGGGTTGATCCCGTGCGGTTCGATCACGCCGAACTGAAATCCCAACCACAGCAGCACCACCAGCGCCAGCGACAAACCGATGCGCCAGCTCAGCCTGCGCACGGTGCGGTCGCCTTCACCCTTGTCATGCACCAGAAAGTAGAAACTGGACGCCAGACTGTAAAGAATTGCGCCGAGAAACGCGAAAATGACGATCTTGGTAAGCATTCCGATCCCTTTTGACTCTTGACGCGTGAATCCTGACGCGCAAGCATACGCTGAGCCCGGCAACACCTTGTCCAGAATCCGCACCCTTGTCCCGCATGCAGCCGCGTTGGCCGTCATTGCCGCCTGTACCTGGCTGACCCTGTGGCAGCTGCAGCGCGCGACGGACAAGGAGCAACTGCTGGCGCGCTTTCATGGACGCGCGGTGGTCGAGCTCGCCGCTCTTTCGGCCCCGCTCTCACTGCCGCAGCCGGTCCGCCTGGCGGGATGGTGGCGACCCGCGCGCCAGGTGCTGATCGACAACCGGATTCGAGAAGGCCAACCCGGTGTCGAGGTATTGACGCCGCTCGAGCTGGATGATGGTCGCTGGGTGCTGATCCAGCGCGGCTGGGCTTCCTGGCCGGCACGCGACCAGGCTCTGCCCGATCCACGCCCGCCGCAGACCGATCCCGGCCGGCCGGTGCAACTGACCGGCGTGCTCAATCATCCACCCGGTGTCGGTGTGCGCATGGGCGAGGCCACCAGCACCGAGCAGTGGCCGCGACTGCTGACCTGGTTCGATCTGGAATCGCTGCGCGCGGCCTTCGGTCCGACGCTGCTGCCCGCGGTGGTTCAGCTCGATCCGAACCACCCTGCCCACCTGACCGGCGATGCCTGGCCGCTCGTGACTTTCGGCCCGGAACGTCATCGCGGCTACGCGCTGACCTGGGCCACCATCGCGCTGGTCGTGACCGGAATCTGGCTGGTCTTGAGCCTGCGCGCCCGTCGGAATCGTCAAAGAACATGAAAAATCGACTCACCCTGATTGCGCTGTTCGCGCTGTTCCTGCTCCCGATCAGCGTTGCCGTGGTCCTCAACTCACGCTGGGTGGACTGGCAACCCGATCCGGCGCGCGCGCACGGGGAGCTGCTGCAGCCGGTCCTGCCGATCGGTGCGTTCGAGCTTGCCGATGCTTCGGGCCAGACGCGCAGCGCCGAGGATCTGGCCGATCGCTGGCATTTGGTGTGGCTGGCGCCGTCTCCGTGCAACCAGCCCTGCTTCGAGACCCTGGCGCTGATGCACAACATTCGCCTGGCCCAGGACCGTCGCGCCGGCGAGGTCGGCTTGCTGGTGTTGGGTGATGGACGCTTCGAGCCCGACCAGATCGCGCAGCTGGCCGCACTGGATGCTCGCTTCCTGCTGTTCGACGGCGCGTCGTCCAGCCAGTTGCGCGCACACTTTCCGGCGGCGCAGACCGGAGCCTTCTACATCGTTGACCCGGCCGGAAATATAATGGAGCGTTTCGAGCCTGCGACCGATCCAACCGGCATCCGCAAGGATCTGGACCGCCTCCTGACCTGGACTTCGAGTGACTGATTCTTCCACTTTTCAACGCATTGCCTGGGCGACGGTAGCGCTCACGCTGGTCGTCATCGTCGCCGGTGCCTGGGTCCGGCTGACCGACGCCGGACTGGGCTGTCCGGACTGGCCGGGCTGCTACGGCAAGATCACCTGGCCCAAGGCGTCCGAGCAGATCGCCGAGGCCAATGCCACCTGGGGCCACGTGCGCGAGGTCGACGGCGGCAAGGCCTTCCGCGAAATGTTCCACCGCTACCTGGCCGGGGCGCTCGGGCTGGCGATCCTGGCGCTGGCGGTACTGGCCTGGCGCAACCGACGCCAGCCGGGCCAGCCGGTCGTGTTGCCGATGACGATCCTGGCGCTGGTCACCTTCCAGGCCGCGCTGGGCATGTGGACGGTCACACTGCTGCTCAAACCGGCAATCGTGACCGCGCACCTGATCGGCGGCATGACCACGCTGGCGCTGCTGATCTGGTTGGCGCTGAACTCCGGTCCGAGGCGCAGTCAGGCGACACTTCCGGCACGTGCCCAGCATCGTCTGGTGCTGGTCGCGCTGGCCGTGGTGGCGGTCCAGATCGTGCTCGGCGGCTGGGTCAGCACCAACTACGCCGCACTGGCCTGCACCGGTTTCCCGACCTGCAACGGCCAGTGGCTGCCGCCGATGGATTTTTCCGAGGGCTTCCGGGTCTGGCGCGGTGTCGGCGTCGACTACGAAGGCGGCGTGCTGGACGCGGCAGCACGCAACGCCATCCACGTCAGCCATCGACTGTGGGCGCTGGTGGTGCTCTTTGTGGTCGGCTGGCTGGTGGTCCGACTGTGGCAGACCGAAGACCTGCGCCGCGCCGGCCTGGCACTGGCCGGCCTGCTGACGCTGCAGATCATCGTCGGCATCTACAACGTCATCGGCGGCCTGCCGCTGGCCAACGCCGTGGCCCACAACGGACTTGCCGCGCTGCTGCTGGCCACGCTGGTCGCACTGGCCTGGCGCACAACCCATCGACCGGGTTTGCAATGACGAGCATCGCCCTGCAGGTCCAGCAGCTGCAACAGCGCGCCGGCGCGTTCATGGGCTTGTGCAAGCCGCGCGTGGTGGCGCTGATCGTGTTTACCGCGATGGTCGGCATGGCGCTGGCCCAGCCCGGGCTGATGCCGCTGGAGCCATTCCTGCTCGGAACGCTCGGCATCGCACTGGCCGCGGCCAGTGCTGCAGCACTCAACCACGTCATCGATCGTCGCATCGACGCGCGCATGACCCGCACCCGCCATCGGCCGTTGCCGACCGGCACCCTGAACGAGCGCGAGGCGATCGTGTTCGCGCTCGCCCTGGGTGCCTGCTCGATGCTGATCCTGGGTCTCGGCGTCAACACCCTGACCGCGGTCCTGACCTTCGGCAGCCTGATCGGCTACGCGCTGATCTATACCGTCTGGCTCAAGCGCGCCACACCGCAGAACATTGTCATCGGTGGGGCCGCCGGGGCCGCGCCGCCGGTGCTGGGCTGGGCAGCGATGACCGGCGAGGTTCACGCCTACGCGCTGATCCTGTTCCTGATCATCTTTGCCTGGACGCCCCCGCACTTCTGGGCGCTGGCCATCCACCGGCGCGATGACTATGCCGGTGTCGACCTGCCGATGCTCCCGGTCACACACGGCATCGCGTTCACGCGCTGGCAGATCCTGTTCTACACCCTGGTGCTGGTCCTGATTACGCTGCTGCCCTATCTGACCGGCATGAGCGGGCCGGTCTACCTGGCCGGCAGCAGCATCCTCAACCTTGGTTTCATCGGCTACGCGCTGGCCTTGCTGACCCGCAACGGCGACCGCTTCGCGATGCCGATGTTTCACTACTCCATTCTCTATCTGATGGCCCTGTTCGCCGTACTGTTGATCGATCACTACCTCCCCTTCTGACCGGCTTTCGTCATGACTGAATCTCGCCTGATTGCTGCTCCCGCCGAGCCGGACGCCGGCTTCATCGACCGCCACATCGGCCCGCGCGACCGTGACATCGAAGCGATGCTCGATGCGCTGGGCACCGACTCACTGCGCGCGCTGGTCGACCAGGCCACTCCACCGGGCATTCGCAGCGAGCGACCGCTTGATCTGCCGGGTGCCGCGGGCGAGGCCGAGGTGCTGGCGCGGCTGCGTGCGATGGCCGATCAGAATACGGTCAACCACAGCCTGATCGGGCTGGGCTACCACCCGACCTTCGTGCCGCCGGTCATCCTGCGCAATGTGCTCGAGAATCCGGGCTGGTATACCGCCTACACGCCCTACCAGGCCGAGATCTCGCAGGGACGTCTGGAGGGCATGCTGAACTTCCAGCAGATGGTGATGGACCTGACCGGCATGGAACTGGCCGGCGCCTCGCTGCTCGACGAGGCGACCGCCGCGGCCGAGGCCATGGCGATGGCACGCCGGGTCAACCGCAAGTGCCATTCGAACCGATTTGTCATCGACGCCGATTGCCTGCCGCAGACCATCGACGTGGTCGCCAGCCGCGCGCAGTGGATGGGCATCGAAGTGGAGGTGGTCGACGATATCGATGCGGCCCTGGAAAGCGACTGCTTCGGCGTGCTGATCCAGTACCCCGGCGCTTCCGGTCGGCTGTCCGACCCGCGCGCACTGATAGAAAAAGCACACGCGCGCGGGGCGCTGGCGATTGTTGCCACCGACCTGCTGGCGCTGACGCTGATCACCCCGCCGGGCGAATTCGATGCCGACATGGTGGTCGGCTCGGCCCAGCGCTTCGGCGTGCCGATGGGCTACGGCGGCCCGCATGCGGCCTTTTTCGCAACCCGCGAGGACTTTCGCCGCAGCATGCCCGGACGCATCATCGGCGTGTCGCGCGACCGCCACGGCAACCCGGCGCTGCGCATGGCGCTGCAGACGCGCGAGCAGCACATCCGGCGCGAGAAAGCGATGAGCAACATCTGCACCGCGCAGGCTTTGCTGGCGGTGATGGCCGGCTTCTTCGCCGTCTGGCACGGACCGGAGGGGTTGCGGCGCATCGGCGAGCGCGTCCACCGGCGGGCCGCCGCGGTCGCCCACGAACTGGCCGCTGCCGGTCTCGAGGTCGTGCACCGGCAATTCTTCGACACTCTGCTGGTGCGCGTGGCTGACGACCGCCGGCGCGAACTGCTGCAGGCCGCCTTGGCCGCCGGCTTCAACCTGCGCGCCGACCTGCCCGGCCACCTCGGCATTGCGCTGAACGAGACCACCACGCGCGCCCAGGTACAAACACTGATCGAAGCGCTGACCGGACGCAAGCTGGCGCCGGAAACGGTCGATGCGGCCGATTCGGTGATTCCAGCGACGCTGCAACGCCGCTCGACCTACCTCGAGCACGAAGTGTTCCATCGCTATCGTTCCGAGACCGAGATGCTGCGCTACCTCAAGCGTCTGGAGAATCGCGATCTCAGCCTCGCCCACGCGATGATTCCGCTGGGCTCGTGCACCATGAAGCTCAACGCCACCACCGAAATGATCCCGGTGACCTGGCCGCAATTTGCCGAACTGCACCCGCTGTGCCCGCATGACCAGGCGCGCGGCTACCACCGGCTGATCGACGAACTCGAGGCCATGCTGCGCGAAATCACCGGCTTCGACGCGGTCTCGCTGCAGCCCAACGCCGGCAGCCAGGGCGAGTACGCCGGGCTGCTGACGATCCGGCGCTGGCACGAGGCGCGTGGCGAAGGCCAGCGCGATGTCTGCCTGATCCCATCATCGGCACACGGCACCAACCCGGCTTCGGCCAGCATGGTCGGCTGCCGCATTGTCGTGGTCGGCTGCGATGCGCACGGCAACATCGACCGCGCCGACTTGAGCGCGAAGATCGAGCAACACCGCGATTCACTGGCCGCATTGATGATCACCTACCCGTCCACGCACGGCGTGTTCGAGGCCGAGGTGATCGAGATCTGCGACGAGGTGCGTGCGGCCGGTGGTCAGGTCTACCTGGATGGAGCCAACACCAACGCACTGGTCGGCGTCTCGCGCGTGGCCGACTACGCCGATGTCTGCCACCTGAATCTGCACAAGACCTTCTGCATCCCGCATGGTGGCGGTGGACCGGGGGTCGGCCCGATCGGCGTGCGCGCGCACCTGATCGAGCACCTGCCCGGCCACGTCAGCGGCCTGTTGTCAGGTAGCGGCCATGGTCGCAACCCCGCGGTTGCTGCGGCGCCCTGGGGCTCGGCGCTGATCCTGCCGATCTCGTGGGCCTACATCGCGCTGATGGGCGGTGCGGGTCTGCGCAAGGCCACCGATGTCGCAATCCTGAACGC
This sequence comes from Wenzhouxiangellaceae bacterium, assembly GCA_032251355.1. Lineage (GTDB taxonomy): Bacteria > Pseudomonadota > Gammaproteobacteria > Xanthomonadales > Wenzhouxiangellaceae. Next base: position 22,975 of record JAVVDV010000028.1, read on the forward strand.
CAATTACATCGCCGAGGGTCTCAAGGGCCACTACGACATCCTCTACACCGGCAGCAACGGCCGCATCGCGCACGAGTGCATCATCGATCTGCGGCCATTCAAGGAGGCCACCGGCATCAGCGAGGAGGACGTCGCCAAGCGCCTGATCGACTATGGATTCCACGCCCCGACCATGAGCTGGCCGGTGCCGGGCACGCTGATGATCGAACCGACCGAAAGTGAGTCGAAAGAAGAACTGGATCGCTTCATCGAGGCGATGATCGCGATCCGCGGCGAAATCGATCGCGTCGCCGCCGGCGATTTCGACGCGACCGACAACCCGCTGAAGATGGCCCCGCACACCATCGATGAGCTTGCCGCCGACGACTGGCCGCACGCCTACACCCGGCAGCAGGCCGGCTGGCCGGTGCCGTCGCTGCGTGCCGGCAAGTTCTTCGCCAGCGTCGCGCGCATCGACAACGTCTACGGCGACCGTCACCTGGTATGCAGTTGCCCGTCGCCTGAAGCTTGGCTGGAAGCCAGCTGAACGAAGCCGGCGATTCGCAGCGACGGCGGCTCGCGAACCCGGTGCCGCGTCGCGACGGCTGTGCCCTGACTGCTATGCTCTGACGCCATGGCCAAGCAACTTCTGATCACCCTGCTGGTCGCCGCGATCGTGGTGCTGATCGCGCGCATGAAGCGCGGCCGCGCGGCGGTCGATGCGGCCGGAGGCCCACATTCGGATGGTGATGACGGCGACGGCGGCCTGTCAACCGTCGCCCTGGCCGGCTATGTATTGGCCGGCCTGATGATCATCACCGCCGGCACGCTGGGTTACCTCGGCTGGCGCGAGAACAACGAGATCATCGAAGTGGTCGTCATCGACAGCGGCACCAGCGATCGCACCGTCTACCAGGTCCGACGCAAGGCCCTGGGCAATCGCGAGTTCGAAACCGTCGACGGCCGCTTCGTCTCGCTCGGCGCCTCGGACCGGATGGAGCGGGTCGACTGAAAGCCCCATTCCGTCCCGGAGGCGTCGGCACGTCAACTGCCGTAGCCCGGGTAAGCGCAGCGCACCCGGGATGAACCATGGCGATTGCCGATGGACTGAACACCAAGCCCCAACCTCCCGGGTGCGGCCTTCGGCCTTACCCGGGCTACGAAGCTGGCGGCCGCCGTGCCGGGTTTTTCGTTTCCGAATCCGGTACAAATTGGGTACACAACAAAAAAAGCCCGGAAAGTCCGGGCTTCTAAGTTACTGTTTTTATTGGTCGGAGCGGAGAGATTCGAACTCTCGACCCCCACAACCCCATTGTGGTGCGCTACCAGGCTGCGCTACGCTCCGACGCGTTGAACGGTCAATTATAGGCTAGGGAGCCTCTGAACAATGCTGCACGGAGCGCGTTTCAGTCGGAGAATCCGCAGATCGTATGCAGCGGACCGAGCGACAGTAGCCGTCGCTACGGCCGAGGTTCGCGGCCTGCGAGATGCGGATTCTCCGGCGAAACCCTTTCGGGACGGGCCTTTGCGGGCGCCCCGGCGCGTTTCGGTTCGCTCATTTGGAATGACCAAACCGCGCTCGCCGAAGCCACACCTGTGCATCCCGCAAAGACCCCGTCGAGCCCGTGCACCATTGTTCAGAGGCTCCCTGATCAGCGCCTGAGCACGCGCAACAGTTCCTCGAGTTCGCCGCGCATCTGGCGGGCGAGCTGGCGGCTGAGGTTGGCGTCGTCGCGCACGCTGTCGCCTTCGAGTTGCTGGCGGGCACCGAGGATGGTGAAGCCCTGTTCGTGCAGCAGCGAGCGGATCTGGCGCACCATCAGCACGTCGTGGCGCTGGTAGTAGCGGCGGTTGCCGCGGCGCTTGACGGGTTTTAGCTGCGGAAATTCCTGCTCCCAGTAGCGCAACACGTGGGGCTTGACCGCGCACAGCTCACTGACCTCACCGATGGTGAAGTAGCGCTTGGCCGGAATCGGCGGTAGTTCGTGATTACTCCCCGGGTCCAGCATAGGCCTCCACCCTCGCGCGCAACTTCTGGCCCGGCTTGAACGTGACCACGCGTCTCGGCGTAATCGGAATTTCCTCGCCGGTCTTGGGATTGCGTCCCGGGCGCTGGCGCTTGTCACGCAACTGGAAATTGCCGAAGCCCGACAGCTTGACCAGTTCGCCCGACTCCAGGGCCTCGGCGATGGTTGCAAACCACGCGTCAACGAACTCCTTGGCCTCGCGCTTGTTCAGCCCGACCTCGTCATACAGCGCCCGGGCCAGTTCGGCCTTGGTCAATGTCATCGCCTTACCCTCTCAATTCCACCTGACAGTGCTGTCGCAGCGCTTCGACCACGCCGGCTATCACGCGGTCGACCTCCTCATCGGTCAGGGTGCGTGAAACATCACGCAAAATCAGCCCGATAGCCACACTTTTACCTGATGAGTCTATCCCCTCACCCTGGTAAATGTCAAAAATAATGCAGCGCTCGAGCAAGTCGCCGGCAGCCGCGGCGGCCACATCGCGAATCCGACCGGATTCAACGCCGGCCGGTGCGATCAGCGCGAGGTCGCGGCGCACGGCCGGGTAGCGTGAGACCGGGCGGTACTCGGGCAGCGAACGCGCGCGCAGGCACCCCAAATCGATTTCCGCCACCAGTGGCGCCTCGGGCAGATCGAAGGCCTCGACCAGCGCCGGATGCAGGCGGCCGGCCGTACCCAGCTGCTCGCCGTTCAGCAGCACACGCGCGGCCTGGCCCGGATGCAGCCACGGCTGCTCGGTGCGCTCGAACACCACCGCCCCGGGCGCATGCCCCAGGCACACGGCCAGATGCTCGATTTCACCGCGCAGATCGTGGAAATCGAAGCAGGCACTCGGCGCATCCCAGTGCTCAGGAAGACGCTGGCCGGCCAGCAGCAGACCCAGCCGGCGCGGCTCGGCCCATTCGGCGTCGGCATGAAACACGTGCCCGGTTTCGAACAGCTTCAGCCGCGGCTGGCGACGCTTGAGATTGGCCGCCGCGGTGCGCAACAGGCCCGGCAGCAGGCTGGTCCGAAGCACGGCCATGTCGCGCGACAGCGGGTTGGCCAGCGCTTGCGCCTGATGCGGCAGTTGCAGTTCGGCCAGATCCGCCTCGGCGACGAAGCTCCAGGTCATGATCTCGTGGAAGCCGCGTGCCTGCAAGCTGTGCCGCAGCACCGGCATGGCCGCCTCGCGCTCGGGCTGGACGATGGCCCGCAGTCGACCGCGTGGACTGCGCGACGGTAACCGGTCATAGCCGACCAGGCGGGCGATTTCCTCGACCAGGTCGATCTCGACGGCGATGTCGACGCGCGCGCTCGGCGCGATCACCGAAAACGGCTCGCCCGCACCGGTAACCTGCATGCCCAGCCGCTCGAGCAATGCGCGCACCTCGTCGGCTGACAGCGCCGTGCCGAGCACATGGTTGACGCGCGTCACGCGCAGTTCCACCGCCTCGCGCCGCGGCAGGTGCGCGGGCACGCTCTGCTCGACCACCGGCCCGGGCCGACCACCGGCGATCTCGAGCATCAGCGCCGTGGCCCGCTCGATCGCCTCGCGCTGCAGTTGCGGATCAACGCCGCGCTCGAAGCGATGCGCCGAATCGGTCGCCAGACCGTAGCGCCGGCCCTTGCCCATGATGGTCGCCGGCCTGAACCAGGCCGATTCGAGCAGGATGCGCGTGGTGCCGTCGGACACGGCAGTATCCGCCCCGCCCATGATGCCGGCCAGCGCCACCGGCTTGTCGTGATCGCAGATCAACAGCAGGTCGTCATCGGGCTCGACCGTCTGGCCGTCGAGCAGCGTGATCAAATCGCCGGGTCCGGCGCGGCGCACGCGGATGCCGCCGCTGAGCGTGGCCGCGTCGAACGCATGCATCGGCTGACCGAGCTCGAGCAGCACGTAATTGGTCACATCCACGCCCGGGCCGCGGCTGCGCAGGCCTGAACGTTCCAGCCGTTCGACCATCCAGGCCGGGGTGGTGGCGTTCGGGTCGATGCCGTCGATGACGCGACCGACGTAGCGCGGGCAGTCTTCGGGGGCCAGCAGCTCGATCGAGGGCGCATCGTCGATCAGCGCTGGAACCGGATCGATGGCCGGTTCCTGCACGACAGCGCCTTCCAGCGCGGCCAGTTCGCGCGCGATTCCACGCACGGAAAGACAATCGGCCCGGTTCGGGGTCAGATCGATCTCGATCAGATGGTCGGGCAGCCCCAGTGCTGCGGCCAGCGGTGTGCCGGCGGCAAACCCGGGGTCCAGCTCCATCAGGCCGGCGGCATCGTCACCCAGCCCCAGTTCGGGCGACGAACACAGCATGCCCTCCGAGGCAACACCGCGCAGTTTGGCGGCCTTGATCGTCAGGCCATTGGGCAAGGTCGATCCGATCGTCGCCAGCGGTGCCTTCAGCCCGACCCGGGCATTGGGCGCGCCGCAGACGATGGTCAAGGCGCGATCGGCACCGGTCTGAACCGTGCACACACGCAGCCGGTCGGCATTCGGATGCGGCTCACAAGCCACGATCTCGCCGACGACCACGCCGTCCAGCGCCTCGCCCAGCGCGGTCAGGGAATCGACCTCCAGACCGGCTCCGGTCAGGCGCTCGGCCACGGCCTCGGCATCGCCCGATCCGGGCACCCATCGCCGCAGCCAGTTGAAACTCAGTTGCATTGCTGTCCCCTCGCCTTGTGCATGACCGCTCCCGCCTCAGCGGAACTGGGCCAGGAACCGCAGATCGTTGTCGAAGAACATCCGCAGGTCGTCGACGCGGTAGCGCAGCATGGCAAAGCGCTCTACCCCCAGCCCCCACGCGTAGCCGGTGTAGCGCTCGGAATCGATGCCGCAGTTCTCCAGCACATTCGGATGCACCATGCCGCAACCCAGCACTTCCAGCCAGCGCCCCGGCGAGCCGTCGGCGTTGCGCCAGCGAATGTCGACCTCGGCCGACGGTTCGGTGAACGGGAAATACGAGGGCCGCAGCCGCATCTCCAGCTCGTCTTCGAAGAATGCGTTGACGAACGCCGCGAGCATGCCCTTGAGGTCGGCAAAGGTCACGCCCTCGTCGACCAGCAGCCCCTCGACCTGATGAAACTGCGGCGTGTGGGTCTGGTCGGAGTCGGATCGGAACACCCGGCCCGGCGCGACGATGCGCACCGGCGGCGGTTGCTCTTTCATGACCCGGATCTGCACCGGCGAGGTGTGCGTGCGCAGCAGCCGGCCATCGGGCAGGTAGAAAGTGTCGTGCATCGCCCGCGCCGGATGGTGGGGCGGAAAGTTCAGCGCCTCGAAGTTGTGGTAGTCGTCCTCGACCTCGGGCCCGGTGGCCACAGCAAAGCCGAAGCCGCGGAAAATCTCGAGGATGCGCTCCATCGCGCGCGTGACCGGATGCGGTCCACCGGCATCGACCAGCCGACCGGGCAGAGTGACATCGACGGTCTCGGCGGCCAGCCTTGCATCGAGCTCGGCACGCGCCAGCTCGGCCTTGCGCATCTCCAGCGCCTCGGCCAGCTCGCGCTTGAGTTCGTTGACCGCCTGCCCGGCCGCGCGCCGTTGCTCGGGCGGCAACTGCCCGAGCTGCTTGAGCTCGGCGGTCAGTCGACCCTTCTTGCCCAGCCACGCCACGCGCACCTCATCGAGCGCGCGCACAGACACCGCGCCGGCCAATTCGGCCAACGCGGCATCGCGCATTGCATTCAGGTCGGGGCCGGCCATGGCTGGCGGCCCGCTCAGCCCAGCTGGGCCTGGGCTTTCTCGGCCAGCGCCTTGAACGCGACCTTGTCGTTGACGGCCAGCTCGGCCAGCATCTTGCGATCGATGCCGATCTCGGCCTTCTTCAGCCCGTTGATGAAGCGGCTGTAGGACAGGCCATGCTCGCGCGCCGCAGCATTGATGCGCTGGATCCACAGCGAACGGAAATCGCGCTTGCGCTGACGACGGTCGCGGTAGGCGTACTGACCGGCCTTGATGACCGCCTGCTTGGCAACGCGAAACACCTTGCGACGCGCGCCATAATATCCCTTGGCCCGGCTGAGCACCTTGCGGTGACGACGACGGGCGATGACTCCACGCTTGACTCTTGCCATGATTCGTTTCTCCTGATTGGTCCGGACTTACAGCTTCGGTAGCATCTTGCGGATCGCCTTCTCATCGGCCTTGGCGACGAGCGAGGTCGAACGCAGGCGACGCTTGCGCTTGGTGTCCTTCTTGGTCAGGATGTGGCTGTGGAACGCGTGCTTGCGCTTGATGCGCCCACTGCCCGTGGCCCGGAACCGCTTCGCGGCCCCGCGGTTGGACTTCATCTTCGGCATGGTGTACTCCTTCTTCGTTGGATGCCGACACCGCAGCGGCGATCACGCGGCTATTCGCGATCGCGCTTGTTTCGTGCCTCAGGCACGCTGCGAGTCTGCTTGTTTTGGGTCAGCCTTCCATTGTACCTCTGCATTGACCCGCTTGTCCAGAACAAGTTACAAGGCAACGAAGACGCGCAGGAGCACGCAGCCGCGCAGCCGCGCAGCCGCGCAGCCGCCTGAGTCTGCTCAAGCACCTGCTGCGCCGCGTATCGGCTGTCTGGACGCATCACGGTGGCGGCACAGCGACGCGTCTCGGGTAAGCTTGCGCGCATGGTCAATCGCCACCATTCCCAACCCGAAATGCGCGACTCCGACGCTCGGCCGGAGCACAGCCCGTTCCTGACGATCAGCGGCGAGAGCGCGCGACTGGCGGGTGAATGGACACTGGCGCACGCCGGCGCGCTGGAACGCCGGATCGCGGCGGCCGGCGAACTGCAGGCCCTCGACGCCAGTGGCATTACCCGGCTCGACGCTTCCGGCGCACTGCTGCTGGAGCGGCTGCTGTCGAAGCAGCACATCGCGGTCGCCGACAGCGGGCTTGCGCATGAATGGCAGAAACTGTACGAAACCGTGCAGCGTTCCTGCGATGAATCGCCGGCACCGGAGCCGTTCTGTCCGCCGGCCTGGGAACGCATGTTCGAGCGCATCGGCCGTTCGGTGATGGAAGTGGCCGACGCCACGCGCGAGTTGCTGTCGTTCCTCGGCCTGACGCTGCATCGATTGGGCCGAACGATACGGCACCCGAAGCGCCTGCGCCTGACCGCAACCGTTCACCATATGGAGCAGACCGGGTTGGATGCGGCGCCGCTGCTGGTGTTGCTGGCCAGCCTGGTCGGCGCGGTGATGGCGTTTCTGGGCGCGACCATCCTGAGCGATTTCGGTGCCGAACTGTTCGTCGTCGACCTGGTCGCGTTTGCCTTCGTGCGCGAGTTTGGCGTGTTGCTGACCGCAATCCTGCTCGCCGGCCGAACCGCGAGTGCGTTCTGCGCCCAGATCGGCATGATGAAGTCGCGCGAGGAAATCGACGCCATCCGCACGCTGGGACTCGACGAGATCGAGCTGCTGGTCCTGCCGCGCCTGATCGCGCTGATCATCACGCTGCCGCTGCTGACCTTCATTGCCACGCTGGCCGGGCTGCTCGGCGGCCTGGTGGTGGCGAAGATGTCGCTGGACGTACCGTTTTCGATGTTCGTCGAGCGTGTCCAGCAGACGCTGACGCTGCAGCACTACCTGGTCGGGATGATCAAGGCGCCGATCTTCGCCGTGGTGATCGCACTGATCGGCTGTCTCGAGGGACTGCGCGTGTCCGGCACGGCGCAGTCGGTCGGCGAACACACCACCATCGCGGTGGTGCGCAGCCTGACCATGGTGATCGTGCTCGATGCGTTCGCGGCGGTGTACTTCATGGAGATCGGCTGGTGAGCGCGGCAACCGAGAGCGTGATCCGTGTGCGCGGACTGGTCAACCAGTTCGGAAACGATCGCATCCATGACCAGCTTGACCTGGACCTGGAGCGCGGCGAGATCCTCGGCATCGTCGGTGGCTCGGGTACCGGCAAATCGGTGCTGATGCGCTCGATTCTTGGCCTGATGCAGCCGACCGCCGGTCGCATCGAACTGTTCGGCCATGAAATGTCGGATGTCGAGGACATGCGCGCGTTCATGGCCCAGCACGCCGGTGTGCTGTTCCAGGACGGTGCGCTGTTTTCGTCACTGACCGTGCTGGAAAACCTCGAGCTGCCACTGAAGTCGCATCGCCCGGAGCTGTCGGTACAGCTTCGACGCGATCTGGCGCGCTCGAAGATCCAGCTCGCCGGCCTGTCGGACTCTGCCTGTGCCAAGATGCCGTCGGAGCTGTCGGGCGGCATGCGCAAGCGCGTGGCACTGGCGCGCGCGCTGGCGCTGGAACCGGAGTTGCTGTTTCTGGACGAGCCCACCGCGGGTCTGGACCCGATCGGCGCGGCCGAATTCGATCGCCTGTTGCGCACCTTGCAGCAGGCGTTGGGCTTGAGCGTGTTTCTGATCACGCACGATCTCGACACGCTGTACGCGATCTGCGACCGCATCGCGGTGCTGGCCGACCGAAAGGTGATCGCCACCGCGCCGATCGCCGAGATCGAACAACTGGACCACGCGTGGATTCGCGAGTATTTTCATGGACCGCGGGCGCGTGCGGCCCGCGGCGAGGAGTGAGACGGTATGGAAACCCGAGCCAGCTACGTCATCATCGGCGCGTTCACCTTCATCGTCGCGATTGCCGCGGTGCTGTTCGGCCTGTTCGCAACGCGCTTTGCGCTCGACCAGGCCTGGAACGAGTACGAAGTGCTGTTCACCGAATCGGTCATCGGCCTGTCGCGCGGCAGCCCGGTGCTCTACAACGGCGTCAACGTCGGCCGCGTACTCGAACTCAAGCTCAACCCGGAAGACGTGCGCGAGGTGCTGGCGCGGGTCGAGATCGACGCCAGCGTACCGATCTACCGCGACGCGGTCGCCACGTTACGCCTGACCGGTCTGACCGGCACCGCCGCTGTGCAGCTGCGCGGTGGTACGCCCAGCAGCGGCCTGCTGCAGCCCGAGGGGCGCGGCCTGGCGCGTATTCAGAGTCAGGAATCGCCGCTGGCGCGGCTGCTGGAATCGTCCGAGGGCATCGTGGTCACTGCCAATCGCGTGGTCGAACGACTCGATCGCATGTTCAGCGGCGATAACGTCGAGCGCGTCAGTGGCGCGCTGGAAGCGACCGAACGACTGACCGCGCAACTGGCCGATCCCGAAGGCCCACTCAACCGCCTGCTCACTGCCGGCGCCGAAACCGGCGAAAGCCTGCCGGAACTGCTTGCCGAGCTGCGCCGCGCCGGTGCGACCTTTGAAGGCTTCATCGCCGGGCTCGACCGCGAGCTGGTCGAGCCGTTGCCGGAACTGCGCGACCAGCTCAACCAGACCCTCGCCAACATGGCCTCGATCACCGGTCGCATCGACGCCATCGTCGGCCGTAACCAGCAGTCGCTGATGAACATGGGCAACCGAGGCCTGCGCAACGTCAACGCCGGTGTCGAAGAACTGCGTTCGCTGCTGCGCGACCTGTCGCAACTGGTCCGGCGCATCGAGGCCAACCCGTCGCAATTCCTGTTCGGCGGCGAACAGCTTGAGGAGTACCCGCAATGAAATCCACACCCGGCTTCGGCCCCGTCGTTGTTTCCCTGATCGTCGCGGCCCTGCTGTCGGCCTGTTCACTCTTGCCCGAGGCCGCGCCGGTGCAGACGCTGGATCCGCGCCCGAGCGGCGGCGCGCCGTTTGCCGAGGCAGTCGACTGGACGCTGGACGTCGCTCGCCCGGTCACCGATCCGGTGCGCGACTCCAACCGTGTGCTGGTGCGTACCGCGGACGGTCGCCTGCAGAACTACGCCAGCGCCCGCTGGGTCGCACCCAGTCCGGAACTGCTGCGCACGCTGCTCCTGCGTCACGCGCGCGACCGCAATCTCGCCGCCGAGATCCAGGCCGGCGGTGGCGGCGGCGATCGCCTGCTGGCGATCGACCTTCGGCGCTTCGAGCTCGAACAAGCCGGCGCGGCGTTGACGGCTGTCATCGAACTCGACGCCCGCCTCTATCTCGCCCCGCGCTACGAGCTGTCTCGCAGCACCCTGATCTCCGAGCGCCAGGCCCTGAGCGGCGCGGACGCCGCTGCCGTCAACGCTGCGTTCGAGGCGCTGCTGACGCGGTTGCTGCAACAACTCGGCGCGTGGGTTCGGGAGGAACCGGCCTGACAGGCGTGTCGCGGCGCAGTACACTGAGGGTCCTCGCAGTCTTGGCGATTTGACCGGTCCGCATCGGTACTCATCGAGCCCACCCTGCCGGGTCCCGAGACCACGCCAGGAGCTCGCCATGAACCGCCGCACTTGTTTCCCCATTGCTGGTCGATCGCCCCGTGCCGCCGGCCTTTTGCTCATCCTCGCCGGCTTGCTCGTCGCCATCGGCGGAGCCGGATTCGCGCAGACGGGCGAGCCGTCTGCCGGCACCAAAGCGGCCCTGGCAGAGACCAGAAGTCAGGCGCGACTCAACCCTGCCCTGCAAGAGATTCAGACCGCGTTTGTCAACCACATCGCGCGCGGACGATCGGCGCAGAGCTTCACCGCCACCGAACCGGTCTACACGGTCGGCAACGGCCGAGTGCTGATCGAGGCGATCGCCGCGACCGATGCCAGCGATCTGCTGGCGCGCATGAACGCACTCGGCCTGCAGCGCGGCGCGCGCTCCGGCTATCTGGTCAGCGGCCGCTTTCCGATCGCGCAACTTGATGAGCTGGCACGGCTGCCGGATTTGCGCTACGCACGCCCGGCCATCGCAATCACGCGCGCAGGCCTTGTCACTTCGCAGGGCGATCAAGCCAGCCGTGCCGACCTGGCCCGGGCAACCTTCGGCGTCGACGGCTCCGGAATCCTGATCGGCACGCTGTCGGACAGTTTCGATTGCCTTGATGGCGCGGCCGGCGACGTGGTCAGCGGCGATCTTCCCGAGGGCATTACCGTGGTCGGCGAGATCAGCGATTGCCGCGGCGCCATCGACGAGGGCCGCGCGATGATGCAGATCATCCACGATCTCGCGCCGGGTGCCAACCAGGCCTTCCGCACCGCCTTTGACGGGGCAGCGGACTTTGCCAACGGCATCCGCGAACTGGCCGATGCCGGTGCCGACATCATCGTCGACGATGTCGGCTACCTGACCCAGCCAATGTTCCAGAACGGTGTGATCGCCCAGGCCGTCAACGAGGTTGCCGCACAAGGGGTGAGCTATTTTTCGGCCGCCGGCAACTCGGGTCGGAATTCCTACGAAAATGCTTTCAAGCCAAGCGCAGCATTTGGCACCAACGGGGAGCGCCATGCCTTCGCCGAAGGCGTGACGTCCCAGCGCATCGAGGTCGGGGCCGGTGCAACCCTGCTGCTGACCCTGCAGTGGGACCAACCGTACTTCAGCGTCAGTGGAGCGCCGGGCAGCGCCAGCGACCTCGACATTTTCCTGTCCGAACAGGACGGAAAGCTGCTCGCGCTGTCGCAGGATTTCAATGTCGGCAACGACCCGGTCGAGTTCCTGGTCTGGACCAATCCATTGTCTAATCCCATGGTGGTGAACGTTTCGATCGAATTGTTCGACGGGCCGCCGCCGGGGCTGATCAAATACGGGATCTGGAGCAACGGCGTGGAGATCCTGGATTTCGACACCAACAGCAGTACGATCTTCGGACATCCCAATGCCGCAGGAGCAATGGCCGTGGGCGCGGCAGCCTACTTCAATACCCCGGCTTTCGGCCAGGACCCGCCGCTGCTCAACTTCTTCTCCTCCGCCGGTCCAACGCCGCTGCTGTTCGATGAGTCCGGCAAACGGATCGAAGTCGTGCTGCAGAAGCCCGAAATCGTCTGCATCGACGGTGTCAACACGACGTTTTTCTTCGGCAGCAATGATCCGGAAAGCGACGGCTTCCCCAATTTCTTCGGCACCTCCGCGGCCGCGCCGCATGCTGCGGCGATCGCCGCGCTATTGCTGGAAGCCGAACCCACGCTGACCAATCTCGGCGTCTACTCGGCCCTGCAGGCCTCGGCCATCGACATGGACGAGGAGCAGCCCGGCGTGGACGATGACACCGGCTACGGCCTGTGCCAGGCCGACGCCGCGCTTTCGATCGCCGACCAGTTCGTGCCGGAAGTGATTTTCGCCGACGGGTTCGAATAGCGGCAATGAGCAAAGCGCGCAGACCGGAAAGCAGCACCACAGGACATCCCGCCAACGCATCGTGCAATTTCGAGTCGATCCGTCACGGCAGAGGTTTTCTGCATTCCGCTCGTTCAAATGTAATGTTGAGCTTCGGTGAAATCTAACCTCACGGCAACGGCTCCATACCGAGCTTGGCGCGCTCGACGTTGATCAATTCGATCATGCGTTCGACCTGGGCCTGGAAGTCGGGGTCGTCGGCGAGTTCGGCGAAGGCCGGGGCGCGAGCCAGCAGCGGGTCGCGGTAGCCGAGGTCGATGGCGTCGGTCAGTGCGCCGAGGGCGGCCTGGCGCTCGCCGGAAAGGGCGAGGTGGGCGGCCTCGGCGGCGCGGAAAGAGGAAACGGCGTAGCCCTGCTCGCGCAGGAAGGCCAGCCGCTGGCCCCAGTGCGCGAGGGTTTCGGCCAGCGCCTCGTCCTGGCCGAGCGCGCGCTGGGCGGCGGCGATCGGTATCAGTTCCCGGCTTTCGAGGTTGGCGCCGAACGCTGCCTCCAGCCCCGCCAGGTCGCGGAAGCGCTCGCGGTAGACCGCCAGCACCTCGTCGTGGCGGTCGGCCAG
>JAVVDV010000029.1:0-32991 GCA_032251355.1 Wenzhouxiangellaceae bacterium
CCTCCAGCCCGCCGGCTCCCGCGCTAAGCATCTTTCATTCTCCGGGGTGGCGCAACCGGCCCCATGACCGTTAATAATAATCCTGCCCGGCGGCCAGCCGCCGTACTTCGTCGATGCCGGCACGCCGTTGCGGCGTGCCGCGCACCGGGTCCGGCGGTGCCGCACGGCCACCGGGGCCGATCATCAAGGCCAGTTCGAAGCACTGGCCGCCGGCTTCGATCACGAGCAGTTCCAGTGTCCGCGCGCCACCGTCATGGTCGCGGATGCGGCGTGTTTCCTGCTCGAACGCGATGCGTTGCTGGTGCAGAAATGAAACGACTTCTTCGGGCGTGTCGCAGAAAAGATGCAGCGAGATGCGCGAGTGGTTATCGGCGGTGCCTTCCAGCACCGGCCCGACCAGCCGCGGCCGGAAGCGCTGAAAGAACTCCATCGCCTCGACCGCTGCCTCGCGCAGCGCGGTGAGGATCTGGCCGTGTTCGTCGCCGCCGTATAGCGCCTGGTAGCGCTTGAGCTCGTCTTCGATTTCGCGGTTGCTCGGCAGCGCGGCACGGTCCCGAACTCCGAGCCGGGTGGCCGCCTTGTTCTTGGCGCTGCCGTAATTTCGCTGGCCCTCGGTGGCCAGAATGCGCGCGGCTTCAGCGGCCACCTGGCGGCGCAGGCGGTCGTTTAGACGGGCGGTGGACTGAGGCATCGGTTCGAGTCCTCGGAGAATCAGAAGATCGAGTAGGGGTCGATTTCGCGCTCGTCGTCGGGCGCTCGCTCGGCATCGCGCATCGGCGGCAGTGACTCGGCCGGAAACCATTCGCGCACCGAACCCGGCGTGCCAGGCCGGACGCGCTCGCCGGTTTCCGGGTCGATGCGCGCCTCGACGATACCGTTGGGCATCGGGTCGGCGGTCTCCGGCATACCGTCGAGTGCCACGCGCATGAAATCGACCCAGATCGGCAACGCGGTGCGTCCGCCCTGCTCCCACTGGCCGAGTGGCTCGAAGCTGTCCATGCCAACCCATACGGTGGTCACCAGACGGTCGTTGAAGCCGGCAAACCAGGTATCGCGCTGGTCGTTGGTGGTGCCGGTCTTGCCGGCCAGGTCGCCCCGGCCCAGTGCCAGCGCGCGCCGACCGGTGCCCTGGCGAACCACATCGCGCATCATCGAGCGGATCAGCCAGGTGTTGCCGGCATCGACGATACGCGGTGCGTAGTGCGGGATCGGTGGACCCACGAGCATGTCTGAATCATCGCCAGTTGCTGCCGGCGGTTCGATGCCGGCAGCCGGATCGGTGTCCAGTGCCAGCTCGCGCAGCCCGGTCGGCATTTCGGGCGTTGGCGTGCTCGATTCGCGGCGCTCGATCGGAGCGCAGTCGGCGCATACTAGCAGCCACGGATCCAGCGGCAGCTCGCGGCCCTGGTCGTCGATGATGGCGTGGATGAAGCGCGGTTCGACCTTGAAACCGCCGTTGGCAAACGCGGTGTAGGCCACCGCCAGGTCCAGCGGCGTAATCGACGCTGAGCCCAGCGCCATCGACGGTCCGCGCGGAATGTCGGCGCGTCGGAAGCCGAAACGTGTGACGTAATCGATCACCGGATCGAGGCCGAGATCCATCACCAGCCGCACGCTGATCAGGTTGCGCGAATGAATCATCGCCTCGCGCAAGCGCGTCGGTCCGAAAAAACGCTCGCTAAAGTTCTGCGGTTTCCAGGCGCGTTCCTGCGATGGGTCATCGAACACGATCGGAGCATCATTGACGCGGCTGGCCGGCGTGTAGCCGTTGGCGAGCGCGGCCGAATACACGAACGGCTTGAATGCCGATCCGGGCTGGCGCTGGCTCTGGGTGGCGCGATTGAACTGGTTGACGGCGAAATCCAGTCCGCCGACCAGTGCCAACACCGCGCCGTCGTCGGCGCGCAGCGAGACCAGAGCAGCCTCGGCTGCGGGCACCTGGGCCAGTCGCCAGGCACCGTCAACATGGCGCAAGCGAACCAGTTCGCCCCCTCGAAGCACTTCATCGACCCGTTCGGGTCGGGCCCCGCGGGTGTCGCGGGTCAGGAACGGGCGCGCCCAGTCGATTTGCTCGAGCGTGATTTCCACCGGTCCGGTGTCGTTCAGCAGCACCCGCGCGCGTTCGGTATCACTTTCCAGCACGATGGCCGGATGCAGGTCGCCGATCACACGCGCGTCGGCCAGCTGATCGCGGGCCGATTCGACGTCGATCGCGTCGACAGCTGTCGGATCTTCATGCGCGCGCTCGGCGCCGCGCCAGCCGTGACGGCGGTCGTAGGCATCGAGCCCATCGCGAATGGCCTGCCGTGCCGCCTGTTGCAGACGGCTGTCGATGGTGGTCACGATGCGATAACCACGGGTATAGGCGCGCTCTGCGCCAAATCGTTCGACCGCTTGCCGACGCGCGATTTCGGCAATCCATGGCGCATCGAGTTCGATTCGCGGCCCGTGAACGCGCGCCCGGTCGGGCGCATCCATCGCGTCACGGTACTCGTGCTCGGAAATGAAGCGCTCGGCCAACATGCGACCGAGCACGTAGGCGCGCCGGCGCAGCGCCAGTTCCGGATTGGTGACCGGGTTGACCACCGAGGGCCGTTGCGGCAGGCCGGCGATCATCGCCATCTCGGCCAATGTCAGCTCGTCGACGGTCTTGCCGTAGTAGATGCGTGCGGCCGCACCGACGCCATAGGCGCGGTGGCCAAGGAACTCCTTGTTCAGGTAGAGCTCGAGGATCTCGTCCTTTTCCAGCTCGCGCTCGATCTTCACCGCCAGGAAGATCTCGCGCACCTTGCGCAGCACCGAGAACTCGTTGCTCAGGAAGAACCGGCGTGCGACCTGCTGGGTAATCGTGCTGCCACCCGGCACCCTGCGCTGGCCGAAGTAGCGCACGTAGCCGATCACGCCGCGCAGCGTGCCGACGAAGTCGATTCCGAAGTGCTGGTAGAAGGCGCCATCCTCCGCAGCGAGGAAGGCCTGGCGCAGCGTGAGCGGGATTTCGTCCAGCGTCAGCGGGATGCGGCGTTGCTCACCGACGGTCGTAATCAGTTTGTCATCGGCCGACACGATGCTCAGCGGGACCTGCAATTCCACCGCGCGCAGCTGCTCGACATCCGGAAGGCTGGGGGCAATGAACAGCCACAGTCCGACCAGGGCCACGAGGCCGATCACCATCCCGAACAAAAACAAACGGATGGAAAACCTTATTAAAGACTTTATTTGCACCATGAAATATGTTAAACCTGTACCCGAAGCGGTCGGGTCCGATACAATCGACCTGGCGATGGAATTGCGGATTTGGCGTCAGATTGTGACATGAGTCATTGTAGCTTCCGGTGTTTTCGGGATACGATGGTCTTTGAAGACTGAAGTTCCGGCATCCGCAAGCCGTGGACTCGGTTCAAGCTTACTGCGGGAGGGCAGCATGATGCAGGGTGGCAAGGCGGAATTCGCGGTCCGGCAGTTGGCCCTCGGGGTGTGGGTCCCGGTCTTCGGGGTGCTGCTGTTCAACAACGGGGAATTCCTTTGAGCCTCTTCAAACGTTCCGCGCCGCCGACGGTCGGGATCGATATCGGCACCAGCAGCGTCAAGCTGCTGCAGCTGGCTCAGGCCGGTTCGGCGCTGCGCATCGAGCATCTGGCCGTCGAGCCCTTGCCCGAAGGTGCGTTCGCCGAGCACAACATCAACGATGTTGAGGCCGTTGGCGCGGCGATCGGCAATGCGGTCAAGCGCAGCGGCACCCGCGCCCGGCATTGCGCGATGGCGGTGTCCGGTTCGGCCGTGATCACGCGCCTGATTCACCTGCCCGCCGATCTCGGCGAGGACGAGATCGAGGGCCAGATCGAGATCGAGGCCGGCCAGTACGTTCCGTACCCGCGCGACGAGGTCAGCCTGGACTTCGAACTGCTGGGCCCGTCGCCGCGCAACGCCGATGTCAACGAGGTCCTGCTGGCCGCGTCCAAGACCGAAAATATCGAAGCACGTCAGGCGGTTGCCGAGATGGCGGGCTTGACGGTGCGGGTGGTCGATGTCGAGGCGCTGGCGATCGTCAACGCCTTCGATCTGGTGCGCAAGCGCGAGTCCATTCCCGAGTCATCGGTGATTGCGGTTCTTGATCTCGGCGATGTCCGCTCTTCGCTCAACGTTATGCGCGGCGGTCGTTCGATCTACTACCGCGACCATCCCTTCGGCGGTCGTGAGCTGACCGAGGAATCGATGCGTCGCTATGGGCTGGATGTCGAGCAGGCACAGTTCTGGCGGCGGGACGAGGAGCCGCCGGCCGGGTTCGAGGACGAGGTGCTCGAGCCGTTCCGGCAGAGCGTGATCCAGCAGATCGGACGAGCCTTGCAGTTCTTCTCCTCCAGCCGCGATTACGCCCGCATCAACACGCTCTACATCGGGGGTGGTTCAGCCCAGGTACCGGGGCTGGTTGAGGCCGTGGCCGGCGAGTTGGGCATGAATGCCATGCGCGCCGATCCATTGGCGCATGCGGAGGTCGGCGCGCGGGTCGGCAAGGCGTTGCTGGAGGCGTCGCGGCCCGGGTTGATGACCGCCTGCGGCCTGGCATTGCGGGGACTGGAGCCATGAGCAAGATCAACCTGTTGCCCTGGCGCGACGAGCGGCGCCGCGAAGCTCAGCGGAATTTCGTCATGCTGATGGTGCTGGCCGGCATCGTTGCGGCCGGGGCCGTGTTCGGGGTTCAGCGCTTTTACCAGGGTCAGATCGCCCATCAGAACGAGCGCAACGCCTACCTGCAGTCCGAAATCACCAAGCTTGACAACCAGATCAAGGAAATCGACAAGGTTGAAGAGGCGCGGGAACGCTTGTTGCAGCGCAAGCGTGTGATCGAGGACCTGCAGGGCAATCGTTCGCTGATGGTGCGATTGTTCGATCAACTCGCGCGCACGGTGCCCAGCGGTATGCGGCTGATCAATGCGCGTCAGGTTGGCGACGAAATTACTATTACCGGGACCACGCAGTCGGAGACGGTGGTGTCGACCTACCTGCGCAATCTCGAGGCAAGCAGTGTCCTGCACGATCCGAGGCTGCGCATCATCGAGATCGAGGCGGCCGAAACCGACGCCCAGATGCCTTATGGATTCTCGATCGTGGCGAAGGTCGGTACCCGACCCGAGACGCAGGACATTGACACTGGAGAGTCGGCATGAACCTTCAGGAAATCCGCGATCTCGATTTCAATGACCTCGGCAGCGCCTCGGCCGGCGCCAAAGCGTTCCTGCTGATCACACTGGCGCTGATCATCATGGCGGCGGGGTTCTGGTTCGTGATCAAGGACCAGCGCGAAGACCTGGCCAGCCGCGAGCGCCAGGAACAGCAGCTGCGGCAGGAATTCGAGCAGAAACAGCGCAAGGCTGCTTCGCTGGATGTGTTGCGCCAACAGCTCGAGGATATGCGTGCGATGCTGCAGAGCTTGCTGCGGCAGCTGCCGAGCAAGACGGAAATGCCCGACCTGCTGGTCGATATCTCCCAGACCGCGCTGGCGTCCGGTATCGAAAGCGAACTGTTCGAGCCGCGCACCGAGGTGATCCGGGACTTCTATGCCGAGCAGCCGATCGCAATCCGCATGACCGGTCAGTACCACCAGTTTGGCAGCTTCGTCAGCGGGGTGGCGTCGCTGGCGCGGGTCGTGATCCTGACCATGCGCGATATTTCGCTGGAGCCGGTCGACGGCCGGCCCGGTGTGCTGCGGATGGAGGGAACGGTCACCACCTACCGCTACCTCGATGATTCCGAGAACCCGTTGCTGGAGGAGGGTTGAGCCATGAAAACCCTGCCGATGGTTTTGACCCTGATTACTGCGTGCCTGCTGCTGGTCGGTTGTGCTGGCGACAAGCGCGACCTGGAGCAATACGTCAACGAGGTGCTGGCGCGGCCGCCGGCCCCGGTTGATCCGCTGCCCGAGATTGCCGCGCCTGAAACCTTTATCTACGCCGCCTACGACGTGCGCGACCCGTTCTCGCGCATGCGGCCAGGCGATGACCCGGCCATGGCCTCCAGTGCTGACGGGCCGCGCCCGGATCCGAATCGTCGGCGCGAGTTCCTCGAGCGCTTTGCGCTCGATGCGCTCGACATGGTCGGATCGATCGAATACCAGGAGCGTAACTACGCGCTGGTGGCCGATGTCGACGGCACCATCCACAGGGTGCGCGAGGGCAATTACCTGGGCCAGAACCATGGCCGCATTCTGAGAATCACGCCGGTTGCCATCGAGGTGATGGAACTGGTACCCAATGGCAGCGGTGGCTGGATGGAGCGCGAAGCGCGCATCGCGCTGCCGGATGATCAGCGCGGCTAGCGGAGTCGGAATCATGAACAGCAAATTGCATCGAATGACTGCCGGATATGGCAACCGGAATGGTGACGCAGCCGGTCAATCAACAGGGAGAATCATGATGAAACGCAGCAAGACGGCCCTGGCTTCGCTGGCCGCCGGCATGTTGTGGTTGTGGGCCGCTACGGCCGGCGCGGCCAATGTCACCGAAGTGCGTTTCAGCGATGAAGGCGAGCAACTGCGCTTCATCCTGTCGACCGACGGTGCGCCGACCGAGCCGCGCATCTTCACCACCGCCCAGCCGCCGCGCATCGTGCTTGAACTCCCGGATACCGGCACCTCCGTGCCGTCCAGTCCGGTCCAGATCGGTGTTGGCCCGGTGCGTTCCTACATGGCACTGGCCGCCGGTGGTCGCACGCGCCTGGTCATCGACCTGGTCCGGCAGACCGGCTACCAGCTCGACGTTCAGGGCAATCAAGTGATACTGGATGTAGAAGCCCGCGGTCGCAGCCTGGCCAGCTCCGGTGCCGCGAACCGGTTCGAGATCCAGGGCATCGACTTCCGGCGTGGGCCTGAAGGTCAAAGCCGTGTCACCATTGCGCTGGATAGCCCGGGCGTCAACCTGTCGGTGGACGAGCGCGCCTCGGTACTGCGAGTCGACCTGTTCGACACGCGCCTGCCCGAGCGGCTGATGCAACAGCTCGATGTCACCGATTTCGCAACACCGGTGCAGACCATCACGCCGGAAGCGCGTGGCGGCAACACCCGTCTGAACATCGATATCGCCGGTGCCTACGAGCAGGTCGCCTACCAGAGCGGCGAGCAACTGGTGATCGAGGTCACGCGACCCACGGTCGAACCGCGCATGGCGCGTGAACTGGAGTTCTTCCAGGAACGCGAGTACTCCGGTGAGCGCATTACGCTGAATTTTCAGGATATCCCGGTGCGATCGGTGCTGCAGTTGATCGCCGATATTTCAGATCTGAATATCGTCGTGTCTGACACGGTGTCTGGCAATCTGACGCTGCGGCTGACCAACGTGCCCTGGGACCAGGCGCTGAACATCGTGCTCGAGACCCGCAACCTGTCGATGCGCGAATCCGGCAATGTGCGCTGGGTTGCACCGGCCGCCGAAATCGCTGCGCGCGAGCAGCAGATCCTCCGTGCCCGCGCCGAACGCGAGACGCTCGAGCCGCTGCGTACTGTCATGATTCCGGTCAGCTATGCCAGTGCGGAAGCGTTGAGCGAATTGATCGATTCGTCTCGAAATCTGGTGCAAGGTTCCAGTGGCGCCGGCTTGCTGTCCGAGCGCGGCTCGGTTGCCGTGGACCAGCGTACCAATACCTTGCTGGTTACCGATACCGCCGAACAGATCGAGCGTGTCAGAGAGCTGGTTACCGAACTGGACCGGCCCGTTCGACAGGTCTTGATCGAATCCCGCATCGTTATCGCGAATTCGACCTTCAACAACGAACTGGGTGTCCGCTTCGGAGTATCGGGTTCGCAGCAGGCCGGCAATAACCTGATTTCGGTGTCCGGCTCCAATGATGCCACCGACGCGATGAGTAACGTAGGACTCGCACGCCGACAATTCCTGGGGCAACGTCCCGGGCGTCCAACACTGTTGCCGGACGCAGATCCGGGGGATGGTGGAACGGTGGATGTTTCAGGCGCCGGAATTCTGGTGCCCTCGCTGCAGGACCGACTCAATGTCAACCTGCCGGTTGCTAATCCGGCCGGCGCTTTTGCAGTCAGTTTCCTGACCAGCAACTACCTGCTTGATCTTGAATTGTCCGCGCTCGAAGCCCAGGGCGACGGGGAAGTGATTTCAACGCCGCGCGTGATTACGGCCAACGGTACCGAAGCCTTCATCCAGCAGGGTGTCGAGATCCCGTTCGAGGAGGGGACGTCTTCAGGGGCAACCAATATTCAGTTCAAGGAAGCCGTGCTGGAATTGCGCACCACGCCGCTGATTACGCCCGATAATCGCGTGCAACTGGCGCTGGCGGTCAAGCAGGATACGGTCGGCGAGCTGTTTCCGACCAGTAATGGTGGTCTTGTTCCAGGAATCGATACACGCGAGGTGGGTACCAGCATTCTCGTCGAGAACGGGCAGACGGTCGTGCTCGGCGGGATTTTCCAGGAAGAGCGAAACTTCGATACCCGAAAAGTACCTGTGCTGGGTGATGTTCCTGTGCTTGGAGTCCTGTTCCGGAATCGTTTGACCAGCGACGAAAAGCGCGAACTCCTGATCTTCGTCACGCCCACCATCCTCGACGACCAGATTCGGATCGATTGAGACGGTTGGGTTGGATCGCAGACCTTCTACAGCGGCCCGGATTCCGGGCCGCTTTGCTTTGATGCATTGGAATGCTCAGCCATGACGGATCGCCCTCATTCCGAGGCAGCGGCGCGCAACCGCGTTCCGATCGCCGATGCGCTCGCGCGTGCTTTGCCGCCAACGGGTCGGCTGCTGGAAATCGGCTCCGGAACCGGCCAGCATGCCTGTTACTGTGCGGCTCGCCTGCACGGTTGGGGCTGGCAGCCCAGCGAACATCCGGGCATGTTGCAAACACTGAACGCCGGTCTTGCCGATTCGCCGGACAATGTCGAGGCCCCGCTGACGCTGGATGTCGCCGGTGAGTGGCCGGGAGACAGGTTTGATGCGGTGTTCTCGGCCAACACCGCCCACATCATGCACTGGCCCGAGGTCGAGGCGATGTTTTCCGGGGTCGCCCGGGTGCTGAATGGGTCGGGCTGCTTCCTGCTCTACGGGCCGTTCAAACGTGACGGTATCCACCACGCCGACAGCAACGCCGCCTTCGATGCCTCGCTGCAAGCGCGTGATCCGGGCATGGGTGTGCGCGACCTGGTCGATGTCGATGCCCTGGCCGGACGCGTGGGCCTGATGCGAACGGCCGAGTTGCTGTTACCGGCGAACAATCACATCCTGATGTTTCAGCATCGCGAGGTTGCTCAATGAGCTTCGAGGCACCGCAGCCGTTCACCTCCTGGGATTTGCTGATCGAGCAGGCGCGTGGCCTGCTACACGGCGAGCACGACCGCATCGCCAACGCGGCCAACCTGGCGGCGCTGATCCACCACACGGTGCCGGATCTGAACTGGACCGGGTTTTACTTCGTCGCCGGTAATGAACTGGTGGTTGGCCCGTTCCAGGGCTTGCCGGCTTGCGTGCGCATTCCGCATGGACGCGGCGTGTGCGGCACCGCCTGGGCCACCGGCAGCACCCAGCGGGTGGACGATGTGCATGCCTTCGACGGCCATATTGCCTGCGATGCGGCCTCGCGCAGCGAGGTGGTCGTGCCACTGGTGTACGGTACAGACGTGATCGGCGTGCTCGATATCGACAGCCCGCTGCCCGCGCGTTTCAGTGCCGAGGACCAGCGTGGCTTCGAGCAGCTGGCCGCGCTCTATATCGAGTCGATCTCGGGCTGAAAGCGCGCGGTCCGGCGCCATCCGGATGGGTGTTCTTCGGTAAATTCCAGCGCGTTGGCCGTACCCATCGCTTGCAAGCTGCCGGCCAGTAGGCCGGCGAGCTGCTCCAGCCCGGGGTTGTGGCCGACCAGCACGAGGTCACCGGTTCGATCCGCCAGGATGGCGGCCAGGTCTTCGCGGCCAGCTTCCCACAAGCGCGGCTCGATCACCGCCTCGGCGCCGGATATGGTCGCGAACAGCGCCTCGGCGGTCTGGCGGGTGCGCAACGCCGGCGAGACCAGAATCGTCGGTATGCTTCTTCCCGCGAGTCGGCCGATCAGCCAGTCGCGCAGTCCCCGGCACTGGCGCCGGCCGAAGATGCTCAGCGCGCGGTCGCGATCGCGCTCGCCGGCCGCGGCAGCCTCGGCCTGGGCGTGGCGAATCAGCCAGATGGTTCGCCTGCTCATAAGCCCGCTCCGGGATTGAAAGCGACGCGCACCGGGTCGAGATCGACATTGCCGCCGGACAAAACGACGCCGACCCGGCGCCCGGCAAAGCGCTCGGGCTGCGCGCGCATGACCGCCAGCGGCAGCGCCGCCGAGGGCTCGACGGTGGCCTTGAGGTGACGCCACAACAGCAACATGGATTCGATGATTTCCGACTCGTCGGCGGTCAGGATTTCGATCTTGCCGGCGGCCAGGATCTCGAAGTTACGCACCCCGATCAGCGCGCGCAGGCCGTC
Source organism: Wenzhouxiangellaceae bacterium (assembly GCA_032251355.1). Classification (GTDB taxonomy): domain Bacteria; phylum Pseudomonadota; class Gammaproteobacteria; order Xanthomonadales; family Wenzhouxiangellaceae. Next base: position 10,467 of record JAVVDV010000029.1, read on the forward strand.
GGCGATGGTGTCGGGCTGATGGCTCTCGACCCGCTTGCCATCGCGCAGCGAGCGCCACGCGTCATCGGCCGCTGCCGGTTCGGCGCCGATCACCTCGACCTGCGGCGTATGCTCGGCCACCGCGCGAGTGATCCCGGCCAACAGACCGCCGCCGCCGATCGGCGCGATGATCACATCGAGATCGGGTACCTGGGCCAGCAGCTCCAGCGCTACCGTGCCCTGGCCGGCGATGATGTCGGGGTGATCATAGGGCGGCACGGCGACGTGGCCGTCGGCGACCCGGGCGGCCAGTCCGGCTTCGCGCGCGGCCTGGGTGGGCTTGCAGAACACCACCTCACCGCCATTGGCGCGCACGGCCTCGATCTTGACGCCGACGGCGTTTTCCGGCATCACGACGCAGGCCTGCATGCCGCGGTCGCGCGCGGCGGCGGCCAGCGCCGCGCCGTGATTGCCCGACGAATGGGTCGCAACCGCGCGCGTGCCCTCGGGCAGTCGGGATACCGCGAAGCTGGCGCCGCGGAACTTGAACGAGCCGGTGTGCTGCAGATGCTCGGCCTTGAAGGCAATGCGGGCGCCGATAAGTGCATCCAGCGCATCGCAGTGCAGCACCGGCGTGCGCCGGATTCGCTCGTGGATGGCCGCCAGCGCTTCGGCCGGCGACGGAGTGTGAGGCTGAATGTCCATGCGCTTCGTATACTACGCATCTCTTCCCCGTTTGACAGGTTCCGCCCATGGCAATGAAGGGTGATCAGCCACGCACGCCCATCCAACGACTCGACTACCGGCCGCCGGCCTGGCAGGTCCGACACGTCGACCTGGTGCTGGCCCTGGAGGCCGAAGCCACGCGCGTGACCGCGACGCTGGCGCTGCAGCGCAATCCGCAAGCTGCTGATCCGCGCGCACCATTGGAGCTCCATGGCGCCGGACTGGAGACCGAGCGGGTTGCCGTCGACGGTCGCGACCTGGGCGAGGCCGACTTTTCGATTGCCGGCGAAACCCTGCGCATTCCGATCGAAGCCCAACAGGCGCAGGTGACCACCGAGGTTGTGATCCGACCCGCGGCCAACACCGCGCTGGAGGGCTTGTATGCCTCCGGGACCAGCCTGCTGACCCAGTGCGAGCCCGAGGGCTTCCGCAAGATCACCTGGTTCGTCGACCGGCCCGACGTGATGGCAACCTACCGGGTGCGGCTGGAAGCCGATGCCGATCGCTATCCGGTGCTGCTGGGCAACGGCAATTGCATCGAGCACGGACCGCTGGAGGCCGGACGGCACTTCGCGGTCTGGGACGATCCGTTCCCGAAACCCAGCTACCTGTTCGCGCTGGTCGCCGGCGACCTCGGCTGCATCGAGGACACTTTCACCACTCGCTCGGGCCGCACGATCGCGTTGAAGATCTACTCCGAGCGCGACAACCTCGGTCGACTCGACCACGCCATGGCGAGTCTGAAAAAGGCGATGGCCTGGGACGAGCAGCGCTTCGGGCTGGAATACGATCTCGATGTCTACCACATCGTCGCCACGCACGATTTCAACATGGGCGCGATGGAGAACAAGAGCCTCAATATCTTCAACGCGCGCTACGTGCTGGCCGACCCCGACACCGCCACTGATGCCGACTACGAGGGCATCGAGGGCGTGATCGCGCACGAGTACTTCCACAACTGGACCGGCAATCGCGTGACCTGCCGAGACTGGTTCCAGTTAACGCTCAAGGAAGGGCTGACGGTCTACCGCGACCAGGAGTTCTCGGCCGACATGCAGTCGCGCGCGGTCAAGCGCATTGCCGATGTGCGCGACCTGATGGCGCGTCAGTGGCCGGAGGACGCCGGCCCGATGGCGCACCCGGTGCGGCCCGAGCGCTACGTTGAAATCAATAATTTCTACACTGCCACGGTCTACGAGAAGGGTGCCGAGGTCGTGCGCATGTACGAGACGCTGCTGGGCCGCGACGGGTTCAGGCGCGGCATGGACCTGTATTTCCAGCGCCACGATGGCCAGGCCGTGACCTGCGACGATTTCCGTCGTGCGATGGCCGACGCCAACGACGCCAAGCTGAACGTGTTCGAGCGCTGGTACCGCCAGGTCGGCACACCGACGCTCACCGTCAAAACCGACTTTACCGACGGCACCTTCACCGTCAGCCTGACCCAGTCCTTGCCCAGCCATGCCGACAACGAAGGCATCGGCCCGCTGCACCTGCCGGTCCGGCTCGGGCTGTTGTCGGCCGAAGGCGAGCCGTTGCAGGTGGCGTTGGACGACGAGACGTCGCTGCGCGAGACGCACTGCATCGAGCTGACCGATGAACGTTGCGAGCTGCGTTTCCGCGACCTGAACCAGCGGCCCGTGCTGTCGTTGCTGCGCGGCTATTCGGCCCCGGTGCGGCTGGTGTTCGACGCGCCCGATGCCGATCTGGCCTGTTTGCTGGCGCACGACCCGGATGCGTTCGTGCGCTGGCGGGCCGGGCGCGCACTGGCCGAACGCGCGTTGGGCGCGCGGATTGAAAATCCGGGTGCCGAGCCGTCGGCTACGTGGAAGCAGGTCACGCTGCTGATCGAGGCCTGGCGCGGCGTGATCGCGCGCGCGGATTCCGACCCGGCGCTGGCCGCGCTGCTGCTGGAACTGCCGAGCGAGGCCGAGCTGGCCCAGACGCGTCGGCCGGTGCCGGTCGAGGCTATCCATGCCGCGCGCAGCGAGCTGCGGCGCGCGCTCGGTCAGGCGCTGGCCGAGGAATTGCGCGCGCTGGCCGAGCGCGTTCAGCCGGACGCGCACTGGCGCTTCGAGCCCGACCAGGTCGGTCGGCGGCGGCTGCACAACGCGGCGCTGGCGCTGCGGATTCATGCCGGTGATGCGGCGGCCGTCGATGCGGCCGTCGCGCGCTTCGAGTCGGCCGACAACATGAGCGACCGGATGGCCGCGTTGGGCGCGGTCGTCCATGCCGATGCACCGCCGGCCGCCGAGCTGCTGGCCGCATTCGAGCAACGCTATCGCGACAACCCGCTGGTGATGGACAAGTGGTTCGCGGTCCAGGCCACGGTCAGCAGCTCAGCTACGGTCGAACGGGTCGAGGCCCTGATGGCGCACCCGGCCTTCAGCTTGCGCAATCCGAACAAGGTGCGCGCGCTGATCGGCAGTTTCGGCATGCACAACCCGTATGCCTTCCACCGTGCCGATGGTGCCGGCTACCGACTGCTCGCCGGCGTGGTCGCCGAGCTCGATGCGCTCAATCCGCAGGTCGCTGCGCGGCTGGTGTCGGTGTTCAATCGTTTTGCCGCCTTTGATGATTCGCGCGCGGCGCTAATGCGTGGAGAGCTGGAATGCTTGGCCGGGCGTGCGGGACTGAGTCCGGATGTCGGTGAAATCGTTTCGGCTGCGCTGCGTGCTGCCGGTTGAATCCGTCGGCTTTTCGCGCGCTTGCAGCTCAGGCCGGGCCGGCCTCGTTGATGGCCTTGACCAGCAGCTGGCGATCGAGTGTGGCCTGCGAGCGATCCGGGCGCTTGATCGGCAGGCGCGCGCCGGAGACCATGCGCACGTTGAACTGCCAGCCTTCGTTGTCCTTGGCCTCGAAGATGTTCGAGACCAGCACGATCTTGTCGAGAACCAGCGTGAAGCCGGCAATGTCGTAGGTTTTCATGCTGGCATTGTAGGCGAACGCTACCGTTGTGCGTTCAGGCCAGCAGCGTCCGGCCCGATTCCAGTCGTTGTCGCAGCACGCTGTTGCGCGGGAAATGCGAAATCAGGAAATCCATCTGGTCGGCCAGAATGCGCCGGCCCTGCAGATAGATGTACTCGGCGTGCGTGGGCACGAATGGAATGGCCAGCAATTGCATGCCGGCCTGCTCGGGCGTGCGCGAACCCTTGTGGTTGTTGCAGCGCTTGCAGGCGGTCACGACATTGGCCCAGCTGTCGGCACCTTTCTGCGCCAGCGGCTTGACATGGTCGCGTGACAGGTCGCGATCGAGGAACTTGCCGCCGCAGTACAGGCACAGGTTCTGGTCGCGCCGGAACAGCGCCCGGTTCGATAATGGCGGCGTGTAGCCGTGGTAGAAGCGGCTGCCGGACGGGTGGGCGCCGTGAGTGGCGAGGATGGCGTTGACCTCGATGCAGGTGCGCCGACCGCTGATCGCGTTGACGCCGCCGTGCAGGCTATAAAGCACCGAGCCCAGCGCATAGCTGACCTGGTCAAGCGCGATGAACTTGACCGCTTCCTGGTAGCCGATCCATTCGATCGGCATTCCGGCCACGTCGGTCCGCAGGACCTGTTGCGTGAGGGGCAACATCTTCCGGTCTCGTCGATCCTCGACCACAGCATGTGGTGGTCGGACGGGTGAGTCCAGTGGCTATATGTACCATACTCGACGCCCGGCGCAAGCTCTTTTGCATGAAAGTTTGTTGAAACTTGAGCGATCTGCTGCCATCCAAGCCGCAGCCGCCGGAAATGTACCGGTCCCACCGAAGGAATGCCATGAAGCTTCGAATCACCGCCTGGATCCTGCTGGCCGCGCTTGCCGCGCCGGCGCATGCAGTTTTGCCCGCGGCCGTCGATGGCCAGCCGCTGCCGTCACTCGCACCGGTGCTCGAGCGTGTCACGCCCGCGGTCGTCAACGTGTATTCGGCCACGCGCGTGCAGGTTCGCACCAGCCCGTTTTTCGATGACCCGTTCTTTCGCCGCTTCTTCGACATGCCCTCGGTGCCGCGCGAGCGGGTCCAGCGCTCGCTGGGCTCGGGGGTAATCGTCGATGCCAACGAAGGCCTGATCCTGACCAACAATCACGTCATCGACAACGCCGATGACATCAAGATCACGCTCAACGATGGCCGCGAATTCGATGCCGAGTTCATCGGCGCTGACCGCGACACCGATCTGGCCGTAATCAAGATCGACGGCGATGAACTGGCCGAGTTGCCGCTGTTCGACTCCGATCGCCTCCAGGTCGGCGATTTCGTCGTTGCCGTCGGCAACCCGTTCGGGCTGGGCCAGACGGTGACCTCGGGCATCGTCTCGGCGCTGGGCCGGGCCGGCCTCAGAGGTCTGGAATACCAGAATTTCATCCAGACCGACGCCTCGATCAACCCGGGCAATTCCGGCGGCGCGCTGGTCAATCTCCGCGGCGAACTGGTCGGCATCAACACCGCAATCTTTACACCGTCCGGCGGCAATGTCGGCATCGGGTTTGCGATTCCCGCGAGCACCGCCGAGTACGTGATGCGCCAACTGGTGGCCTTCGGCGAGGTTCGCCGCGGCAGCCTGGGCATCGAGGTGCAGGAGCTCAGCGAGGAGATGCGCCAGGCCTTCGGCGTTGGCAGGCGCGGCGGCGTGGTGATCACGGGCGTCCGGCCCGAGGGCGCGGCCGACCGCGCCGGACTCAAGCCGGGGGACGTGATCCTGAGCCTCGATCGTCGCCCGATCGACAGCGTGCAGTCGCTGGCCAATGTCGAGAGCCTGGTCTCGGTCGACCGCGACGTGCAACTCGATTACCTGCGCGATGGCCGCGAGCGGCGCACCGAGGTGCGCACGCTGGAAAATCTCGATGCGCGCATTTCCGGGCAGCGCCTCGATGCTCGACTCGACGGCGTGGTGCTGGTGCAGGTGCCGCCGCGCGCTCGCGCGCGTGGGGTCCAGGGCGCGGTGATCGAGGAAATCCGGCGCGGAACCCCGGCCTGGGAAACAGGCCTGCGGCCCGGTGACCTGGTGGTTGCCATCAATCGCGAGCCGATCGAGTCCCTGGCCGAGCTGCGCACGCGCTTTCCGATCGAGCAGGATCGCGAATTGACGCTGGAGATTCGCCGCCGCGGCCGTGCGCTGCTGGCGGTGCTGGAATAGCGCCGCGAATGCGGCGGAGCGGCAGTACAATCGGAATGATTGGTTTGCGCTTGACCATCTTCTTGCCTACTCATCAGGAGAATCGATATGCCCATCAAGGTTGCCATCAACGGCTACGGCCGCATCGGCCGCAACGTGCTGCGCGCGTTGTACGAATACCAACGCAACAACGAGCTGCAGATCGTCGCGGTCAACGACCTCGGTGATCCGGCAACCAACGCCCACCTGACCCGCTTTGATACCGCGCACGGCAAATTCCATGCCGACGTCGCCGTCGAAGGCCACGAGATGATCGTCAACGGCGACCGCATCCGGGTGCTGGCCGAGCGCGATCCGGCCAAGCTGCCGTGGAAAGAGCTGGGCGTGGACGTGGTGATGGAGTGCACCGGCCTGTTCGCCAGCAAGGAAAAGGCTTCGGCCCACCTGGCTGCCGGCGCGCGCAAGGTGCTGATCTCCGCCCCGGCTGGCAAGGATCTTCCGACCATCGTCTACGGCGTCAACCACAACCTTCTCAAGGATGGGGACGATGTGATCTCGAATGCCTCGTGCACCACCAACTGCCTGGCGCCGATGGTCAAGCCCATCCACGAGGCAATCGGGCTGGAAACCGGCTTGATGACCACGATTCACGCCTATACCAACGACCAGGTGCTGACCGACGTGTTCCACAAGGATCTGCGCCGTGCACGCTCGGCCACGATGAGCCAGATTCCGACCAAGACCGGTGCGGCCGCCGCGGTCGGTCTGGTGTTGCCCGAACTGGACGGCAAGCTCGACGGCTTCGCGATGCGCGTGCCGACGATCAACGTCTCGGTGGTCGATCTGAGTTTCCTGGCCAGCCGCGACACCTCGGTTGACGAGGTCAACGCTGCGGTCAAGGCGGCCAGCGAGGGCGAACTCAAAGGCATCCTCGGCTACAACACCGAGCCGCTGGTGTCGATCGACTTCAACCACGATCCGCGTTCGTCGATATTCGATGCCAGCCTGACCAAGGTTTCCGGCGGCCGGCTGGTCAAGGTGCTGGCCTGGTACGACAACGAATGGGGCTTCTCCAACCGCATGCTTGACACCGCGCTGGTGCTGAGCCGGCTGGGCTGATGCCATGAAAACGCTGGACCAGATCGATATTGCCGGCAGGCGGGTCCTGATCCGCACCGACCTGAACGTGCCGATCCGCGACGGGGTCGTGACCTCCGAGGCGCGCATCGTTGCCGCGCTGCCGACCATTCGCCGCGCCGTCGATGCCGGTGCGGCGGTGATGGTGATGTCCCATCTCGGTCGCCCGACCGAAGGACAGCCGGAGGCCGAGTTTTCGCTGGCGCCGGTGGCCGAAAAACTGGCGGTACATCTCGGCTGTCCGGTCGAGCTGGTCGACGACTGGATCGACGGCGTCGAGATTGCCCCGGGCCAGGTTCGTTTGCTGGAGAACGTCCGTTTCCTGGCCGGCGAGAAGGCCAACGACGATGCGCTGGCTGAAAAAATGGCCGCGTTGTGTGATGTGCTGGTGTTCGATGCGTTTGCCACCGCGCATCGCGCCCAGGCCTCGACCGAGGGTGTGATCCGGCATGCCAAAGTGGCGGTGGCCGGGCCGCTGCTGGCCGCCGAAGTGGCTGCACTGGACAAGGCGCTGGCCGATCCGGCCCGGCCGCTGGTCGCGATTGTCGGCGGCGCCAAGGTCTCGGGCAAGCTCGAGGTGCTCGAAGCGCTGGTCGATAAGGTCGATCAGCTGATTGTCGGCGGTGGCATTGCCAACACCTTCCTGGCTGCAGCCGGAATGCGCATCGGCAACTCGCTGCACGAGGCCGATCTGGTCGACACGGCACGCGAGCTGATGCAGCGTGCCGAGGCCAAGGGCGCGAGTATCCCGCTGCCCACCGATGTGTTGACCGCCGGGCGCTTCCACCAGGACGCGCACGCCAGTCTGCGCGATGTCAACCGTATTCATGCCGACGAGATGATTCTCGACATCGGCCCGGAAACCGCCGGCCGCCTGGCGACGCTGATCAAGTCGGCCGGGACCGTGCTGTGGAACGGTCCGGTTGGCGTGTTCGAATTCGAGTCGTTCCATTCCGGCACCCAGGCCATTGCCCACGCCGTGGCCGCCTGCGAGGGCTTCACGCTGGCTGGCGGTGGCGATACCATCGCGGCGATCGAGAAATTCCACGTCGCCGACAGGATCGACTACATCTCGACCGCCGGTGGTGCGTTCCTCGAGTACGTGGAAGGCAAGGAGCTGCCGGCGCTCAAGGCGCTGCGCGGCTGAGCCGACGCAGCAGGCGACCGGTCATCGTCTGGCCGGTCGTCGCGCTCAGTCGCTGGGCTGGGCCAGCACCGCTTCACGGTGCAGGATGCGGATGCCGAGCTGGTCCTCGAACGGTGGAATCTCGCAGTGAATGACCCAGTCGGGCCGCACATCCAGCGTCAGGCCGATATAGCGCGCGTGCACCGGCATGGTCAGGCCGCAGCGTTGCGCCAGCACCGCCAGCTCGATTTGGCGGGCTCCGGCCTGGCGCAGAAAACCGGCCGCGCGCATCGCCGACTCGCCGGTGTAGAGCACGTCGTCGACCATGATCAGCCGTCGGCCGCTGACATCCAGTGTCAGTGAGTCGGGATCCAGCCGCGGGTGATCGTGCAGCAGTTCCAGGCGCTCGCCGTAGCGCTTGAGCGCCAGTTCACAGACCTCGGGTCGCCGGCCGGTGAGCCGTTCCAGCCGTTCGGCCAGCGCATCGGCTATCGGCACGCCGCGCCGCAGCAGACCGACCAGCAACGTTGTCGGGTCGAAATCGGCAGCCATCGCCGTGGCGATCTCGTCGTACAGGGTGGAAACATCGGTGGCGTCGGCAACCAGCAGTTCACGGCTCATTTCGGTGTTCCGAACGGTAACAATGCGATCGAAAGTATAGGGCGCGGGCGCGGCACGGGTATGATTGCGTCTGGACGAACCACCTTAAAGAGCCTGCCATGTCAATCCCGCTGCTGTGCCTGCTGTTTGCCGCGCTCATGGTCCTGATCACCAAGGTGCCGGTGGCAATGGCCCAGGCGCGCGAGTCGGGCGGCTACGACAATCGCCATCCACGTGCGCAGCAGGCCCGACTGGAAGGCTTTGGTGCGCGTGCACTGGCGGCGCATCAGAACATGATCGAGGCCTTTCCGATGTTTGCCGCCGGTCTGCTGGCCGCGCTCTGGGCCGGCGCCGAGATGCAGTGGGTCACGGGGCTTGCGGTGGTCTTCATCGCCGCGCGCATCGCCTATACGGTGTTCTACCTCGGCAACTTCCATGTCTTGCGAAGCTTCAGCTGGGGCTTGGGGTTCTTCGCCTCGATCGGGCTGATGGTGCTGGCGCTGGCATAGCGCAGCGGTCGATTCAGATTGATTCACGGCCCAGCAGTTGCAGTGAATCGTCGATCACCGCACGGCCGATTGCCGGGTCGTACACGCGCTCGATGATGCGGCGCGAGGGCGCGCCCTTGTAATCGTAGATCACGCCGTGGCCGAAGCTCGGGTCGGGCCGTCGCAGCAATTCGGCCACTGCGCGTCCGGAGCGCTTTGGCGTACTTGCGTCGGGTAGCACGCGCGCGGCCACGGGCAGCACGTAATGCCAGCCGAAGCGCCACAGCGCCGGCGAAGTGCGCGCAAGACCCGTGCCGGGCATCAGGCCCGGGTCCAGGCAAGCGAAGCGCGTGATCTCCGCTGCGATGCGCCGGGCCAACTCCACCATCGTCACCAGGTTCAGAAATTTGCTGGTCGCGTAGCGATCCTTGCCCAGCTGCTCGTGGTTGTCACTTTGCTCCAGCCCGCCAGCGGCGTTTTCGATCGAGACGAAGCGCTCACCGCGGAAGCCGCCCAGTCGTGCGGTCGGATGACGCGGGTTGTGAGTGCCGCTGCCGATGAACACCACGCGGCCGCCCCGAAGCGCTGGCAGCAGGCCCAGCGTCAGTTCGAGCGTGTGCAGGTGGTTGACGGCGAAGGTCTGTTCGAGTCCGTCGTCGGTGGTCCGGAAGGCATTTCCGATCTGCGTTCCGGCGTTGTTGACCAGGCCGTCGATGCGGCCTTGCCAATGTTCGATGAATTGCCGAACGCTGTCGCGTCTGGACAGGTCCAGCGGCATGGCCGAGACGTTCGGGCCGATGGCGGCGGCCGCCGACCGGCCCAGCGCCGGATCGCGCACGGCCAGCACGACGCGATCTTCATCGACGCAGGCCAAGTGACGCGCGATCTGGAATCCCAGGCCACGATTACCGCCGGTCACGATCCATGTTTTCATACCGTGTCTGCCGCCCGATAGCGATGCGCTTGGGTTTGAGCATAGCAGTCCGGATGTTTGAATTCGGTTGGAAAGAAAATACGATTTATGCGGTCCTGAATGGAAATCATTCCCGTGTGCAGGTAGACTCCTCGCATGAATCGAAGAACCAAGATCGTGGCCACGCTGGGTCCGGCCACCGACGAGCCCGAGGCCCTGGAAGCACTGATTCGCGCCGGCTGCGATGTGGTGCGGATCAATTTCTCGCACGGCGATCCCGAAACGCACGCGCGACGTATCCGCCAGGTTCGCGCCTGCGCACGCGAACTGGATACCGATGTTGCCGTGATGGCCGACTTGTCGGGTCCGAAAATCCGGATCGACCGCTTCCGCGAGGGTCATGTCGATCTGGCCATCGGCGACGAATTCACGCTGATCGCCGAAGATCCGCCGCCGTCCGGCGATCAGCACCAGGTCGGTGTCACCTACCTCGGCCTGCCCGACGATGTGCAGCCGGGCTCGGAACTGTTGCTTGACGATGGTCTGATGGCGATGCGGGTCAAGCGGGTGGATGGAACCCGGATCGTGTGCGAGGTGCTCACGCAGGGTCGCCTGTCGGATCGCAAGGGTCTGAACCTGCGCGGCGGCGGGCTGTCGCTGCCGGGGGTGTCGGAGGCCGACAAGAACGACATCAAGCGCGCGGCCGAATGGCAGGTGGATTACCTCGCGGTCTCGTTTCCGCGCTCGGCCGAAGATATCGAGTATGCGCGAACGTTGTTGCGTGCGGCCGGCGGTGAGGCCTGGCTGGTCTCGAAGATCGAGCGCACCGAGGCAATCGAGAATCTCGATGCGGTGGTCGAGGCGTCCGACGCGGTGCTGGTCGCGCGCGGCGACCTGGGCGTGGAAATCGGTGAGGCCGAGTTGCCGGGTCTGCAGAAACGCATCATCAAGACCGCGCTGGAACATAATCGCGCCGTCATCACCGCCACCCAGATGATGCAGTCGATGGTCGAAAGCCCGATTCCGACCCGCGCCGAGGTGCTGGATGTGGCCAATGCGGTGATCGACGGCACCGATGCGGTGATGCTGTCGGCCGAAACCGCCGTTGGCCGTCATCCGGCGCGTGTGATCGAAGCGATGGCGCGCATCTGCGAGGGTGCCGAGCGCCACGTGCAGGCGCATATCCCGCAGCGTCGCCTGACCGTGACCCCCGAACGTACCGATCAGGCGATCGCGATGGCGGCGATGATCACCGCCAACACGTCTCCGGTCGATGCCATCGTAGCCTTGACCGAATCCGGCTCGACCGCGCGCTGGCTTTCGCGCGTGCGCTCACCGGTACCGATCATCGCGCTGTCGCCCAACCGCGCCAGCCTGCGCCGGATGCGCCTGTTCCAGCACGTGCTGCCGCTGTTTTTCGCCTCCGATCACTACAAGACCGGCGAGGTCGCCCGTGCGGCGATCGAGCGGGTGGTCGAGGCCGGTCTGGTAGCACGTGGCCGGCGCGTGATCCTGACCCTGGGCGATGAGATGGGCGTCGAGGGCGGCACCAACGTGATGAAGATCGTCAGTACGGGCTGAGCGCTTATCCCCAGGCCGGTTCTTCTACAATAGGGCTCTGTCAAAATCCGCCCCACGGCGAAACTTCGAGGAGCCTGAAGATGAGCGAACAGCTGGAACAACTGGTATCGATCGCCCAGGCCATGGTGGCCACGGGCAAGGGGATCCTGGCCATCGATGAGTCGATGGGCACGATTCAGAAGCGCTTCGATTCGGTCGGGATCGAAAACACCGAGGCCAACCGCCTCGACTACCGCTCGATGATGCTCACCGCCGAGGGACTGGGCGAGCACATTTCCGGTGCCATCCTGTTCGACGAGACGCTTCGCCAGTCGATGACTGACGGTACCCGATTGGTTGAGGTGATGGAAGCCGCCGGCATCCTGCCGGGCATCAAGGTCGACAAGGGTGCCAAGGCCATGGCCGGTTTCGACGGCGAGAAGATCACCGAAGGTCTGGACGGTCTGCGTGAGCGCCTGGCCGAGTACGCGGATCTGGGCGCGAAGTTCTGCAAGTGGCGCGCGGTGATTACCATCGGCGATGAAATTCCTTCGCGTGCCTGCATCGATTCCAACGCCCATGCACTGGCTCGCTACGCCGCGCTGTGCCAGGAAGCCGGGCTGGTGCCGATCGTCGAGCCCGAAGTGCTGATGAACGGCCGGCACGATCTCGATACCAGTTTTGATGTCACCGAGGCAACGCTCAAGAGTCTGTTCCAGCAACTGTATGAGCAGAACGTGCTGCTCGAGGGCACCGTGCTCAAGGCCTCGATGGTGATTTCCGGTGACCAGGCCGAAAACCGCGCCGGTGTTGAGGAAGTGGCCGAGGCAACCGTCGACTGCCTGCTCAACGCGGTGCCGGCGGCCGTGGCCGGGGTCGTCTTCCTGTCCGGCGGGCAGGGCGATGTCGAAGCCACCGAGCATCTCAACGCGATGAACCAGCTCGGCGACCTGCCGTGGCCGCTGTCGTTCAGCTACGGTCGCGCGCTGCAGGCGGGCTGCCTGGCCGAATGGGCGAAGAATCCCCAAGCCAACCGCGCCTCGGCCCAGCAGGTTCTCCTTCACCGCGCCCGGATGAACGGTCTGGCGGCGCAGGGTGAATGGGAGCAAAGCCTCGAGGGCTGAATCTCAGGTAGACAGAAAAATGTAAACACTGATAAAAGTGCCGCCTCCACCCGAGTGAAGGCGGCAGAATCGGCGGATCTTTCCGGCGTTCGCATGGCCCGCCTCTGCTACTGTTTACCACTCAATGTTTGCCCCTTGAAGAACTTTGGACGGCAAACCCGCTTCGCCCGGCGTTACAACCGCATTCACCGAAGGCACCCCCATGTCCGACAAGCTTGACGAACAGGCGCTTGAATATCATCGTTATCCCACCCCCGGCAAGATCAAGATTACGCCGACCAAGGCGCTGACCACGCAGAAGGACCTGGCGCTGGCCTACTCGCCCGGGGTTGCCGCACCCAGCCGGGAGATCGCCGAGGATCCGCTCAAGGCGCGTGATTACACCGCCAGGGGCAATCTGGTGGCAGTGATCTCCAACGGCACGGCAGTGCTGGGCCTGGGCAATATCGGACCGCTGGCGGCCAAGCCGGTGATGGAAGGCAAGGGCGTTCTTTTCAAGAAGTTCGCCAACATCGATGTGTTCGACATCGAAATTGACGAGCCCGACCCGGAGCGGCTGATCGAGATCATCGCCAGTCTTGAACCGACTTTCGGCGGCATCAACCTCGAGGACATCAAGGCGCCGGAGTGTTTCCAGGTCGAGGAAGCGCTCAAGAGCCGCATGAACATCCCGGTGTTCCACGACGACCAGCATGGCACCGCCATCATCACCGCCGCGGCGGTCATGAATGCGCTGGACATCGCGCGCAAGAAGATCGAGAAGGTCCGCCTGGTGGCCTCGGGTGCCGGTGCGGCCGGCATGGCCTGCCTGGACCTGCTGGTCAAGCTGGGCCTGCGCAAGGAAAACATCATCGTGTGCGATCGCGAGGGCGTGGTCTACGCCGGCCGTGAGACCGACATGGACGATCGCAAGGCCGGGTACGCGGTCGACACCAAGGCGCGCACGCTCGACGACGCGATCGGCAAGGCCGATATTTTCCTCGGCGTTTCGGCCGGCGGTGTGCTCAAGCCGGAGATGATCCGCAAGATGGCGAAACGGCCGATCATCCTGGCGCTGGCCAACCCGGTGCCCGAGATCATGCCCGATCTCGCGCGCGAGGTCCGGCCCGATGCGCTGATTGCCACCGGCCGCTCGGACTTCCCGAACCAGGTCAACAACGTACTGTGTTTCCCCTACATCTTCCGCGGTGCGCTGGATGTCGGTGCCACGTCGATCAATGACGAGATGAAAATGGCCTGCGTGCACGCGATCGCCGAACTGGCGCGGATGGAAACCTCCGATGTCGCCGCCCAGGCCTATGAAGGCATGGAAATGAAGTTCGGCCCGGATTACCTGATTCCGCAGCCGTTCGACCCGCGCCTGTTGATGCAGTTGGCGCCTGCGGTCGCGATGGCGGCGATGGAATCGGGTGTGGCGACCCGGCCGATCGAGGATCTCGAAGCCTACCGCGAGCGCCTGGCTCAATACGTGTTCCGCAGCGGCCTGCTGATGAAGCCGGTGTTCGACGCGGCCAAGCGCGATCCAAAGCGCGTCGTGTTTGCCGAGGGCGAAGAAGAAACCGTGCTGCGTGCAATCCAGACCATTGTTGACGATGGCCTGGCCAAACCCATTCTGGTCGGGCGCCCGTCGGTGGTTGAAATGCGCATCGAGCGCGCCGGTCTGCGCCTGAAGCCGGGCGAGGACTTCGATCTGGTCAATCCCGAGTCCGATCCGCGTTTCAAGGACTACTGGCAGACCTTCCACCAGATCACCGAACGCCGGGGCGTGACGCCGGACTCGGCCAAGGCCATCGTGCGCACGCGCAACACCGTGATCGCCGCGATCATGGTCGAGCGCGGCGAGGCCGATGCGCTGATCTGCGGCGTGGTCGGGCGCTACCACAAGAAGTTGCAATACGTGCGCGAAGTGCTGGGCATGCGCGAGGGCTGCACCACCTTGGGTGCTCTATCGGCGGTCAGCAATGAGGCCGGTACCTGGTTCGTGTGTGATACCCACGTCAATCCGGAACCGACCGCCGAGCAGCTGGCCGAGCTGACCATCATGGCCGCTGAGAAGGTGCGCATGTTCGGCTATACACCCAAAGTCGCGCTGCTTTCACACTCCTCGTTCGGCAGCCACGTCAACCCGATGGCCGCCAAAATGCGCCAGGTGTTCCGACTGGTGCGCGAACGCGCGCCCGAGCTGGAAGTCGAGGGCGAAATGCGCGCCGACGCGGCACTGATGCCAAAGATCCGCGAACGGATCTTCCCGAATTCGCGCCTCAAGGGTGCGGCCAACCTGCTGATCATGCCGGACCAGGACGCCGCCCACATCGCCTTCAACATGACGCGCATCATCGGCAAGGGCATCAACGTCGGGCCGATCCTGATGGGCGTCGGCAAGCCGGCCCATGTGCTCACCCCTTCGGCCACCGTGCGCCGCGTGGTCAACATGACCGCGATCGCGGTTTACGATGCCCAGATGATGGAGCGGAAATAAGGTTTGTTCTTCACGTTGAAGTACTTTCCGATCTGCACGCCCGCTCCTCGGCATCGCGAATGACGTTTGATGGCGGCATGCCGAACTGGCGCTGAAAGGCGCGACTGAAGCCATTGACGCTGCTGAAACCGACCGCGTAGGCGACTTCGCTGGTGTTGCCTTCGCGTTGCACCAGCAATTCACGCGCCAGTTCCATGCGGTGTTTGCGCAACAATTCCGATGGGTTCGTAGAAAATTCGGCGCGGACCCTGCGAAACAGGACGCTGCGGTCCATGGCCATGGCCGCGGCGAGTTGTTCGACGCCGAAGTTCGGATCGTGCAGGTGTCGGTCGATGGCTTCGGTGGCTTCGCGGGCGAATTTCGACTCGGGGACCTGCTCGCTCGTCTCGGTATTGCCGCGGCCGGATTCGGCGAGTCGTCGCCGCAGGCGTAGCTGTTGTTCGAGGATGCTGTCGATCTGTGTGCGTAGCAGCTCGAGGTTGAACGGCTTGGCGACAAACGCGACCGCACCGGCCTGGTGCGCGTCGATTCGGTCTCTGACATCGCCGCGTGCGGTCAGCATGATGATCGGCAGCCCGTCGCAATCCGGTCGTTTGGCCAGTTTGCCGATCAGCTCGATGCCGTCCATGTTCGGCATCATCCAGTCGCAGATGATCAGGTCGGGCAGGGCCTGGTCGATGCTGGCCAGCGCCTCGAGACCGTCGACGGCTGTAGCCAACTCAAACTCCGAACCCAGAGCGCGGCCCAGCCATTCGCGGATGTCGGCATTGTCGTCGACGATCAGCAGCCGCGCCCGGTCGGTGTCGACTTCGTGTTGTTCGCCAGCGTGCGGATCCGGCGTGATCGATTGCATCGCAATCCGATCTGGCGTGATGCGATCGTCGTTCGCCGCGCCATGACCGGCGATTGCGCGAGCCGGCCAACTCAGCGTGAACGAGGTTCCGGCGCCAAGCTCGCTTTCGGCCTCGATTTGGCCGCCATGCAGCTCGATCAAGTCACGGCTCAGTGCCAGGCCGATCCCGGTGCCCTCGATTGGTGAGTTTTCGTCAACCGCACGATAAAAGCGATCGAACAGGTTCGGCAGGTGGTGCTCGGGAATGCCTGGACCGTTGTCGGCGATCTTTATGCGAACGGTTTCGGACTGGCGCCGGACTTCGATCAGGATGTGGTCCCCGTCCTTGCAGTATCGGATCGCGTTTGAGATCAGGTTGCCCAGGATTTTTTCCATTTGCTCGCGATCGAACCACGCCAGCACACCCTCGCCGGGCAGGTCCAGTCGAATCGTGATCCTGCGTTGCTCGGCCAACGGCCGGAACAGGTCGGCCAGTGATTCAAGCCATGCCACCAGGTCGTATAGCTCCGGTGAAATCCGGAGCTGGCCACCCTCAATGCGCTGCAGGTCGAGCAGTTGTTCGACCAGCCGGTTGAGCCGGCGCGCGTTGCGCCGCATCATCGGCGCCTGTTCGGCCAGTCGCTCCGGATCCTCATGAAACTGGTCCAAAGGCCCCAGCAGCATCGTCAGCGGAGTTCGCAGTTCATGGCTGATATTGGCAAAGAAGGCCCGTTTTTCGGTATCCAGATTGCGCAGTCGCTTTGCCTGACGCGCGATCTCGTCGCGCGCCAGTTCCGCCCGGGACTTTTCCTGACTCAGTTCTTCGGTGCGTGTGGTCACCATGGTCTGCAATCGCGCTCGCTCGCTGCGAATGCGTTGCTCCCGAATTCGCCATGCACAGGCGACCATCGCCAGCAACGCGAGGACTGCGACCACGTAGAACGAGGTGCGCTCGAGCAGAACGGGCGGAATCTCGATTGCCTGAGTCGCGACCAGACCCGGCGCGCCGGCGCCGATGCGTGCCCGAACCTCGAAGCGGTAGTCGCCATGCGGCAGGTTGGTGTATTCAACCTGGCCGTGTGCTACCGGGCCGCGCCAGTCCTGCTCGTAGTCGACGAGCCGGTATTCGAAACCGAGATTGCGCGGTGAGACGAAGCTCGGCGCGGTGAAGGCAAAGGCCAGATCGCGCTGGCCGATCGGCAATTCGATCGGGGCCGGCCCGGCGGCATGGTCACGGTTGCGGGTGCGGACCGATTCGATGATGGCTTCGGGTTCGATACGGTAATGGCCGACCTGGCCGGGGTCGATCACGACCGGTCCGGACATGGTCGGAAACCACAGCCGCCCGTCAGGTCCGATGGTGCCGGCCGACTGCACGCCGCCGTTGGCTTCGCGGTTGGGCAGGCCTTCGACGGCGAGAAATGTCGCCGGCCCGAGCTGCGATTCGCCGCGATTTTCCGCCACCGCGTCCAGTGCGGCGTCCAGCGTTGCGCGCCGGATCCGGAAAATGCCGCGATTGGAGCTCATCCAGAAATAACCGCTGTGGTCTTCCAGCACCTGGTGGATGCCGTGGTGAAAGATGCCCTGGCCGCGATCGATGCAGGCGGCCTTCAGGTCATCGAGCCGGGCGCGGGGATTTTCGATCCGACACAGGCCGTGGGTTTCGGTCCCGATCCAGAGTCGGCCCCGGTCGTCCAGGTGCAAGCCGCGCACCAGCAGGCCGGGCAGGCCCTCTCCGCGCCCGATACGCTCGAAGCGCCCCGTCGCGTGGCGCAGCACGCCGTCGCCGTTGGTGGCCATCCACAGTGTGCCGTCCGCGCCCTCGGTGATCTGGCGCACGCGCGCGCCGGCCAGGTCCGCTGGCAGCTCCACGCGCTGCCAGCGGTCCTCGTCCAGCCGCCAAAGGCCGTTGGAGTGGGTGCCGGCCCAGATCGTGCCGTGGTTGTCGCGATACAACGCGTAGACCATGGCCAATGCCAGTTCGTCCGGGATGTCTTGTTGCGAAAATTCGCCGGACTGCCAGCGATGCAGTCCCAGACCGCCAATCCAGGCCGCTTCGCCGGGTGCAGACGGCGGCAGCAGTGAATAAATCATGTCCATCGGCTGTTCGGCTGGAGCGGCGTCGAGCACCCGACCGTCGGCGTCGAGAATGAAGAACCCGGCGCCACCGGTGCCGACCCAGATCCGGCCGGCGTTGTCGGTGGTGATCGGGTAGGCCGGGTTGGTGCCCAGGTCCGCATGGCCGAGGTAGTGCGCCAGCGGGTTGGCGCGCAGACGGTACAGGCCATCGCCGGCCGTGGCGACCCACACATTGCCCTCGCGGTCGACCAGCAATGCGTCGATGCGCGCCGAGCTGCTGAAGATTCGCTCCCCGGCTCGATGCAGTTCGTTGCCGTGATTGACCAGGAATTCGTCGCTGCCGGGAAGTTCGAGCACGATCGGTTCGGTGCCGGAGCGGTACAGCGGCTCGGTCAGCACCTCGAGCTGCTCGTCGCGGTAGCGGTATAGCGTGACACTGCCGTGCAGGTACATGCCGCCGTCGGGCGCAAATTCGATGCGAATGACGTCGTTGAGTACTTGCGGCGCGACCGGCAAACGGTGCAGTTTGCCGTCGTGCCAGCGGCTTGCGCCGGACCGGTGGCCCAGCCAGATGCCGGCTACCGGATCGGCAGTCAGCGTCCAGATGGTCTCGTCGAGATCGGCCTCAATGTCGAGCTGCCCGTCGCGCCAGCGTCCGAGCCGGCCGTTGTCTGAGGCCAGCCAGACCGTTCCGTCGGCCTGACCGAGGATGGTGCGGGTGTGATCGCCCCAGCGCTCCCGGTCAAGCGCCCGGAAGCGCTCGCCGTCCCACCACGCCGCACCGGCCACGGTGCCGACCCAAAAGCGCCCGTCAATCCGTTTCAACTCAGTCACCCGCTCGTCGGGAAGTCCGTGCTCGATGCCGATGCGATCGAAACGGCCCCCGACATGACGGACCAGGCGGTTGTCCTCGGACAAAAGCCACAGCGTGTTGCCGTCATGTTCGATCCGGGTCAGCCGGTTGCTGCCCAGTCCGGGGTGGCTGGCTGAATCGTAGACCTTGAAGCGCTGGCCGTCGAAGCTTGCCAGCCCGTCCATCGTGGCCAGCCAGAGATAGCCGTTTTCGCCCTGAACCAGGCCGTTGATCGAGTTGACCGGAAGGCCGTCTTCTACCCCCCAGTGCAGCATCGACCAGCCTGGTGCAACGGCCATCTGGGCGCGGAGCGGTGTGACCACGCTCAGTAGCCAGACCCAGACGAGAAGCCGCGGGCCTATCGTTTGGAAAACAGCTCCCATACCCATGATTTTACGAGCTTTGCATCATCCGGTTGTCAATTTGCATCATCCGGTCGGGCGATCGTCGGGCGGTCCACGCAGACTTCGGGAATGAAAAAACGTGTCGCCAGCGCGCCGCCGAAATCCGGCGACGACCGCGTGCCTTCGCAGGCATTGCTCGACGAGCTGTCGGCGCTCGAATCCGTGCTGGAGCAGGACGACGGCAGCGATGAACCGGAACAGGAAAAATCCGAGAGGGCGAGTGACGATGATCAGAGGGATTGAACCGCGGTCCGACCGGATGCCCGGCATCCTGTTGCGGATGGTTTTCGGAATTGCCCTGGCATTTGGCGCGCCGGCGCTCGCGCTGGCCCAGCTTACGCCCACATTCACCGGCCCTGCTACCTACACCGCCGGCGAATCCGCCACCTGGACAATCACGGTCGTCAACACCAGCACGTCCCCCAGCGGCACGTTCACGATCAATACCAGCTTTCCCGAAGGCGCGACGGTCACGGCCGCAAGCTGCTCGACGCAGGGCGCCGGTTCGGACTGCAAGGAGACAATCTCCGACGGCGAGCTTGCCGGTATCGACAACGTGGTCGCAGCCGCCAACGGTTCGAACAATGGTTCGATCTCGATCGAACTGATCGTGGCCATTGACTCCGATGTCGCGCTCGATCCGCTGGGCGCGACGGCTACGTTTGCCGGCGATGCATTCAGCTCAGCCGTGATGGAAACCGTCGAATCGACCCCGAACCCGGTCGTCGATCTGGGCGTTGCCATCGCCAAGGCCGCCCTGCCGGCGACCTATGTACCCGGCCGGGCCGGTCAGGCGCTGAGCGTGGCGCTCAGCAACACCGGGCCGTCCGATGCTTTCGGCGCGAACTTCTCGCTGGTCTGGCCTGATCCGGTCGCCGGCGTGTCGTGGAGCTGTGCTCCGGCGGCGGCCTGCACTCCGGCCAGCGGCTCAAGCGACGCCACGTTCGCCGTCGATATCGTCGCCGGCGGCAGCGTGACGCTGAACGCAGCGCTGGATTTTGATTCCGGTGCGCGTGCTGACCTGGTGCTGGAGCCTGCGATCGCACGGGCGGTCGGCCAAAACGATGGTAGCGCCGACAACGACAGCGACTCGGTCACGCTGACGGCTGAACGTCGCGCCGACATCCAGGTGACCAAGACTGCCAGCGTCGATTCGGCCAGTCCGGGCGGGGCATTCACCTATGACGTGCGCATCCAGAACCTCGGGCCCAGCGATCTTGGTCCCGATCCGGACGATCCCAACACCTTCGAAGAAATCGGCCTGTTGCTGACCGACGTATTCCCGGACCAACTGCTGGGCGACCTGCAGTGCGACGACGCCGAGCAGCCGTGCTGGCGGGTTTGTGCCAGTGATCAAGGTATCGCCGGCGACTACGGACCAAGCACGACCGACGCCGGTGCCCTTACCGTCTGCCCCACAGAAGGCGCGATCATCGGTGGCAGCGGCGACATCACCAACCTGCCGATCGCGCTGGCCGCCGGCAGCGCCACCACGCTGCGCGCCTTTGTGCGCGTGCGCGAAACCGGATCCGGCGAACTCGAAAACACGGCCTCGGTCCGGCTCGATGATGGCCCCGACGCCCAGGTGGTCGAAGACACCCCAGGCGGCGGCACCGACAGCAGCCCGGTGATCACGCCGATCGAGCTGGCCACCGACATCCGCGTGACCAAGACCGACAATACCGCGCGCGCGATCGCCGGTGAGCAGCACAGCTACACCATCGATGTCGCCAACACCGGCTTCATCAATGCGACAAATGTCAGCGTGCGCGATGCGCTGCCGCTGTTTGACCCGGCCACGCCCGGGACGCCGGGGTTCATCCCGGGCAGCATTTCCTGGCAATGCTCGGCCATAGGCGGTGCCTGCTGCAATACCAACAGTAGCGTGTGCGGCATCGACAGCCCGACGCCGGCCCTTGCGGGCGATATTCTCAATGGCGCGGTGGATCTTCCCGGACTCAGCCAGCTGCGCTTTACCGTTACCGGCACGCTGGATCCGCGTTCGACCGGCGTACTGGAAAATACCGCAAGCATCGAATTGCCGGCCTCGCTGCAGGATCCGAACGAGAACAACAACAGCGCCACCGATGCCGATACCAGTGTTCAGGCCCAGGCGGACCTGCGGCTTGACAAGACGCTGACCTCGCTTACCAGTGTCGGCGGCGACGATCTGCCGCCGTTCGAACTGGTCTACCGCATCGAAATCACCAATCAGGGCCCGAGCCTGGCGACCGATGCCGCGGTCACCGATCTGCTTACGGCCAGCGTGTTCGAAGGAACGCGCGTAGAGGCTAGCTGGTCCTGCAGCGTACTCGACAACCCCGGCCAGACTGCGTGTGACAGCGCAGAAGGCGCCGGGCCGCTCAACGGCGCCAACAACGACGCCGTGATCGATATCGATCCGGGCGGGCGGGTCGCGTTCGAGTTGAAGGTGCGCACCAGCGACGACGCAGCCGGCAGCGTCGACAACACGGCTCGCGTGATCGCCGATGCCGGCAGCGCCAGCGATACCGTTTCGACCAGCCTGCGCGGCACCACGCGGTTGGCGATCACGACTACCGACAATCGCAATCAGATTGGCCCCGGCGATGCGATCGACTACACCGTCCGGATCGAGAACGAAGGTCCGGACGATGCATTCGGCGCTCGGGTCAGTGACATCTTCCCGCCGGTCGTCGACAGTCTGACCTGGAGTTGCGAGGCGACCACGCCGATCCCCGGCGACCTGGCCGAGCTTGGCCTGGCCGGGGCCGCCAACACGGCCGCCGACGCGCTTGTGACCAGCCCGGACGGCAGGCATGTGTATGCCGTCGGCACGTCCAGCGACAGCCTGTTCGCGTTCGACCGCAACAGCGTGCCCGGGGCCGGCTTCGGTCGGGTGGCCGGGCTGGAAACCGAGATCAACGGCATTGATGACACCGGTGATGCCGGTGGTGCGGTGTCGGCGATGGAACGCCCGCTTGACCTGGCCATCAGCCCGGACGGGCTGGGCGTCTACGTCCTGGCGCAGCCGGAAGCGACTGTGGTCCAAGGCTTTTTCGGTCAGTACGCGCCGCCGAAGTGGGCGGCGTTCACGCAGTCCTTCCCGTGCGGCACCCTCATCGGCACTTCGACCGTGACGGCCGGGC
>JAVVDV010000030.1:0-32846 GCA_032251355.1 Wenzhouxiangellaceae bacterium
CCCGGATTACCCCGCTAACGGGGGCGGGCAGCTATTGGCAAATTCCAGTAATCTTTCACGCTAACCCGGCAATCAAATCGATTGCCGGGTTAATGCCCGGCCGGAACGGCCGGGGCTGCGAAGCGAAGTTAATCGTTCAACCCGAACGATCGCATCAGAAGCGGCGGATGTATTGCGCGCCCCAGGTGCGTGGTTCGTTGACGAACACGGTCAGGTTGTTGAAGTCGATGCCGCCGGTGGCGCGGATCTGGTCGAACAGGTTGCGACCGTAGAACACGAACTCCTGATCGCCACCGTCCCAGTTGTATCCGAGCCGGGCACCGGCCTCAAGCAGGGACTCACCGCGGAACTCGACCGCGTTGTACAGGAAGTAATTGACCTCGGTGCGGTAGTTCACATCGGTAAACGCGAACAGCTCCCCGCTGGCAAACGGGATACCGTAGCGGGCGGTGGCGTTGGCAATCCAGCGCGGCGCCTGCGGCAGCCGGTTGCCGTCGATGGCGACCGTGCCCGGACGTTCACCCGGGGGATCGAGTACCGTGCAGCCGCCGCCGCAGGGCTGGATCTCCAGGTTCTTGTCGTCGATCTCGGTCCAGTTATAGCTGGTGCCGGCCGTGATGGTCAGCGCTTCACTGATCTGCGCTTCAAGATCGAGCTCGAAGCCGCGACCGTCGGTCTGGTCGGCGTTGATCAGGCGGTTGAAGTTGGCCTGGCCGCCGACCGCGGTCAACTGCTGATCATCGATGCGGTAGGCAAACAGCGAGAAATTGGCGCGCAAGCGGCGATCGAACAGTAGCGACTTGATACCGACCTCACCCGACAGCAGGGTTTCGGTGTCAGCAATCGAGACCTCGTCACCGAACAGCAGCCGTCCCTGGATGCTCGGCGCCCGGAAGCCGCGCGCGACGCGGCCGTAGACGTTGACTTCCTCGGTTGCCTTGAAGGTCAGGCTGGCATCCCAGCTGTATTCAGTGTCATCCGGGTTGGCGCGCAGCACCTCGGTCGGACCGGCACCGATCGGCGACAGCGTGCGCTGGGCCGAAAATTCCTTGTCATCGTTCGATACCCGGAAGCCGAGCCGACCGCTCAACCGGTCGGTGAAGGCGTAGTCGATCGAGGCAAATGCCGCAATCGCGTTGGTCTCCTGCTCCTGCTGCGCGAAGCCATTGAGCACGCTGCCGGCGAAGGTGTCGAAGTTCAGGCTGTCGATGGTCAGGTCTTCGTAGAAGTAATACAGGCCGACCTGCCACTGCAGCGGATCGCTGGTGTTCGACGACAGCCGCAGCTCCTGGGTGACCTGCAGGTGATCCGAAAGACCATCGGCCGACTCGGCCGGGAATGGAATGAAGCCGGGACCGAACGGCGGCAGGAAGCCGGCACCGAAGCCGCCATCGATATCGCCCTGACTGATGATGTCAACCGTCTCGACACCGGTGATCGAGGTCAGCACCACGTTGCCGAAATCGTAATCCAGCGTCAGCGAGCCTCCGTAGCCTTCCAGATCCTGATCGTTGCGCCCGTCGATCGCAACATTGCGGAAACTGAAGCCATCGACGAGGTTATTGGTGCCCGGCTCGATCGCGTTGGCACGGAACAGCCGCGCAGTGCCGTCAAGGTGACGGCTATGGAAATTGGCCAGCGCCGAGAACGGGCCGTCTTCGAACAGCAGTTGGAAGCGGGTGGCGAATTCGTCGAAGCCTTCCAGCGCGCTGTTTTCGCCGGTAAAGGTGTTGTTGACGAAATCATCGCGACGCTGGAACAGCACCGAACCGCGGAACGACCAGTTGCTGTTGATCGGTACCCCGTAGGCACCCTCGAAGTTGATCGCGTTGTATTCCCCGTAGGCCAGCTGTGCATAGCCCTCCGGCGTCTGCGACGGCTTGCGCGACTCGAAGATCACGGCACCGGCCGGGGTGTTGCGGCCGAAGGTCGTACCCTGTGGACCGCGCAGGTTCTCGATGCGATCGAGATCGAAGATCGGAAAGCCTTTCAGGATCGGATTTTCCTGCACCACGCCGTCGTAGACCAGCGACACCGGCTGCGAGGCGTTGAGGTCGAAGTCGGTATTGCCCAGACCGCGCACATAAAAACGCGGAAACGCACGACCGAACGAGGACTCGATCTGCAGGCTTGGAATGCGCGAGGACAGCAACCGCACGTCCTGGCCGCCGGTGGTCAGCGCGTTGAGCTTTTCGCCGGACAGCACGGCGAGCGAGACCGGCACGTCCTGCAGATCCTGCTCGCGCTTCTGCGCCGTGACCGTGACCGTATCGAGAACGGCGCGAGTATTGGTTTCATTCTCATCGGCGTTGCCGGACTGGGCCAGCACCGGCAGAGCGCCGGCGGTCAGGGCAACGGCAATCGACCCGCGCAGCACGGCGGCGGCGCGACGGTTTCGAATCAGCATGGGGAACTCCCGCAAGATCTAAGTTGGACCGGGTGATGGATCAACGCATGTGAACAGTGGCCGGAAGAACGCTCCAGTCACCGCTGCCACAACTGCGGATTATACCGCAGCGTTTGCCCGCCCGAAGCGAATCGGCCGACTTCCACTGGAATCCAATGGCCGGCAAACCTGCCCGTGTCGGATTCCGCTATGCTGTATTCATGTACAGTTTCTCGCCGCCCGGCTACGCCGAACTCGACGCGCGCAGCAACTTCAGCTTTCGCCGTGGCGCCTCGCATCCGCGCGAACTGGTGCTGCGCGCACATGAGTTGGGCTACCGCGCGCTCGCGCTTTGCGATGAATGCTCGGTCGCCGGCATCGTCCGCGCCTGGGAGGCGGCACGCGAATGCGGCCTGGCGCTGATCTCGGGCAGCCGCTTTGCCACCGGCGACGGGCTGGAGCTGATCCTGCTGGCCCCCGATCGCGAAGCCTGGAGCCAGCTGTGCCGGCTGATCACCACCGCCCGGCGACGCGCGCCCAAGGGCCGCTACCGGCTCGAACGCGGTGACCTGGAAACCGACACCGGGCGCCTGCTGGCGATCTGGAAGCCCGGCCCGGAGCCGGACCCGGCCGACGCGCGCTGGCTGCATGAACGCTTCGAGCAGCGACTGTGGCTGGGTGCGACCCGGCTGCTGGCGGCCGGCGAACGCGCGCGCTTCGAACAACTGGCACGGCAGGCGCGCACGCTGGGGCTGGACTGCGTGGCCTGCGGCGATGTGCGCATGCACCGTCGCGGCCGGCGCGCACTGCTCGATGCGCTGACCGCGCTGGAGGTCGGCAAGCCGCTGGCCGAATGCGGACTGGCGCTGGCGGCCAACGGTGAACGGCACTTGCGCCCGCGTGAAACGCTGGCCGAGCTCTACCCGCCCGAGTGGCTGAACGAGACGCTGGCGATTGCCGAGCGCTGCCACTTCGACCCCGGCCAGCTCGACTACCGCTACCCGGCCGAACTGGTACCGGCACCGTACACGCCGTCGCGCTGGCTGCGTCACCTGGCGATGGACGGCATGCAGCAGCGCTTCCCCGACGGCGCACCCGAATCGGTCCTGCAACTGGTGGCGCGCGAACTCAAGCTGATCGAGGAAATGAGCGTCGAGGCATTCTTCCTGACCGTCCACGATATCGTTCAATTTGCGCGCTCGCGCGGCATCCTGTGCCAGGGCCGCGGCTCGGCGGCCAATTCGGCCGTTTGTTATTGCTTAGGGATCACCGAGGTCGACCCGGCGCAGCAGCAGCTGCTGTTCGAGCGCTTTCTTTCCAAGGAACGCAACGAGCCGCCCGATATCGATGTCGACTTCGAACACGAGCGGCGCGAGGAAGTGCTGCAGTACATCTACGCCAAATACGGCCGCGCGCGCGCCGCGCTGGCCGCCACCGTGATCAGCTACCGGCCGAAAAGCGCGCTCAAGGACATCGCCCGTGCGCTCGGACTGGATCATGAGCGAGTCAATCGGCTGACCGCCTCGCTGGCCTGGTGGGACCGCGAGCAGGACTGGCCCGAACGGCTCAGGCAAGCCGGCTTCGATCCCGAATCACGCAGCGTGCAGCAATGGCTGGTGCTGGCCGGCGAACTGATCGGCATGCCGCGCCACCTGTCGCAGCATGTCGGCGGCATGGTCATCGCCGATCAACCGCTGCATCACCTGGTGCCGGTGGAAAACGCCGCCATGGACGGGCGCACCATCATCCAGTGGGACAAGGACGATCTCGAAACGCTGGGTCTGCTCAAGGTCGACTGCCTCGCCCTGGGCATGCTGACGGTGCTGCGAAAGGCGATGGATCTGGTCAATCAAAGCGCCCCGAGTCCCGAACTGACCCTGGCCACCCTCCCCCGCGACGACCCGGCAACCTGGGACATGCTGTGCCGGGGCGACGCGGTCGGCGTGTTCCAGGTCGAATCACGCGCACAGATGGCGATGCTGCCACGGCTCAAACCGCGCTGCTTTCGGGATCTGGTGGTCGAGGTCGCGATCGTCCGGCCCGGGCCGATCCAGGGCGACATGGTCCATCCCTACCTCGAGCGCCGCGAACATCCCGAGCGGGTCGACTACCCCGACCCGGCATTGAAGCGGGTGCTGGAACGCACGCTGGGCGTGCCGATCTTCCAGGAACAGGTCATGCAGATCGCGATCGTCGCGGCCGGTTTCACACCCGGCGAGGCCGACCAGCTGCGGCGCGCAATGGCGGCCTGGAAGCGCCGCGGCGGGCTGGAGCCGTTCCGCGAGCGGCTGCTGGGCGGCATGCGCGCGCGCGGCTACGACGAGCAATTCGCCGAACGCATTTACCACCAGATCCTCGGTTTCGGCGACTACGGTTTTCCCGAGTCGCATGCCGCCAGCTTCGCGCTGCTGACCTGGTTCTCGGCCTGGCTGAAATGCAAGCATCCGGCCGCATTCGCCGCCGCACTGCTCAACAGCCAGCCGATGGGCTTCTACGCCCCGGCCCAGATCATCGCCGACGCGCGCCGCCACGGCGTGCGCGTGCTGCCGGTGGATGTACGCTTCAGCGACCGGGACTGCACGCTCGAAGCCCAAGATCCGGGCACCGGCGCGATCCGGCTGGGCCTGCGCATGGTCAAGGGGCTGGGGCACGAGGCGGCCGAGCGGCTGGTTGCGGCGCGCCTGTATCGACCCTTTGTCGATCTCGACGACATGGTCGAGCGCGCCCGCCCCGATCGCCGTTCACTCAGCGCGCTGACCGAAGCCGGCGCACTCAAGGCGCTGGCCGGCCACCGCCGAAAGGCGCGCTGGCAGACGCTGGCCGCGCGCGCCCAGGGCGACCTGCTGGCCGACGCCCGGCTGATCGAACACACACCAACCCTCGCCCCACCGTCGGCTGGCGAAGACATGCTTGCCGACCACGCCGCGACCGGCTTCAGCCTCGACCATCACCCCATTGCCCAGCTGCGGCCCCGCCTGGGTCGGCATGTACTCAGCGCCCGCCAGCTGCGCGACACCGAACACGGAAAACACGTCAGCGCCGCCGGCCAGGTCACCCACCGCCAGCGCCCCGGCACCGCCTCGGGCGTGATCTTCCTGTCGCTGGCAGACGAAACCGGCATCATCAACGTCATCGTCTGGCCGAAACTGGCCCAACGCCAGCGCGCCGAAGTCCTCCAGGCCGGCCTGCTCAAGGTCCGCGGCAAGCTCCAGAACGCCAACGGCAGCCAGCATCTGGTCGCCGAACACTTCGAGACCCTCGACCCCTGGCTACCGGGCCTGCGCAGTGAATCAAGGGATTTTCACTGATGTGCTGTTTCCCCTATGCCCCGGAACGACGGGGCGCGGCGTAGGGTGGGTTGAGCCGCAGGCGAAACCCACCGGGCGAGCTTGAAGCGACCACCAAGGCGCGTCCGCGTCGGGTGCGGCACGGTGGTGCACGGGGTGCTCAACGCATCCTGTCCAATCGTCATCGACGATCGTCGATGGCTGAGGAAAATACGTAATCAGGAAGGCGTTTGAACCGCGAATACACGCAAATGAACGCGAATTACGACTTCAAGCCGCCAAGGTGACTGAACGTAAACCGCGCTGCTTTGCTGACTGATGTACGGAGCCCGACACGCTGGGCGAGCCTGGTCACAGATGAGTAACACGCGCCAAAAACACCGCCGCCGACAACAAAAAAGCAGGCCGGGGAAACCCTCAACCTGCTGTTTTCGTTACTGAATTTTGGTGGGCGATACTAGATTTGAACTAGTGACCTCTGCCATGTCAAGACAGCGCTCTAACCAACTGAGCTAATCGCCCGGATCAAGCCGGTAATCATAGCAGAAATTTCTGCGCCGACAAGCCTTGAACGCCTCCGACACGGCGCGGCCTTGACGGGCTCCGGGCACGCCTTGGGACCGGTGGCTATACTTTCCGTATGCCCGTCCCTACTCCCGTCGCCGTCCGGCCGTTCGTGCACCTGCGCGTGCACTCGCAGTACAGCCTGGAAGACGGGCTGGCGAGTCCGGCCGCTTTGGCTGCGCGGGCGCGGGCACTGGACATGCCGGCGCTGGCGATGACCGACTGGCATAACCTGTTCGGCCTGGTCAAGTTCATCAAGGCCGCCCACCGCGAAGGCCTCAAGCCGCTGGTGGGTGCCGACCTGCGATTGACTGCACCCGGCCAGGATCATGACGGTACGAGCTTCACGCTGCTGGTGCAGAACAACAGCGGCTATCTGAACCTGTGCCGCCTGATTTCAAAAAGCTTTATCGACGGGCGCGTACACGGCCAGCCGCGCATCGATCCCGCCTGGCTGCACGGCGCCAGTGACGGTCTGATCGCGCTGCTGGGCTGGGAGTCCGAAGTCGGACATGCATTGATCCAGGGGCATTTCGACCAGGCGCGAACGCGCCTGCTGAACTGGATCGGGCAGTTTCCCGACCGCCTCTATCTGGAACTGCAGCGCGTCGGCCGCAGCGACGAACAGACGGCCGAACCCGGCCTGTTGGCGCTGGCCGCCGAGCGCTCGATTCCGGTGGTCGCAACCAACGATGTGCGCTTCCTTGCGCCTGAGCATTTTCTCGCTCACGAGGCGCGCGTGTGCATTCATGAGGGCCGGCTGCTCGATGACAAGCGTCGGCAGCAGCGTTTTGTCGACCAGCAATATCTGAAATCGGCCGAGGAAATGGCCGAGCGCTTCGCCGACCTGCCAATCGCGCTGGACAATACCGTCGATCTGGCGCGTCGGCTCAACTTCGATCTGAAACTGGGCGACTACGCGCTGCCCGAGTTTCCGCTGCCCGAGGGCGAAAACGCCGACGATTACCTCAAGAAACAGGCCGCGCAAGGGCTCGAGCAACGGCTGGCACGCCACGGACTGGCCGCGGGCCACAGCGAACAGGACTATCGAGACCGCATCCAGAAAGAACTCGATGTAATTGTCTCAATGGGCTTTTCCGGCTACTTCCTGATCGTGGCCGACTTCATCGCCTGGGCCCGCAACAACGATGTACCGGTCGGGCCCGGGCGCGGCTCCGGGGCCGGCTCACTGGTCGCCTGGGCGATCGGTATCACCGACCCGGATCCGCTCAAATACGACCTGCTGTTCGAGCGCTTCCTCAACCCCGAACGCGTGTCGATGCCCGATTTCGACATCGATTTCTGCGTGGTCGGGCGCGATCGGGTGATCGATTACGTCGCCCAGCGCTATGGCCGCGACCAGGTCAGCCAGATCATCACCTACGGCACGCTGGCGGCCAAGGCCGCGGTGCGCGATTGCGGCCGCGTGCTCGGCTACAACTACGGTTTTGTCGATTCGATCGCCAAGCTGATTCCGCTGCAACTGGACATCACGCTGGAAAAGGCGCTGAAGCAGGAACCGGAACTGAAAGAGCGCTTCGACAAGGAAGACGATACGCGCAGTATTCTCGAGCTCGCGATGCAACTCGAGGGCGTGGCGCGCAACGCCGGCAAGCACGCCGGCGGTGTAGTGATCGCGCCGGGTCCGCTGACCAACTTCACGCCGCTGTATACCGACCCGCGCACCGGTTCACTGGTCACCCAGTTCGACAAGAACGACGTCGAAGCCATCGGTCTGGTCAAGTTCGACTTCCTGGGCTTGCGCAACCTGACCGTGATCGACTGGGCGCTGAAGTCGGTCAACCGCGAGCGCGCGGTCGACGGCCAGGCGCCAGTGTCGCTGGATGATCTGCCGCTGGACGATCCGGATACGTTCACGCTGCTGCAGAAAGCCCACACCACCGCGGTGTTCCAGCTTGAATCGCGCGGCATGAAGGACCTGCTGCGCAAACTCCGGCCCGACCATTTCGACGATATCGTCGCGGCCGTGGCGCTGTTCCGGCCCGGACCGCTGGATGCCGGCATGGTCGATGACTATGTCGAGTGCAAGCACGGCCGCGCCGCGGTCAAGTACCCGCACCCGCTGACCGAACCGATTCTCAGACCCACCTATGGCGTGATCCTGTACCAGGAACAGGTCATGCAGATCGCCCAGGTCGTGGCCGGCTTCACGCTCGGTGCGGCCGACCTGCTGCGGCGCGCGATGGGCAAGAAAGATCGCGATCTGATGGCGAAACAGCGCGCGATCTTTGTCGACGGCGCGGCTGCAAACGAGGTCAGTGCCGAGGACGCCGGTCGCCTGTTCGACCTGATCGAAACCTTCGCCGGCTACGGCTTCAACAAGTCGCACTCGGTCGCCTACGCGCTGGTCGCCTATCACACCGCGTGGCTCAAGGCCCACTACCCGGCCGAGTTCATGGCCGCGGTGCTGTCGGCCGACATGGACAAGACCGACAAGGTCGCCAACCTGATCGAGGATTGCCGCGCGATGGCGCTGGAAATCCGGCCGCCCGACATCAACCGCTCGCACTGGCGCTTCGAGGTCGAGAATGGCGCGATTCGCTACGGACTGGGCGCGGTCAAGGGCGTTGGCGAAGGCGCGATCGAAACGCTGCTGACCGCGCGCGAACGGCTGGAACGGTTCGACTCCCTGGATCAGGTATTGCGCGAAATCGACCTGCAGCGACTGACCCGCAAGACGGTCGAGACGCTGATCCGTGCCGGCGCGCTGGACAGCATTCATAGCAACCGCTCGGCGCTGATTCAAGCCCTGCCCGATGCCTGGAGCGCGGCCGAACGCCACCAGGCCGACCGCGATTCAGGCCAGGCCAGCCTGTTCGGCGCACTGCTCGAGACCGAATCGACGGCGCAATCGCCCGACGCGGAGATTGGCCTGCCCGACGTACCCGACTGGACTGCGCGCCAGCGACTGCGCGCCGAACGCGAGACGCTGGGGCTGTACCTGAGCGGCCATCCGATGGATGACCTGGCCGGCGAGGTGGCCGATTTCGTCAGCTGCCGGCTCGGCGAGATTGGCGACCGGCTTGGCGAAGGCGCTGGTGGCAATGGCAAGCGCCGCACCGGCACGCCGATGACACTGGCCGGGCTGGTCACAAGCCAGCGTCGACGCCCCGGCAAGGGCGTGTTTGCCGCCCTCGACGACGGCAGCGGCCGGCTGGAAGTGGCGGTATTCGACCGCGTGCTGGCCGAGTGCGGCGAAGTGCTGCGCGCCGACGAAGTCGTGATTGCGCGCGGCAAGGTCGAGATCGACGACTTCAACGGCGGCTACCGGATGGTCGCCGAGGAAGTCCTGTCGCTGGACCAGGCACGCCAGCGCCACGCCAGCTGCCTGCATGTCACCCTGCGCCGGGTCGCGCCGGAGATCGATGTGGCCGAACTGCTGGCCGCCACACTGCGCCCCTACCGCGACGGCTCCACGCCGGTCGTCGTCGACTACGTCAATGGCAGCGCACGCGCCACGCTCAAGCTCGGCGAGGCCTGGCAGGTCAAGCCCTGCGCCGAGCTGCTGGCCGCCTGCGAGCGCGTGGGCGCGATCGAGCGCGCGCGGCTGATCTACGGGCGTGCGCTACCTACCAGTTCAACACCGAGCGAAGATACAGGAAACGGCCGTTGATGCCGATCGGCACGATCGGGTCGAAGGCGAAATTGCCGAAGAAATTGTTGGCATTGGCCGACGCATCGGGCAGGTTGTCGAACAGGTTGTTGGCCCCGGCGGTGATCTCCCAGTTCGGCAGCACGCGCCAGCCGGCTTCGGCGTCGAATGCCCACTCGGCGTCGAAGCGCTGCTCGGCGAAGGTAAACACGCGCTCGACCGCGCCGAAGTAGCGCGCGCGCGCCAGCAACCGTAAGCGATCGCGCTGCCACTGGCTGTCGAGCACGCCCTGGTCACGCGGCACGGCCGTCTCGATGGTGTTTTCCTCCTCGATGCCGACCAGTTGCAGCTCCGGGTTCAGCGCGGCCAGCGCAGCCGGTGCCGCGCTGCGACCGTCCAGTCGGTTCTTGACGTAGATGTAGGAGGCGCGCGTGGTCCAGTTGCCGCCGGCCAGCTCGCGCCGGTATTCCAGCACCGCCTCGGCGCCGTAGGTTTCGGTGTCGACGGCGTTGGTGAAGAAACTCAAAGCCTGCACCCCCTGCCCGCCCGGCAGCGCCTGCACCTGCTCGATCACGGCCGGGTCGGTGATGAATTCCGACAGCGTGATGCGGTCGTCGACGGCAATATGGAACGCGTCCAGCGTGACACTCAGCCCTTCGGCCAGCTGGGCCGTGGCGCCGAAGGTGAAGTTCAGCGAGGTTTCCTCATCGAGCTCGGGCAGGCCCAGCGCGCGTGCGATGGCCGAGTCCTGGCGCACCAGGCGCGAGGAAATTCGGGCACCTTCGTTCGAAAACGTGTTGTCGCGCCGCGACCAGCCGATCTGCGACAGCGAAGGCGCGCGGAAACTGTTTGAGGCGCTGGCGCGCAGATTGACCGCATCGCTGACGCGATAGCGCGCGGCCAGCTTGCCGGTCCAGGTCGAGCCGAAGTCGTTGTAGTGCTCGAAGCGCACCGCGGCATTGGCCAGCAGGCGCTCGGTCAGATCCACCGATGCATCCAGCCAAATCCCAACCACGTTGCGGGTCTCGTTGGCTTCGTCATCCGGCGAAAGGCCCTTCGCGCCCTGCGAGCCGATATCCGGCAAGCCGACCAGGGCCTCGAAGTCGGGGTCGAAGCGAAAATCACCGGCGATAAACGAGGCCGGATCGCCGGCAAACGACTCGAACTGCTCGAAGCGGTAATCGAATCCGGCGGCGATGTTCAGCGGCCCGTGCCAGCCGGCGACATCGAACGCGCGCCGCGCCTCATGATTGAAGTTCAGCTGGTCGAAACGGAAGGTGCCGGAGTCGAACGAAGTGGGGCTGACCGGACCCAGCGACGGGTTGAGCGAGTTGACCACTCCAAACTCGAAGCGGTTGCGGCCCAGCCCCAGCGAATGATCCAGTTCCCAACCTTGCCAGCTGTGGCGAATGCCGCCGTTGACGGCGAAATCGAGGTTCTCGCCGCGCGTTTCCGGCAGAAAGCCTTGCGGGAAGACCTCGCGCACGTTCTGGTTGGTATCGGGATGCCGGAACACCGCTGCGCCGTCGGTTTCGCGCCAGGCCACGGTCGCCACACCGTACAGTTCGGCCTCGCCCAGCGGTCGGGTGCTATTGAGCCACAGGTTGACCGCCTCGGTTTCCGGATCGCCAGACCGGTGCGTGATCTGGCCGCGGAACGCCAGATTGGCCTCGGTCTGCGGGATGAACGGGCTGACGTTGTCGAAGCCGGCGCGATTGGTCGCCCCGCGCCGCAAGCCCTCGACGCCGAAGCGCAGGAACCCGCCCTCACCCAGCGCCAGCCCCTGGCTGAACCAGGCGGTGGCGGTATTGCCGTCGGTCTCGGTATTGCCAGTCGGACCGACATCGGTGCGATGTGCCCCGTAGCTGGCGCCAAACTCGCCGCCGGTGGGCGAATCATCGAGCACGATGTTGATCACGCCGGCGATCGCGTCCGAGCCGTACTGTGCACTGGCGCCATCGCGCAGGATCTCGATGCGCTTGACCGAACTGATCGGGATGGTGTTGAAATCAAACGCATTGGTGCCGCGGCCGATCTTGGTGTTGTCATTGACGACCGCCGACGGGTGGCGGCGCTTGCCGTTGACCAGCACCAGCACCTGGTCCGGACTCATACCGCGCAGCTGCGCCGAGCGCACATGATCCGAGGTGACCGAATTCGACTGACGCGGAAATGCAAACCCCGGCGCGAGAATCGCCAGCGCCTCGCCGAGCTCGTTGCCGACCGCACCGGTCGCGCGCAGATCATCAGCGCTAAACACATCGACCGGCACCGCTGCGTCGATCACCGAACGCGCCTCGGCGCGACTGCCGATGACCTGAATCACGTCGACCGCAGCGGAGTCCACCTGCGCCGACACCGGCAGGACCTGCGCCATTGCGAGCAGCACCACGGCCGGACCCGCACCGAAACTCTGTTGCATCGATTGTTCCTCTTGATAAGTAAAGTATGTAATGTCGTAATCTTCGCTTCGCGGCCCCGGCCGTTCCAGCCGGGCATTCACCCTGCAATCAGTTTGATTTCCGGGTTAACAAGTCACGCCGCTCAGGACCGGCCAAGTCCGTATATTCGTGCCGTCCATGATCGGATCTGCGCTCAGGCTTCCGACTCGCAGCGGTTACGACCCAGATGCTTGGCCCGGTACAGCGCGCGATCGGCGCGCTCGACCAGGCTCTGAAGGGTGTCGCCCGGTCCACGTGCAGACACGCCGATGCTGATGGTGATCGCCGCGGCCCCGTTCAGGTCGCTGCCCTGGATCCGCACCCGCAAGCGCTCGGCCAGTGCCAGCATCGCCTCGCCGTCCTTGCCCGGGCCGATGACCACGAATTCCTCGCCACCCCAGCGACCGGCCAGTTCGCCGTCGACCAACTGCGAGCGGATGCACTCGGCCACCGCCACCAGCACGCGGTCGCCGGTTTCATGACCGTAAGTATCGTTGACATCCTTGAAATGATCGAGATCCATGAACATGATCCCGAGCGCATCACCACTGCGCTCGCTGTGCTCGATCGCTTCTCGCAGGATCTCGTCCAGCGCACGCCGGTTGAGCAGGCCGGTCAGGCGATCGGTGCGCGCCAGCCGCCCCAGCTCGCGATTGCTGTCCTCGAGCATGCGGGTGCGCTCGGCCACGCGCAATTCGAGCTGCCGATTAAGGGCCTCGTGGCGGTCCAGCAGGTCGCGGATTTCGATGTTCTCGTCCCGAAAACGCTGGGCTGCGCGCACCAGGTCGTCGATCTCGTCGCGGTGCGGACTGTCGAACTGCACGGGGTCCAGCGATCCGCCGGCAAGCTCGGAGAAGACCCGCGTGATGCGCCGGATCTGACCGATGACACTGGCCGTGATCGCGTTGCCGCTCTGGTAGATCAACGTCGCCCCGACCAGCACCAGCAGCAGCATGATCAGCACGAAGCGACCGGTGCCGGTCTGGATGGCCTGCTCTACCGCGTCGCGGCGCGCACGCAGATCGGACTCCACCAGGCCGGCCAGCACCCGCATCTCGAAGGCGTCGGCGGCAACCACCACGTTGACCAGGAACAGGTAGCCGCGCGCGCGCTGCATCATCTCGCGCATCAGCCGTGACAACTCGCCAAGGACGGCCTCGGCTTGCGCACGCGCGCCGGGCTCCATCCGGTCGGCAAGGCGATCGAAATCGGCGATCAGGGCATCGATCTGATCATCGATCTCCGTTCCGTGAAACGGCCCGGCCACGGCCGTCAGTTTCTGCGCCTGCTGCTCGATCAGGTCCAGCCGCACCTCGTTGACCTGGACGATCCCGGGCGGCACGTCCGCGCCGGCCTTGCCATCAAGTCCACGAAACGCCATGCGCAGTCGATTCACCAGCGGGTGCAGGTCGTCGTGCAGAGAATTGGTCAGACGGTGCTGCTGGGCCTGGGCCTCGCGGTAACCGGCATGGAAAGCCTGAAGGTGCCGCTCCAGTCGTTCCAGCCGGTCCGGCGCCGACCCGCTGCAACCGGAGTAGGCATCGTCGTCGCGACAGGTCGCCAGCAGATCACGCGCGCGCGCAAAGCGCTGATCGATCTTGACCCCGGCCGAGTCGTGTCCGGCAATGACCGCACGGTAGACATCAAACTGCATGCCATCAACCTCGATGCGAACCTCGCGCATCAGGCGCGCCGCATCCGAAGCGCGGATCAGCTCGTTGACGCGCAAGCGGGTGACGTTGGCCAACAATAGCGCCACCAGGCCCAGCAGCACGACCAGCAATACCGCCTGCCAGACCACCAGCGACAAGCGTTTGCGCAGCGCGAAGCGGCGCACCAGCCAGGGCAGATGCCTACGCGAGGACAAGTTCGCTCCAGCGGCGTACCGTCAGGTCATAGGTCGGCATGATGGTGTTCCAGACCGCGATATGCTCGAAGCGCTCGCGGTAGGAACCGCCGCGACGGGTCGCACCCGCATCCACCACCGGCGTTCCATCCGGCGCCGGCAACGCACGCTCGGCCGGCTCGCCCTGGTACCAGTAGCGCCACTCATCGTCGTCGAGGAAGGCGCGCGCGCGCTCGGGCGTGGATATGTAATAGCCCTGGCGGGCAATGTAGGCGCCCGGCCAACCCGACAGCCACCAGTCCATGAAGCGATAGGCGGCATCGGCGCGCTCATCGCGAGCGGCGGCCGACAGGCACATCACGCCATGCCAGGCGCGATAGCCCTCGCGCGGGGCCGCATACAGGCACGGCATGCCACCGGCGCGAACCTGGGTCACGCCCGGCGAGAACATCGAGCCCAGGTCAGTGTCGCCGGCCAGCATCAGCTCGGCCGAATGCGGCACCGAGCTCCAGAAGGCCCGGAACTGGCCGGCACGCTTGTAAGCAATCGCGATCTCGAACAGCGCTTCGACCTCATCGCTGCGCATCGCGCCGAGATCGTCGAAATCGATCAGGCCCCGCGCACGCGCGGCCAGCGCCAGGTCGAACACCCCGATACTCGGTGAGTTGACCAGCGCCACCCGGCCGGCATGTTCGGGCGCCAGCAACCAGCCCCAGCTCTCGTCGACGTAGGGTTCACCTTCGCCGATGCGCGCCGGGTTGTAGCCGAACGAATCGACATTGTGCGCATAGGGGAGGAAGCTGATCCGGGCTTGCGGCGTCGCTCCAAGTCGGCCGTCGGGCTGCACGTAGAGGATGGTATTGGGCACATCGCCGGCCCCGGGCAGCGCGGTGGGCGAGATGCGGCCGGTCTTGCTCAGACTGCTGACCTCGTCCCAGAGCGCGAGCTTGCAGGTATCGATCGGCTGGATCGTCTGCGCCCGCCACAACACGCGAATGCTGTCGCTCCACTGCTCGTAGAGATCAAAGGATTCCGGATCGGTGGCCGCGCGCAACAGTACCTCGGCACTGCCACCGGGCTGGAACTGGATGCGGATACCCAGATCGGCCTCGGCGCGCTTGCGGATGGCTTCGTGCAGGGTCACATGGGTGCCGAGCACACGCAGCGTGGGGCCGGCATCGCGCGCCCGAATGATTGCCGGGAAACCGACCGCCGCCAGCGCCAGGCCCTTCAGCACGCGCCGTCGCCCCGCTACAGCACTCGACCGTTCCGTGGTTTCGTTCACGCGCGCCGCCGTGAATTTGATGTGAACATGATAACACTCTGGCCCCCGGATTCCATTCAGTGCATCACGTTGCAATGACACGATCAGCCGCTATACTCGCGTCAAATCAATGGGATCGAAGGTGCCGTGAACTCACCCCGACTGCTGCTGGACAGCGCGGCCGATCAATTACCCAGTCCGAACGGCGTCGCGCTCGCAATCATGGAGCTGTGGGAGGACGAGCGCACTACGGTCAAGCAGCTCGGTCGGCTGGTACAGACCGATCCGGCCCTCTCGGGCCGCCTGCTCAAGCTCGCCAATTCCGCTGCGCTGGGCGCGGGACGCTCGGTGGTGTCCGTGCCCGAGGCCATCGTGCGCGTCGGCATGCAGACGGTCGGACAGCTGGCGGTGGCCTTCTCGCTGATCGACCAGACCAGCGACGGTCATTGCAAGACCTTCGACTACCAGCGCTTCTGGTCGCAATCGCTGCTGATGGCGATCCTCGGCCGCCACATCGCCGCCGGAACCCGGCTGACTGCCGCCGACGACCTGTTCGCGTCCTGCCTGCTCTCGCGCGTCGGACTGCTGGCATTTGCAACCGTCTATCCCGAGGAGTATGCAAGCGTCATTACTGATACGCGCGGCACGCTGAGCGAGCGCGAACGCAGCGCCTTCGGCTTTGACCACAACGCGCTGTCGTATGAACTGATGCTTGATTACGGGGTGCCGAACGCGCTGGCCGAGCCGGCCCGCTTTCACGAAACTCCGGGTCTGTCCAGCTTCACTTCCGGCTCGCGCCCGGCGCGGCTGGTCGACGCCTTCCACCTCGCCTGGCGCCTGTCGGAACTGGGCATGGAAGGCGCGCAGGCCGAAAGCAATAGCGAGAGCGAGAGCAATAGCAAGGGCAACCGCGCGGTGCAGGCGCGTCCGCTCGCCGGCCGCCTGGGCCTGTCGCTGGAGCAACTCACGCAGGCATTCGATCAATCGATCGTCGACTGGTGCGAATGGTCGAAGCTGTTGGAACTGCCCAGCCACAGCGTACCTGCGTTCGAGTCGCTCGGCAACGACGAGACCCGGGCTGCGGATGCGCAGGCACCGCGCGCTGTGGTGGTCGGCAATGACGGCGCCACGCGCGCGCTGTTCGAAGCGCTTGAACGCAACCGCTTCGATGTGCGCCAGATCGCCGAGGGCACCAGCCTGGCGCGCCTGACGGTCGAGTTCCAGCCCGGCCTGATTGTGCTCGGTGCCGACTGCACTACGACCGAATGCGAGCGCCTGTGCAAGATGATTCGCGGCATCGAGTGGGGCCGCTCGCTGTACCTGATGGCATTACGACCGGCCTGTGAAAGCGATCCGGACGCTGGTTCCAAAACCGCACTGTATCGCGCCGGCATCGACACGACGCTGCCGGCCGATGCAGATGAGGATGCGCTGCATGCACGCCTGAACACGGTCAGGCGTCACCTCGAGTTGCTGGCAAGCTGGCGTCATGACCGCGCCGAATTGCGCCGCATCGCCAACGAACTGGCGATCAGTCATCGCAAGTTCGAGGTGCTGTCACTGACCGACCAGCTGACCGAACTGCCCAACCGCCGCGCCGGGCTGCAGGCACTGGAGCAGGCCTGGAACCGCAACCGCCGCAACGGCACCCCGCTGGGTGTGGTGATGATGGATATCGACCACTTCAAGCAGATCAATGATCAGCATGGTCACGCCGCCGGCGATCAGGCGCTGATTGCTTTCGCCCGACTGCTGCGCGAGACCGTGCGCCAGGACGAGATCGTTTGCCGATTGGGTGGCGAGGAATTCCTGCTGATCAGTGCCGCCGCTGAAATCCGTGAATTGATCGTGCTCGGTGAGCGGCTGCGGCACGCGGTCGAAGCCCTGCGCATCCCGTTCCAGGGCCAGACCCTGACCCTTACCGCCAGCTTCGGGCTGGCCCAGCGCGACCGGAGCGACCCTGAAATGGACGCCCTGCTGGTGGCCGCCGACCGCGCGATGTACCAGGCCAAGGCACGCGGACGCAACCGCGTGGTCAGCCGCATCGGCAAGGAATTCAAGACCGTCACGCCGATCCAGAGTACCGATCCGCGCACGACGGATTGAGCCGGCCGCCGGCAAGCTGCGGACAACAGCTCAGGGCCGCTCCGGGTGCAACTCAGGCACGCGTGTTCATCGCCGCGCGTGGGTCGAAATCGAACGCCCGGCGCGCGCGTTCGTAGGCGAAACGCTGTTCCTCGG
Organism: Wenzhouxiangellaceae bacterium; assembly: GCA_032251355.1. Classification (GTDB taxonomy): domain Bacteria; phylum Pseudomonadota; class Gammaproteobacteria; order Xanthomonadales; family Wenzhouxiangellaceae. The sequence continues at coordinate 17,643 of JAVVDV010000030.1, forward strand.
TGCGCGCAGGCGGAGCGACGATCTTCAGGCGCACGTATTGATCACCCGGTGGCGTACCCGGCAACCCGCGACCCTTGAGTCGCAGGCGCTGGTCGGAAGCCGCACCGGCGGGAATCTTCAATTGCACCCGCCCGGCCAGCGTCGGCACGGCGATCTCGGCACCCAGGCCGGCCTCCCAGGGCGCAATCGGGAGGGTCAATTCCACGTTCAGGCCGTCGACCTCGAACAGCGGGTGCGGCAGCAGATGGACCTCCAGGAACAGGTCGCCGGCCGGACTGCGGCCGGGCCCCGGATCGCCCTTGCCAGCCAGGCGGATGCGCTTGCCCTCGGTCATACCGGGCGGAATATTGACCTCCAGCGTGCGCGGCGCATGCAGCGCGCGGCCGTCGCGTCCGCGCTCGCCGCGCTCCAGCGTGATCCGGCGGGTCCCGCCGCGGAAGGCCGTCTCCAGATCGATCTCGATGCGCGCCTGCATATCGCGCCCGCGCGCCGGTCGTCGCCTGCGCGCACCGCCGAACAGCGATTCGAAAAAGTCACTGAAGCCCGAGCCGGCTGCTTCGCCGCCACCCATGCCACCGACCGCATCGGCGAACTCGGAAAAATCGAACTCCTGCTGCCAGTCCGGCGGCGGCCGGAAGGTCTCCCCGCCCTGCCAGCCGCGTTCGCGCAGCTGGTCGTACTGAGCGCGCTTGTCCGGATCCTTGAGCACCTCCCAGGCCTCGCCGACTTCCTTGAAGCGTGCCTCGGCGTCCGCCTCGGAACTGACATCGGGGTGGTACTTGCGCGCCAGCCGCCGGTAGGCGCGCTTGATCTCGTCGGCCGACGCGCCCGGCTCGACACCCATGATCGAGTAGTAATCCTTGAATTCCATGCCCGTCAGGCTCCGCGACCCATCGTGATTGAAGTGGGGATTGAGCGTGCGTTTTTTAAGTCCCGTCGGACGGCGGATTGCCTTGCTCGAGGCGCGCGCGCAGCCGTTCCCAGTACTGCAGCCGCTTGATGATCTCGCGCTCGAAGCCGCGCTCGACCGGCTGGTACAGGTGCAATTGCGGCACACGCTCGGGCAGGCAGCGCTGGCCGGAAAAGCCTTCCGGCGTGTCGTGCTCATAGATGTAACCGGCGCCGTGGCCCAACTCGCGCATCAGCCGCGTCGGCGCATTGACCAGGTTTTTCGGCGGCGGCAGCGATCCGTAACGGTGTGCGGCCTTGCGCGCGGCCTTCTCGGCCTTGTACAGCGCGTTCGACTTGGGCGCGGTGGCAAGGTAGGCCACCGCCTGCACCAGCGCCAGTTCACCCTCCGGGCTGCCCAGCCGATCGAAGGCGTCACGCGCAGCCAGTGCCTGCACCAGCGCCTGCGGGTCGGCCAGACCGACATCCTCGCTGGCAAAGCGCACCAGCCGACGCGTGATGTAGGCGATATCCTCGCCACCTTCGAGCATGCGCGCCAGCCAGTACAGCGCCGCATCGACATCCGAGGCGCGCATCGCCTTGTGCAAGGCCGAGATCAGGTCGTAGTGCTGATCGCGGTCCTTGTCGTGGGCCGGACCACGCTTCTGGATCAATTTCAGCAACTGCGCACGCGTCAGCGGCGGCTCGCTGTCGGCCAGATCCAGCACGGTCTCGGCCAGGTTGAGCAGCGCACGCCCGTCGCCGTCAGCCAGCGCCAGCACGGCGTCGCGCGCATCCTCGGTCAACGGCAAGGTATGCCCGACATGCTGCTCGACCCGCGCCAGCAGCTGCGCCAGGTCGTCAATCTCGAGCCGTTCCAGCACCAGCACCTGCAGGCGCGACAGCAGCGCGCCGTTGAGCTCGAACGAAGGATTCTCGGTCGTGGCACCGACCAGCGTGATGGTGCCGTCCTCGACCACCGGCAGAAAGCTGTCCTGCTGGGTGCGATTGAAGCGATGGATCTCGTCGACGAACAGCAGCGTGCCCTGACCAGCCGCGGCACGCTCGCGCGCGGCAGCGAACACTTTCTTCAGTTCGGCCACGCCGGAGAAGATCGCCGAGATCTGCTCGAAATGCAGCCCACCGATTCCGGCCAGCAGCCGCGCCAGGGTGGTCTTGCCGGTTCCCGGCGGACCCCACAGCACCATTGGCACGACCCGACCGGCCTCGACCATGCGCCGCAACGGGCCATCCGCACCGAGCAGGTGAGTCTGGCCGACGACCTGGTCGAAGGCATTGGGCCGAAGGCGATCGGCCAGTGGTCGCGGGGCCGGGCCGGGCGCGTTCAAAGCGTTCGGGTGGGACGTTCCGATTCCAGCATGCCGGCAAGTTCGGAAGCAATCCGACTTTGCGCCTTCTCGCATTCGGCGGTATCGAGAAACTGCACGCCCACGCCCGGCTCGCCGGTCGCGCGGGTCGAACCCTGCGGCGTGATCCAGGCCACCCGGCCCGGCACCGCGATGCGCTCCTCACCCAGCAACGTCAGCAGCAGCAGCACGTCGTCGCCGAGCCGGAACTTCTTGCGCGTCGGCACGAACAGGCCGCCGTTGACCAGAAACGGCATGTAGCAGCGATACAACTCCTGCTTGTCATCAATGCTGCACGAAAGAATGCCCTGCTGTGCCATGGTCTGGATTCCGCTCGATGATGCCGCGTTCGAGTGTACTTCAACCGCTTTCGGCAAGCTGGCACCATTGCTGCAGCCAGCGCTGCAGCAGCCAGTCATGACGTACCGACTCGCCGGCCAGACGACGTCCGTTCAACGCCGCGCGCCAGCACGCCTCCAGCCGCTCCACCGCATCGGGCCGATCAGGCAGCGGCAGCGTGCCGATCGGCTGCTCACCCTCGTCGTGCAGTTGACCCAGCCACAAGCGCACCAGCCGCGCCAGCCAACTCCAGGTGAAGGCCGGTTCGGCCACCCAGGACTCTGGCACGCGCGCCGGTCGCTGCGGTTGTTGCAGCAGTCCGGCCAGGTGCTCGGCCATCGCCAGCCCCGCGGCCAGACCCTCTCCGCCCAGCCACTGATCGGCCTCCAGCGGTGCGCCGCCGGCCAGAAAAAGCGCCTGTTCGAGTTCGGCGACCTCGCGCCCGGGATGGCGCGCATGCAGCCAGTCGCGAGCCACCGCGGTTGACGGCGGTCGCAGCGTAAGCTGCTGGCAGCGCGAGCGGATCGTGGCCGGGAGGCGGTCCTCGCGATCGGCCACCAGCACCAGCCAGACCTCGTCGGACGGTTCTTCAAGCGTCTTGAGCAGCGCATTGGCAGCGTTTCGATTCATCGCATCGGCGGGCACGATCACGCCGACCCGACGCGGGCCCAGCGCGGGCGTGAGGATCAGCGAGTCGATGAATCCGCGCACCTGGTCGACAACGATTTCCTTCTTGTCCTCGAGCACACCGAGCCGGAACAGATCGGGGTGGATACCGGCCTCGACCTGATGACACGAGGCACAGCGTCCGCACGGCGCCTCGGTGCTGGAGGCGTGGCACAGCAAACGCCGCAACAGCCATTCGGCCAGTTCACGCTTGCCCACCCCGGCCGGCCCGCGCAGCAACGGCGCATGCCCCAGGCGTCCGCCCTCGATGCCGCTGTCCAGCGCGGCGCGCGGCCCATCCAGCCACGGCAGGCTCATCAAAGCCGCGCCTCCAGCGCTGCGCAGATGGCCTCGGCTACCTGCGCCTGGGTGCGACTCGCATCGATCACCGCATAGCGCCCGGGCGCGCGTGCGGCGCGCTCGAGGTAGGCCTGGCGCACCCGTTCCAGAAACTCACGCCGGCTGCCCTCGAAACGATCCGGCGCCCCGCTGCGGCCACGCGCACGGGCCAGGCCCACCTCCACCGGCACATCGAGCAGCAGCACCAGGTCCGGCAGCAGTTCGGGATGAACCAGTTCAGCCAGCGCAGCAACCGGCGTCGGGCCGAGCTGGCGACCGCCGCCCTGGTAGGCGAAGCTGGCATCGGTGAAACGGTCGCAGATCACGTCAATGCCCTCGACCAGAGTCGGCTGGATCACCTCGACCACGTTCTCGCGCCGGGCCGCGAACATCATCAGCAGCTCGGTCAAGGGATCGATCTCGCCGGTGGCCGGGTCCAGCAGCAGTTCGCGAATGCGCTCGGCAACCGGTGTGCCGCCCGGTTCGCGCGTGATGCGCACGCGCCGCCCGCGTTGTTCCAGCCAGTCGCGCACGACCTCGACCGCGGTCGACTTGCCCGCGCCCTCGCCGCCTTCGAGGCAGATCATGCGACCGTTGCTGCTGGATTCGCTCATGGTTGTCCAAGGATATAGCGGCGCACGGCGGCGTTGTGTTCGGCCAACGTGGTCGAGAACTGGTGCGAACCATCCCCGCGCGCAACGAAATACAAGGCATCGCCATCGGCCGGCCGGGCCGCAGCCTCCAGCGCTGCCCGGCCGGGCAGCGCGATCGGCGTGGCGGGAAGACCGTGACGGGTGTAGGTATTCCACGGATGGTCGGTCTGCAGGTGCACCCGGCGCAAGCGCCCGCCCGGCGGCAGCTCGACACCGTAGGCCACGGTCGGATCGGTCTGCAGGCGCATACCGCGTTGCAGGCGACGCATGAACACCCCTGCGACCTGCGCCGCCTCGGCCGGCAGCGTGGTTTCCTGTTCGATCAGCGAGGCCAGAATCAGCAACTGTTCTTGATCATCCAGTGGCAGATCGGCACGACGGCTGCGCCAGGCCGCTTCCAGCGCTTCGCGCATCGCCGCATGCGCGCGCGCCAGCAGATCCAGATCGCGATCACCGCGCTGGAAGCGGTAGGTTTCGGGCAGGAACCAGCCCTCGGCAAAACAGCCCGTGCAGTCCAGCGCTTGCATCAATGCGTCGGCATCGAGAGCGCTCGCGGATCGGCGCAGACGCGGGTCGGCGGCCAACGCCGCGCGCAGCCGCGCCAGCGTCCAGCCCTCGACGATGGTAAAGCTGTGCGCGACCACCTCACCGCGCACCAGCAACTCGAACAGGCCGGTCGGAGTGATACCCGCCGCCAAGCGGTACTCGCCGGCGCGAATGGCCGGTTGCTGCAGTCGCGCCAGCAGCCGCCAGCGCCAGTCCGCGCGCGTCAGGCCCAAGCGCTCCAACTCGGCCACCACCCGGCCCGGGCTGGCACCGGGTGCAACCCACAGCCGCGTTTCCGGACCCGCAGTGCCGAGCGGCCGGTCGACAAAGGCGCGGTAGTTTTGCAGACCGAACAGCGCAACGATCAACGACACCGCCAACAGCGCAAGTATCGTCCACACCAGCCGCCGCTTCATGCCTCGATCTCCTGCTGCCAGCGCGCCTGCCAGTCGCGCACGCGTGCGCCGATGGGCCGGGGACGACCATCCAGCTCGCGCACGGGACAGGGGCCGCGTACAGCGTTGATCACCCAAAGCCCGTCATCGTCGCGCAAGGCCGCGCGCGCCAGCGGCAGCTCGATCAAGGCATCAGCGGCCGCATCGCGCAGCCACGCCAGGCCGACGCCGGCGACTGCGGCCGGATGCGGTCGGGGCGCGAGCAGACGGCCGGCGCGCTCGACCACCAGGTTGCCGGACAAAGCCTCCAGCAGTCGATGCTGCTCGTCCAGCACCAGCGCCTCGTCGACACCGGCAGCGTCGACCTCGCGCCCGATCAGCACCTGATCGAGCCGGTTGAGATGCTTGCACGGTCCGGCCCGCGAGGCTCGCGGTCGAAAGCTGCTGGTGACCAGTCGCAGCCCGTGCTCGCGCTGGCCCTGCAGCGCGGCCGGCCAGCCCCGCCGCGCCACGATACGCTGTACCGCAGAGGCGCCGCGCGGTGCGTAGCCGCGCGCCTCGCCGGCACGGGTCAGCGTGATCCGGATGACTTGCGGCGCGGGCCCGTCGAGCAGCGATCGCGCCTCGGCCAGCAAAACATCGGGATCAGGCCGGTCCAGACCCAACTGCACACAACCACGCATGAGTCGGTCCATGTGACGCGACCACAACGCAGCACGGCCGGCGTGGAAGGCAATCGTCTCGAACAGGCCGTCACCGTATTGCAGACCACGCCCGGTCGGCGCCATCAGGCCGTCGGGACGACCGTCGAGCAGCCACTCAGGCATGGCCCAGCGCCTGCATCAAGCCGCGCGCCTTGGCCACGGTTTCTTCCAGTTCGGCGGCTGGATCGGAATCAGCGACGATGCCGGCACCGGTACGGAAATGCACGCCGCGCGCGTCCACGCCCATGCTGCGGATCAGGATGTTCAGATCCATGCGCCCGTCCAGGCCCAGGTAGCCCATTGACCCGGTGTACAGGCCGCGACCGGCGCTTTCGAGCTCGGCGATGATCTCCATGCAGCGCACCTTGGGGCAGCCGGTAATGGTCCCGCCCGGGAAGATCGCCCGAATCAAGTCCACCGGCGTCGTGCCCGGACGGGCCCGACCGATGATGTTGGACACGATGTGGTGGACGTGGGCATAGCTCTCGATGATCATCAACTCGCTGGCGCGAATCGAGCCGGCCTCGCAGATGCGGCCAAGATCGTTGCGCTCCAGATCGACCAGCATCAGGTGCTCGGCGCGTTCCTTGGCATTGGCCAGCAGCTCCTCGCGCAAGCGCCGGTCCTCGGCCCGGTCGCGCCCGCGCGGACGGGTGCCGGCGATCGGCCGCACCTCGACGCGCCGATCATCGGCACGGAACAGGCGCTCGGGTGACGAGGACAGCACGGTACCGCCGGGCATGCGTGCCAGCCCCGCGAACGGGGCCGGGTTGCGCGCGGACAGCAGGCGGTAGACGTCGACCGCATTCGGCTCCTGCTCGGGCCGGAACTGCCAGGGACGCGACAGGTTGACCTGGAACACGTCACCGGCCAGGATGTAGTCATGAATCCGCTCGACGCCGCGCATGAAGCTCGCGCCATCACCGGCATCCAGCCGACCCGGAGCCAGCACCGGCCCCGGGCACTGCTCATCGAGACAAGCAGCAATCTCGGCGCGTGCGCACTCGAGCAATTCGTCGTGCTCGGCCACCAGGTGGACCGCGTCCAGCGCATGATCGATCAGCAGCGCGGCGCTGCAGCGCCGGGCGAACGCGGTCGGCAGCGCGTCGTCGGGCACCGGCAGCTTGAGCGTCGGCTCGATGGCCGCGGCCATCTCGTAGCCCAGGTAGACAAACCAGCCGCCCTCGAACGGCAGGCGCGCCGGCTGGACGAGGCGTGCCTGTTGCCACTGCGCCTCGAAGCGGTGGAGAAAATCGGTGCCCTGGCCGGGCGATGCAACCAGCGGCGCGTGGTCAGGATCGACCCGCAACGCCAGCGACCAGCGCCCCAGCGGACCGCCACGGCTGGTGCTTTCGAGCAGGAACGGCCAGCGATCGGGGAATCGGGCGTGCAGCGCCGACAATTCCGGCGGCCGCTGCAGCGAGATCGAAACGCTCACTCGAATCTGCGGAACAGAACCGTGCCGTTGGTACCGCCGAAGCCGAAGGAATTCGAGATCGCGGTCGTGATTCGCGCCTCGCGCGCGGTGTGCGGCACCAGGTCCAGACCGGCGCAGGCCGCATCGGGCTGGTCCAGGTTGATGGTCGGCGGCACCACGCCGTGGTGCAGCGCGAGGATGGTGAAAATCGCCTCGATGCCGCCGGCCGCGCCCAGCAGATGGCCGGTCATGGACTTGGTCGAGCTGATCATCAGCCGTTCGGCATGGTCACCGAACACACTGCGCGCGGCTTCGATTTCAGCCCGGTCGCCGAGCTGGGTCGAGGTGCCGTGGGCGTTGACGTAGTCGATGTCGGACGGATCGAGGCCGGCATCCCGGATCGCCGCGCGCATGCAGCGCGCCGCGCCCTCCCCGCCCTCGGGCGGCGAGGTGATGTGGTGAGCATCGCCGCTCATGCCGTAGCCGAGCAACTCGGCGTAGATCGTCGCACCGCGACTGCGGGCATGCTCGAGCTCCTCGAGCACGATCACCCCGGCACCGTTGCCGAGCACGAAGCCGTCGCGGTCGGCATCCCAGGGCCGACTCGCGGCCTGGGGTGCGTCGTTGCGGGTCGACAGCGCGCGTGCGGCGCAGAAACCGGCCATCGCCGTGGGTGTGGTGCCGTACTCGGCCCCGCCGGCCACCATTACATCAGCGTCGCCATAGGCAATCAGCCGGGCCGCCTCGCCGATGTTGTGGGTACCGGTGGTACAGGCAGTGACCACAGCGAGGTTGGGGCCCTGGTAGCCGTAGCGGATCGACAGATGCCCGGCGACCATGTTGATGATGCAACTGGGCACGAAGAACGGCGAAATCCGGCGCGGACCGGAATCCAGCCAGGTCTTGTAGGTATCCTCGATCGCCTTGATGCCGCCGATGCCGGCCCCGACCGCCACGCCGATTCGCTCCGGATCCAGCGGGACACCGTCAAGACCGGCATCTTCGATCGCCTGTACGCCGGCCGCAATGCCGTAGTGGATGAACGGGTCCATCCGACGGGCATCCCTGGACGGGACGTAGCGGTCGAGCTCGAGATCACGCACCTCACCGGCAATCTGGCACGGCAGGCGGTCATCGGCAAACTCGCTCAGCGCGCCAATCCCGCTGCCACCGGCAAGCACCGTGTCCCAGGCCGCGGCAACATCGTTGCCGACCGGGCTGACGCAGCCCAGGCCGGTGACGACAATTCGGCGATCACCGCGCATGGCGGCACTCGGTTACGGTCAGCATGCAGTACGGATCAGTGGTCGGTGGTCGATTTGATGTAATCGATCGCCTGCTGCACGCTGGTGATCTTCTCGGCTTCCTCGTCGGGAATCTCGCATTCGAATTCTTCTTCCAGCGCCATCACCAGCTCGACAGTGTCCAGCGAATCGGCACCCAGATCGTCCACGAACGAAGCACTCGGGGTGACTTCCTCTTCCTTCACGCCCAGCTGCTCGACCACGATCTTCTTTACTCGTTCTTCGATGTTGCTCATCAGTCCAGTCCTCAGGGTTAGATTTGCCGAAGCCCGCATAGTGTAGTGCAAGCGATCGGTGTTCCAGCAAGCCGGTTGCCCGGCGGTTGGAGCGGGCTGCCGGAGCCGCCCGCAGGGTTCGGGGATGATGTCATGGCCATGGCCACGATCGTCAACCCATGGTCATGCCGCCATCGACATGAATGGTCTGCCCGGTCAGCCACGCTGCCGACGGCCCGGCCAGCCAGGCCACGGCCGCGGCGACATCTTCCGGCGCGCCGAGCCGGCCCAGCGGGATGTCTGCAGCCAGTCGTTCGCGTTGAGCCTGATCCAGCGCCCGGGTCATGTCGGTGTCGATGAAGCCCGGCGCAACCACGTTGACGGTGATGCCGCGCGGCGCCAGCTCTCGCGCCAGCGCGCGCGAAAAGCCCTCCAGCCCGGCCTTGGCCGCCGCGTAGTTGGTCTGGCCGGCGTTGCCGATCCCGGCAACAACCGAGGAAATCGAGATGATGCGTCCGCGGCGCGCCTTGAGCATGCCCTTCAGGCCGGCTCGGGTCACGCGCATGACACCGCTCAGGTTGGTGTCGATCACCGCGTCCCAGTCGCCCGACTTCATCCGCAGCAGCAGCTGGTCGCGCGTGATCGCGGCATTGTTGACCAGCACCGTCGGCGCGCCGGCAGCCTGGCTGACCGAATCGAACACACCGGCAATGGCGTCCGCATCGGTCACATCCAGAACCAGTCCGCGGCCCGCACCCAGGCGGTCGGCAATGGCTTGCGCACCGCTGGCCGAGGTTGCCGTGCCGAACACCTCGGCGCCCAGCGTCCGGAGCCGCTCGGCGATGGCCTGACCGATCCCGCGGCTGGCTCCGGTGACCAGCGCGACCTGTCCGTCCAGCCCGAATGCGGCCGTGATTGAATCCACCATGTCCTGAAATTCCCGATTTTCCGAAGCCATTGCTCAGCCGGACACCGCAGCGCGCAGCGCCTCAGGGGTCTCCAGCGGCAACCACTCCAACGAGCGATCGATGCGCTTGCCCAGGCCACACAACACGCGCCCGGGTCCGCACTCGAGGAAGCGCGTCACGCGCCACAGCGACAGCGCGCGCACGGTCTCGGTCCACGGCACCGGCGCGACCAATTGCTCGACCAGCGCCGCACGAATCGACTCGGGGTCGCGACGCGGCTCCAGCCCGACATTGTGCAACACCAGGCTTTGCGGTACGCGCAGCTCGACCTGCTCCAGCACCGCACGCAATCCGTCCTGGGCCGGCGCCATCAGCGGCGAATGCGCCGGAACGCTGACCGGCAGGCGCAGCACACGTTTCGCGCCCTGCTTGCGCGCGGCCTCCATTACTTCTTCAACCGAACGCGCAAGACCGGCCACCACGACCTGACCGGGGGCGTTGAAGTTGGCCGGAACCGCCACGCCGCCGAGACCGACCCCCTCGCACAGCGCACGGACTGCATCGTCGTCCAGACCGAGAATTGCCGCCATTGCGCCCTCGCCCTCTGCGACCGCGGCCTGCATCAGTTCGCCGCGGCGGGCGACCACGCGAATCGCATCACCCAGCGACATCGCCTCGGCCGCCACCAGCGCGGCATACTCGCCCAGGCTGTGGCCGGCCATTGCAGACGGCAGTTCGCCGCCGATTTCGCGGTAGCAGCGCCACACGGCCACATCGGCGGCCAGCAGCGCCGGCTGGGTCCAGCGGGTCTGGTTGAGTTCGGCTTCCGGGCCTTCGAAAATCAGCACGCGCAGATCGCGGCCGAGTGCCTCTGAGGCCTCGTCCAGCGTGGCGGCTACCGTTTCGAATTCGTCGGCCAGCGCCTTGAGCATGCCGACCGACTGCGATCCCTGGCCCGGAAAGACCAGCGCGACCTGACTCATCTCTACCCCGCAGTGTTGTTGTGTTTGTTGTGGTCCGTCACCAGGAGCGGACTGCGGTCCACGCCCCGGTCAGCCGACCGGCGAAATCAAGGCCTGCAGTCTCAATAGCGTACCAGAGCCGCGCCCCAGGTGAATCCGCCACCGAAGGCCTCGAGCAGCATCAGATCGCCGCGCTGGATCCGGCCCGAGCGCACCGCCTCGTCCAGCGCCATCGGCACCGAAGCGGCCGAGGTGTTGCCGTGCCGGTCCACGGTCACGATCACGCGATCCATCGGCATATCCAGCTTCTTCGCCGTCGCCTTGATGATGCGCAGGTTGGCCTGGTGCGGAATCAGCCAGTCCAGATCGTGCTTGTGCAGCCCATTGTGGGCCAGCGTTTCGTCAACGATGCGTCCAAGCGTATTGACCGCAACCTTGAACACCTCGTTGCCCTTCATGTGCACGGCCAAGCCACCGCGCGCCTCCATCCGGAAGCCGCGCGAGACGCCGACGTCGACACTGAGCAGGTCGGCATGGTTGCCGTTGGCATGGATGTGCGTCGACAACACGCCAGGTTGCTCGTCGGCGACCAGCACCGCCGCGCCGGCGCCATCGCCGAACAGCACGCAGGTCGAGCGATCGGTCCAGTCCACCATCCGGGTCAGCGTCTCGGCGCCGATCACCAGCACGCGACGGGCGTTGCCGGCCTCGATGAACTGGGTTGCGATCGACAGCGCGTAGATGAAGCCCGAGCAGGCTGCGTTGACATCGAACGCACCGCATTCGCCCAATCCGAGACGCTGTTGAATCAGGCAGGCGGTGGACGGGAAGACCAGATCCGGCGTGGTCGTCCCGACGATCAGCAGATCGATCTGATCGGCAGCTATCCCGGCCGCTTCCAGCGCCCGTCGACCGGCCTCGACCGCAAGGTCGCCGGTGGTCTGGCCCTCGGCGGCCACGCGTCGCTCGCAGATGCCGGTCCGATCGCGAATCCACTGGTCGGAGGTTTCGACCATGACTTCGAGTTCGGCATTGGTCAGTACCCGCTCGGGCAGGAAATGACCGGTTCCGGCTATTCGTGCATGCATGCGTCGGCTTCCCGGGCGCGGTCGGCGACCGGCGCGCTATTGCTGCTCGTCGTCGTCTTCGAAATCGACTTCCGGCGCGGTCTCGACCACCTGTCGGCCGCGGTAGAAGCCTTCGGCGCTGACGTGGTGACGACGATGCACTTCACCGGTCGCCAGTTCTTCCGACAGTGCGCCGGCGCTCAGGTGATCGTGCGAACGGCGCATGCCGCGGCGCGACGGGGTCTTGCGACTTTTTTGTACGGCCATGATGGCGTTCTCCAGATGCAGTCCAACAAGTTGTTCATTCGGCAGCGCGCACAAGCGCGCGCTGCGGCTTCAATCCGAATCCTCATCCTGCCCCGGCGCGCCCTTCAGCCCGGCCAGCGCGGCGAACGGGTGCTCGTCCGGGGCATCGGCGGCCCATTCACCGGCCGTTACTGTAACCGGTCGGCTGGCCGGGTCGCGCGGCACCAGTGGCAGGGCCAGCAGCAGCTCGTCTTCGACCAGTTCCAGCAACCGCAGCCGGCCACCCGGAACCAGTTTGGGCTCGATTTCACCCGGCAGCCCGTCGATGGCTTGTTCCGTGGCCACCACCGCGATCCGCGAGCGCCCGTCGATCGGCTGCCGGTACCGCACCAGCGTACGCTGGCAGCGCATCGGCACATCACCGCTGACGTGCACGTCGATCATCGGCTGGCCGCGATCGTCAACAAAGGCGTTCAGCTCGAAGCCGATCTCTTCCTCGGCGCCGGGCGCATCGAGCTGGTCGAGCACACGCTCCAGCCAGGCCAGCCGCGCTCGGCCGCGAAACCGGCGTCGCGCCCGCGCCGCGCGCTCGACATCGACCCAATCCGGAAAGTCACGCGACATAGCAGACCAGTATATCATCGTCGGCCAGAAAGCAAAAGTACAACCTTGCGCTTTCCGGAACCACCGCCCGCCCGGAACTTGCCGCGTGCCCACCCTGATTCTCGCCTCCACCTCACCCTATCGTGCCGAACTGCTGCGCCGACTGGGAATCCCGTTCGAGATCCAGGCCAGCGACGTCGATGAAACGCCGCTGCCGGGCGAACACCCCGAAGCGCTGGTCCGTCGACTGGCGCTGGCCAAGGCCGACGCCGTGGCCACCAGCCGACCCGATGCACTGGTGATCGGTGGCGACCAGCTGGCAGTGCTCGACGGCCAGGTGCTGGGCAAACCCGGCACAACCGATCGCGCGATCGCGCAGCTCGAAGCCATGTCCGGCCACACGGTGGAATTCCTGTCCGCGCTGGCACTGGTCGGACCGGGTGTCCGCCGAATCGACATTGTTCCGACCCGGCTTCGCTTTCGCCCGCTCGCGCGCGTCGAGATCGAACGCTACGTGGCCGCCGACCGGCCGCTGGATTGCGCCGGTGCGATGCGCTCGGAAGCACTCGGTATCGCTTTGCTGGAATCCCTGTCCAGCGACGACCCGAGCGCACTGATCGGCCTGCCTTTGATCCGGCTGGCAGAATGGCTGCGCGAGGCGGGCCTGTCGACCCCCTGACCGGTATGCGCTGCAAGCCGATCCCCGTGCACACGGTCGGCTGCCCTGCCCGGTCCGTGGCTGGACTGGTACACTTTTCCCATCCACCCACCAGCGAGACCGGATGCCGATGACGACTGCAACGGCGGCAACACGCGAGCTTGGAAACTGGACGCACTGGCGCCTCGAGCGTGATCTCGACGGCATCGTGTGGCTGTATATCGATCGTGACGGCGAGAAAGTCAACAGCCTGAGCCGTGCGGTGCTCACCGAACTGGGCGAGATCGTCGACCAGCTCGAGGCCGAGGCGCCGGCCGGGCTGGTGCTGATGTCGGGCAAGCCCGGCAGCTTCATCGTCGGTGCCGACGTGCGCGAGTTTGATCAGACCCGCGACGTGGCCGTGCTGCAGGACGGCGTGCGCGAGGTGCACGCGCTGTTCGAACGCATCGAGAACCTGCGCTTTCCCAAGGTCTGCGCGCTCGAGGGTTTCTGCCTCGGCGGCGGCCTGGAACTGGCCTTGTGCTTCGACTGGCGCATCGCACTGGACCACGACCGCACCCGCTTAGGGTTCCCCGAAGTCAATCTCGGCATCTACCCCGGCTACGGCGGCTCGGGCCGGTCGATCGCTGCGATCGGCGGCCTCAAGGCGATGGAAATCATGCTCACCGGCCGCATGCTGCGTGCCCGCCAGGCGCGCGCGCTCGGACTGATCGACGAAACCGTCGGCGTGCACGGCTCGCTGGCCTGGGCGGCCCGGCGTGCAGTCCAGAAGAAGCGTCGCCACCAACTCAAGGGCCTGGTCAACAAACTGTCCACGCTGGGTCCGGCGCGCAAGTTTCTGGCCGGCCAGATGCGCAAGCAGACTGCGCGCAAGGCCCGCCCGGAGCATTATCCGGCCCCGTACCGCTTGATCGACGCGTTCGAGGCCAGCGGCCATTCGCCCGCGGCGATGATCCGTGCCGAGGCCGACAACATCCCCGAATTGCTGGTCGGCGAGACCTCGACCCACCTCAGGCGCGTGTTCCGGCTGATGGAACAGCTCAAGAGCCAGGGCAGGAAGAGCGAGTTCAAGGCCCGGCGCGTGCACGTCATCGGCGCCGGCGTGATGGGCGGTGACATCGCTGCCTGGTGTGCGCTCAAGGGTCTGGAGGTCACGCTGCAGGACCGCGAGCTGAAGTACATCGAGCCGGCACTCAAGCGCGCGGCCGGTTTGTTCAAGAAGAAGCTCAAGACGCCGACCGCAGTTGCGGCCGCAAAAACGCGTCTGCGCGCCGATGTCGAGGGTGACGGCGTGGCGCGCGCCGACGTGGTCATCGAGGCGATCTTCGAAAACCGCGAAGCCAAGCGCGAGCTGTTCGAAAAGCTCAAGGACCGGCTACCCGACCACGCCATCGTGGCAACCAACACCTCTGCCATCCCGCTGGCCGAACTGTCCGATGTGTTCGACGACCCGAATCGCCTGATCGGTCTGCACTTCTTCAATCCGGTCGCCGCAATGCCGCTGGTCGAGGTGGTTCACGATACCGACACCGATATCAATCGCGTCAACGACGGCTCGAGCTTTGCCACCCAGATCGGCAAGTACGCCCTGCCGGTGACCTCCACACCCGGCTTTCTGGTCAACCGCGTGCTGGTGCCGTACATGTACAAGGCCATGACCATGCACCGCGACGGCATCCCGAAAGAAGCGCTGGATCGCGCCGCGGTGCAGTTCGGTATGCCGATGGGGCCGGTGGAACTGGTCGACACGGTCGGCCTGGACGTCGGTCTGGGCGTGATTGACACCCTGCTGGGTGAAGCCGCCGGCGAGGACCGCAAACTGCTCGAGACCATGGTCGAGGCCGGCAAGAAGGGCAAGAAAACCGGCGAAGGCTTCTACACCTGGGAAAAGGGCAAGCCGGTGCGCGATACCGAGGCGCATAAGGGC
>JAVVDV010000031.1:0-31395 GCA_032251355.1 Wenzhouxiangellaceae bacterium
AATGCCTTCGCTTCGCGGCCCCGGCCGTACCGGCCGGGCATTAACCCGGCAATCTATTTGATTGCCGGGTTAATAACTTGGCAACGAAATACCTACGGTATTCGTTGTACGGCATTTGCGGCGCATGTCCGCAAATACCTTCGCTTCGCGGCCCCGGCCGTTTAAGGCCGGGCATTAACCCGGCAATTTATTTGATTGCCGGGTTAATCATCAAACGTCGGCGACGATCACCGCCCGGCCGTAGCCGAAGAAGCCCTGGCTGAAACGCGCGTCGATGCGTGCCTCGCTGAAGCCGGCGGCTTTCAGCCGGTCGGTGATGTCGCGGCCGTAGCTGCGGTACGCCAGCACCCGCCCGCGACCGCGCAAATGATCATCGTGATACTCCGGCGGTTGCAGGTGGTGCAACTCGCCGTCGCGGTAGACCGCGCGCTCCAGCGTATCGCCTGCCGGATCGATCGGCACGGTGAAGATCGCCTGCCCGCCAGGGCGCAAGACCCGATGCAGTTCGCGAAAGCCCGCGCCATCATCGACCACGTGTTCGAACACGTCGGTCGATGTACACAGATCAAAACTGCGATCGGGGAATGTCAGCTGCTCGACGTTCTGACAGACCACACCGTCTCGAGACGTACCCGGCGCGACATCATCGAAATATTCCGACACCTGGAGACGACCGCTGCTTCGCTTCAGCATTCGGTACAACGGCCCGCGCGACGACAGTTCGTAGACCGCCTCGCGCGCCAAGCGCGGCCGCTGATCGCGAATCACGGCCGCGATCGCCATGTGCACCGCCCCGGCACGACAGCGCGGGCAGCGCACCGCATGTTCGTGACAGCGCAGCCGCAGCAGCAGCGGAAAGTCGCACAGCGTGCAGCGCTGCCGACGAATCGCAAACTCGCGCGGCTTGAGCCAGTGCAGGTAGCGACGCACCCTAGCCGCCGGCAATCCGTACCCGCTTGATCCGCGAGGCGGCACCGGACTTGATCGAGACCGCGCGCCTGGGCACCCCGAAATGCCGGGCCACCAGTTCAATCAATTCCTTGTTCGCCTTGCCGTCGACCGGCGGCGCGGTCAACTGCGCGCGCCAGCTGCCATCCTCCCAACGCACCAGCGACGCCGACCGCGCGCGCGGTTTGACATGGACTTCGAGGATGCGGTCGTCCATCGATCTTGATGGCGCTTGTCAATCGCGATCGGCGTACTCGACCGACCGCGCCTGTTTGGCGACGCGGTCGAGCACGCCGTTGACGAAGGTGTGGCCCTGTTCGGCGCCGAAGCGGTGGGCGAGCTCGACGGCCTCGTCAATCACCACGCGGTAGGGAATTTCCGGGTGGTGCAGCAGCTCGCAGGCGCCGAGACGCAGGATTACGCGTTCCATCGGGTCGAGGCTGCTCTCAACGCGCACGACGTGTGGCTTGAGTGCGTCGTCGAGTGCTTGCTGGCGCTCGATCACTTCGCGCACCAGCGTCTCGAAGTAATCGACATCGACCTCATCGAAACTCTGCTCTTCGAGGAATTGATCGATGATGGTCGCGGCCGAGTCGTTGTTCAGTTGCCAGCGATAGAGTGCTTGCAGCGCCCGGCGGCGGGCGCGCTTGCGCGGCTCGAACGGGCTGACCTTGCGCTTACTCGCCACCCGCGGCCTCGTCGTCGAACAGGCGATCGCGCAAGGCGGCCATTTCCAGCGCGGCCAGCGCGGCTTCGCGGCCCTTGTTGCCACGCGCCGGGTCGGCGCGATAGCGCGCCTGATCACCGTTTTCGGGCGTCAGCACGCCGAAGGCGACCGGCACGCCCGAGTCCAGGCCCAGCGTCTGCAGGCCGCTGGCGCATTCGCTGCTGATGAACTCGAAGTGCGCGGTCTCACCGCGGACCACCGCGCCAAGTGCGATGACGGCGTCGAAGCGGCCGGTTTCGATCAATGTGCGACAGGCCAGCGGCAGTTCCCAGGCCCCGGGAACACGAACCAGCTCGATATCGTCATCGGCCACGCCTGCATCAAGCAGTGCCTTGTAGCAGCCGGCCAGCAGCATCTCGGTGATCTCGGCGTTGAAGCGCGCCACGGCAATGCCGATCCGGCGCCCTGCTGCGTTCGCCTCGAGGGTGATTTCGCGCATCGTCGTTCAGTCTCCGGATGCCGGACCATCCGGCACCACGTATTCGGTGATTTCCAGGCCGAAGCCGGCCAGTGCGTTGAGCCGCTTGGGCGCGCCGAACACCTGCATGCGGCGGATACCCAGTTCGGCCAGAATCTGCGCGGCGATGCCGTAGTTGCGCAACTCACCGGCGGCCCGATCGCGGCCGGCGGCCGGCGCATCCGGGCCCTGCAGGCCGGCCAGCCGATCCTCGTCGGATTCATCATAGCCCAGCACCAGCGCCAGGCCGCGGCCGCGCCGCGCGATATCGGCCAGGGCCGCGTCCAGCGGCATGCCGAAGGCCGGCTCGGTGATGCCGATCACATCCCCCATCAGGTCGGGCACGTGCACCCGCACCGGGAACGGCTCATCAGGCTGAATCTCGCCGCGCTGCAGCACCCAGTGCAGCCGCCGGTTGATGCGGTCGCGGAAGGCCTTGAGCTCGAACGGCCCGTGCGCGGTGCCGACCTGCTGTTGATGGATGCATTCGACGTTCTGCTCGGTCGCCAGCCGGTAGCGGATCAGGTCGGCGACGGTGCCGATCTTCAGGTCGTGCTCGACCACGAAGGTTTCGAGTTCCGGACGGCGCGCCATGGTGCCGTCCTCGTTGAGGATCTCGACCAGCACGGCGGCCGGCTCGAGTCCCGCCAGCAGCGACAGGTCCATGCTCGCCTCGGTGTGGCCGGCACGCGCCAGCACACCGCCGGGCTGGGCCATCAGCGGAAACACGTGGCCGGGCTGGCTCAGGTCTTCGGCGCGCGCGTCGGGCCGCACCGCGGTGCGGATGGTGTGCGCGCGGTCGTAGGCCGAGATGCCGGTGGTCACGCCCTCGGCGGCCTCGATCGAGACGGTGAAGTTGGTCTTGTGGTGGCGATCGGTGTCGCGCACCATCAGTTGCAGCCCGAGCTGCTTGCAGCGCTCGCGGGTCAGCGACAGGCAGATCAGTCCACGCCCGTACCGGGCCATGAAGTTGATGTCCTCGGGTTTGACCAGGCCGGCGGCCATGATCAGGTCGCCCTCGTTCTCGCGATCCTCGTCGTCGAGCATCACGACCATCCGGCCGGCGCGGATTTCACCGAGGATGGTGTCTATGGAATCAAATTGCATCAATGGTTTGCTTGGTTGAATGAAAGCAGCCGCTCAACATAGCGAGCGATCGAGTCGACCTCCAGGTTGACCGCATCGCCGACTTCGAGCCGGCCGAGCGTGGTGACCTCGAGGGTGTGCGGAATCAGGTTGAGCTCAAAGCGCGGGCCGTCGACGCGGTTGACTGTCAGGCTGACCCCGTCGAGCGTCACCGAACCCTTGACGGCAATATACCGCGCAAGCGCGTCGGGCGCTTCGAAAACGAGTCCGCGATTGTCGCCGCGCGGCTCCAGTTCCACCAGCCGGGCACAACCGTCGACATGACCGGAAACCAGGTGCCCGCCGAGCGCATCACCGGCCTTGAGCGCCGGTTCGAGGTTGACGCTCGAGCCTTCGGCACAAGCCCCGAGCGTGGTCAGCCGCAGGGTCTCGGCCGACAGATCGGCCTCGAACGCATCCGCGCCGGGTCCAAGCGCGGTCAGACACACGCCGCTGACCGCAACGCTGTCGCCCGGCGCCAGAGCAAAGCCGCCGATCGCCGGGCTGGCAATACGAAACCGCTTGCCACCGGCAGTGGCGTCGATGCGTTCGATGTGGCCGAGGGCCTGGATGATACCGGTGAACATGGATCGGGAAGGATTTAAGGATTCCTGATTACGTATAACATTCAGCAATTATTCGAGCTTGAATTTTCCTGATTAGGCATGTACCGCAGCCATTGGTGGCTCTCTCTATCAAGCCAGGCTTTTTGATTGAAACCGCAAATGAACGCGAATGAACGCAAATGAGCGGGAGAAAAAATACGTCCGTCCAGGGCCAGATCCAACGATTGCGAGACGTTTTCGGCTGAAATCTCAGTCACATCGGCGGCTTCAGGTCGTGATTTGCGTTCATTTGCGTGTATTTGCGGTTCAAATGCCTTTCCCCGGATAGCTGAGCCAACTACTTAATCAAGTAAGGGTTTCAAAGAGTTGGCGCCGGGGCGCAGGCGCAGGCGCTGGTCGGGGCCGATGCGGCGCTGCTCGATCAGCTCAAGATGGAGGCGCTGGCGCAGGGTTTCCACCCCGGGCAAGCACAGCAGTGCGGCACCGTCCGCGCCGATCAGGCTGGGCGCCTGGTAGAGAAGCAGTTCGTCGACCCGGCCGGCGGCCAGCAGCGCGCCGGTCAGCGTCGGGCCGGCCTCGACATGCAGTTCGTTGATCTCGCGCCGGGCCAGTTCGGCCAGCAGCGCATCCAGATCCAGTCGGCCGCCATCCGCCACGCGATCAATTTCGATGCGTTCGACACCCGGCGGCGAGGACGGCGCATCGGTTGCGGTGACCTGCCAGACCTGCGCCCCGGTCGCCAGCAGCCGCGCCGATGCAGGCAGCCTCGCGTTGGCGTCTACGACAACGATCACCGGCTGCCGCCACGCGCCCTCCACGCGCACGGTCATGGACGGGTCGTCGGCCAGCACGGTGCCGATGCCGGTCAGGATCGCGCCGGCGCGGGCGCGGAACCGATGCCCGTCACGACGCGCGGCCTGGCCGGTAATCCACTGCGAACGCCCGTCCGGACCGACCGCGCGTCCGTCCAGCGAACCGGCCAGCTTGGCGCGCACCCACGGCCGAGCGCGCTCGATGCGGCTGAAGAAGCCCGGATTGAGCGCGCGCGCTTGGGCCTCCATCAAGCCGACGACCACCTCGATACCCGCCTGGCGCAGTGCGTCGATGCCGCCACCGTCGACCGCCGGGTGCGGATCGCGCACCGCGCAGACCACGCGCGTGATGCCGGCGGTAATCAGCGCCTGTGCACACGGCGGCGTGCGACCGTGGTGGCTGCACGGCTCCAGCGTCACCCAGGCGCTCGCCCCGCGCGCCCGGTCCCCGGCATCACGCAATGCGACGACCTCGGCATGCGGGCCGCCGGCGCGCTCGTGCCAACCGCGGCCGACGATTTCTGCGCCATGGTCGGTTTCACGCGCAATCACGCAACCGACGCGCGGGTTCGGGTCGGTGCCCCACAGACCGCGAGCGGCCAGCCGCAGCGCCTCGGCCATGCAGGCGTGATCGGTGCCGGAAAAGGCGCTCAATTCTCGCGCTCGCCCAACAGCGAAATCTGGCGCGTGTCGATCGCACCGGGGTGCTCGCGCTCCAGCCGCTCGATTTCCTCGCGGAACGCCTGCACATCCTCGAATCGTCGATAGACCGAGGCGAAGCGCACATAGGCCACCTGGTCGAGCCGGGCGAGTTCGGCGGCGACCCATTCGCCGATCGCCTGGCTGGGAATCTCGGCCTCGTCGAGCGTGCGGATCTTGCGCAGCAGATCGCGGATGGCGCGCTCGACCTGCTGGGTTTCGACCGGACGCTTCTCCAGCGCGCGCAGCATGCCGGCGCGCAATTTATCTTCGTCGAACGCCTCGCGCGAACCGTTTGACTTGATCACGTTCGGTGCGCGTAACGCCGGCGCTTCCATGGTGTTGAAGCGCGCCCCGCAATGGCCGCACTCGCGCCGCCGCCGGATCTGGAAGCCGTCGGAGGTCAGGCGCGAGTCGACCACGCGGGTGTCGGTATGGTTGCAGAAGGGGCACCACATCGTGCCGGCCGTTCTCCGCTCGAATTAACCGCACATTGTAAGTGCTGACGGTCACTTACAGCAGATGTTGCTCGAGGAACAGGATCGTGGCCTCCGAGAACAGGTCGCGGTTTTCCTTCTTGCGGAAGCCATGGCCTTCGTTGAGCGCGTTCATGTACCACACCGGACTGCCCTGCTCGCGCAGCGCGGCGACCATCTGTTCGGCCTCGGTCACCGGCACGCGCGGGTCGTTATTGCCCTGGACCACAAACATCGGCACGCGGATCTTGTCGACGTTGTTGAGCGGGCTGATCTTCTGCAGGTGCGCGCGCATGTCCGGATCGCGTTCGTCACCGTACTCGGGCCGGCGCAGGTCGCGACGGTAATCCTGGGTGTTTTCCAGGAAGGTCACGAAGTTGCTGATGCCGACGATATCGACCGCCGCCTTGAGGCGATCGGAGTAATGCACGCTTGAGGCCAGCACCATGTAGCCGCCATAACTGCCGCCATAGACCGCCACGCGCGAAGCATCGAGATCGGGCTGAGTGGCGATCCAGTCCAGCAAAGCACCGATGTCCTTGACCGAATCCTCGCGCAGGTAGCCGTTGTCGAGCTTGAGATAGGTCTTGCCGTAGCCCGACGAGCCGCGCACGTTCGGCACCACAACCGCCGCACCAAGCCGATCGACCCAGAGCTGGTAGGTTGAGCTGAAGGTCGGTCGTGCCTGGCCCTCGGGTCCGCCGTGGATGGAGATGATGACCGGGTGCGGACCTTCGCCAGCTGGCCGGTAGACAAAGGCCGGGATGCGTCGCGGCTGGCCGTCGACTTCGTCGAAGGTCGGGTAGTCGATCAGCTCGGGCATGACGAAGCCTTCCGGGTCGAGGCCGCCGACCTCGCTATAGGTCCAGCGCGTCAGATCGCCGCTGGCCCAGTCCAGCACGTGCACATCCGACGGTGAGCGGGCGTTGTTGACCACGACCCCGAGCTTCGATCCATCGGGGCTGAACTCGGCCCCGCCGATCACGCCCTCGGGCAGCGACTCGATCGGCCGGTATGCCAGAGTCTCCGGATCGAAGCGGTACATGCGCGTCAGCCCACCCTCGTTGGTCGAGAACACGCCGGCATCGCGCGCGGGGTTCAGGGTCAGACTGTCGACCGACCAGTCGATGTCGGCGGTGATGATCTCAGGCTCGGTATCCTCGCCCAGCGCCAGGCGCGCCAGCCGCAGGTGTTCCGAACCGGCGTCGGTGGTAAAAAACAGGTGTTGACCATCGGCCGAGAAGGTCTGGGCGCGATTGGCCGACGGCGTTTCATCGCTACCGGCAACAATCGTCAGCGCATCCCGCTCGAGATCGAGCACGAACACGCGCGAGTCGTTGATGCTGATGTATTGCTGCACCAGCAGCAGGCGCGCGTCGGGCGAGAAGTCGGCCGCGCCCCAGGAATAGCCGTCGGGCGCCTCGAGGATCAGTCGCGGCTCGCCGCCGGCCTCGAAGTCGAACAGCCAGATGTCGTTACTGCGACCGTTGCGGCGGGTCGAGGTGAACGCCAGCAAGCGACCGTCGTCGGACCAGCGCAAGCCCTGGTTGCGCGACTGGCCATCGGAGATCATGCGGTGACTGCCGTCAGCCGGATCGAACAGGAAGATCTGCGAGAACTCGCTGCCGCCCTCGTCCATCAGAAACGCCATTTCACGGTGGCCCGGCCGCGGCGCGACGCCGCCGATCGGTTCGTCAAACCAGGTCAGCTGATGCCGCGCCCCGCCCGGCTGATCAACCCGGTGCAGCTGGTTGACCTCGGAAAACCGGGTCGAAATGTAGATGGCCTCCCCGTCCGGACTCCAGCCGGCCAGCCCGGCCGAACGGGTGTTCTGGTAGCGGGTCAACGCTTCGGAAATCCCGGCCGGAATCTCGGGCACATCTTCCAACACGACGTTGCCGGAATTGGCCAGCCGGCGTTCCGGCTCGGCATGCAGCGAAACGGCGATGAACAGGGCCAGGCCAGCAGTCAGATATGCGGAAAGCTTCATCGTAGTTCCATCCAGTCAGAGAATTCTGAACAATCCTACTACCTTGGATGCAGTGGCCCGTCGATTTGTGCCGGTCACGCGCTACACTTGACCAATGAAATGGTTTGGACGTCGACGCCTCAGCAACCACCGGCTGGGCCTGTTTCTCGCGCCTGCGCGCTCAACGCTGTGCAGCGTCGACCTGACCGGCGAGCGGCCGCGGGTCAGCCAGGTGCTGGAGCTGGCGACTGAAGACGACGGCCTGCCCGATGCGGGCGCACTGGCCGAGGCGGTTCGGGCGCTCGAACGCCCGGCCAGCCCGCTGCACGCAGTGCTGGGCCCCGGCATGTACCAGTTGCTGCTGGTCGAGGCACCGGACGTAGACGCCGACGAACTGCGCCAGGCGGTGCGCTGGCGGATCAAGGATCTGATCGATTTCCACATCGACGACGCCGTCATCGACGTTTTCGCCATCCCCGGTCAGCAAAATCGGCCGTCCGGCAAAGCGCAGATGTACACGGTCGCGGCGCGCACCGGCCTGATCGCTGAACTGGTCAAGCGGGTGCAGCAAGCATCGCTGCAGTTACAGGTCATCGACATCGCCGAGCTGGCGCTGCGCAACCTCGGGTCGCTGGTGGACGGTGAGGCGCGCGGCCTGGTCACGCTGTGGCTGGAAAACGAACAGGGTTTGCTGATCGTTTCACGCCAGGGTGAGTTGTTCATGACCCGCCACCTGAACTTCGGCAGCGACGCGCTGGCCGAGGGTGGCAGCTACAGCCGCGATCAGGTGCTGCTGGAAATTCAGCGTTCGCTGGATTACTACACGTCGCATTTCGCCCAGCCCATGCCCGCGGTGCTGCGCGTATTGCCCGGGTTTGCCGGCGACGAGGAGCTGGCGCGGCACCTGGACCAGGACCTGGAACCGAGCTGTGCGCTGCTTGATTCCAGCAGCCTGATCGAGATCGAACCAGCGCTGGAAGCGAACGTCTACGAACAGGCCCTTCTGGCCATCGGCGGCGCGCTGCGGCGCGAGGAGCTGTCGCTGTGAGCCAGCAGCAGATCAACCTGTTCCAGCCGATGTTCCGACGCGAGAAGATCGTGTTCTCGACGCGCGTGACACTGATCATTACTGTGGGTTTTGCAGTGCTACTGGTGCTGTGGTGGGCACTGATGGACCTGCGCGTCGACGCGCTGGACCGATCGCTGGCATCACGCCAGCAGGCCGAGCGGGAACTGACCACGCGCCTGACCGAGCTGAACCGCTCACTCGGGGTGCGCGGACGCGATCCGGTGATGGCCGACCAGGTCGAACGGCTGGAAGCGCGCGTGGCCGAACTGCAGCGCAGTCAGAGCCAGCTGGAACTGCGCGTGCCGAAATCAACACTGCCCTTCAGCACGCGCCTCGAGGCGCTGGCCCGTCGCCATCCCGACGGGCTGTGGCTGACCGACATCCGGATCGACGGTGAACGCGGCATCAAACTGGCCGGCCGAATGCTGGACCCAGGTCTGCTGCCGCGCTTTCTCGACGCGCTCGGTCAGGAACCCGCCTACGGCGGCCAGACCTTCCGCACGCTTTCGATCGATGGCGCCGGTGCAGATCGCGGACTGGGCTTCGTGCTCGCCACGCGCGACCCGGAGCCGGCGCGATGAGCCCGCTGGAGAAGCTGCAGTCGCTGGAATCGCGCGTCGATGCACTCGCCCTGCGCGAGCGCGCCCTGCTGCTGGCCGCGCTGCTGGCAATCGCATTCTTCCTGGTCGATGCCCTGCTGTTGCGGCCGCAGCAGCAACGACGCGAACAGATCAGCGGCCAGATCGAGCAGGTGGAACAGCGCGTGTCGACGATCAGTCAGAGCATCGAGCAGCTGGCCAAGCGTGCCGGCGACGACCCCGACATCGAACTGCGCGCCCGGCGCGACCAACTGCAGGCGCTTCTGGCAACGCTGCAAACCGAGCTGGCCGAGTTCGGCACCGGGCTGGTCACGCCGGAAGCTGCACTGGACAACCTGGAACAGCTGCTGCGCGCGCGTCCCGGTCTGAAGCTGCTGGCTCTGAACAGTCAGCCAGCCGTACCGGTCGATCCCGACAACCCCTCCGGGCTATTCCTGCATCGCGTCGAACTGGTGCTGGAAGGCGGGTTCGGCGATGTGCTCGCGTACCTGCGCGAGAGCGAAGACCGGCTTCCCGGACTGCACCAGGAACTGCTGCGGATCGAGGTCCAGCAGTGGCCGACCAATCGCGCCACGCTGGTACTGTTCATGCTGGCACTGAACGAGGACTGGCTCGGTGTCTGAACACATCATCACCCGTATGCGACTGGGTGTGATCGCTTGCATGCTGTGCATGCTCATGCCGAGCGCCCTTGCCGGCACCACTACCGACGAACTGCGCGATCCGACCCGCCCGCCCGATGTTCAGGGGCCGACGCGGGCAGGCGAGCGTGAACCGCGCTGGCAGATCCACTCGGTACTGGTCGCGGCCGAACGGCGCCTGGCCATCATCAACGGCCGGCGCGTGCGCGTCGGCGATTCGATCGACGGCGCGACCGTGCTGGCCATTGATGCCGTCGCGGTCGAACTGCAACATGCCGGTCGCACGCTACGTTTGCCGGTTCCCAGCCATCGACAACCCGTTCGGGAGCAACCATGAAGCGAATCCTGCCTGCCGTGCTGCCGCAATTTGCCGTGCTCGCGGTGCTGGCCCTGGCCGCCTGCGGCAACCTGCCGGAACGTGCAGCCGATACCGACAATGCCATCGAGCGGGCGCTGACACCGTCAACACCGGATCCTCGCCAGACCGAGGCCCTGTTGCTGCCCGAACCCGAGCCGCCGATCGACGTGGCACCGCCCGAACCGCGTTTCGATGTGTTCGTCGACAATGCGCCGGCGCGCGAATTCCTGTTGAGCCTGGTCGCCGACAGCGACTGGAACCTGGTCGTGCATCCGTCACTGGCCGGACGCGTCAGCCTGGAACTGCGCAACGTAACGGTACGCGAGGTGCTGGAGGTGCTGCGCGAACTTCACGGCTGGGAATACCGCGAAACCGCCGCCGGCTTTATCGTCGAGCCGGCCCGCGTCAGCTCCCGCATTTACGAAATCAACTACCTGGCGCTGAGCCGCAGCGGCGTCTCGCGCACGCGGGTCGCCTCCGGCCAGGCCACCAATCTGCCACCCTCGCTGCTCGATACCGGTGGCGGCGGCTTCGGCGGCGGCGCTGGTGTCAATGGCGAGAGCGAGGACGACACCTCCAGCACACGCATCGAAACCGACAGCGAAACCCGCTTCTGGGATGACCTCGAGGGCTCGCTGGAACGCTTGTTGGAGCACAACGGCGGTGGTCAGGTGATCAGCAACGCGCTGGCCGGGGTAATCTCGATCAGCGCCTTGCCGCAAGGCCATCGCGCGGTCAATGCCTGGCTGGAAGCGATCCAGGACAGCGTCCAGCGCCAGGTCATCCTCGAGGCGCGCATCATCGAAGTCGAACTGCGAGATGAGTTCCGTTCCGGCATCAACTGGCAGACTCTGTTCGAACTCGCCGGTGGCGACTTCGCGATCGGTCAGGTCGGCGGTGCAGATATTTTCGAGGAAGGAAGCTCGGCCCTGCGCAACACGCCGATTCCGATTGTGCCCGGCGCGCCGCCCGGTCCGTTCACCAGCACCGCGTTCGGCGGCCCGTTTACCATCGCCGCCAGCTCCGACGATTTCAGCGGCTTCCTGGAACTGCTGGAAACCCAGGGCAACACCCGCGTGCTGTCCAGCCCGCGCATCGCCACGGTCAACAACCAGAAAGCGGTCATCAAGGTCGGCAACGACGAATTCTTCGTCACCGGCGTGGAAAGCCAGACCGCGGCCGGAACCGCCACCTCGACCACCGCCAGCACGGTACAGCTGACGCCGTTCTTCTCCGGCGTGGCACTGGACGTAACGCCGCAGATCAGCCGCGACGGAAGCGTGATCCTGCATGTCCATCCCAGCGTCAGCGAAGTGCGCGACCAGATCAAGAGCTTCACCACCGGCGGCGAGCAGGAAACCCTGCCGCTGGCGTTCTCTACCGTACGGGAGTCCGATAGCATCATCCGCGCACGCTCCGGCGAAGTCGTGGTGATCGGCGGCCTGATGCGTGACGAAGCCAGCGATCAGGGCATCGGTACGCCGGGATTGCGGCGCGCGCCGCTGTTCGGCGGGCTGTTCGACAACCGGCGCAACCGCTCGGTCAAGACCGAGCTGGTCATCCTGATCCGACCGATCGTGGTCGATTCCAGCGATGTCTGGGCCGACCAGGCCGCCGAACGGCTGGAGCGCATTCGCAGCCTCGGCGGGCAGCCGTAACAGGGGCCGCGGCCGCGATGTACCAGGCGCACTTCGGACTGACCGGCAAGCCCTTCGGCCTGACCCCTGACGTTGGCTTGCGCTGGCCCGAACCCAGCCAGCAGATCGCACTCAACACGCTGGAACTGGCGCTGGCCGAGGGCGAGGGCTTCATCGTCGTGATCGGCGAGGTCGGTCTCGGCAAGACCATGCTCTGCCGCACGCTGATCCATCGTCTAAAGGCACCGTTCCGGAGCGCCTGGATACCTGACCCGCAATTGTCGCCCGGCCGCCTGCGCGCCGCCGTCGCCGAGGAACTGGGGCTTAGCATCTCGAGCCGGTCCAGTGTGCAACAGCTCCACCGGCAGTTGCAGCAGCACCTGCTGGAGCTGGCACGCGCGGGGCAACGACCGGTGCTGCTGATCGATGAGGCGCAGGCGCTCAGCACCACCACGCTTGAGGCCGTTCGGCTGCTGACCAATCTCGAGACCGAACGTCGCAAGCTTTTGCAGGTGGTGCTGTTCGGCCAGCCCGAACTGGAACAGCGGCTGGCCCGCCCCGATCTGCGCCAGTTGCGCCAGCGCATCACCTTCCACTGCCGTCTGGCGCCACTGGACCGCGCCGCCGTGTCCGCCTATGTCGAGCATCGCTGCCGCAGCGCGGGTGCGGCGGGCACACTGTTTACGCGCCCGGCGCAATTTAGGCTGGCGCGCGCCTCGCACGGTGTGCCGCGCCGGGTCAACGTGCTGGCGCACAAGGCGCTGCTGGCCGCATGGGGCAAGGGCCGCCGGCTGGCCGGCTGGGCCGAGGTCGGGCGCGCAATCCGCGACACCGATACGCTGCAGGCAACGGCCGGTTTCGGGCCACGTCTGGCGCGCGCCGCAGTGCTCGGCGGGCTGCTGGTCGCGGCCTGGAGCTGGCTGGGCGGCTTGCAGCCATGAGCCTGCTCAACGACGTACTCAAGGATCTCGAAGCGCGCGAGCAGCCGGCGCCGCGCGCGCATGTCCCAGCACCCGCCCAACGCCAATCCCGCCGCCGCGGCTGGATCGCATTCGCGCTGCTGCTGGGATTCGCGCTGCTGGGTGTCGCCCAATGGTCAACACGAGACGAGCCGGAACCGGCGCTGTTGGATGCGTTCGCACTTGACCCCGAACCGCCGCAGCCGAGACCTGCGGCAACGCGCGCACAGCCCGGCGCGCAGGCGCCTGTAGCGGATCCGACCGCGACGGCGCAAATATCGGGCCAAGCCGATGAACCCGCATCGCGCACGGCCGATGCCGCGCGAACCGACGCCCACCAACGACCATCTGCATCTGCATCCTTACCCGAGCTCGCCGAACCCGAACTCGCCGAGGCCGGCAGCCCGCCGGCACCCGCGCCGTCGCAACCCGAGCCCCCGCAAGCCACCGAGCCGGTGCTGGCAAATACTGAGCCGGCTGCACGACGCTGGCAGACCGCACTCGACGAATCGCCCCGCACGCGGCGCTGGACCACAACCGGAACCGGACCCGCGCCCGCGGCTCCAGCCCGACCACCGGCGCCCGCCCAGGCGCCGACGCTGCCGGGCGATGACACCGGCACGCGCGTCGTCGTCGACCCGCTGGTGGTCACGCCGATCGTCGTCAGACGCAGTGCGCCGGCGCTTGATGACCGCGCCGAGAGGCTGGCCGCGGCCCGGCGGCTGCTGGCACGCGAGCGGGTCGAACCGGCGATCGCGCGCCTGGAAACGCTGCTGCACGACGACCCGTCCGCACGCGAGGCGCGTATTCTGCTGGCACGCACCTTATCCGGCCACGGGCGGCCCGAGCGGGCGCGGCAATTGCTGCGCGACGGACTGGCGCTGACTACCAAGCCGACGGACGCGACCGGCAGCGAGCACGCCTACGCACTGGCCTACTGGCTGGCGCGGCTGGAGTTGGACGCCGGCCGGCCACAGGCGGCACTGCAGCCGCTGCAGCAATACCCGCCACCGGCCGATGCGCCCGGTCGGGATGATCATCATCTGCTGCACGCGGCCATCCTGCGTCGGCTCGAACGCCACGACCAGGCACTGGTGATCTACCGCCAGCTGGCCGGCGATGAGTCTGGCAATCAAGCCGGCAACGGCTCGGCCTGGCTGGGGGTTGCGCTGTCGCACGAAGCGCTGGGCGATATCGATGCGGCACGCGCCGCCTACGCGCGCGCGGCACGCGCACCCGATCCGGAAACGGCGCGTTTCGCACAGGGCCGACTGGCGGTGCTGGGCGCGCCGGATGGCACCACGAGCTCGGAGACCCCGTAATGGCCGAATTGAAAAACCCTCGCCAGAAACTGCGCCTGGGCGATCTGCTGGTGCAGAATCGGATCATCTCCGAGCAGCAGTTGCAGCAGGCCCTGGCCGAACAGAAAAGCAGCGGCCACAAGCTCGGCCGTGTGCTGGTCCAGCTCGGCCTGATCGGCGAGGACGCGCTGCTGCAGTTCCTCGGCGAGCAGCTCGGGCTGGCGATCGTCGATCTCAAGCATTACCGCTTCCGGCCCGAGAGCGTGCGCCTGCTGCCCGAGCAGCACGCGCGCCGCTACCGCGCGATTGTGCTGGCCGAGAAACGCAACGAGCTGACCGTCGGCATGGCCGACCCCACCGACCTGTTCGCCTACGACGAGTTGCGCCGCATCCTCAAGCGCCCGATCGACCCGGCATTGGTGCGCGAGACCGACCTGCTGGCGGCGATCGATCTGATGTATCGGCGCACCGAGGAAATCAGCTCGCTGGCCGAGGAACTGGGCGAGGAACTGGGTGAGAGCGACTACGACCTGGCTGAACTGGACAGCGAATCGGCCGCCGATGATGCGCCGGTCATCAAGCTGCTGCGTTCGATGTTCGAGGACGCCGTGCAGATCGGTGCCTCCGATATCCACATCGAACCGGACGAGGCGGTGGTGCGCATCCGCCTGCGCGTCGACGGCGAGTTGCAGGAACAGGTCATCGAGGGTCGCCGGATCGCCTCGGCGCTGGTCACCCGGCTCAAGCTGATGGCCGCCCTGAACATTTCCGAGAAGCGCCTGCCGCAGGACGGCCGCTTCACCATCCGCGTGCGCAAGCGCCGCATCGACGTGCGCCTGTCGACCATGCCGGTGCAATACGGCGAATCGGTGGTACTGCGCCTGCTCGACCAGAGCGGCGGGCTGCTCGAGCTGGAAAAACTCGGCCTGCCCGACGATCTGCTGCCGCGCTTCAAGCGCGTGATCAGCCGCCGCCAGGGCATGCTGCTGGTTACCGGTCCGACCGGCAGCGGCAAGACCACCACCCTGTACGCCGCGCTCAATCGCATCAACCGGCCGGAGCTGAAGATCATCACCGCCGAGGATCCGGTCGAATACCGGCTGCCGCGCATCAACCAGGTGCAGGTGCACCCGAAGATCGGTCTGGACTTTGCGCGTGTGTTGCGCACCGCGCTGCGCCAGGACCCGGACGTGATCATGGTCGGCGAAATGCGCGACCGTGAAACCGCCGAAATCGGCCTGCGCGCGGCCATGACCGGCCACCTGGTGCTGTCTACGCTGCACACCAACAACGCCATCGACACCGTCACCCGGCTGCTCGACATGGGCGCCGAGGGCTTCATGGTTGCCACCTCCCTCCAGGCCGTAATCGCCCAGCGGCTGGTGCGACGGATCTGCGACAGTTGCGAGCAGCCCGACGAGCTGACGCCGCAACAGCGCGCCTGGCTGGCCGCCGAGCGCCCCGGCGCCCTGCCCGATCCACTGCCATTCAAGCACGGCATCGGCTGTACCTATTGCAACAACACCGGCTACCGCGGCCGCATCGGAGTCTATGAAATGCTCGAAATCGACCAGCCGCTGGCCGATGCCCTGCGGCGCGGCGATGCCGCCAGGTTCTCGGAACTGGCGCGCCGCCAGCCCGGCTTTCGCACCCTGGTCGAGCGCGCGCTGGACTACGCCGAGGCCGGCCACACCTCGCTCGACGAGGCCATCGCGCTGTCCGGCGGCACCGATGAACTGCCGGTACCGCCACCACCGGTGGATGAAGAGGCCTCGGCCTGATGTCGACCTGGGACTGGCGCGGGCGCAACAGCCGCGGCGAGTCGGTCGGCGGCCAGTTGCAGGGCGACAACCGCGATGCGGTCGCCAATCAGCTGATCAACACCGGCATCACACCGATCGAGATCGAGCGCGCACGCGTCGAGCGTGCCGGGCGCTCGCTCCGCCGCCTGCTCACACGCGAGTCGGTCAGCACCGCCGACCTGATTTTCTTCACTCGCCAGATGTATGCGCTGACGCGCGCCGGCGTGCCGATGACGCGCGGCCTGCAGGGCGTGGCCCAAGCCGCGCGCAACCCGCTGCTCAAGCGCACCGTGATGGCGCTGATCGAGGAAGTCGAGGCTGGCCGCGACCTGGCCCAGGCGATGGCGCGGCACCCGCGCGTGTTCTCGCCGATGTTCGTCAACATGATTCGAGTCGGCGCTGCCGCCGGCAGCCTGGAGATGGCGTTCGAGCTGATGGGCCGCTACCTCGAACGCGATCGCGAGATCCGCGACCGCATCCAGGCCGCGCTGCGCTACCCGACCATGGTGATCGTCGCCATGGTCATCGCCGTGGCGATCCTGATGGTGTTCGTGATCCCGGTTTTCGCCACCTTCTTCGATCGCTTCGATGCCGAATTGCCGTGGGCGACCAAGGTGCTGATCACGACCTCGACGCTGGCACGCGAGTGGTGGCTGCTGGTCGCCCTGGCGCTGGTTGGCGCGGTGCTGGCGTTCCGATTCTGGACCCAGAGCGCGAGCGGCC
This sequence comes from Wenzhouxiangellaceae bacterium, assembly GCA_032251355.1. Taxonomy (GTDB): domain Bacteria; phylum Pseudomonadota; class Gammaproteobacteria; order Xanthomonadales; family Wenzhouxiangellaceae. The sequence goes on from JAVVDV010000031.1 coordinate 16,869, forward strand.
GCTACCAGTGGGACCGGCTCAAGTTCCGGCTGCCCGGCGTCGGCAGCATTCTGTTCCGCGCCACGCTGGCGCGCTTCAGCCGCGCCTTCTCAATGACCTGGCGCGCCGGTGTGCCGCTGGTGCAAGCACTGACCCTGGTCGCGCGCGCAGTCGAAAACGAATACGTCGCCCAGGCCGTGGTCGACATGCGCACCGGCGCCGAGCGTGGCGAATCGCTGCTGCGCACCGCCGAGGCAACCGGCCTGTTTTCGCCGCTGGTGCTGCAGATGCTGGGTGTGGGCGAGGAAACCGGCGAGGTCGACAAGATGCTCGACGAGACCGCCGACTTCTACGAACGTGAAGTCGACTACGACCTCGACAATTTAAGCGCCTACATCGAGCCGATCCTGCTGGTGTTCATGGCCGTGCTGGTACTGATCCTCGCACTCGGCGTATTCCTGCCGATGTGGGACGTGGGCCGGGCCGCGTTGGGCTGAACCCCGCTATTGCGGGTACAGCGGCATCGATTCGATTCGGTGCGGTTCAGGGATGCTGCGCGCAAGGATGGCGAACGTGCCACGAAGGTTTACAAATTGACAAAATGCGGCATGCAAGCCTTCCCCGGCGTGTCTTCGATGCGCGGCGGCGGCCCGAAAACCGGGCAGATCGCAAGAATGGAATGAAAGTTGCATTTGCCGCGTAAGTCACATACGTTGCAAAATTGAAATCGACTGCGCCGAACGCCATATCTTCAGCAATGTTGCGCCGCGCAAGTTCTTGCTACGATTACGCACAGCACCCCAACAAGGAAAACATTCATGAACATTCAGCTCCCCACCCAACGCCAGGGCGGTTTCACCCTGATCGAACTGGTCATCGTCATCGTCATTCTCGGCATCTTGGCCGCAGTTGCCATTCCGCGGTTTGTTGACTTGTCGGATGAAGCATCGCAGGCAGCTACTGAAGGCGTTGCCGGTGCACTCGCTTCCGCGGCTGCGATCAACTTTGCCGCGTGTCAGGTAGATGATCAGGATTGCCAACCCGTCTCGGCATGTGCAGACATACCCGCACTGCTGCAGCAAGGAGGCGTGCCGGACGGCTATACGGTCGGTGGAACCCTCCCGGACTGCACGGTAACCGGAACCAACGACGAAGAAGTCCCCTTCCAAGGCATCGCAGCAACAGATCCAACTCCATAAGCTGTGCGCAAATCGCGTGAATTGCTCCGGTAGGGATTCGTCCGATGTGGCTAGTAAGATGAGAACCTCCGGCTTCACCCTGATCGAAACCATCGTCGCGCTGGTTTTGATCGGGGTGGCCGGGGCGGTTCTGTTGCGGACCTTTATCGGGCCGCTGGCGGCCAGTGCCGATCCGCAGATCCGGGCCCAGGCGCGTTCGATTGCCTCGGCTTACATGGATGAAATCCTGCTGCGGCGGTTCGGGACCGGCAGCGACTGCGTCGGCACAGGCCGCGCCAACTGGGAAACCATCGGCTGCTATGCCAACCTCGACCAGGCGCCCACCGATCAGCTCGGCAACCCGATTGCCGGTCTCGGCGCCTACCGCGTGCAAACTTCGGTGAACGCGGCCGGTGACGTCGCCACGATCATCGTCACGGTGCAACACCCGCCCAGCGGCCTGACCCTGAATCTCGAAAGCCGCCGCGGCAACTATTGACCGCCATGCCCGCGCGCGGCTTCACCCTCACCGAACTGGTCATCATCCTGGTGCTGGTCGGGGTGATGGCGGTGTTCGTGCTGCCGCGCCTGAACGTCACCGGTTTCCAGCAGGAAATCTTCGCCGACGAGGTACTGAACGCCGTTCGCCACGCGCGCAAGGTCGCGCTGTATGCGGGCTGTCCGGTGCGCGTAACGGCCGCCGGCAACCGCGTCTCGGCCGTCTACACCGGCGACGGCGGCTGCGCGGCCGCACCCTTGCCGCATCCCAGCCGCGGCGGCGATCTGGTGCTCGACGGCACCATCACTTCCGGTGCCACGGTCGAGTTCGATGCCCGCGGCCGCTCCGGCGGCGGCACCATCACCACCGCGTCCGGTGACGTGATCATCATCGAGCCGGGCAGCGGCTACGTGCACCGATGAATGCACCCCCATCATCAACCCGAGCGCCGGGCGCATCGACGCCGGGCCGCCGGTCCCGAACCCCGGGCGCCGCCAGACAATCGGGCTTTACGCTGGTGGAGCTGATTTTGGTGATTGTGCTGCTGGGCATTCTTTCGGCCGTGGCAACCGTGTTCATCGTGCCTCCGTTCCAGGCCGCGGTCGACCTGGAAAATCGCGCCACGCTGGTCGATGCCACCGACAGCGCACTGTCGGCGGTGCTGCGCGAGGCGCGCGCTGCGCTGCCCAACTCCATCCGGCTGCACGGCAGCGCCCACGTCGAATTCATCAGCGTGCGCACCGGCGGCCGCTATCGTCGATTGCCGCCACCGGGCGGCGGCGGTGAAGGATTCGTACCGGCGCGCGCCGCGGCCAGCTTCGATGTGCCCGGCGGGCTGGACGCGGCCGCCATTGTCACGCGCGGACCCGGCACCGACTGTGCGCGCGGCAATGGCGACTGCCTGTCGGTGCTCAACACCCGCCAGCCAGGCTTCGATGCCTACCGCGGCGAGAACATCGCCGCGGTGGTGGCGGCCGGGCCCGAATCACTGGCGTACGACAGTGGTGGTGTCGGCCCCGCGTTCGCCTCGCATTCGCCGCAGCAACGCTTCTTCGTGATCGCCGATGTGGTCAGCTACCGCTGCGAGGGCGGCGAACTGGCGCGCTACTCCGGCTACGGGCTGCAAGCCGGCACGCCGACGCTTGCCAACCGCGAGCGCGTCAGCCTCGATGTGGCCGACTGCCGTTTCGACTACAACCCGGGCAGCGCCGCACGTCGCGGACTGCTGACCGCACGCATCGCGCTGGAACGCGCCGGCGAGCGGGTCGAACTGCTCGGCCAGACCCAGGTGTTGAACGCACCATGAAACGCCAGTCCAACATCGCGCGCCAACGCGGCTCGGCGCTGTTTGTCGGCCTGTTTCTGGTCGCCGTGGTCGCGGTGCTGGCCGCCTCGGTGACGCTGACCTCGGTCACCCAGCAGACCGGTGCCGTGCGTGCGTTGCAATTCGAGCAGGCCTGGTACGCGGCACTCGGGCGAATCGAGGCCGAGGCCCCCGGTATCCTGGCAACGGGTACCTGCGCCGGTGGCGCGCAGACATTGGCCGGTTTCAACACCACGCTGAGCTGTAGCCTCAGCGTGGTGATCGAGGAAGGTGACCAGCGCTGGCGTCAGATCACACTGATCGCCGTCGCTCAACGCGGCGACCCATCCAGCGCCAGCCAGGTGCGGCGCAGTGCCCGCGCCACGCTGCGCCGACCCGAGTGACGAGGTAGCGATGACATCGCATTTCCCATCGATTCGAGACATCACGACCCAGGCCGCTGCGGTGCTGGCGGCACTGCTGCTCGCGCTGGCAGCGGCCAGCCCGGCGACGGCCCAACCGCGCTGCGAAGATGTGTTCGTCGCCGCCTGCACGCAGGATCCGGTCGACGACATCGCCTGCAACGCCGCGTCGCCGCTCAGTCTCCCAGCATTCCCGGAAACCAACGGCGGGGCATTTTCCCTCCGCAACAACAAAAGTTTCAATTTCCCCGCCGGTGACTACTACTTCACCTCGTTCGAAATCTCCACCGGCTCCGTCATCACGGTCAATCCCAGCGTTCGGATTTTCGTCAATGGTCCTGTCACCATCCAGAACAACGCCGACATCAACGCCAACGGCATACCCTCGGACTTGTTCATCATCGGCTACGGTGGTGCCGATATCGGCACCCAGGACACGTTCAATGCCGTGATCTATGCCGCCGGCAATCTGACGCTGGACAACAACAACACCCTCAACGGCGCGATCGGCGCGGGCGGAACCATCACGATCGGCACCGGCAATGCCTTTACCTACGATTGCGAAAGCGCGCTCTCGGTCGACTTCGGTGACATGTGCATTGCACCCGAGAGCACCGCCAGCGCCTGCGGACTGACCCAGATCGACCATATCCGTATCGACCATTCCGGCGCCGGCGTAACCTGCGCGCCACAATCGCTGCGGCTGCGCGCCTGCGTCGATGCCGGCTGCAGCGCCACCTTCCCCGACCCGGTGACCGTAATGTTGACCTCGCCGCTCGGCAACTGGTCGACCAACCCGTTGAGCTTCACCGGCGAGGCCTTCGTCTCGCTGCAGGTCACCCGGCCCGGCGCGGTCGTGCTGGATGCGAGCTCGAGCCCGCAGGCGATCAACCCTGCGCGCTGCTTTGTCGGCGGCCTGGAGAGTTGCCAGATGGTCTGGGCCGAGGCCGGGTTTATCGTCGATGCACCCGACCACGTGGCCGGCACACCGGCCGAAGTCACGATCCAGGCCGTGCGCACGGATGATTCCAGCCAGGCGTGTACCGCCGCGTTTGCCAACCAGAATCGCCCGGTGGCGTTCTGGTCCGAGCCGGTCAACCCGACTGCCGCCATCCTTCCGACGCTGCTGGACAACACCGACCTGCCGACCACCTCGCCGGGCCGTCTGGTCCAGCTGTTCTTCGATATCAGCGGCACCGCCCGCCCCGTCCTGCGCAACGACGATGTCGGCGCACTGCGGCTGCATGCGCGCTTCGACGGTCAGGGCGACGAGGACGGCCTGGTGCTCGAAGGCAGTGATCTGTTCATCGCCCGACCGGCCGACTTCGTCCTGACCGTGCCCGGCAATCCGGCCGCGACCGATGCAACCGGGCCGGTGTTCACCACCGCCGGGCTGCCGTTCGAGATCGAGGTCGAGGCGCGCAACGCAGGTGGCGCGCGCACCCCCAACTTCGGCCGAGAAGTCACGCCCGAGGGCGTGCAACTCGAAGTCGAACTGCGCGCACCGGTCGACGGTCAGGCGCCTGCGCTGGAGGGGACTTTCAATGCCTTCGGCGCGGCCTGCGGCACCACCAGCACCCTGCCTGGCCAGGCCTGCGGATCGTTCTCGTGGCCCGAGGTCGGCATCATCGGCATCACGCCGCGACTGGCCAGCGGCGCCTATCTGGGCAGCGAAGACGTGATCGGCACCCAGCTGGAACCGGTTGGTCGTTTCATTCCGACCCATTTCCGGCTGTCGAACGGGACATTGACCGACCGCGTCGATCTGGCGGCCTGCGAAGACGATTTCAGCTACATCGGCGAGATCTTCCGGCTCGACTGGAGGCTGGATGCGCGCAATGCCGATGACGCCATCACGCGCAATTACGACGGCGACTTCGCCCGCCTGGCGGCCGAAGATCTCACGCTGGCCGGCGATGAAACCCTCGAGGTCGACCAGCGCGTTATCGACTGGGATGCCGGGATCGGCACCGCATGGGCCCGGGTCAGCGCCGAACGACGAGAACCGGCCGGCCCGTTCGAGACCTTTCGCATCGGCACCGCGCCGGTCGATGCCGATGGCGTCGAACTCGATGCGTTCGACATCGATCTGGTCGACGACGACGGCGTTGACGACCACGGGCTGATCGCCAGCACCGAACTGCGCTTCGGGCGATTGGTGATCGACAACGCGGTCGGCTCCGAGCTCGGCCCGCTGGCCCTGCCGCTGCGCGCCGAGTATTACGTCGACGGCACCTGGCAGGTCAATCAGCTGGACCAGTGCACGGCGCTGGCGCTGGCCGATGATCTTGAACTGACCAGCGATGTCCAGCCCACGCCCGGTCCGGGCAGCGCCCCGATCGCGCTGGGCGCGGGCAGCACGCAGATCATCGAGACCGATCCGGTCACACTGGTCGACGGCCGCGGCGCGCTGACCTTCAGCGCGCCCGGCAGCTCCGGCTGGGTGCAGGCGCAATTGCTGCTCGACAGCAACTGGTGGTTCCTGCGCAATGATCTGGACGATGATGAGATCTATCTCGAAAACCCGTCCGCACGCGCCAGCTTCGGCCTGTTCGACGGCAACGAGAACCGGATCCTGCTGCAGGAAGTCATCCCCTGATCCAGCGCATGCACCGCTGGCTGCGGTGAGCGCGGCGAACGCGCATCAGCGCTGCTGCAACCAGGCACAACTGCGCGCCGGCAAGTGAGCGGTGCGGGTCTCACGATCGACCGTGCCGGCGCTGATAAAGGCCACCTCGAGTGCCAGCCCGCCCGAATCGAGTTCCGGCCAGGCAAAGCTTCGTTCCTCATCGCTACCGTTGACCAGCAATGCGGTTGCCGCCTGCACCTGCCCGTCTCGATGCCGGCTTAAACAGACCGTGAACGCCGCCAACCGATGCCAATCGGCATCGTCCATCGGCTCGCCCGAGGGCTGCCACCAGTGGATGCGGATCTCGCCGTCGTCGGCTGCCAGTTGTCCATGGACATACTCGGGCAGGTGCAGCAGCGGATCGGACATGCGCAGCGCAATCAGCCGGGCCACGGCCTGCTGGAATTCAGGATCGGCCTCGAGCCCGGACCAGTCGATCCAGCCGATGGCATTGTCCTGCGCATAGGCGTTGTTGTTGCCGTGCTGGGAATGGCCGAACTCGTCGCCGGCCAGCAGCATCGGCGTGCCCTGCGAGAACAGCAGCGTGGCCAGCAGGTTCAGACGCTGACGGCGGCGCAGCTCGACGATGGCCGGATCATCGGTCGCGCCCTCGACGCCGTGGTTGTGGCTGAAGTTATGCGCATGGCCGTCGCGGTTGCCCTCGCCGTTGGCCTCGTTGTGCCGCTGCGCGTAGCTGACCAGGTCGGCCAGCGTAAAGCCATCGTGGCTGGTGACAAAGTTGACGCTGGCCACCGGCTTGCGCCCCGAGGGCTCGAAGATTTCGGCCGAACCGCGCAGGCCGCGCGCCAGGTCCGGTGCCGCGCCGGCATCGCCGCGCCAGAAGCGGCGCAGGCCATCGCGGTAGCGGTCGTTCCACTCGGCCCAGCGACCCGAAAACGCACCGAGCTGGTAGCCGCCGGGACCGGGATCCCACGGCTCGGCGATCAACTTGGCGCCCGCCAGTTCGGGGCTGCTTTCAATCTCGGCCAGCAGCGGATGCTCGGCTGAAAAGCCGTCGGCATGGCGCCCGAGGATCGGCGCCAGATCAAACCGGAAGCCATCGACACCCAGTTGCCGATGCCAGTAGCACAGGCTGTCGACGACCAGCGCACGCACCGCCGGATGATCGGCGTTGAGCGTGTTGCCGCAGCCGGTGTCGTTGATGTAGCGGCCCGGATCGTCCGGTTCGGTGCGGTAATAGGCGAGATTATCGATACCGCGAAACGACAGCGTCGGCCCGGCCCGATCACTCTCGCCGCTGTGGTTATAGACCACATCCAGAATCACCTCGAAGCCGGCCTCGTGCAGGCCGTCGACCAGGTCGCGGAACTCGGCCACCGGATCGGCGACGGCATAGCGCGGGCTGGGGGCAAAGAATCCGATCGGGTTGTAGCCCCAGAAATTTCGCAGGCCGCGCTTGATCAGATGCGACTCGTCGATAAAAGCATGCACCGGCATCAATTCGATTGCGGTCACGCCCAGCGCCTTGAGATAGGCGAGCATCTGCGCATCCTGCAGCCCGGCAAAGCGGCCGCGCACACGCGCATCCAGCGCCGGGTGGCGAATGGTGTAGCCGCGCACGTTGAGCTCGTAGAGCACCGTTTTCGACCATGCAAGCGCCGGCCCCGGACGCGGCGCCTGGATTCCATCGACGACCATCGCCAACGGCACGTGCGCGGCACTGTCGAGCGCGTTGATCTGCTCCGGCTCGCCCGGCACGTGGTCGAACACGGCATCGCACCCGCGCAGGCGATCGTCGATGCGCCGCGCGTAGGGGTCGAGAAGCAGCTTGTGCGGGTTGCAGCGCAGGCCCTGCTCCGGCGCCCACGGCCCGTGCACGCGAAAGCCGTAGCGCTGACCGGGCTGCACGCCCGGCAGGTAGCCGTGCCAGACATCACCCTCGCGCCCCGGCAGGAACCCGCGCCAGCGCGTCTGGCCGCGGTCATCGAGCAGGCAGAGCTCGACCGCCTCGGCAACCGAGCTGAACAGCGCGAAGTTGACGCCATCGGCGTCGAGCGTCGCACCCAGCGGCGCGGCGCTGCCGGGACGGATCGTCACGACTGCAGCTTGAGCGGGTCGAGCTTCCAGATCTCGTCGTTGTACTCGCGCATGGTGCGATCGGTGGAGAAGCGTCCCGAGGCGGCGGTGTTGAGGATGGACATGCGTGTCCAGGCAGCCGGATCGCGCCAGGTCTGCTCGGCGGCCCGGTGGGCATCGACAAAGCTGCGGAAATCGGCCGCTGTGAACCACGGATCGGACGGCTCGCGGATCGACTGGATGACACCATCAAGCACGCCGGGCTCGAAGCGGTTGAAGTGACCGCTCTCGAAAAGCGCCACGACGCGGCGCAGATCCTCGTCGGCCTCGATCACTGCCTGCGGGTCGTAGTGACCGCGCAGCGGCTCGATCTCGTCGACCGTCAGCCCGAACAGGAAGAAGTTGTCTGCACCGACCGCCTCGCGGATCTCGACATTGGCCCCGTCCAGCGTGCCGATCGTGATCGCGCCGTTCATCATGAACTTCATGTTGCCGGTGCCCGAGGCTTCCTTGCCGGCCGTGGAGATCTGTGCCGACAGGTCGGCCGCCGGGCAGATGCGTTCCATCGCCGAGACGTTGTAGTTGGGGTAGAACAGCAGCCGCAGCCGACCTTGCGTGGCCGGGTCACCGTTGATCACGCCGGCGACGTTGTTGATGCACTTGATGATGCGCTTGGCCATCCAGTAGCCGGGCGCGGCCTTGCCGCCGATCAGGATTGCGCGCGGTACCAGTTCGTCGCCGTCACCGCGCCGGATGCGATCGTACAGGTGCACCGCGTGCAGCACGTTGAGCAACTGGCGCTTGTACTCATGGATGCGCTTGACCTGCACATCGAACAGCATGTCCGGGTCCAGCACCAGACCGGTGCGCTGCTCGATGTCTTCGCACAAGCGAATCTTGTTGGCACGGCGCACGGCGCGCCACTCGGCTTGCAGATCAGCGTCATCAGCCATGGCCTTGAGCGCGGCGAGGCGGTCGAGGTCGGTGACCCAGTCGGCACCGATGCGTTGCGTGATCAGCCCGGCCAGCCCGGGGTTGCAGGCCTTCAGCCAGCGCCGCTGGGTGACGCCGTTGGTCTTGTTGTTGAAGCGCGCCGGCCACAGCTCGGCGAAATCGCGGAACAACCCGTCGGCCAGCAGTTGCGAATGCAGCGCGGCGACACCGTTGACCGAATAGCTGCCGACGATCGCGAGATACGCCATCCGGATCATCGGCTCATGGCCTTCCTGGATCAGCGACATGCGCGCGACGCGCTCGCCGTCGCCGGGCCAGCGCTGGCTGATCTCGTCGATGAAGCGCGCATTGATCTCGTGGATGATGTCGAGCAGCCGCGGCAGCAGGCGCCGGAACATCGCCACCGGCCACAGCTCCAGCGCTTCGGGCAGCAGCGTGTGGTTGGTGTAGGCCATGGTGTTGCGGGTAATCGCCCAGGCCGATTCCCAGTCCAGCCCGTGGTCATCGAGCAGCAAGCGCATCAGCTCGGCCACCGCCAGTGCCGGGTGGGTGTCGTTGAGCTGCACGCAGTTACGCTCGGCAAAGTCGGCCACCCCGCCGCCGGCGGCAAGGTGCTCGCGCAGCAGATCCTGCAGGCTGGCCGAGACCAGCAGGTACTGCTGGCGCAGGCGCAGTTCCTGGCCGTTCTCCGAGGCGGCATTGGGATACAGCACCATGGTGATGTTCTCGGCCTCGTTCTTGGTCGCCACCGCGCGCGTGTAGCTGCCGGCGTTGAACTCGTCAAGATCGAATTCATCGGTGGCCGCGGCCGACCACAGTCGCAGAGTGTTGACGATCTCGTTGCGATAGCCGGGCACCGGCACGTCGAACGGAATGGCCAGCACGTCGTGGGTATCGACCCAGCGGTAACGGGCGCGCCCGTCGCCGTCGACATAGCGCTCGCTGCGACCGCCGAAGTGGATGGTGCGGGCCAGCTCGAAGCGTTCGACCTCCCACGGGAAAGTCTCGCGCAACCAGGCATCGGGCTCTTCGAGTTGATAGCCGTTGTCGATGCGCTGGTGGAACATGCCGTAGCGGTAGCGGATGCCGTAGCCGACCACCGGCAGCGCGAGCGTTGCGCAACTGTCGAGAAAACAGGCCGCCAGCCGCCCCAGCCCGCCGTTGCCGAGGCCGGCGTCGGGTTCCTGTTCACACACCTCGGCCAGGTTCAGACCGATGTGCTGCAAGGCCTCGTCGGTCGGTTGCTCGATGTCAAGATTCAGCAGCGCGTTGCGCAGCAGCCGACCCATCAGGAACTCCAGCGACAGATAGCTGCAGCGCCGCACCGGCTCGCGTTCCATCGCGATACGGGTCCTGCCCCAGCGCTCCATCAGCCGATCGCGTGTGGCGGCAACAACGGCCTGATACAGGTACGGCTCATCGGTGCGCACGGTGCGCCGGCCCAGCATGCGGCCGAAATAATGGGTGAAATCGGCCAGCAGCGCCTCGCGCGTCATCGGCAGCTCGGGCGGTTGCAGTAACTCGAGCCGGCCGGCGGCCAGCGGGTTGTCGTCGCGCGCAGCGGACATGGTGGAAGTCTCCGTCAGGATGCCGAATCGGGGCGAGCGAGTATAAGCGTTGACAGCGCTGGCAACGTCACCGCAAGGCTGGCATCGCGGCCGTGTGCGGGCCGGTTCTCGGCGATGCACAGGCCGGGGTCGATGCCCGACCCGCCGTAGTCGGCCGCATCGGTATTGAGCAACAGGCGATGCGCCCCGGTTTCGGGCACCCCAACGCGATAGTGGTGGCGCACCACCGGCGTCATGTTGACCAGGCAGACCAGGTAGCCGCCGGCCCGGTCGCGCCGGATCCACGAAAACACCGATTGATCGCGGTCGTCCCAGTCGATCCACTCGAAGCCGGCGTTCGTAAAATCGATCTCGTGCAGTTCCGGGCGCGCGCGGTAGAGCGCATTGAGATCGCGCACCAGCCGCTGCACGCCTTGATGCAGGGGCTGCTCGAGCAGGTGCCAGTCCAGCGACTGGTCGTGATTCCATTCCGCGCACTGGGCGATCTCGTTGCCCATGAACAGCAGCTTCTTGCCGGGATGGGCGTACATGCAGGCGTAGTAGGCGCGCAGGTTGGCAAAGCGCTGCCAGTCATCGCCGGGCATGCGGCCGAGAATCGAGCGCTTGCCGTGCACAACCTCGTCGTGCGACAGCGGCAGCACGAAGTTCTCATCGAAGGCGTAGACCAGCCCGAAGGTCATCTTGTCGTGGTGATGGCAACGATGGACCGGATCCTCGGCCATGTAGGCCAGGGTGTCGTTCATCCAGCCCATGTTCCACTTGTAGGTAAAGCCCAGGCCGCCGGACTCGACCGGCCGCGACACGCCCGGCCAGGCGGTCGATTCCTCGGCAAACGACTGACCGCCATGGGCATGAATCTCGCGGTTGAGCCGGCGCAGGAAGGCGACCGCCTCGAGGTTCTCGTTGCCGCCGTGCTCGTTGGCGACCCACTCGCCCGGCTGGCGCGAGTAGTCCAGGTACAGCATCGAGGCGACCGCATCGACGCGCAGGCCGTCGATGTGAAACTCGTCGATCCAGTACAGCGCGCTGCCGAGCAGGTAATTGACCACCTCGCGCCGGCCGAGGTTGAAGATCAAGGTGCCCCAGTCGGCGTGCTCGCCGCGACGCGGGTCTGCGTGCTCGTACAGCGCGGTGCCATCGAAACGCGCCAGGCCGTGCTCGTCCTTTGGGAAATGGGCCGGCACCCAGTCGACGATCACGCCGATGCCGGCGGCGTGGCAACGATCGACCAGGTAGCGGAAATCGTCCGGATCGCCGAAGCGCTGGGTCGGCGCGAACAGCCCGATCGGCTGGTAGCCCCAGGAGCCGTCGAACGGGTGCTCGGCCACCGGCAGGAACTCGACGTGGGTGAAGCCCATCTCGACCACATAGGCGACCAGCTCGTCGGCCAGTTCGCGGAAGTTCAGATAGCGATGGCCGTCATCGGCCTTGCGACGCCACGAGCCCAGGTGGACCTCGTAGATCGCAACCGGCGCGGCCAGATCGGGCGTGATCGAACGCTTCGCCATCCAGTCGCCATCGGCCCAGCGGTAGTCGCTGTCGAACACGATGCCGGCATTGCCCGGCGGCGGCTCGTGGTAGCGCGCGAACGGATCGGTCTTGAACGGCAGCAGGCGGCCGTCGGCGTCCAGCAGCTCGTACTTGTAGCGCGCGCCGTGACCGACGCCGGGCACGAAGATCTCCCACAGGCCGTTGGCCGGGTGCAGCCGCATCATGTGGCGGCGGCCATCCCAGTCATTGAAATCGCCGATCACGCTGACGCGCGAGGCGTTCGGCGCCCAGACCGTAAAGCGCGTCCCGGCGATACCGTCGAGGCTGCGGACCTGCGCACCCAGCTTCTGGTCGATCGCGCGGTCGGTGCCCTCGCCGAGCAGATACAGGTCGAGCTCGCCGAGTGTGGTCGGGAAGCGGTACGGATCCTCGATCTCGCGCGTCTGGTCGTCATGGCCGGTGATGCGCAACCGGTAACGGCGCTTGCGCGGCGGCACTGGTGCCACGAACAGCCCGGCCGGATGAACCCGCTCCATCGCCGCCAGGTGGCGGCCGCGGCCATCGACCAGCTCGACCTCGCGCGCCTGCGGCTGCAGGGTGCGCACCACCCGCAGGTTGCCGACCCGGTGCACGCCCAGCAGCGCGAACGGATCGTGCGAACGGCCCTGGACGAGCGCGTCGAAGGCGGCCAGCAGATGGCCGGTGTCGGGATCAGGCTGCATAGAGTTCATCAATGGTTGCACGCGCGGCGGTGGCCCAATCGAAGCGCTGCGCCGCCGCGCGCGTGCACAGCGCCTGCCATTCGTCCGGCTGCTGCTCCTTCGTCGTCAAGGCGTGCCGGAGCGCGGCGACGAACGCGCTGGCCTGCGCGCGCGCTGTGTCGCCGGAAAACAAAAAGCCGGTGCGGCCGTCGTCGATGGTGTCACACAGCCCGCCGGTGGCGTGCGCCAGCACCGGCTGGCCGGCACGCATCGCCAGCATCTGGCTGATGCCGCAGGGCTCGAAACTCGACGGCATCAAAAACAGCTCGCCGGCCGGGTAGAGCGTTTGCGCCAGCGATTCGGAGTAGCCGCGCACAAACAGCAGCGGCTCGCAGCGCTTGGCGATTTCACCGATGCGGGCCTCGCAGTCACGCTCACCGCTGCCAAGCACGATCAGCATGCCTTCCTGTCCAAGCACGTCGAGCACATGCTCCAGCGCGCTGCGGCCGTCGTCCAGCGGCTCGAACAGCAGGCTGACTTTCTGCCGCACCAGCCGGCCGATGCTGACCAGCAGGTGCCGCGGCCGACGCGCGGACCGGCCCTGCAGGCGCTCGATCGCCAGGCCATGGATCGTCTCGTCGGGCTGTTGCTCGCGCCAGCTCGCCAGTTGTGCCTGCAACTGCGCAACCAGATCCGGCCAGTCGGGACGGCCCGGCTGCGGGCTGTCGTAGTCGCAGCCGTTGAGAATGCCGACCAGTCGCCCGGCCCTGGCCGCACTGGTCAACGGCCGCTCCAGCCCCTCGCCGCCGACAAAGCCGCGCGCCGGGTCGCTGGGCCGGAGGATCTCGCGCGCATACGTCGGTGAAACCGTGCTGACCCGCTCGCAGGTGCGGATCGCCAGCGCCATCGGGTTGATGCAGCCGGGATTGTCGGGATCGCCGACGATCGCCGGGTCCACCGCCAAGCCGGGAAACCAGGCCGTCAGCGAGGATTCGTCGCAGTCCAGTGGCCGCGTGCCCTGATAGGCCAGGTTGTGGATCGTGAACACGGTTCGAATCGCAGCCAGCGTGCGAAACGCCGGTGCGAACGCGCGCAGCAGGCAGTAGAAGGCCGCATGCCAGTCGTGCAGGTGAACCACGTCGGGTGCCCTCTCCTGCCCGCGCACCCAGCTCGCGGTCGCCGCGCCGAACAGCGCAAAGCGCGTGGCATCGCTGGCAAACGGCCCCTCGCCCGGGCGCTCGGTGTAGATCTGCCCGGCACCGCCGGCGCTGAACAGCGGATGCTCGAACGCCAGCTGGCGCAGCGCCGTATCCGGGCGCGACAGCTCGTGGACCTCGACCGTTTCCCGGCGACCGGCAAACGACACCGTCAGTTCATCGACGAGCCGGGCTTCGGGCAGCGTCGAAAACATCCCATAGGCCGGGGTCAGCACAGTCACGCGCCAGCCGCAGGCCGCCAGCGCGACCGGCAGATCGCGCACCACATCGCCGACGCCGCCGACCTTGCCGCCCGGCAAAGCGCCGTTCTCGGCGGCAACAAACACAACGTGGCGGCGGCTCATGCGCGCGGATTCACCCCCGGCCAGCCCGGATTATTCATGAACCCGGCGTAGCGAGACGGCGCCAGGTCCAGTAGATGCGGCGTTTCGCGACCGAGCGCACCGGAGGCGTACTCGCCAGTACGGTGAGGATGCGCGACCGAGCGAAACGTCGCAGATGCGGGGACTGGAGTCGTCGCAGTAGCTGGGGTCATGAATAATCCGGGCT
>JAVVDV010000032.1:0-30106 GCA_032251355.1 Wenzhouxiangellaceae bacterium
GAACAGGTTCCGGGGCCGGCCGGTAGTTCACGCGAATGCTCGGCCGCGACCGGCAACGGCATCAAGGTTGTGCCGGCGCTGTAGGTCGTGTGCGGATGGCGGGGTGCAGCTTGCCCCGCCAGTTCCGCGAATCAAGTTCAATCATCAACCGGGGCGCCCATTTCGGGCGCCCCTTTTCGTTCCGTGTTCAATGCAAGTGGATGTTATTCCAAACTGGATGTTGTTCCAAACCGATCGTTTCAGAGCTCGAGACGATGTCGATGAATTAGTCGATACAGATGCGCACGCGAGATGCCAAGTCGTTGTGCAGCCGATTCCGTGTTCCCATGGCAGGCACGCAAAGCCGATTGCAGGGTATTTCGTTCGGCGCTTTGGCGCGCGGCCTGGAGCGTAACAATCGCTTGATCCTCACGGTCCGCATCCTTTCCGGTTCGGGGAAGACGAAGATCTTTGCAAGTGATCTCGGGTCCGTCGGCCAGCACCACGGCTTGCAGGATGCAGTTTCTGAGTTCGCGCACATTGCCGGGCCAGTCGTATTGCAGGATGTTCTGTTCTGCCTCGGCAGCAAGCCGGTGCGGGACGCAGGTTGCCTGCAGATGATCAAGGGTCTTGCATTCGTCGAGAAAGTATCGCGCCAGCAGGATTTTGTCGTCGTCGCGCTCGCGCAGTGGCGGCACGCGAAGCTGCAGCGCGCACAGGCGGTAGTAAAGATCCTCACGGAATCGTTGCTGCTTGACCGCCTTGAGCAGATCGATATGCGTTGCCGCAACAATACGGACGTCAGCTCGAATGGGCTTGACGCTGCCGAGGCGTTCGAATGTTCCTTCTTGCAGAAAGCGTAGCAGGACGGCCTCCATCGGAACCGGCAAATCGCCGACTTCATCCAGGAACAGCGTGCCACCACAGGCGGCCTCGATGCGCCCGGCATGCGCGGCCGTTGCGCCGGTGAACGCCCCCTTTTCATGACCGAAGACTTCGGCCTGGAACAGCTCCGACGGCATCGCCGGGCAGTTCACGGCCACGAACGGGCTGCTTGCGCGCGGTGACAGCTCGTGCAGCGCACGGGCAACCAGTTCCTTGCCGGTGCCTGTCTCACCGGTGATCAGAACGGCAGCATCCGTCGGCGCCATGCGAGCAATCTGCTGCTTGAGCCGAAGCATCGGCGGACTTGTGCCGATCATGGACGAAAGCGCGCAGGATTGGCCCTTTTGCCGTGCATGCGGTTCGCGAGCGTCGATGGCGTTCATGGTCGCGACCCGATGCTTGCTTCAACGATCACGCCGTTGACCAGACGCCAGGCTGGAATGGGCCCCGGCACCTTGATGGTGACGGTCGCGGCACCCGCGCCGTCGATCTCGATTGCAGCGGCGGCATCAACCGGCATTTCGTCGAGCACCAGTGTGGTGGGAGTGTCGAATACATCGGCATCGAAGTGCACCGGCACCGGATGACGCGCACGGGCGGCCAGTTCCAGCGCGGCCCGCAACGGGCAGTTGCCCGACGTGCCTGCGCGCGTGCAGGCACGTGAGCCGTTGTCTTCGGTGGTGTTGACGACAAATTCCGCGGGCAGATGCGACTGGCGCTCGAACGCGCCGAGATCGGCATAGCCGGCGGCAAAGCGCGGGTCGCCGTTCCCGCGTTGGTCCCAGGTCAGACGCCGGCCTTCGGCATCCACCGCTGCCGCATCAAGCGCACGGTTGAGCACCGGGCTGTCGGAACTGACCGGCAGCGTTTGCGTGGGTCCGTTGTAATGGCCCAGTGCGCCGAGTTTCGGATCGTTCAGCAGTAACGGTTCGCCGCATCCGCGTGATCCGCCGTGAATCAGGTTATGCGTTGTCGCATGGCTCAATTCGCCCTGGTTTTCGCACTGGAGCTTGGTGCTGCCGGACAGGATGGAGTTGGCCAGGTGAAGTCGGCCTGAACTCCAGACTGCGGCACCATGCTGCGCGTCATTTTCGTGTGCGGTGACGTGGACCAGGTGCGCGTTGCCGGCAAGGTTTGCAAGCGCGCCGCCATGCGTGGCTTGGTTCCAGGCCAGCGTGGAATTGATGAGATCGGCCGCGCCGTGGTTGAAGATTGCACCGCCTTCGCCGGTCGCGTGATTTTCGAAGAACGAAACACCCTCGGCAATCAAGCGGCCATGGTTTGCGATCGCAGCACCCCGATCAGCACGACCATCGCGAAGCGTCAAGCCTTCGATGCGAAGTTCGCCACCCGCTGCGATCTCGAAGATCCCGAATTTGCTGCCGCCACTGATCGTCACACCGTAGGCCTTCCAGAGCATGCCGGGAAGGAAACCATCGATGCGCACTCGACCTTCAATGATTGGTAGCGGTTGTTCCAGTCGGATGACCCGGGGTTGATCGAATGTGCCATCCAGATTCGAGAACGTGATTCGATAGTCCGGCTCGGTGTTCTCAAGCGCGCGCAGCAGTGCCGCACGCAAGGTGCCCGGGCCGCTGTCGGCGATGCTGGTGATGGCAATGTCCACTGTTTGAGCGTGGCCCGGCACCATCAGCCCGAGGTTTGCGAGTAGGCCGATCAGCACGGACTGGCTGCGGCAGACTGATCGCAGCGTTGACAAAACGTGGTTCATGGGCCCGCTCCTGCATCGGTGGCGGACGCCGTGCGCCGAAGCTGGATCCGGATCTCTGCACCGTCCGTCGTGCTGATCGTTGTTCGCTCGATCGCATAACCCGGCGATTGGGCAGTGAGTTGATAAACGCGCGCGCCCAGGTTGGCGAACTCGAAGCGACCCAGCATGTCGCTCAGATGCGCGCGTTGCGACGTGCTGCGGATCTCGCCGAAGTCGGTCGCCCATTGCAGCGTGATGCGGACCTGCGAGAGGGCTTGACCTTGCGCGTCGACGACCTGGCCGAGCAGCCAGTTTTGCCCCCAGTCCAGTGGGGCGCGTATGGCCCGGTATTCGCCAGCCGCGACTGTGATCCCGGTGACGCGCAACCAGGGCGCCGAGTGCGTTTCCAGCGTCAGGTTTCCGGCCGCGACATCAATGGTTCCGAAGCGTCCCTGGTGGTCGGTATGAATCGGCAAGGGGTAGGCGCCGTTATCGCTGCGCAGCCACAGCGTGAAGTCGCTCAGCGGGGTCCCTTCGGGATCGAACAGCAGACCGGATACGGTCGCGCGCTCGCCGGCCTCCAACGCGATGTCACGCTGCATGGCATGCGGCCCGATCGGGAAACTTTCCGACAGATACTGGCGATAGCGCTCGCCGTTTGGAGTGACGCGCAACCGGTAGCCGGGCCCGACCGCAACCTGTTCGAGCAGGTAGTCGCCCTGGTCACCGCTCACGGTCGATTGCCGGGTCTGCAGCGACGGTGACATCAACACGACACGGGCACCGGCAACCGGTTCGAGCTGCGGGCCGAATACCGTTCCGTACACAGCCACGTGCTCGTATTCATCGAGCAGTTGCACATCCAGACGAACCGGCTCGAACCCATGGCCCTGCGCCAGCGGTACGCGCCGGGTCGTGCTGCGGAAAAGATGATGCTCGAATTCCAGCACCGGCACTTCACCGACGCGGCGCAGTTGGAACTCCAGTGCATACTCGCCTGATGCATTGGTCGCTGTTCGTTGCTGCAGGCCGAATGCACGCACCCAGGCATTTTCCAAAGGAGCACCGTCGGGATCGGTGACCTGCCCGAACACCTGGAGCGCTCCCTTGCGTTGAAGATGCAGCGTGAGGTGATCGGTGCCGGCACGCACGGCACGGGTGGTGCCGAACAGGTGGTCCGTATCATCGATGCGCAACTGGTACTCGCCGGCGCGCAGCGCTTCGAAGTCGAACATGCCGAGGTGATTGGTTGTTGCACGGGCCAGCGGCGCTTGGGTAAGGCCGGGCGACGCCAGCGCCTGCAGAGCTTCGAGTTTCACCACCAACGATGCCAGCGGGGCGCCGGTGTCATCAAGCACGGCCCCCCGGATTGCCAGGTCCGGCGCTTCCTCGTCTTGGGCAGAGGCCGCGGGTGTTTGCCGATCTGGCGAGTGCGGCAGAGGGCCGGTTGCAGTCGGCGAGTCGGCATTGTTTGCTGAGCTGCCCGGCGATGTTGTGCTGGATGCCGGCTGCAAGCGCGCAGGGTTTGACGATTCGCCGGGTTCGCGCGGTGCATCCGGATCGGCGATGTTTACTGCTTCAGCGCTCGATGCCGTCGTCGGCAGTCCGGATTCCGTGACAACGGGTGGATTCGGCGCCCACCAGACCTCAAGGAAAACAAAGGCAAGGACGAGGCAAAGGATAAAAGCAAGGATTGCAAGACGCCCGTGGCCCCGTATGAGGGATCCAGCCTGTCCGGAGAAGTGCCCCGGACGCAAACGCGGAACTACAGCCACCGCCCGCTCCAGGATATTCAGCCGCGCCTCGTCGGGTTGCGACGCGCAGGGCGTGTCGGAGAGCGATTCGATTCACGACTGGTTTCAATGCAAGACAGCCGCGAAGACGTGCTCCCCGGACTTGTGTATAAGTATATTCGAAAGTTCCAGATAAATCAAGTAATTCACTGCTCGAATCCAGCTCACGATCGAGTGTTTGAGCACTTGTGACGGACGCCGAGATGCCTGCCGTATCGTTTAACTGGGCGCGCGTATACTGCGGGCTTCGATCAGACATTCAGGTGGTCCAATGCAAATCAGCGCACGCAACGTTCTCAGTGGTACGGTCCGGGCAATCAAGGAAGGGCCGGTCAACAGCCAGGTGACGGTCGAGCTGGCCGGCGGGGAGTCGGTCACCTCGATGATCACGACCGATGCGGTTCACGAACTCAAGCTCGAGGTCGGCAAGCCCGTGCACGTGATCATCAAGGCATCAGAAGTCCTCCTCGGCATCGACTGAGCCGTCCAGCAGCATGCCCGGGTTGTTGTTTCTGGCCGCCGGCCACCAGGTCGGCTGGTTGTGACCGGGCTCGCGAAAGGCCAGCACGGCCGCCTGCGCTTGGGGTGAAAGCAGCCAGGACTCCAGCCGTGCGGCGCCCTCGGCGTTGACGCCGGAGATATGCTGTGGATTGACGCGAACCACGGCCATCACCCGATGCAGCAGTGGCGAATCTGCGCCCATCATGCGCAGCTCGGTATCGTTGCGGGTCTGAAAACGCTGGAACGGAAACGCACCCCACAGCGTGTACGCTGAGCGCCGCTCGGCCTCGCGCATCAATTGCCCCCGCATGAGCGAGACCTGCTCGAACTGAAGATTCTGTGCGCCATCACCAGCGGCAACCAGTAGCAGCTGGGCCAGGTAGCGCGAACCCGGATTGGGCCCGACCAGCAGTGTGGCGCCGTGTTCGGCCATCCGCTGAATTGCTTCGAGCGGATCGGCAATATCCGCGACACCTGCCGGATCGGAACGTGGCCCGATCAACGCCATGCGGTTGGCAAAAACCAGGCGCGGCCACAGGCCCAGCCCTTCTTTGACGAACGGTTCGACCGCTGCCTTGCCGTAATGCGACAGCACCAGGTCCGCCTGTCCGCTGCGCGCTCGCCCATACGGGTCGCTGCTTCCATGAATCACCACCGGAATGCCGGTTTCTTTCGTGAAGCGAGTGAGTAGATCGGCCAAAAGTCCTGACTGCACCGGTGCATTGACGGCCGCGACACGGAGCTTGTGCGGCTCGTCGTCGCCGTCCTCGGCCATGCCGGGGGCAGCCAGTGTGAGTCCGATCAGCGCCAGCGCGAACGCATGGCGGCACGGTGATTTCTTGCCAAAAGCGGCTGAAATAAACATATCTGGATATCCATAAAGGCTTGAGATATAGTTTAATGAATAATTTACAATGGCGCGATTGAACATATCTTGACGCATTCCATGGAGAGCCCGAAATGAAAGTTCGTTCCCGTTCGACTGCACTGTCGCTGCCGTTGTTGTTTCTGTTCCCACTGGCATCGGCGCAGTCCGAACCGACGGGAATCAACGAGTTGGGCGAAATCGTCGTCACTGGCCAGCGGCCGCGCGTGGTCGAGACGACCGCCACGGTCGATGAAATTTCTGCGGCCGAGATTCAGCGCATGGGCGCGCGCAGCCTGGACGAGGCGCTGGATCTGTTGCCGGGGCTGCATGTGCGCTTCGGTGCCGACGGCACGCCGCGCGTGGATATTCGCGGCCTGCGCACCCGCAACGTGTTGATCCTGCTCGACGGGGTTCCACTCAACTCGACCTTTGACGGCCAGTTCGACCCGTCGGCGATTCCGGTCGAAAACATTGCCCGCATCAAGGTGACGCGCGGCAGTTCCTCGGTGCTTTACGGTGCCGGTGGGAACGCCGGGGTCATCAGCATCTCAACCCGTACGGCGGGCGACGAGCCCGCCGGTTCAGTGCGATATGAGCATACCTTCGATCGTGCCGATCACCTGCGCGGCGCGCTGACGGCGCGAGCCGGTTCCGTCGGTCTGGTGCTGTCGGGTTCGGTCTACGAGCGCGATTTTTTCGAGCTTTCCGACGATTTTCGGCCGACCGAGCAGGAAGACGGTGGCCGTCGAACCAATAGCGATCGCGACGATACGGCCGTTTTTGCCGGCCTGACCTGGGATGCCTCCGATACCTTGCGGGCCGGCTTGAACATCAACTATCGCGACGGTGAATTCGGCAAGCCGCCGAGCACGGTCGGTAACCGGGAATCCGATTTTGCGCGCCGCACCCGGTTCGAGCGGGCCGATTACGAGGACGTCAACGTGCACGCTGCAGCCGACTGGCAGCTCTCCGAAAGCGTGCAACTGCGTCCGACGTTTTTCTTCAACCGCCGTGACGAAGTAACCAATGGCTTCGATGACGACAGCTTCAACACTCAGCTTGCATCCGGCGCATTTCATGAGGATGCTCAGACCACGATTACCGGTGGCAGCTTTCAACTGGGCACGCGCTGGTCCGAACAATCGCTGCTGACATTTGCCGCAAACAGTCGCCGCGAGGACTGGGATGCCTCCGGCTTCTCGATCGAGAATGTCTCCAGCGGTGGTGGTGGTGGCGGTGGCGGTGGCGGTGGCGGTGGCGGTGGCGGCAGCACAAGCCCGGTCGAGGTGCCGTTCGATACCGACGAATCGCTCGATATTCACGCGGTGGCGGCCGAGTACGAATTTACGCCCGAAGGTCCGCTCAGTGCGGTGCTGGGGTTGGGCTACAACTGGCTCGAACCCGATGGCCGGGCTCGCAGCGAACAGGACTGGACACTGACCAGCGGGTTGCGCTATCACATCGACCCGCAGCTCGCGCTCCGGGCTTCGGCATCGCGCAAGATCCGTTTTGCCACGCTGCGCGATCTGTTTGCAGCAGATCGTGGTAACCCGAATCTGGATGCCGAACAGACCTGGAACTATGAGCTGGGCATCGAGAAGCAGTTTGAAGCCGTGCCTGCCGAAGCCGAACTGGTGCTCTACCGCGTCGATGCCGAGGATTTCATCGAGCGCGGTTCCAGCGGGCTGGCCGAAAATATCGAGGAGCTGCGTTTCCAGGGTGTCGAAGTGGCGCTGCGGGCAGACCCGATCGATCAGCTGACGCTGGGCTTCAATTACACCTGGCTGGACGCCGAGAATCGATCACCCGGGGCCGATACGAAAACCTTGCAGAACCGGCCCGAGCACAAGTTCAACGTCACGGCCGACTACCGCGCGCCGACGCGCACGCAGCTGCGGTTGGAGGTCAGCCATTTCGCCGATAACTTCGCGCTGTCACGCTCGACGCCGACCACGACGCTCAAGCTGGACGATTACACCGTCGTCAACCTGTTTGCAACCCAGCCGCTGCTGGATGACCGGATCAACGCTTTCGTGCGGGCGCACAACCTGCTCGACGAAGACTATGCCGAATCGTTCGGCTTTGAACAGCCGGGTCGCAGCGTGGTCCTCGGGCTGGAACTGAGTTTCTAGAAAGCGGGGCGTTGGCGGCCGGAGGTGGCTCCGCCGCCTCCGGTTATTTTCAGGCCCTGCTCAGTGGCGCCGCGCTCTCTCCTGCCAGGCTCGCCAGCCCAGCACGGCGACGAATGCGCCCACCATGCCGAACAGCAGGTGGGTAAAAACGGGCCATAGAAAACCGTGGCGCAATGAATCGAAGGTCAGCCCCGAACCTTCGGCCAGCAACCCGCGAACCACCGGTCGGCTTGCCCAGGCCAGACCGGCAATCACCGGCAGAACGAACAGCGAGCGGCGCCAGTTCGGCAGCCAGCGGCAGGCAAGATCGACAATCACGCCGCAGATCGGATAGAGCAGGCCCGCCCAGGCCCCGGCGCCGACCAGCAGTGCGGTGCCGCCGGCACTGGTGCCGACGACGCCGGCGGCCCAGCGTTCGTTGGAAATCAGCCTGCCCATGGCAAAAAGCGCCATGGCGTCAAGGCCGTGGCGGCCGGGCAGGTTGAGCGGAAAGCGAAACGCGTTGTGCAACAGCACCACCAGGACACCGAAGCCCAGCAGGATCAGCAGCGTGCGGACGCGTGCGGTGCCGTCATCAATAACGACGGATGATTTCACGTGCGACGAGTTGCCAGTCATGGTCGGTTCCTGATTCGGTGGTGCGTTCGACCAATAATACCGCCTGACCGTCGATCAGTACAGGGCGGGGCCAGGGATCGATGCAGACGCTCTCACTGGCGGCCGGCCGTTCGCCGTCGAGCGTGCGAATGATGTCGATACCGGTCAGGTCCAGCAGCCGGGCGGCCGTCAGCGCGCCGTCGAGTTCGCGAATCTTCTCCAGCCAGACAAAGCGTCCATCGTTGCCGCCGCGTCGCAGCGTCACTGCGGCCAGCGCGCCGATGATGCCGCCGTGATCGCCGGTCAGACCCTCGAGCAGCAGGCCCCAGTCACGCGCCTGATCGCGAGCGATCGACTGATTCAGGACCTCGCGCTGAGCGCGCCGCCCGTAGTCTTCGGACGTTGGTTCCATCACGTCCCAGTCGGCGATGCACAGCCCGGCATCCGAGCCTGGCGCGGATTCGGCCAGCAGGAATTCGCGGCAGCATGCGACGATCTGCTCCAGCGACCCGGCATCGTGCAGATCGATACACAAGGCGCTGTTGTGCGAGGTGAAGGGTATGGCGTCGTCGACCAGCAACTGGTGGCGCGTGACGCCGCGCAACTGGCCGAGTCCCTGCTGGCTCAGACGCGCGCCAAGACAGCGTGCGCGGTAGCCGGTGCCGCGACTTTCCAGATTGTCGGTGTCATCGATGCCGATCAGCAGACGCATGGTGCAATCCCCATGGCGATGTTGCACGGGAGTATTTTCACAATCACCGCACCCGATGCCATTCGGTCTGTCGTCCGGCCAGGTAGATGACCCGTTGGCCGTCAAAGAATGACGATTGTTCGAGCTTGATCTGGACGTGCTGTCCGTCCCACTCGTCCAGCGGCAGCAGGATGCTGCCCTCGATGGAGTGGGCGGTGTTCGGGTGCAGCGGCCAGTCGCCGGTGTGTTCGATGGCGCCGGGCTGGTCCCACATGCCGATGGTCGGGCCGGGCGCATGACCGACGAAACCCAGCGGGTGGGTGTAGATATTGAATGACCACGGCTGATCGGCCATCGCGCGCTGGGCGGCGGCGAGAATCTCGTTGCCGCTGCGGCCGGTGACGAATTGACCGGTCAGCAGGTCCTGCCAGCGGTTGCCTTCGGCCAGGGCACGCTTGAGTCCGGCCGGCACGTCCTCTTCGCCGGCCTTCATTACATAGGCCATTTCCTGCGTATCGGTGCACAGCTTGAGATAGCAGATGCCGACATCGGTGTGCAGCACGTCGCCGGGCTGGATCACGCCCTCGATGCCGCAGAACGCCGTGTCGGCGTTGCACTCGGCGCCGGGGCGCTGGATGTTGACGTAAGGCATGAACCAGATCGGCAGACCGCGCGATTCGAAGCGCTCGCGCAGGTACCAGGCGACATCATCGGTGGTCGTCACGCCCGGCGTGATGACGCGTGATGAAAAGCCTTCGGCGATCACGCTGCGCGCCAGCGCGACAATGTGCGGATATACGACCAGCTCCCGTTCGCTGCGGGTCTCCAGCCAGCGGATAACCAGTGGCTCGGCCGGCACCAGGCGGTCTTCGAATCCGTCGGGCAGTACGTCCAGCAGGCGCTGATGCAGGCCGTGGGTGAGGCCATCGGCAACCGGCCAGTGCCGCGAGACGTTGATGCCGATTGTCGCCGGGTCGCGTTCGGCAATGAGCTCGCCCAGCGCTTTCCATTGCTCGTCCAGCGCGCCACCCGACCAGCCGACGGTATAGGGCTCGCCCAGCGGATAGCGGTTGACGCTGAGTTTGTCGACCGCGCCGTCATCCTGGCGGTGAAACACCAGCATGGTCGTGCGGCGCGCAGCGTGCGCCGGCTGCGGCACCAGCGTGAAATACACCGGATCCTCGGCGTATTCGCGATTGAGCACCAGCCACATCTCGATGCCGGTCTCTTGCATCAATTGTGGTAGCAGGTTCTCCAGCCGGTCGGCCAGCATGCGGTTTTCCGGTTCAACCCGATCGCGTGGCGAAAGCACTGCCGGTGGATGATCGATCATCCGACCCTGATCGGCGACGCTGTCTTCGGCCGCTTGGGAGGTCGCGGGGAGAAACATCCCCACGCCCAGGCACACCAGACCGGTGGCGATTCTGCGGCGAAAACGTTCAATCTGCGAGCAGCCCATGGCCATCAGCTTCCTGCTTGGAACAGCGTCCGATTATGCGCAATTGCGCGCGCCGGGGTGGCGTGGCCGGTGAGTGCGGGACAATCGGGCGGTTCAGCGAGGCCGCTGGCCATCGCACCGGACTCGTACTCGCGCGACGGCTCGATTCGCTTCAGAACACGAGCAAAATGGTAGCCTCTGTCCATGGGCGAGTTCCTTCGGCGTCATCTGTTCATCGTGCTCGGCGTGTCGCTGCCGCTGGCGCTGATTGCGCTGGTATTGATCATGCAGGCCGCGCAGCGCTGGGGCGTTGCGCAGCCGATGACGCCGGTGCTTTATGTGCATTCCGCGGACTGGGTGGTGCGAGAGCATCTGGAGGTCGATGTCGTGGATGGTCGCCTGTTCCTCTCGCTTCGCTTACCGCAGCCGAGCGCATCGGAGTGGCGCTTGCGAGGACTTGCGTTTGATCTGGCTGTCTACGATCCGCGCAGCAAGGCGCTCGATATTCATGCCATTGAAATCGATGCGGCCGACCCGGTGGATGCGCCGGAGGCACGACTGATTCCGCTTGCCGTTCCGGCCGAGCTGGAACGCCTGCAACTCGACCCCGCAGCCGAATCCCCCGAGGGTGCGCGACTGGTGGTCGTGCGGCGCTCTGGTGGCGGTTTGTTCGGCGAGCTGTTCGGATTCGGTCGCGGCGGTGCGCGCTACCGGCTGATGATCGACGAGATCGGATTCGATGTGCCCGGAAACCCGGTTCCGTATGGACAGTGGCCGGGTTTCATTGCTTGGGTGATCGAGCCGTGAGCGGTCCGGACCGCGAACCGGGGTCGCCTGATCACGCATTGGAACATCTGGACCGCGAGCAGGCGCTGGAGGTCATCGCGGCGCTTGCCCGTGCGCACCGTTTGACCGCGGCGGAGCTCGAGCGCACGCGGGTCGGCACGGGCTTGCCTCCCCGGCGCCGCCGTGGGCCCGACTGGGTGCGCACGCTACTGGCA
Organism: Wenzhouxiangellaceae bacterium; assembly: GCA_032251355.1. Lineage (GTDB taxonomy): Bacteria > Pseudomonadota > Gammaproteobacteria > Xanthomonadales > Wenzhouxiangellaceae. The sequence goes on from JAVVDV010000032.1 coordinate 11,597, forward strand.
CTGATGGGCGGGCTGTTCGTGCTGGCCGGGCTGCTCGGACTGCTGCAGCTCATCTGGCACGACCTGTCCTCGCCAGCACGGGTGATCGCAGTCTTCGGGTCCGGGCTGGTGTTGCTGGTTCTGGGCCTTGTCGCCGTTCGCGACCCGGCGTTCGAGCGTGCCGCGTCGCCGCTGCTGCTGGTCGCGGGGCTCTTCCAGACCGCGGGGTTGTTCGTGTTGCTGCACGAATACTGGCTGAATCTGGACGATGCGGTCGCCTCCATGCTGGTGTTCGGCGTGATGTCGGCGCAATTCGTGGTGTTGTTCGGGACCTTGAGGCGAACCGATCTGCTGTTCCTGCTACTGGTGTCGGTCACGCTGTTTCTCGCCGCAACCCTGACGTGGCTGGATGTCGACCACGACTGGATCGCCCTCGCGCTCGGCGGTGCCGGGCTGTTGGTCACCTTCGGGCTGGAACGAACTGCATGGCGCGGCGTGTGTGGCCTGGCCTGGGTGGTCTATGCGCTGTTGCTTGCCATCGGCGTGTACGAAGTCGTCGAAGGCGCGTTCCCGTTCGATCTGCTGATGATCATTCTGGCCGCGCTGCTGATTCAGCTCAGCGTCTATATCGAGCGCCGATCGCTGCTGGGGGTCGCGGTGCTGATCATGCTCGGCTACCTCGGTTATTACACCGGCGAGTATTTCGCCGATATGCTCGGCTGGCCGATTGCGCTGATCGTATTTGGACTTGCGCTGCTGGCGCTGTCGGGTTACGCGTTCCGCCTGGGCCGATCGATGGTTGGAAAATGATGTGTTTTGATGGAGCGCGAGCCTGACAGGAGCCCACTGCACTGAGCGCCCGGTACACCACCGTGCCCGCCGTTCCCGGGCATAGCGGAAGCAAGTACGCAATCAGGAAGACCATTGAAACGCGTGTCCCAGCGCCACCGATCCGGCCCAGGCGCCGGTGGTTCGCGTTGTAAACGCTGACCGGAACTACATCGGCGCGTTGCTGTAGTAATGCCAGACGAAAATTGCCGCCGCGCCGCGGTAGGGACGCCAGCGCCGGCCGATGAGTTCGGTCTTGTTGCGGTCCGGGCGTTGGCGCATGTTCCTGAGTTTGTGCAGGCCGGCCTGGATGCCGAGGTCGTCGGCCGGCCAGACGTCCGGGCGCCCGAGCGAGAACAGCAGAAACATCTCCGCGCTCCAGCGACCGAAGCCTTTCAGCCGGGTGATCTGCTCGATAACGGCCTCATCCGGTAGTTCGGCCAGCGCTTCGGGCACCAGTGAGCCGTCGATCACCGCGTGCGCGAGTCCGCGTGCATAGACGATTTTCTGGCGCGAAAGCCCCAGCCCGCGCAGCTCCTCGTCGCTGATTTCCAGCATGCGCTCGGGCCGGAATTCGCCACCCAGTCGTTGCTCCAGCCGGCCAAAGATCGTGGCCGCGGCCTTGACCGACAACTGCTGGCCGGCAATGATGCGCAGAAAATGCTCGAAGCCGGGCCTGCCGTGGCGCCGCTCGGCCGGATACCCGACATGCTCCAGCCCGGCCGCAATATGCCGGTCCTTCGCCGCCAGAATATCCAGCGCATCAACGAGCCTGGCGCGTGTGAGTTCGAATTGCATTGACTGGCTCCGGGAAGGCGTCGCCTGTGGGGCCCGCCGCGCGTCGATGGGTCTTCGGTCAGCTCACGAATCAAACGCCCGATGCACCCGCGCGGCGAATTCAAGCAGGTCGTCGAGATTCGAGTCGATCACGGCCGCGACGATGTCTGCTGACAGGTCGCGGTATTGGTGGACCGCGATGTTGCGAAACCCGACCATCTTTTTCATCTGCTTGCCCAACTCCGGATCGATGCGTTGCTCGCGCACCAGCAGGTCGAACGCCTCGCGGCTTTCGGCTGGAATTCCAAGGCGGTCGCGACGGATCAGCATATTGGCCAGATCGATTGCTGTTTCGCATGCCCTGATGACGTTGAGCACGGCGGCATCCTGCAAATCGAACTCGGTCGCGAAGTCTGAACCTGCATGCCGGCGAGCTTCGCGAGCGCGTGCCACGCAGCGCTGCAACGAGCTGATCTTCTGGGCCAGTACTTCATTGAATTCGTCGACACTCATGACGGCGCAGTCGCATAAGCGATGCCAGTCCTGTCGAACTGCTCCATCAGGCCAGCCACCTCGCGCCGGTAATGGCCGTAGCGGGTCATTGCCTGTGCCTCCCAGGCCAACACCTCGCCGGGTTGGGCGACATGCACCGGCCGACCGTGCCGCAGCACCTGCATGCGCAATACATCGCCGGCAAGGCGCAGGTCCACCAGATCCACGTCTCGCCCGAGACGTTCGGTGACGTCTTGCGCCTTCAGCCAGAGGGAAGACCCGGACTCACCAGGCGGCAGCAGAACAGCAAGATCCAGATCGCTGGAAGGCCCGGGATCGCCGCGTGCGACACTGCCGAAGACATAGACTGCCCAAGCTTCGGGCAAGACTTCCAACACCGCACGCCGGATCCGCTCCAGAGCATCATTCTCGGCCGAAAGGTTCATGCGTGGAGTATACCGAACTGAACCGAATCGACCTGTAACCACCCCTGATCACGGGCAATCCGCCGCCGCACAAGCGCGAAGAGCAGCGTTCCGCCCGTTGCATTTCCGATGACTCAGGTGTCGCAGCGCGGCGAAATCCGATCGAGCATCCATCGTGACGCTCGTGGGATACTTCACTGGAATCGCCAAAGTCTGCGGTTCCCGATCCGCGCCGCTATCCGATCGAGACGCACCATGACATTCACGCCATTGTTTGCCTCCATGCTTCCGCGTCTGCCGACCGGTGAGCTCGGCAATGTGCTGACCCATGCCCTCGGGGTTGTGCTGTCGATAATTGGCGGTAGCGGGTTGATCGTCCTGGCGACACGCCACGGCGGCGCGCGCGAGATTGTCGGCGCGAGCGTGTTCGTCGCCACCTTGCTGCTGCTGTATTCGGCCTCGACGCTGTATCACGCTGCCCACGATGCGCGTGCCCGTGCGCGCTGGAAAGTGCTGGATCACAGTGCGATCTACCTGCTGATCGCCGGTACCTACACACCGTTCACCATCGCTGCCGTGCGCGGTGCCTGGGGCTGGTCGCTGTTCGGCGTGATCTGGGCTCTGGCGCTGGCCGGCATCGTGTTCAAGCTGTTCTTCACCGGTCGCTTCAAGCGCCTGTCGACCGCGATCTACATTGGCATGGGCTGGCTGGTGGTGATCGCGTTCATGCCGCTGGTCCGGGCGGTGAGTACCGCAACGCTGGCCTGGTTGTTCGCCGGCGGCGTGCTGTATACCGCCGGGACGTATTTCTATCACCTCGAGCGCTGGCCGCACGCGCACGCGGTCTGGCACCTGTTCGTGCTCGGCGGCAGCATCAGCCATTTCATCGCCGTCGTGCTGGTGGTGCTGCCAGCGGTCTGATCCGGTTTCGCCGTCGCGCGAATCGCCCGCTCGGTACAATGATCGGTTCTGAACCGTGGGTACTCCTTTCATGCGCTATCTCCACACCATGCTCCGGGTCACCGACCTGGATCAATCACTGGATTTTTTCTGCAACAAGCTCGGCCTGGTCGAAGTCAATCGACACGAATCCGAGAAGGGCCGATTCACGCTGGTGTTTCTGGCCGCGCCCGACGATATTGAACGTGCCAAGGCTGAAAAATCGCCGCTGGTCGAGCTGACCTGGAACTGGGATCCGGAGGAATTGACCGGCGGGCGCAACTTTGGCCACCTGGCCTACCGGGTCGAGGACATCTATGCCACCTGCCAGAAGCTGATGGACGCCGGCGTGACGATCAACCGGCCGCCGCGCGACGGTCACATGGCGTTCGTGCGCTCGCCCGACGGCCATTCGATCGAGTTGTTGCAGGAAGGCGATTCCCTGCCGCCGGCCGAGCCCTGGGCGTCGATGGAAAACACCGGCAGCTGGTAGCGATCGCCTTTGCGTGGCCTTTCTCGTGATAGTCTGTGATTCTGTGTAACTGTGGAAGGCCATGAAAAACATTACTGTTTCTGTCGATGAGGAGTGCTATCGCGCCGCCAGGATCGTGGCGGCCGAGAACAACACCAGCGTCAGCGCAATGGTGCGGGAATACCTCGCCGGGGTTGCCGCGGCGCGGCAGCGGGATGGCGATGCCACACAAGCATTGTTCGACTTGATGGACCGGGCCGGATCGCTCCGGGCTGCCGACCGACTGAGTCGCGAACAGGCCCATGCGCGCTGAATGTTTCATCGACACCAATGTCGTGCTGTATGCGATGTCAACCGATGCGGCGGAAGCCGGCAAGCGGAAGCGGGCGCGGGAGCTTCTGCGCGGTGATGACTGGGGTCTCTCGGTCCAGGTCTTGCAGGAGCTGTATGTCAATCTGATCCGGCCGCGAAACCCGCTGATGACCCACGCGGATGCCGTTTTACTGCTGCGCCAGTTGATGCTGCGACCACTGATTGTCAGTGACTCGGGGTTGATGCTGGATGCGCTCGACCTGCGGGCAAGATTCCGTCTGTCTTACTGGGATGCGGCCATCGTCGCCGCTGCGCTGCGCCTGGGCTGTAGCGTGCTTTGGACTGAAGATCTCAACCACGGCCAGGAGATTGGGACATTGCGGATCGCCAATCCCTTCCGCTGATGGACGCGACCGAGCTGGTCTGGCTGCAGCGCATGGCCGTGGGCTTGGCGATCGGGCTGCTGGTCGGCCTTGAGCGCGGCTGGCAGCGACGAGCAGCCGACGAGGGTGCGCGCCAGCTGGGTCTGCGCACGCTGGGCCTGGTCGGTCTGGCCGGTGCCCTGTGCGGCATGCTGGCCGAGTCGCTGGGCCCGCTCGCGCTTGGACTGCCGTTTATTGGCCTCGCCGTGGTGGTTGCAGCGGGTTACGCCATCTCCGCGCGTCGTCAGCAGGATCTGGGTCTGACCACCGAGGCGGCGACGCTGGTGACATTTCTGCTGGCCGGCACGGCCGGGCTCGGTCACCTGCTGGTCGCCTCGGCCGGGGCCGTGCTGATGGTGCTGCTGCTGAGTTACAAGGCGCAGCTGCATGGCGGGCTCCAGGCGCTGGATCGCGGCGAAGTCCAGGCGGCGCTCAAGCTGTTATTGATCTCGGTGGTCGTGCTGCCGGTGCTGCCCGACCAAGGCTACGGGCCGTGGCAGGCGCTCAATCCCTACGTGATCTGGTGGATGGTGGTGCTGATCGCCGCGATCTCGTTTGTCGGCTATTTCGCGATTCGCATTGCCGGCGCGCGTTTCGGCATTCTGTTTACCGGGCTGTTCGGTGGCCTGGCCGCATCGACTGCCACGACACTGAGCCTGGCGCGCATGGCGCGCAAGCGCGGCAGTCAACCGGCCTTGCTGGCCGCGGGCATTCTGCTGGCCTGCGGCACGATGTTTCCGCGCATGCTGCTGGTCGCCACGCTCATCCACCGGCCGTTGCTGAACGAGCTGCTGGTCGCCGCTTTGTTGATGGCGGCGGTGGTGTACGGCGGCGCGTTGTGGTTGCTGATCGGCCGCGATCGAAACCCTGCCGAAGCCGAACTGGATCCGGGCAATCCGCTGGAGTTGCGCTCGGCATTGACGTTCGGGGCGTTGCTGGCAGTCGTGATGCTGGCCGGCGAAGGTCTGACCCGCTGGCTGGGTGAGGCCGGGATCTACGCGCTGGCCGCCGCCTCAGGCGTGGCCGATGTCGACGCCGTGACGCTTTCGCTGGCGCGCATGGCTGGCGGCGATCTGCGCCTGTCACTGGCCGCGCTCGGCATCGTGATTGCAGCTTCGGTCAATACCCTGGTCAAGGCGGGCATGGCACTCGCCGTGGCGGGTCGTGCGACCGGGTTGCGCGTGGCGATTCCACTGGTACTCGCCGTGGTCGCCGGTCTCGGTTGGCTGCTGGCTGGTTGAAGGTTCAGCGTTGGCAGCGCGGGCACCAGACCGTGCTGCGCTGGCCGATCACGTCTCCCTTGAGGTCATGTCCGCAGGCTGGGCAGGGCTGGCCGGTTTTGCCGTAGACGCGCAGCTGCTGGCCGAAGTAGCCGGGCGTGCCGTCGCCGACGGTGAAATCGCGCAGGCTGGTGCCGCCGACCTCGATCGCCCTTGCGAGCGTGGCGCGGATCGCTTCGGCCAGCTGTCGATAGCGCTCACGACTGACCCGGCCGGCGGCGCGTTTCGGATGGATGCCGGCGGCAAACAGTGCCTCGGCGGCGTAGATGTTGCCGACGCCGACCACAATGTGGCCGTCCATGATGAAGCTCTTGACCGGAGCGCGCCGGCCGCGCGATTGCCGCCACAGCCAGTCGCCGTCAAAGTCCTCGCCCAGCGGTTCCGGGCCAAGCCCGCGCAATCGGGGATGCTCGAACGGATCGTCGCCCGGTTGCCAAAGCACCGCGCCGAAGCGGCGTGGATCGGTGTAGCGAATGACGCGGTCGTCGTCCAGCAGCAGATCGATGTGGTCGTGCGTGCCGGGTTCGGGTGGCGGCCGCCAGGCGCGAAACGAGCCGGACATGCCCAGGTGCCACAGCAGCGTGCCTTGGTCGAAACGCCACAGCAGCCACTTCGCGCGTCGTTCGAGGGTGCGGATGCAGTGGCCGCCGAGCGTGTCCAGTTCGGATGCAACCGGCCAGCGCAGCCTGCGCTGGCGCACGTTCACGGCCCGCAGGCTTCGTCCCGCGACCAGCGGCTGCAGGCCGCGCCGCGTGGTCTCGACCTCGGGCAGCTCGGGCACGGGCTTTCAGTCGACGACGGCAACGCAGCCGCTGTGCTGCTGGTCCTCGATTCGGATCGCGGCTGCATCGCCGTCGATTTCCAGCTCCACATCAGCGTCGGCGAACCGCAGTCCGGCGGCATTCGCAGCGCGCGGCAGTGCGTAGCCCCGGTCACCGTCGATCAGCGCGGCGCTGCCGGCGCCGATGCGCGCGGAGAACTGCTTCTGGCCGCAGCGCCATTGTTGATCCTGCACGGGTGCCAGTGCGGCCTGTTCGAGCATCGGTTCGAATGCAGCCAGGCTGCCGTCGGTGCTGGCCGGTGGCACCTCCATCAGCGCGGCCATCAGTGAATACAGGTCCACCGAACGCACGGTCGGCAGGCGACCGCCGGCCGGGAATGCCGGGCCATGGCCGATGAAAATGCCCTGCATCGGCCGCCAGGCCGGGTCCCAGCCGTGCATGCCGTTGAGCACGCCGCGCTGCAGCCCAGCCATGTAGGGCTTGTTCGAAATCATCCAGCCCGGCTCGGCCTCGATGGTCACGTCGGGCACGCGCTGATGGTCGTCGAAGCGGTAGCGTGCCGGTCCTTCGCCCTTCTTCCAGACCCGCCGGATGCCGGGATGGTCGAGGTCGATGGCACCGAAGATTGCATCGGCGTCCGGCCCGCCGTCGGTGGTCCAGACCTGCGCGGCCGGGCCCCAGTCGGAGACGTTGACTTGATCCAGCGGCAGGAACGCATCGAGCAGCACGTAGCGCTCGAGGTCGATCTGGGCCATGCCGTGATCGGAGGTCACGAGAATATTCATGTGGCCAAGCAGGCCGCGCGCCTCGAGGCCGGCGAGCAGCCGGCCCAGCGCACGGTCGACCTCGCGCAGGGCCGCGCGTGTCGGATCCGCGTCCGGCCCGTGTCGGTGACCGGCCGAGTCCACCGCCGAAAAGTACAGGGTGAGGAAATCCGGGCGCTCATCGGGCGGCAGATCGAGCCAAGCCAGCACCTGGTCGACGCGCTCGTCGTGCGGGGTGTCGCCGGCATAGACCTTCCAGTAGGTCGGCCGCATGCCGCCGATCTGTGCTTCGGAGCCGGGCCAGAAGTAGGTCGCCGCGATGCCGCCGGCTTTCTCGACCGTATTCCAGATCGGTTCGCCGTCGTACCAGTAGCCGTCGCTGACCGCGTCGCGATTGCCAAGCGAAAAACGCGCCTTGCGTTTTGGGTCCCACATGCTGTTGGCGACCACGCCGGAGTTTTCGGCATACAGGCCGGTGGCCAGCGCGTAATGGGCGGCAAAGGTCTTGGTTGGGAACACGTGCTGCAGCGAATCGGCCTGCACGCCTTCGCCGGCCAGCCGCTGCAATGCCGGCAGATCGTCGCGGCTGAGGTAGTCGTGGCGCACGCCGTCGAGCGAGATCAGCAGCAGCGGCGGGGCGGCCCCGGCCGATGCGTCACCGATGCCGCTGCGGCAGCCGATCAGAATGGTGACGGCCAACAGCGCCAGCAGCGCGATGCGGATTGCGGAGTTCATCGTGGATGTCCGGATCGGGGCAGAAGCCCCGAGATTCTACCCGGGCGCGACGCCGTATGCCCCGATGATTGCGACCGGTCGGTCAGAGTTTCAGCGGATCGCCGGCGGCTTCGATGAAGTTGCCCTGGATCAGGTCCACATCCATTTCCCAGATGCGCGCGACTTCTTCGGCATTTTCGAGCATCGGCACGATCAACAGTCGGCCGGCATCGTGCGTCAGCTTGGCAAATGCGCGGAAACGCTCGGCCAGCGCTTCGTCGTGGACCAGTCGGCGTGCAAAATTGGCTTTCATACGCAGGTAGTCAGCCGGCAGGTGCCGTAGAACCACCGCTTCGGGAATCTTCTCGTCGATGGAGGTCAGCGCGATTCGGATCCCCGACTTTTGCAGTTCGGCCAGTGCCGTGCGTGCCGTTTTCAGACGCGGCTTGAGCTCCAGGATGTCGAACTCCAGCACCAGACGGCCCGGCTCGGTCTGCAACTCACCGACATCCTCGAGCAGGCGCGCGCGCGCATCGGGATCATCGACGACGGTGATGGACTGATGCAGAAACAGCGTCGGTAACTGGTCCCCCTCGCGGTTGCGGCGGCTGAGCAGGCGGATCGCGAACCGTACCATCCAGGCATCCAGTTGTTCGAGGATGCCGCGCTCGGCCGCCAACGGGATGAATTTTGCCGCCGGGATCAGCTTGCCGTCGGCATCTTCCAGCCGCGGCAGGATCTGGATGCGTTCGGCGTCGTCATCCGAGGTGGCCAGCAGCGGTTGGCAGACCACACGCAGGGTGTCGCCTTCGATTGCGTGATGGAGTTGCTTGTACAGGCGGGCCGGGCTTTCGTCGACGGTGTGCTGCAAGGCCTCGACTTCCCATCGATTGCCACCATCCTCGGCAATCTTTTCGGCCTTGCGTGCACTGCGCACCAGGTTGCTTTCGGCTGGTCGCAGCGACTCCAGTGCCGGCGCGATCGCGATGCTGCAAGTCACGGCAACGGCTTGGTCGCCGAGTTCGAACAGATTGCGGTTGACCGCCTTGAGCAGGGCTGCGGCCACATCGCGGTAATCCCGATCGCCATTCTGGCTGGCCAGCAACAGGCCCAGCGCATCGAAGCCGAAGCGCGCGGTCAGATCCTCGGAGCTGAGTTGGCCGCGCACACGCTCGTGCACGGCGTGCAGCAACTGCGCCAGCCCGGTAAAGCCGAGTTGTTCGCGCAGACTGGCCGATTGGTCGAGCAGGATCCAGCCGACCGCCGGCGGCAGGCTATCGCCGGGGTTGCGCACGCATTCGACGCACTTGAGCTCCAGGTGCTGGATCAGCGTGGGCGCACGAACCACGCGTGCCAGACCGTGGTCGGCAACGCTGGATTCGACCTGTTCGGCGCTCATGCTCATACGGTAACCCTGTGCTGGACGCAACGCCTACGAAAATCCAAGGAAGCTCCGCCGCGCCGTATCGACTCTGCTGCCGTACTATCCCCGTTCAAAGTATACGGTGTCAGGAGCATGAACGCAAAAACGGAGAACTGCCTGCATGCGACTGCTGCGCGCTGCGCGCAGGCGCTGCTGCTGGCCATGTTTGCCGGCTTGTGGGTGCCCGCGGCAACGCTGCGAGCCGCCGATTCGGCAATTGTTGTTCCAGGCGAATCGCAATCGCCTGCACTGGCGGTCATTTTCGAGCCGTTCGCGCAGTTGCTGGACCACCACCTTGTCGAGCGCCGCCTGCCGTCGGGTGGGCTGGTCAGTGCGTTTGATTACAGCCGGGCCCTGGCCGACCCCGGCACCCGGTATTTGCTGCAGCGCCAGCGCGAGCGGCTGGCGGCGTTCGATCCATCGACGCTGGACAGTCGACCACGAGCGCTGGCGTTCTGGATCAATGCCTATAACGTCTTCATGATCGACGTGCTGCTCACCGAGCCGGTGGACGGTGAACCGGCACAAAGTGTCAAGGACTACGGCAGTCTTCTGAATCCATTTGCGCTGTTCGAGCAACAGCGCTTTGATGTCGGCGGCCAGTTGCATTCGCTGCAGCAGATCGAACTCGACATCCTGCTCGGCGAGACCTTTGCCGAGCGCGGCTGGAAGGATGCGCGTGTGCATTTCATGGTCAACTGCGCCTCGGTCGGTTGCCCGGCGCTGCGGCGTGAGCTCTACACGGCGGCCAATGTCGATGCCTACATGGCCGAAAACACCCGCCTGGCGCTGGATACACCGCTACACCTGCGACTGGACGGTGCGAACCTGCGCGTGACCAGCCTGTTCGACTGGTACAGCGATGATTTCACCGATGAAAGCGGGTCGATCGAGGCCTGGATCCGAGCACATGGAAGTGCCGAGTCTCGGCAAGCGGCGGCAGCGTCGCAACGGATCCGCTTTATCGACTACGACTGGCGTCTGAATTCGCCCGCGAACGTGTTCGGGACGGAGTGATCGTTTCAGGATTTCCACGCGCTTAGATCGCGCTCCAGCAACACCTCCAGCCGCTCGATTTCGGTCCGGAACTGCTCGACCAGCCTGGCCCTGAGGGCAGAATCCAGTGGTGCGCGCGGCGCGCGTTCGGCGGCTCGCGCCAGACGTTGCTTGCGCCAACGCCGAATGACCCGGTAGACGTTCTCAGGGGCGCGGCTGCGCAGCCGATAGCGCCAGGTCGAGGCCTTCCAGTGTCGGTACAGCCAGCTCTTCGAGGTCGGGGCCGAGACGTTCTCGATGCCGAAGTCGGGCAGGAATTCCGGGTCGGCACCGAGGAAGTCCAGCGTATCGCTCCAGACAGCACGCGGATCGGCGCGCAGATCATCGAGCAGAACCACGCGCACGCGCTCGCGCCCGAAGTGCTCGAAATAGCGCGCCAGTTGTTCGCTGTAGCGCGGAATGGCCGAGTAGAACAGGCTGGCGGCAAAGCGCACGTTGGGCGGAATGCGCCGACCGGCGCGGCGCTCGGGCTCGGCCGCCAGTGCGGCGTTCAGATCGACGATGTCGTCGCGCTCGCCGCGCTGGACATGGTGGGCATGCAGTGAATGGATGATCTCGGCCGGATGACGCAGCAACGCGATGATGCGCGCATCGGGGTTCCAGCGCGCAATCTCGCCGGCGGCCTTGGCCGAGTACAGGTACCAGGTCGAGCGATCGCCGCACAGGCGCTTGCCGCCGCGAGCGCCGCACAGCGCCCGGTACTGGGCGGCTCGCAGACGCGGACGGTTGTAGTCGAGATCGCTGCCGAAAAAATGCGGCTCGCCACGAATCACGAAGATCTCGGGGTGCTGGCCCAGCCAGGCGGCCAGCGAGGTGGTGCCGCACTTGGGCGCGCCGACAATGAAGAAATCGGGCCGGCTCATCGCTTCAGAAGGTATAGCCGAAGGTTTCGAGTTCGCGCCCGAACAGGGTTTCGACCTGGGCGCGTTCGGCCGCACCAAAGCAGGCCCGATAGTCGGCACTGCGCCGGCCGGAGGCCTTGGCGTGGGGGAGCGTCGGTTTGTTCAGGCCGAGTCGATCGAAGACGGTGGTCAGATCGCTTTCAAGCTGTTCGAAGCGGCCGACGAAATCGACCGCGATTCGATCATCGATGGTGTAGATCGGCCAGTTGTCGAAGTGATGCGGAATGGCCGGGTGGCGGAAATCGCCGCGCTGCATGCAGTCCAGAAAAGCCCCAAGACTCAGGTTTTCGCCGCCGCGCTTGGCCGTGCGCCAGCGGAAATCGGACACGGCGCGATCGAACGGATTGCGCACGAAGCAGAACTTGAAGTAGTCGCGCCAGGCAACCGGATCGAATTCGCGTACGCAGCGGGCGTGCGCGTGTTCCGGGGAATGACCAAGCGATCGTCGGTATTTCAGGCGCTGGGCGCCGTTGAGCGCATCGGTCCGGCATTCGAGCCACGTGCGGCCCCGTCGCGGCTGCAACAGCCGGCCGATGAAGCTGGCACCGGCGATCGGATGGAGCAGGTCCTGCCAGGCGCGCTTGTTCGGGCGCACGCCGGCGGCCAGCGCTTCGGGCCAGGTGCCCAGGTGCAGATCGTTCGGACCGAGGTATGGGGCCAGGGCCGCGGCAATTGAACTGCCGGCCACCTTGCGGCAGTGCAGAAAGATGAAGCGGTGGCGATGGCTGATGATCAATGGGGTGACAACGGGCGAGCACGTCTCTGCATTGTTTCACAGCTGACCTGCCGTGGAGAGGGCTGCAGCCATTCGATGCTGCGGCCCTGTGGCCACGCTCGCGTTGGCAGACCTTGCGTCTCGTGCTGAAGGTTGCCAATGCACGCTCGGTGGATGATGGAGAACGGCCCGCCCGCCAATCGGCCGGGCCGCTTGCTCAAGTCCAGGTTGCGTCGATCAGCCGTCGTCGCCACCATCATCATCGTCGCCTCCGTCATCACCGCCGTCGTCGTCGCCGTCATCCGAGTCGTCATCATCGTCATCGCCGGTTTCGGTGTTCGGGAACGTGGCCGCCAGAACGGCATCGGCACCGTCGACGATTTCGATCAGCGCGCCGCGCGGGTCGAAATCCAGCAACAGCTTGCCCGCTTCGGCCGGGAAGCGGAATTCCACTTCACCTTCCGGGCCCGACGGGGTATCGATCACACGGATGCGAGCGCGTTCCGTGCCGTCGACGCGCAAGCCGTACTCGCCCAGCGGCAGATCTTCGATTTCGACATCGAAATCAATCCGGTTGCTGTCACGTTCAAGTTCGGCTGTGCCGGAAGCGGTTACAAAAACGCCGGTGTTATCCAGGCGGACCTCGATCTCCTCGTCACCGAACGGCGGCGGTGAACCGGTCGTGCTGCCGGGAACTTCGCCGGTTTCCGGGGCCAGGGTCTCGAGCATGACGGTCCCATCGCTGCGACGGACTTCGATCACGCGGTTGCGCGGATCGAACGTCAGCAAAGGTCGATTTACATCCGCCGGGGCACGGAACTCGATTTCACCCTCGTTGCCGGCCGGTGTTGTGCTGACGGTAATCGTGCCCACCGTCGCTGCTCCGACAGTCAGCGTGTAATCGCCGATGGGCAGATCCTCGATCTCCACCGAGAATTCGGCAAAGCCCGGGCGCGACTCGAAATCGGCTTTGCCCGAGGCGCCGGCGACCGGCGCGCCGGCCGGCGGCACCAGAAACACACGGAAACGTTCCGGCAAGGCATCCGGGCTGGTGTTATCGGCGATTCCCCCGGTACATTTGACGCCGGGCTGATTCGTTAGGCGTTGAATCTGGAACTGGCGCGGTGCGCCACCGGTACCGACGATGACCTCAGGCGCATCGAACGACACGTCGCCCTGGTTGCAGTCGGAAAACTGGACCTGCATGGTGCCGACCTGGGTGCCGGCTTGCGCTTCCGGGTCCGGGTCCTTGGCTTGCATGAAGGTCACGCCGTCGAACTGGTAGAGCTCTGCATCGATCGTGTCACCGACGATTTCGCCCTGGCCGAACAACCATGAAGGCTTGCCGTCGGCATCGAAGTTGGCCCAGTACAGCGCGGCGAATCGCTCGCCTGTGGGCAATTCGGTGACAGAAACGATCACGCCGTGGTTCTGTTGATCGGGCTGGTCCCACCAGCCGGTGAAGCTGCCGGTGACCTCGACGGCGCCGGCGCTGCCGAAACTCAGCAGGGCCGTGCCCGCCAGCGCCGAGCAGATTGGCCGGTGACGGCTGAATAGGGGTTTGAACATGATTATTTCTCCGGTTCGGAAGGCTTGGATGGGTGTTCGAAAAAGTACAGGCCCAGCCCGACGGTTTGCCGCGGCGGGTCGGGGTCGCGCTGCAGGATGTCGCTGCGCTGCTCGTAGTCGTAAAGGGTTTGATCAATGCGCTCGGCCAGTTCGCGCGCGCCGTCCTCGATCTCGCGCTGTGCCGAGGCGACCAATTCGGGATGAATCTCGCGGTTGTAGACCAGGAACTGCAACCGCTTGTCCGTCACATCCGGGCGCCAGTTGTGGTCGATGGTTTCGACCAGTGCGCCGGTGGAATGACCGAAGATGTCGGCGTAGGTAATGTCCTGGTCGGCCGCCTGGGTGATATAGCGTGTGCGCTTGAGTCGGACGTGGCGGCCAGGCAGCACCTCGACCGCACCGTTGCGTTCGAGTTCATCGAGCACAGCGCGCGCCGGCGTGCCGCCGGAATGGCGCGAGACCAACTCGCTGAAGCTCGGGACACCGTCGTCCGACTCGAATGGCAGCACCGCGATCGGTGCATCGCCATCATGAAAGCGCGCATCGCTGGCCCAACCGGTCAGCACCAGGCCGGCACGGTGGTGGCGCTCGTGCTGCTCGATTTCGTCCGGCGGCGGCATCTCCAGAAGCTGCTGGACGTCGATTCGGGTCAGCCCGGTCAGGATGGCCACGCGCGACTTGGTCGGCTTGCGGCCCGGGACCCCGAACTCCTTCCACGCCACGTCTGCGTAGCACCAGCGCAGCCAGTCGGCGCAGGTCTTGTAGGAGACGTTGTGCCGCAGCAGGATGCGCACCAGCGGCCGGAAGATGCGCACGGCCGCGGCGGCGAGGGCGTCGGTGGCGGTTTTCCGGGCGCTGTTGGCAGTCATGGGCACTGGGTTCGAGGGATGGGTAAACCGTCGCGACGATCGCTCGCCGGGCGGTGAGTATGGCCGTTGGGCCTTAATTTGTCAATTTAGTTTCAAAAGTAACGTATGGGCCGCTTTGGTACGCTCGATGTGGGCCGGCAGCCTGAGGCTGCCGGCCCGTTTCGATCAGTGCGATCCATTCAATGAGGTCGACGCATCAGCTATGACAGGCGCTGCATTCCAGACCGCCGCCGTGGCCATTTCCGCCTTCTTCGCCGCCATCGTCATCATCATCGTCGTCGTCATCGGAGCCGTCGTCATCGTCGGAGTCGCCGTCGTCGTCGGAACCGTCGTCGTCGGAACCGTTGTCGTCGGAACCGTCGTCGTCGGAACCGTCATCGTCGGAACCGTCATCGTCATCGGAGCCGTTGTCGTCGTCGTCGGAGCCGTCGTCGTCATCGGAATTGCCGTCGTCGTCATCGGAATTGCCGTCGTCATCGGAATCGTCGCCATCGTCATCCGATTCGGTCGATTCGAGCGGGAATTCGACGGATGCCAACGTGGTTCCGTTGGCCGTAATCTCGATGGTTGCGCCGCGCGGATCAAAGTCCAGCGGCAGCTTGCCGGGTTCGGGCGGGAAGCGGAACTCAAGCTCGCCCTCGGGGCCGCGCAGCGTGTCGACAACCACGATCGTGCCGCGCTCGACGCCGCCGATCACCAGCGCGTAATTGCCAGGCGGGACATCCTCGATCTCGACGTCGAAGTCGGTCCGGTCGCGTTCCTGTTCCAATTCGGCCTTGCCGCGCCCGCCGGCGATGTTGAAGCGAATCTTGATTTCGCCTTCGCTGAATTCCGGCTGCGAATCCGACGGCATGCCCGGGACATTGCCTTGCGCATCGCCCGCACCTTCGAGCACCACGGTGCCGGCCTGTACGATTTCGATCAACTGATCCCGCGGATCGAAATCCAGCAACAGTTCGCCGTCTTTCCGCGGTGCGCTGAACTCGAGCTCGCCTTCGGTCTCGTCATCGCGGCGCGCGACGGTGATTGTGCCGCGTGAGATGCCACCGACAAGCAGCTGGTAGTCGCCGACCGGCAGATCTTCGATCTCGACGTCGAACTCGCTGCGGCTGCGCTGGAACTCGAACTCGGCCTTGCCCTTGGCACCGGGGAACAGGTCGGTGGGCAACAGCGGCACGGTGAATTCTTCCGGAGCGGCCGCGGGCGATTTGTCGTCACTGATCCCCCCCGAGCAGCGAACGCCGGGCTGCGCCGTCAGACGTGCGATATCGAAGGTGCCGGAACCGATCGCGCCATCGGTGGTTGCAAAACTGGCCTCACCGCGATCGCAATCGCTGAAGGTGATCTGCATCGTGCCGATCGACACCGCCGGTGTGTTGGCACCGCCGTTGGCTTGCATGAAGGTCACACCGTCGATCGAATACAGCTCGGCCTCGATGGTGTCACCGACGATCGGGCCTTGCGCAAACAGCCAGCTCGGCCGGCCCTGGCCGTCGAAATGGGCCCAGAACGCGACGGCCGTCTTTTCGCCGGAGGGCAGGCGCGAGACGGTCAGGATCAGGCCGTGATTCGTCTGCGCAGGCTGGTCCCACCAGCCGCTGAAGCTGCCGGTGACCTCGAGCGCGGAGGTGGAGCCGGCGGCCAGGGCCAGCGAAGCGGTAATGGCAGCAACCAGCGGCTTGCGCGGAAGGCGTTGGTTCAGAGTTCTGCGATTCATTTTGGTACTCCTGCGAACGTTTGGATGGTTTGGGTGCGGCGAGCGGTCTGCCACTCGACTTTTTGCATATTAATTTACAAAAAATGACCTGTCAAGACTTTTGGAAAATTAATTGCAAATAATCAGGCATCCGGTTCGCGACACCGTCACACGCGGCATGAAGGCACAAAAAAACCGGCCGATGACGCGCATCGGCCGGTCTGGAAGCTGTGTTGTCCGGCGGTGGAACGACCGGACGGAAAAACGTCTGGGTCTATTCGGGCATGGTGCCGGCGAACGCAGCCTCGGTACCATCGGGACCACGGACTCCAACCGTTTGACCCAGCACGTCGAAAGCCAGCGGTTGGTCGTCGATGCTCGCCGGGTCTTCGAACTCGATCCGGCCGCGACCATTGGCAGCGACCACGATCACGCCGCGCTCGATACCACCCACGAACAGCGCATAATCGCCCGCGGCGACTGCGTCGAGACGCACGGAAAACTCGCTGCGACCGGGGCGCTGTTCCCAACGCGCTTCGGCGCGGCCGGTAATGCCTTCACGCTGCGGTTCCAGGGTGATGACAATTTCCGTTCGCACGCCCGGCTCACCGCCCATGCCGGGACCGCCGCCCATACCCGGGCTACCACCCATGCCGGGACCCATGCCGGTGCCCGGCATCTGCTCGGCGAAATCGACCGAGAACAGCAGCGTCCCGGTTGCATCCAGGATTTCGAACATCGCGCCGGACGGATCGAAATTGAATGGCTGCTGGCCGGCCAGCGGCGGGAAGCCGAACTGCAGCGTGCCTTGCGTGCTTGCGCCGTCGTCGATGACCTCGATCATCCCGAGCTCGCGACCGCGCATGCGTACCGGATACTGTCCGACCGGAACGCCCGACAGTTCGATCACCAGGCTCATTGCGCGCGCGCCGTTGCCCGGGCCGCTGCCGGCCTCCATGCGGATCCGTGCCGAGGCGTCGGGGAACACGCCGGCGTTGTCGAATTCGATCTCGATTTCGGTCAGTCCATCGTCGGGCAGATCGAACGGAGGTTGACCGTTGCCGCCCATGAAGCGGCCCTGTTCAGGTGTGGTTGCGCTCAGTGCGACTGCTCCGGTTTCGTCGATGACCTCGACCGACTGACCGCGCGGATCGAAGTCCAGCAACAGCCGCCCGGGAATGCGCGGCGAGCGGAAACGCATGGAACCGACCGTGCCGGTATCGCCGGCTGCGGCCTCGAAGTCGCCACGGAGTTCACCGCCTACGCGCAGCGCGTAGAGGCCTTCGGGCAGGTTATCTGTAACGACGCCGAACTCGCCGCGACCGGGACGCAGGTCCAGCGTGATTTCGCCACGCGCGCCTTCGAACCCGGTGCCTGCGGTCATCTCGACGCGGAAGGTCTGCGGCAGATCGTGCGGCATCACATCATCGGACAGGCCGCCGCTGCACGCCACACCGGGTTGATTGGTAATGCGTTCGATCGGGAAACTGCCCGTACCCAGGCCCTCGGTGTCGAAGCTGACTTCGCCGGTCATGCAGTCGCCGAATGCCACCGTCATCGTGCCGATGGCCTCGTCGAACGCAGAGCCGTCCGCGGCCGGCTGCATGAATGTGATGCCGTCGAACCGGAACACCTCGGCCTCGATGCTGCGACCGGAAATGGCACCGGAGGCCAGCAGCCAGCTTGGGTTCCCGGATTCATCGAACGTGGCCCAGTAGATCACGCCGATGCGCTCGCCGTCGGGCAGGCGCGAGATCGATACGATCAGGCCATGGTTCTGCTGCTCAGGCTGTGCCCACCAGCCGGTGAATGCCCCGGTGACCTGCACCGCCTGCACGGGTGTGGCGAGCAGCGTGATCAGCAGCGCGATGGCTGCCGGCATGAACGTGCGGAAAAATTTCATGGTGCGGTCCTCCTGCAAGGCGGTGCAACGTGTTCGGTAATCTTGGGGCGGTCATCGAAAGACCGTGTCACGCCAATATATCAGAAAATCCTAATTAAAAAGGCTGTACTGGACATTATTAACGGTCATGGGGCCGGTTGCGCCACCCCGGAGAATGAAAGATGCTTAGCGCGGGAGCCGGCGGGCTGGAG
>JAVVDV010000033.1:0-25730 GCA_032251355.1 Wenzhouxiangellaceae bacterium
GATCAAGGCACCGGTCGCCGGGATCGCGATGGGCCTGATCAAGGAAGGCGACAAGTTCGCCGTGCTGACCGATATCCTCGGTGACGAAGACCACCTCGGCGACATGGACTTCAAGGTCGCCGGCACCGCCGAAGGCGTCAGTGCGCTGCAGATGGACATCAAGATCGACGGCATCACGCGCGAGATCATGCATGCCGCGCTGGAACAGGCCAAGGCCGGCCGCATCCACATCCTCGGCGAGATGAGCAAGGTGCTGGACAAGCCGCGCTCGGAGATGAGCCAGTACGCGCCGCGCCTGTTCACGATGCGCGTGCATCCGGACAAGATCCGCGAAGTGATCGGCAAGGGTGGCTCAACCATCCGCCAGATCACCGAGGAAACCGGCACCACGATCGACATCGCCGACGACGGCACGATCACCATTGCCTCGGCCAACAAGGAAGCGGCCGACGACGCGCGCCGCCGGATCGAGATGATCACGGCCGACGTCGAAGTCGGCAAGATCTACGAGGGCAAGGTTGCCAAGATCATGAACTTCGGCGCCTTCGTCCAGATTCTGCCGGGCAAGGACGGCCTGGTGCATATCTCGCAGATCTCCGATGAGCGCGTTGAGAACGTCACCGACGCCCTGACGGAAGGCCAGACCGTTCGCGTCAAGGTGCTGGAAGTCGACAAGCAGGGCCGCATCCGGCTCAGCATGAAGTCCGTCGACCAGCCGGCCTGAAGCGTGCTCGAGGCGCGGGGCGGCCACCGCCCCGCGTCGCCACAACGATTGCCATGACCCGCACTCTCTCCGTTCCCGTCTCGCCCGGCGAAGTGCTCGACAAGATCTCGATTCTCGAGATCAAGGTCGAGCGCATTACCGATGAGCACAAGCGCGCGAACGTCGAGCGCGAACTCGACCTGTTGACCGGTTTGTGGCACGCCCATGCCTCCGAGACCACCGAGATCACGCGCCTGCGCGACGAACTTCGCGCCATCAACGCGCAGCTCTGGTCGATCGAAGACGACATCCGCGACTGCGAACGCAGCCAGGACTTCGGTGAACGATTCGTGGAACTGGCTCGCAGCGTCTATCGCACCAACGACCGACGCGCCGCGATCAAGCGCCGCATCAACGATCAGCTCGGTTCGGTCATCGTCGAAGAAAAAAGCTACGCCGCCTACGACTGAGGCGGCCGCTACCAGCACCCGGACCGGGATCCCATGAATCAGCGGCCTGCACGTCCACAAAACCCGCAGTGAGCGACTTCGGCCCCGATCTGATTCGCGCGCATTTCGGCAGGATCTGGCCGACCCACGTCCAGGCATTCAGCGAGCTGTTGATCGAAGCACGCAGGCATTTCGACGGCGACCTCGACAACCTGCTGATCCTGGCCGTGATCGGTACCCGCACCGTCCCGCTCGGCACGTCCAGCCCGATCACGGCGGAGCAGTTCCAGGCCGGGCATCCGATGACGCGCATGTCCCGGGCAATCAATATCCAGTCGATCGCCGACGTCACCGGTATCCCGCGCGAAACGGTACGCCGCAAGGTCAAGGCGATGATCGATCGCGGCTGGCTGCAATGGATCGAGAACGGCACCAGCATCGGCCTGACCGCCAACCGCCAGGCGGCCGAGGACCTGCGTCCGGTGACGGAGTCGACGATCCGTTATCTGATGGCCGTGATTGAGGTCGTCTCCAGCGTCGAACGTTCGTAATCCCCTCGACGGATCCGATTCTGCACCACGAAACAGCCGCAGCGCCCCGCAGGACGCTGCGGCGCGCCGCACCGACAGTCTCCTTGCTTATTCCGAGCTTGACAGGGCCTGGGTAAAGGACTGGATCACAGTCGCGTCGGGATTGGCATTGCAGTAGTCCCGCACCAGTTCCAGATGCCGCGGGACGAGCTCGGGATCGATCACACTGATGCCCGAACGGCCTGCAAGGTAGCCGTAGTAGAAGATCAGGGAAAATGCGCGGTCCATTTCCGGGATCTCGGCAACGTCCGCGCAGGTGGCCTGGGTGACATCCGAGAGCTCGCTCTCGGTTCCCGGTTCCTCCGCATTCAGACTGCCTGCGGCAGCGATCAGGGCGATGGCAACAGTCTGTTTCAAGTTCCGGCGATTCAAGGTCTTCATCATCCATGCTCCAGAGAAATCAGTCATAACCGTTCATGCAGCGATCGAATACGCGATAGAACACCTCGCGCCGATCATCCAGCTCGCGCTGTGCCGAAGCCGCTCGCGCGCCGCCGATCAATGCACCGAGCGCCGCACCACGCTTGGCCGCCTTGGACGGGCGATTTCCCGTCACCCAGCCACCGGCCGCGCCGACTGCAGCGCCACGCAGACTGCCGCGCACCGAGCCCTCGATGAAGCTGGGCGCCTCCTGTCCGTAGAAACCGCTCACTCGCGAAGCCTCGGAACGGCATCGCTCATAACGGCTGTCATAGCCGTACTGGGCAAATACTGGCTCGGCCCCGGCGACAAGGACCAGCATCAGCACGATCATGCAACTGCCACGTTTATGTTTCATACCGTGAACCCTCAAGAAATCATCGATCATCGAAGTCATAGCGCTCGTCTCCGATTGGCCGGCAGTATCGCTGCTTGTCAGCCCTTCCGAAAGCGCTGATCACCCAACTTGGGGCATAAGACTTCAAGCATTTCGCATCCGCCTCCGACGCCGACGCATACTTGACGATTCAGTGATCTGCCTGACCACGGACTTCATCTGAAGTGCGCGTCCGAAACCAGACGCCGAAGTAATCCACCGAAGAAATCCACGATCGCCGAGAACCAGCTCATGCAACGTCAATGGATTCTTTCCCTTCCGACTCTGGTCGCAGCCGGCTTGTTGCTGTCTGGATGCGCGGCCACCGGCCCGTATTCGCTGACGCTGATGGATACGCCGCTGGTGTTCGAGGCGCGGAACCCGGCGGATGCGAACGAGAACGGGGAGCCACGGAATCGCATCGCCGAGGTGCTGTTCGCCACCGACCGTCGACCCGAGCGCTCCGAGGCCGGCGACCTCGAATTCGGCTATCGTCGCGGCTATGTGGTCCACCTGGGGCTGGCATCGGTCACTCCGGACCGGCCGTCGCTGACCTGGCAGGACCTTACCGATCCCGATCGCCTGCGCCGCGAGCGCGAGGGCGTGCCGATCCGGATCGAGCGACTGGACAACTTCGGCATCCTGCGCAGTTCGGTCACCGACCTGTCGCGCTTCAACTTCGCCGAAGAACTCAAGAGCGGCGGCGAAGACGCCTTTCTGCAGCGTCTCGAACAGGTCATCGACGGCAGCAAGAGCCGACGGATCCGGATCTACGTGCACGGCTTTCGCACACCGTTCGATAATCCGCTGCTGGTGACGGCGGAACTTGCCCACTTCATGGACCAGGACGGTGCGTTCATCGCCTACTCCTGGCCGTCGAAGCTCAGTCAGTTCGGTTACTTCGGCGATACCGAAAGCGCCCAGGCATCGGCCTTCCTGTTCCGCAACTTTCTGGAGTTCCTGCTCGAGCGCGCCGACCCCGAGCGCATCGACATCATCGCGTTCAGCGCGGGCACCCGGCTGGTCGCCTCGGCGCTGCACCAGATCGTGCTGCGCGACCGCGGCGCGGGGCAGCCGAGCTCTGCCGAAACGCGCTTCGGCCAGGTGCTGCTGGTCGGAAGCGATATCGACCGACAGGTGTTTGCCGGCTTCCTCAGCGATGGCCTGCTCGACGCCGTCGAGCAGTTGTCGATCTACGTGTCGGCCTCCGATCGCGCCCTCGACCTGTCGCGCCTGGCCTGGGGCCAGGAGCGCCTCGGCCAGGACCTTGCAAACACGAACCTGAAGCCGGCACTGATCGAGCAGCTTCGAGCCAACAGTAAATTGCATTTCATCGATGTCAGCGCTGCCGACGGCACCCGCCAAGCGCTGGGACACGGCTACCTGCGCCGCAGCCCCTGGGTCAGCAGCGACATCCTGATGACCCTGCTGCACGGTCTCCAACCCGGCTCGCGCGGCCTGGTGCGCGCTCCGGGGCTGCCGCTCTGGACCTTTCCGGAAAATTACGTGGAACGCGCACGACTCGCGCTCGAGTTGCAGCGAGCCGATTCCGGCGCAACGAACAGCCTGTCGGGCAGCCGCGCCGATGCCGGGCTGCTATGACTTGATCGGAGCCGGATTCCGGACTGACCGCCGACGTCTCGGCGGTCGCAAAACACGTCAGGCTCCGGACGGACGAATCCGGAACAGCGCAGCGTATAACAGCGGCACAACCACCAGCGTCAGCAGCGTGGCGAACGCAAGCCCGAACATGATCGTGACCGCCATGCTCTTGAAGAAGGGATCAAGCAGCAGCGGCGCTACCCCGAGGATGGTCGTGAACGCACCCAGGAACACCGGCCGCGCGCGGCTGGCCGCGGCGTCCAGCAGCGCAGTCTCGCCGTGCTTTCCGCTGGCGACTTCGGTGTCGGCCTGGTCGACCAGCACGATCGCGTTCTTGACCAGCATCCCGATCAGGCTCAGAAAGCCGAGGATCGCCATGAACTCGAACGGTGTCTGGAACAGCAGCAGGCCGATGGTGACGCCGACGATCGCCAGCGGCGCGGTCAACCAGATCACCAGCGGCTGGCGGAACGCATTGAACATCAGCACCACGGCCAGGATCATCGCGCCGAAACCGAACGGCGCGGAGCGCGCCAGGCCCTCGTTGGCCTCGGACGAGGCCTTGTATTCCCCATGCCACTCCAGCATGTAGCCCGGCGGCAGCTCGATCGCCTCGATCGCCGGACGCAGCCGCTCGAGCAAGGGTCCGCTCAGCTCACCTGGCAAGGGGTCGGCCTGCGCCTTGATGGTCGGGAATCGATCCAGCCTGCGAATCATCGAGTCGATCCATTCGACCCGGACCTCGCGCACCAGCTGACCGATCGGCAGGTAGCGCTGTGCCGTCGGACTCCAGACCTGGACGTTGGCGATGCCTTCGGCTCCGGCACGCTCGTCCTGCGGCGCGCGGTCGATGATCGGAATCAGTTGATCACCATCGCGATAGACACCGATGCGGGCACCCTTGTAGGCCCGCTCCAGCGCCGCGCTGATGGCAATCCGGTCGACGCCGGCGCGTTGCGCGGCGACTTCGTCGAGCACCGGTCGCAGCAGCGGAACGCGTTGGCGCCAGTCATCCTGGACTGCCATGGTGCCGGGGGTTTCGGCCATTCGCGCTCTCGCCTCGTTGGCCAGGCCGCGCAGCACGTCCGGGTCCGGACCGCGAAACGCCGCCTCGATCTTCTTGCCGCCGCCGCGCCCGAGCATGAACTTCCATGCCTTGACCTCGGCATCGGGATGCAGCGTCGGCAGCTCGCGCTGCAATTGCTCGACCAGGCCGTCGATGATCGCCGGGTCGTCGACGTCGACCAGCAGCTGGCCGTAGCTGCTGCTCGGGTCTTCGGCGACGTAGGTCAGCATGAAGCGCAGCGCGCCCTGACCGATGAAGCTCGAGACATGCTCCACGCCAGACAGCGCAAGCACGTACCGCTCGGCCCGCGCCAGTTCAGCCGCGGTCTCGGTGATGTCGGTTCCCTGCGGCAGGTAGAAATCGACCACGAACTGCGGCCGGGTCGACTCGGGCATGAATCCGGGCGGCACCTTGCCGAAACCGATCACGGCGGCAGCCAGCAGCAGCAGCAGTGCGGCAAACACCGGTCGGCGACGCGCCAGCAGCGCCCGCAGCAAGCCGCGATAGCGCCGGATCAGAGCGGACTCCGGCGCGTCCTCGGCCTGCACTGCCGTGCGCAGGAAGCGCACGCACATCAGCGGCGTCAGGGTCACCGCCAGCAGCCAGCTCAGCAGCATCGAATACAGAATCACCCAGAACAGCGAGCCGGTGTACTCGCCCATCTCGGTCGGTGCCAGCCCGATCGCGCTGAACGCCAGGATGCCGACCGCGGTGCCGCCGAGCAGCGGCCACTGGGTCGCGCCAACCACCTCGACGGCGGCCGATTCGGCCGATTCTCCTTTCTGCATTCGAACCAGGATGCCGTCGGTGACGACGATCGCATTGTCGACCAGCATGCCAAGGGCAATGATCAGGGCGCCGAGCGAGACGCGCTGCATCGCGATCCCGTCCAGCTGCATCGCGATCAGCGTACCGGCCACGGTCAGCAACAGCACCGCGCCGACGATCAGCCCGGAGCGCAAGCCCATGAAGACCACCAGCACCGCGATCACGATGACGACTGCGGCGATCAGGTTGTTGACGAAGCCCTCGACCGAGGCGCGCACCGATTCCGACTGCAGCGAGACCGCGTTGAGCTCCATGCCGACCGGACGCAGGCTTTCCAGCTCGGCCAGGCGTCGCATGACGGCTTCGCCCATGGCAACCACGTTGCCGCCGGAAATGTTCGAGATTCCAAAGCCGATCGCTGGCCGGCCATCATGGCGCACCATCGCATCCGGCGGCTCGATCGTGCCGCGATAGATCGAGGCCAGGTCACCCAATGTGACCAGTCGCTGGCCGTCGCCCGCGCCGAGCACCAGGCCGGACAGCGCATCGACCGAATCGATCGAGGCGGTCGGAACGATGGCAACACGGCGCAGGTCGACGCGCACGTCGCCGGTCGGCGACACCAGATTCTGGGCCTGGAGCAGTTGGTCGATACGCTCCAGCGGAATCCCCAACTGGGCGGCGCGGGCCGCCGATACCTCGACGAAGATCGCTTCGCGCGGCGCGCCAAGCGTGGCAATACGTGCGACGCCGGGCACCAGCAACAACTCGCGCTCGAGGCGATCGACGTAATCGTTGATCTGCTGCAGCGTGTAGCCGTCACCGGTGACGGCGAAGAACAAAGCGAATACGTCGCCGAAGTCGTCGTTGACCACCGACGGACCGGCGCCGGGCGGCAGTTGCCGCTGGGCATCCTCGATCTTGCGCCGGAGCTTGTCCCAGACCTGCTCCAGTTCCGCACGCGAGCGGGCAAACGGCATCGCGATCGAGACCTTGACCAGCGACGAGCCCATGCGCGACACCGAGCTGACCTCGTCGAGCTCCTGCAGCTGCTGCACCGCCTGCTCGATCACGTCGGTGACCTCGTCGGCGACCTCGGTCGGCAGCGCGCCCGGATACGGCGTGGTGATGACCGCCTGGCGGATGATGAACTCGGGATCCTCGAAGCGCCCCAGTCCCTGGTAGGCGAGATAGCCGCCAAGCAGCATCAGGCTGGCCAGCACCCATACCACGGTGCGCTTGCGCAGGCTCCACGCAGCAGGATTCATCGCGGCCTCCGGCTCAGAGCGGACGGACGCGCATGCCGTCGCGCAGATGCTGCACGCCGGCGGTCACGATCTGCTCGCCGGTCTCGAGCCCGGAACGGATCACCGCGACATCGCCGCTGAGACGATCGACCTCGACCCGGCGCGCCGACACACGTCCGCTGGCCGGATCCACCACCCAGACCTGCGATTGGCCATCGGCATCGGCCGACACCGCCCGCAACGGCACGGTCAGCGGTTGGTCGGCACCGCCGGCCGCCGGGTCGGGCAGCACCTCTGCAGCCATTCCCGGCAGGATCGTCACTCCCTCCGGACGGACCATGGACAGGACCGCCTCGTAGGTCTGGGTCTGCGGATCGGCATCGGCCGAAAAGGTCTTGAGCTGGACCGGGAAGCTCCGGCCCGGCAGCGCTTCGAACACGACAACGCCGACCGCCCGGCGCGGCGCCTGGTGGACGATCCGCTCCGGCACGTGGATGACGATCTCCAGCTCGCTCAGGTCCTGCAGGCTGACGATCGGCTCCTTGGCCTGAACATTCTGGAAGTTTTCGACGTAGCGCCGGGCAATGACGCCTTCGAACGGCGCGATCAGTCGGCTGTCCTCGAATTCCTTGCGCGCGGCGGCAAAGCGCGATCGGGCCACCTCCATCGCGGTCCGCTTCTGGTCGACCTCGGCCCGTGCCACGGCCTGCGAGCGCTCCCAGATCTGCTGTACACGCTCATGGTCCATGCGCGCCTTGTCGTATTCGGCGCGAGCCGCATCGAGGCGCAGCTGGAACGGTTCCGGATCGATCGCGGCAATCCGGGCCCCGGCCGGCACGGTCTGGCCCTCGCGAACCAGCAGCTCCTTGAGCTCGCCCGACACGTTGAACGCCAGTTCGACGCGCTTGACGGCACGCACCCGGCCGGGAAAGCGCAGCCCCGAGTCCAGCGGACCGGTGCCGACGATCTCGATCTCGGCCGGTCGCACGACATCGGCTTCGGGCGGGGGCGGCGGTTCAGTGCAGGCGCTCAGCAGCAGCACGCCGGGCACGATCATCGCTCTCACGAGCACATTCGTCGATGCTCGAAGCCGGCCGACACCGCCGGTTTGCGAGCCTGGGGCAAAACACGGCTTCGGCGTCATCCGCGCATCTCTTGATTCTGATGCGCGAAGTATAGGCAGAAGCGGGATCGAATCTCAATCCGGAACCGACACTCACCCCCCATTTCGGGTACACCGGCCGCGCCGCCGCGACAGACACCGACGCAAGCGAAGCGCGAGCAAGCGGTCTCCGGATGCACCTGCGCGACGAACTTCGCGCCATCAACGCGCAGCTCTGGTCCATCGAAGACGACATCCGCGACTGCAAACGCCGCCAGGATTTCGGCGAACGATTCGTCGCACTGGCTCGCAGCGTCTACCGCAACAACGACCGCCGCACCAACGACCGCCGCGCCGCGATCGAGCGCCGCATCAACGACCAGCTCGGTTCGGTCATCGTCGAAGAAAAAAGCTACGCCGATTACTGACGACCGGGCACGTTCGACCGATCGAACACGGCCTGCAGACGCTCGGCGACATTCTCCGGCTCGATCAGCGCCATCACATCCGCCTGCTCGATGCGCTTGCCCCAGCGCACCTGCTCGGGCTCGCGTCCGATCAATCGTCGGCAGGCTTCGGGAAAGCGATCGACACAGTGCTCGAGGCTGCCCAGCGGCCCGGAGCGGCGCGACCAGGTCGAGGCGTACAAGCCGACCACCGGCGTCCCCAGCGCGGCGGCGAAGTGCACCGGGCCGGAATCGGGCGCGATCAGGCAGGCCGCGCGTTCGAGCATCGCCAGCAACCGGCCCAGGGTGTCGTGGCCGATCAGATTCAGCGGTCGGTTGCGCATTGCCGCCTCGATCGCCTGCCCCATCGCATGTTCGCGCGCACTTGGTCCACCAACCAGGATCACTGGCCGCCCGGCCGATTCGATCAGCCAGTCGGCCGCAGCCGCGTAGCCTTCGGCCGACCAGTCGCGCGCAGGATGGCTGGAGCACGGGCTGATCAACACTGCACGACCCGGCTCCGGCTGCTGTACAGCCGCCCAGGCACGATCGGCCTCGGCCAGCGGCGGCGCGCGGTCGACACCCTCCGGATCGGCATCGAGCACGCGCGCGAATTCCAGCAACGCCTCGGCCTGGTGCTGAAAAGGCACTTCGGCAATGCGCTCGTCGATCACCAGCCCATGCCCCTCGCGCGAACGCGCGGCATCAAAGCCAATTCTGCGATTGGCGCGGATCGCCGTGGCCAGCAGGTTGGCGCGCAGTGAGACCTGCGCGTGCAGCAGTACGTCGAGCCGCCGCCCGGCCAGCGCGCGCTTGAGCTGGCGCCGCTGTGCAATCAAGCCCTGGCGTCGGTCGAGCACGATGAACTCGACACCCGGCAGCGCCTCGACCAGCCGCAGGCAGGCCCGGTCGATCACCCAGGTCAGGGCCGCATCCGGCCAGCGCCGCTGCAGGCTGCGCACCAGCGCGATGCAATGGCACACATCGCCCAGCGCCGAAAGTCGCAGCAAGGCGATTGAATGGGGCGCGGTCATTGCAATTGACGGCCCGGTTTGGTCAGAATGCAAGGTCTCATGGAATCGATTCTACGTTTCGGCCACCTGCGCGTGCTTCACGACGCCGACCGCACGCCGGTGCCGGCGCCGGGCTGGTTCGATCCGGACTGGTGGCGGGCGCGAAAGCTGGCGCGTGCCGAGTTGGGTGGACGCGGCGAAGCCCTGGCCGTGGATGGCCCGGCCGGACCGGCCGTGCTGCGCGGCTACCGCCGCGGCGGGCTGGTGCAGCACGTGGTCAAGGCCGACTATCTCTACCTCGGCCTGGATGCTACGCGTGCGTTCCGCGAGTGGCGTCTGACCGATGCGCTGGCGCGTCGCGGCCTGCCGGTACCGGTGCCGCTGGCGGCCGCGGTCTGGACCTTCGGGCTGCGCTATCGTGCCGCGCTGCTGACCCGACGGCTGGACGGCCAGCCGCTGAGCGCGGTGGCCGCCGATCTGGACAGCGAGGCCTGGCACCGACTCGGCCGCACGCTCAGGCGCTTTGCGCGCGCCGGTGTAGTTCATCCCGATCTCAACGCCGGCAATGTGCTGATCGATCCGTCCGAACGCTTTCACCTGCTGGATTTCGATCGCGCACGCACGATCAACGGCAACAGCGACGCGGTCGCGATGGTCGATCGGCTCGAGCGCTCATTGCTCAAATTGCGACTCGCCCATGACCGCGACGCACTGCTGGAGGGCACGCGCGAGGCTGCCGGGTAAGCGCTGCCGATTCAATCGGGCCGGTGACGTGCCCCGTCCCAGCCGCCGCCGGCCAAAACCCGCTCGGCCAGCGCACGCGGAGCATCTTCAAGCTCGGTGGCCAGCGCATCGTTCCAGCGATTGAGAAAGCCGTACAGGCAGATCGCACCGAGCATTTCGACGATCTGGTCGTCCGACCAGTGGCGCTTGAGCTCGCCCATGATCGCCGCATCAACCCCGCTCGGCGCACTGCCGGCGGCAAGCGCGAAATCCAGTGCTGCGCGCTCGGCATCGGAATACAACGGCGAGCGCTTGTAGTCCCAGACCGCCTCGATTTTCTCATCAGGAATGCCGCTGATCCCGGCCGCAATCAGCGAATGCGCCTGACAGTACTGGCAACCGGCTGCACGGCTGGCGAAATGCGCCAGCAGACGCTTGAACGCCGGATCGACGCTGCCGCCCGGATCCATCACCGCTTCGGTCAGCACGCCGAAGGCCCGCACCATCGCCGGGCGGCGCTGCATGGTCAACAGGCTGTTGGGCACAAAACCGAGAATCTCGCGAAAGTGATCGAAGGTATCGGCCAGCTCGGGCGTGGATTCCGGCGGCAACGGGTCAAGAAAGGCCATGGCGAATTCGTCCGGGCAAAAAGTGTTCGTCATGGTAGCGCGTGACCAGAGATCCGGCGCTATGCTTGTGGCCTCTCTCAGCCCGGAGCAGATCCCGTGGACGGCTGGATTCTCGAAGCGCTGACCGCCAGCCTGTGGGCGCTGGGCATTGTGCTGATGCTGGTCGGTCTGGCCGGCGCCCTGTTACCGGCGCTGCCCGGCACACCGCTGATCCTGGCCGGCATCGTGCTGCTGGCGTGGCTGAACGGCTTCGAGCGCATCGGGCCGGTCACGCTGCTGCTGTTCGGGCTATTGTCGGTGCTTTCACTGGTAATCGACTTCCTCGCCACCGCCGAGGGCGCGCGGCGCTTCGGTGCCGGGCGCGGCGCGATCCTGGGCGCGACGCTGGGACTGGTCGTCGGCCTGTTCTTCGGCCTGCCCGGGCTGCTGCTGGGTCCGTTCGTCGGTGCCGTGATCGGTCATCGCCTGGGCGAGGCCAACCTCGCCGACTCGATGCGCGCCGGCGTCGGCGCCAGCCTCGGGGTCATCGCCGGCACACTCACCAAGGTCGTGATCAGCATCGTGATGCTGGTCTGGTTCTCGCTGGCCTGGTGGCTCTGAAGAACTTCTCCTGGAACCGCAGATGAACGCGGATGAACACCGCGCGGCACAAAAAATGGCAATCGCCAAGATCGATTCGGCAAACATCAAGCATCGAAATTCGCGACCTTAGAGACCCGCGCACCGGAAGCGAAATGCTCGCTTTATGCTTTGATCTGCGTTCATCCGCGTTCATCTGCGGTAAAAAACGAGTCCGTCAGCCCGGGCGAAGCACGAGATCAAACCGCCGTTATGCCACGCCGGAGAGCAGGAAGCGGTCGACGGCGTTGGCGACCGGGGCCGACATCATCATGCCGGTGTGCGAGACCGGGAAGGTTCGGTGCAGCGCCAGCCCATCGACGCGGGTTTCCGAGACGGCCACGGTGCCGTCGTGTGGTTTGTCCAGTCCGGCGAAGGCCTGGCCGAGACCGATCGATGCGGTGCCGGCGAATGCCGCGACCTCGCGCTCCGGCGGCAGTTCCGGGTAGCCGTCGACCAACATCTCCAGGGCCCGGCCCATGGCCCAGCGAAACGGCAGAAAGCCGGCCGAACCGCGCGCCGCGCCCGAGCCGCGGATCGGGCTGCCGAGCAGTACAACGCGCCCGGGCGGCAGTTCGCGACCGGCCTCGGCGAGCATGCGCAGCAGCAGCAGGCCACCGAGGCTGTGACCGATCCAGTGCACGGTCTCGGCCTCGATCGAACGCGCCCATCGGGCCAGCACCGCCGAGTTCTCGCCCGGCGATCGATACACGCTGGAATAGCCGAACAATCGGGTCTGGTGACCGCGCTGCTGCAGCTGCTGTGCCATCGGCCAGGCGCTGGGCCGACCCAACCACAGGCCGTGGACCAGCGCGGTGCAGGCGCTCGCGCCCATCGCCTCAGTCGGCCTGCTCGGCGAGGGTCCGAATGTGCAATTCGGCCAACTGCGGCGGATCGATGACCGATGGTGCGCCGGTCAGCGGGCAACCGGCGGTCGTGGTCTTCGGAAACGCGATCACCTCGCGAATCGACTCCTCGCCGGCCATCAACGCGGCGATTCGGTCGATGCCGAAGGCGATGCCGCCGTGCGGCGGGCAGCCATAGCGCAGCGCCTCGAGCAGGAAGCCGAAACGTGCTTTCGCCTCGCCCTCCTCGATGCCGAGCACATCGAATGCGGCCTGCTGCAGTTGCGGGTCGTGAATACGGATCGAGCCACCGCCGATCTCGGCACCGTTCAGAACCAGGTCGTAGGCACGCGACAGGGCCGCGGCCGGATCCGCCTTCAGTGCCTCGCCGTCGGCCACCGACGGGGCGGTAAACGGGTGGTGCAGCGCGTAGTAGCGCCCATCGGCCTCGTCGTACTCGAACATCGGAAAGTCGACCACCCACAGCGGCTTCCAGCCGGGTTCGATCAGGTCACGATCACGACCGACTTTCAGCCGCAGCGCGCCCATGAACGCGGCGACGGTGGTTTTGGGACCGGCACCGAACAGCAGCAGGTCGCCGTCGGCCGCGCCGCAGCGCGCCGCGATGGCATCGACGGTCGCATCATCGAGAAACTTGGCAATCGGCGACTGCACGCCCTCGACGCCGGCCGCGGCGCGATTGACCTTCATCCACGCCAGGCCCTTGGCGCCGTATTTGCCGGCATGGGCGGCCAGCTCGTCGATCTGCTTGCGCGACAGCTCGGCGCCGCCGGGCACGCGCAGTGCTGCAACCCGCGCCTCGGGATCGGCCGCCGGCGCGGCAAAGACCTTGAATTCGACCTGCTCGACCAGATCGTCGATATCGACCAGCTCCAGCGCGATGCGCAGATCGGGCTTGTCCGAGCCATACCGCTGCATCGCCTCGTCCCAGCGCATGCGCGGGAACGGATCGGGCAACTCGACAGCCAGCACATCGCGAAACACCTGCCGGATCAGGCTTTCGGCGTTTTCCTGCACATCCGTCTCTGCAACGAACGCCATCTCGATATCGAGCTGGGTGAACTCGGGCTGGCGGTCGGCGCGCAGGTCCTCGTCGCGGAAGCAGCGGGCGATCTGGTAGTAGCGGTCCATGCCGGCCATCATCAACAGCTGCTTGAAGATCTGCGGCGACTGCGGCAGCGCGTAGAACCGTCCGGCGTTGACCCGGCTGGGCACCAGGTAGTCGCGCGCGCCCTCGGGCGTGGCCTTGGTCAGGATCGGCGTTTCCAGGTCGAGAAACTCGCGGCCCTCGAGAAAGCGACGGATCGCGGCGGTCAGCGTTGCGCGCAGCCGCAGGTTGCGCTGCATGCGCTCACGCCTGAGATCGAGGTAGCGGTATTTCAGCCGCACTTCCTCGCCGTCCTCATCGTTCATCAGCAGCGGCAATGGCGCGGCCGCGTTGAGAATCTCGAGCGTGTCGGCCACGACTTCGATCCTGCCGGTGGCCATGTCGGGGTTCCACTGGCTTTCCGGGCGCAACTGCACGCGTCCGGTCACGCGCACACAGAACTCGTTGCGCAGTTTCTCGGCCACCGCGAAAGCGGCTGCGTTGTCCGGCTCGACCACCACCTGGCAGACGCCGGCGTGGTCGCGCAGGCCAACAAACACCACGCCGCCAAGGTCGCGCGAGCGGGCAACCCAGCCGCACAGGGTGACGGTCTGGCCGTCCAGTGATTCGTCGACGCGTCCGCACAGGTGGCTGCGCATGGAAAATCTCCCGCTTGTTCGTGGGTGCAATGCGCCCGGCCCGCACGGCCGGGCGTCGTGGAATCTCAGGCCGCGGCGCTGGCCGACGGGGACGCAGGCTTCTGGGCCGGTTTCGGCTTTTCGGCCTTGGATTCGCCGGTGCCGGTGCTTTTGGCGTTCTTGCCCTCGGACGCGCCTTCGGATTTCGCCGCCGGCTTGCCGGCATCGTCACCAGCCAGGTTGCGCTTGCCGTCCTTCTTGAAGTCGGTCTCGTACCAGCCGCCACCCTTGAGCCGGAAGCCGGCGGCCGAGACCAGCTTGACCAGCGACGCGTGACCGCATTCCGGGCAATCGGTCAGCGGTGCGTCGCTGAGCTTCTGCAGTTTTTCCAGCCGGTGATCGCAATCCCGGCACTGGTATTCGTAAATCGGCATGCTTTGAAAATCTCCGTATCCACGCGAACGTGGCGTCTATGGGGTCGCGCCCGGCAAATTTCGAGGGCACAATCGCCTATTGTACGACCTGCCTGCAGGCCACGAACACCGGAGCCCGGATGCCGATTTCCCGCCGCACACTCGAACACGCGCTCGCAGGCGGCGTACTCAATGGGCAGACGCCGGCCGTAGCCGGCAACCAGGGCCGGGTGTTCCGGCTCGAACTGGAAGGCCGGGTGCTGGCGGTCAAGACCGCCGCCGGTCGCGCGGCGCTGGGGCTGGCCAATCGGATCGCCTTGCGGCGCGAGGCGCGCGCCTATGCACGACTCTCCGGCATTACCGGGATTGCCAGCTGCCACGGACTGATCGATGATCGCTGGCTGGTGCTGGACTGGATCGAGGGCCGGTCGTTTCGCGAGACCCCGGCCGATGCCATCGACTTCGACGGCCTGCTGGCCACGATCCGGGCCATGCACCAACGCGGCGTGGCGCACGGCGACCTCAAGCGCAAGGCGAATCTGCGGGTCGATGCCGGCGGTCGCGCCTGGCTGCTGGATTTCGGTGCTGCGTGGCTCAAGCGCGACGGCTTCCACCCGCTCAACCGGCGCGTGTTCGAACTGTTGTGCCACACCGACCTGAACGCCTGGATCAAGCTCAAGCACGGCGGCTATGACAATCTTCCGGCCGCCGATCGCGCGCTGCTGCACTCAAGCTGGGTCGAACGCTGGCTGCGGCGGCTGCGCTGAGCCGGTCAATGCAAACTGCTTGAGCTTGCGAAACGGCTGCGCGCAGGCCAGGTGGCCGATCCAGCCGTCCGGATGCGCAAGCGGAACCACCTGCCAGCAGCGCGGCGACGGCCAGTGCGGCGGCAAACGCTCGATCGCGCAGGCGTCTTCTCCGGCAAGCCCGATCGCGCCGACGCTGGCGGCAATGCCCGAGCCCATCGCCTTGACCAGCGCCTCGCGCACGGTCCAGCGGCGCAGGAACTCCAGCCGCGCGGCCTCGCCCGAGAGCTGCCCGATAAGCTCGGCCTCGTCGGCCGGAAACCAGCGCGTAGCCAGCCGCTTGGCGTCCAGCCGACGCGCGCTCGACTCGATGTCGACACCCGGATCAATCCGCCGACCGACCGCGACCACCATGCAGCGACCGGCGTGCGACAGGTTGAAACGGATTCCACTGCCGGTCAGTTCGGGCGCCAGGTTCGGCTTGCCGGCCGCGTCCCGCACCAGTCGCACGTCGCGACCGGGGCGCTTCAGATAGGCGCCGAGCAACAGGCGCAGCAGGAACTGCTGGTGCAGCTTCGGTCCGCGCTCACCGCGCCGCTCCAGTCCCGGCGGCCAACCCAGGCCATCGAGGTCCAGCCACCACAGGTGCAGCGCGTGCAGCGCCAGCGCCGGTACGGCGTTCAACGGCAATGAGCGCGACTCGATCATGTCCATCCGAACGCCCGCACACCGGCGACCCCGAAGGCACCGAGTTCACGTGCGCGCGCCCAGTCCTCCGGGCGCAAACCGCCACGCGCCAGCACCGGCAGCGGGGCATGCCGAATCACGCGTTCGAAGTCGCTCCAGCCCAGCGGCGCATGCCCAGGATGGCTGGGCGAATGAGCAATCGGTGACAGGGTCACCAGATCCACGCCCAGCGCCTCGGCGATGCGGATTTCCTCCAGGTCATGGCAGCTGGCGACGAGTAGCTTGTCGGTCGGCAGCGGCCGCTGGTCCAGCGTGACCAGTGCGCGAGTATCCAGATGCAGGCCGTCGACCGGCCAGTCCCGGCAGATGCCCGGCAACCCGGCCACCAGCCACTTGGCGCCGGCCCGTTCGCAGGCCAGCGCCAGCGCGTCGACGGTGGCCGAGGACAGATCGTGGCCCTTCTCCAGCGGCAGACCAAGCAGTCGAAAGCCGGTCTCCAGGCACTGCGACCAGGCCTCGAGCAAGGCCCGCTCACTGCCCAGCTCGGCCAGGCCCGGCGCGATCGCGTAGTAGCCGTCCAGCGCCAGCAACCGCGCCAGCGGTCGGTCGGCGGGCAGCAGGTCATAGTCGGCCAGTTCATCGAGCGCCGCCCAGGCCAGCGCCTGGCCCTCGACCGGCGTCGGCTCGCCGTCGTGGCGCAGCACCTCAAACAGCCACAGCCGCACCGGCTGCGCGCCGTCGTCGTTGCGGATCGCCGCCAGCGGCCGGGTCGGGCCGATGGCAATGCCGAGTTCCTCGCGCAACTCACGCGCCAGCGCCTCGATCGCGGTTTCGCCCGGCTCGATCTTGCCGCCCGGAAACTCCCAGCGACCGGCCGAACTGGCACCCGGCGGGCGCTGACCCAGCAGCACGCGGCCGTCTGCATCGCGCAGCACGGCGGCCACCACCTCCAGCTGCGCCGCGCTCACCGGCCGTCCATCCGGCCGTGTATACGGTCGTCGGCACCGCGCTTCATTCCACGCCCCGGGCGCGATCGGCCAGAAACGCGCGCGCAAACGTCACAAAGCGGTCCTCTTCGATTGCCGCACGGATCTCGCCCATCATCTGCTGGTAGAAATGCAGGTTGTGGATGGTCGCCAGGCGCGCGCCGAGGATCTCGTTGCAGCGCTGCAGGTGCTTGATGTAGGCACGCGAATAGTGCCGACAGGTGTAACACTCGCAGGTCTCGTCGATTGGCCGGGTATCGGACTTGAAGCGCGCGTGGCGGATGCGCAAGTCGCCGAAGCGCGTGAACAGGTGACCGTTGCGCGCGTTGCGCGTCGGCATCACGCAGTCGAACATGTCGACCCCGCGCGCGACCGCCGCGACAATGTCCTCGGGCCGGCCCACACCCATCAGGTAGCGCGGACGGTCCTCGGGCAGCTTCGGGCAGGTCGCCTCCAGCACCATCAGCCGCTCATCTTCGGGCTCGCCGACGCTCAAGCCCCCGATCGCGTAGCCGTCGAAACCGATCTCGATCAACCCGGCGGCCGACTCGGCACGCAGCGCAGGGTGCATGCCCCCCTGCACGATGCCGAACAGCGCGGCTGCAGAGTCAGCATGCGCAGTCTTCGAACGCGCCGCCCAGCGCAGCGAGCGCTGCATCGACTCGCGCGCCTCGTCCACCGTTGCCGGATACGCGGTGCATTCATCGAAGATCATGACGATGTCCGAGCCCAGCGCGCGCTGCACCGCCATCGACTCCTCCGGCCCCATGAAGATGCGCGTGCCGTCGACCGGCGAGGCGAAGGTCACGCCGTTTTCGTCAAGTTTGCGAAGCTCAGCCAGGCTCCAGACCTGGAAGCCGCCCGAGTCGGTCAGGATCGGACCCGACCAGGCCATGAAATCGTGCAGATCGCCGTGTGCCGCGATCACCTCGGTGCCGGGCCGAAGCATCAGATGGAAGGTGTTGCCGAGAATGACTTCGGCGCCGGTGGCAATCAGTTCCTCCGGCGTCATCCCCTTGACGGTGCCGTAGGTCCCGACCGGCATGAAGGCCGGGGTCTCGACCGTGCCGCGCTCGAAGCTCAGCCGACCGCGCCTTGCATCATCCGACCTTGCCAGTCGCCGGAACGCCAGTCCGCTCACGTGCGCAGGCCGGTGCCGCGCCGCAGCAGCGTGACACAGACCGCACCGAGCACCAGCATGAACGCGATGATGATGCCGAAGGCCGCCGCCACCGGCACGTCGCTCACGCCCAGCATGCCGTAACGGAAACCATTGACCATGTACAGAATGGGGTTGGCCAGCGCGATGTGCTGCCAGAGCCCCGGCAGCAGTTCGACCGAGAAGAACACGCCGCCAAGATAGGTCAGCGGCTGCAGCACGAAGGTCGGCACGATCGCGATATCGTCGAACTTCTGGGCGAAGATCGCGTTGATGAAGCCGCCCAGCGAAAACACGATCGAGGTCAGCAGCACGATCGCGATCGTCACCGGCCAGTTGTGGATGGACAGGTCGGCAAAGAACGACGCCACCACCAGCACCAGCGCGGCAACCACCAGCGCGCGGAACATCGCACCCGTTACATAACCGGCCAGGATCAGGATCGGCGGCAACGGCGAGACCAGCAGCTCCTCGATGTGGCGGCCGAACTTGGCGCCGAAAAACGAACTGGTAATGTTGCCGTAGGAGTTGGTGATCACCGACAACATGATCAGCCCCGGCACGATGAACTGCATATAGTCCATGCCGCCCATTTCGCCGATGCGCCGCCCGATCAACTGGCCGAAGATAACGAAGTACAGCGTCATCGTGATCGCCGGTGGCAGCACCGTCTGCGGCCAGATCCGCACGATGCGCGTGACTTCCTTGATGACGATGGTCTGGTAACCGATCCAGTAGCTGCGCGCCGAAACCGCCGTGCTCATGTCGCCTCCTGGTTCTTCTCGACCAGCCGCAGGAACAGCTCCTCGAGCCGGTTGACCTTGTTGCGCATCGACTTGACCTGGATGCCGTCGGCCTCCAGCCGCTGAAACAGCGCGTTGAGACTGCACGACTTCGGCAGGCTGGCCAGCAGCGTGGTCGGGTCGCGCAGTGCGATTTCCATGCCCTCGACCGCTGGCGGCTGCTCGATCGGCGCACCGAGATCAAGCACGAAGGTCTCGATATCGAGCGTGCTCAACAACGCCTTCACCGTAGTGTTTTCAACGATGCGGCCGTGATCGATGATGGCGATGTTGCGGCACAGGTTCTCGGCTTCCTCGAGGTAGTGCGTGGTCAGAATCACGGTGGTGCCGTCTCGGTTGATCTGCTCGATGAACTGCCACATCGAGCGCCGGATCTCGATATCGACCCCGGCGGTGGGCTCATCAAGAATCAGCAGCCGCGGTTCGTGCACCATCGCGCGCGCGATCATCAGCCGCCGCTTCATGCCACCCGACAGTGCTCGCGACGGCCCGAAGGCCTTGTCCCACAATTGCAGTTGCTTCAGGTACTTCTCGGCACGCGCACGCGCAATTCGACGCGGCACACCGTAATAGCCGGCCTGGTTGACGACGATGTCGACCGGGCGCTCGAACTGGTTGAAGTTGATCTCCTGCGGCACCAGGCCGATCTCGGCCATCGCGCGCGAGCGCTCGCGCTGCACGCTGATGCCGAATACCCGGGTCTCGCCGGCGGTGGCGTTGACCAGCGACGAGATGATGCCGATCAGGGTCGACTTGCCGGCACCGTTGGGCCCAAGCAGCGCGAAGAAATCGCCCTGCTCGACGACCAGATCGATACCCGTCAGCGCGCGCACGCCGTTGGCATACGTTTTTTCCAGCGCCCGGACTTCAAGAGCATGCATGACTTGTGACCGATGAGTAAAACGACACGACTGGGCTAGACTGACGCCCAGCCATCAAGGATGGGGATGAACCCGGTGAAGCTCGAATTATCGTTGATCGCACTTGCCATCGCTGGACTGATTGGGCCATCAGGTCCTGTTGCGGCCCAGGCGGTGCCCGAGCGCTGGCCCGGAACTGAAAAGTGCGAGCTTGCGACTGCCGGCGGGCGCATCACGGTTGAAGCGCTTTGCGGATCAATGAGTGTAGCCGAAGACCGTGAGCAGTCCGACGGTCGCACGATCGAGCTGGCCTGGGCGGTGGTCGAGGCCGGCAGCTCCGAACCCGGACCCGACCCGGTATTTTTTCTCGCCGGCGGACCCGGGCAATCGGCGCGCGACTCGGCACCGATGATCGCGCGCGCGCTGCGTGATGTGAACCGGACGCGTGATCTGGTGTTCCTCGACCAGCGCGGAACCGGTGGTTCGAACGCGCTGGACTGCGACTTCGATCCGGCCGAGATGACCGCAAACACCGACCCGGACCGGATGGAAGCGCTGCTGCGCGAGTGCTTCGACGCCCTCGATGCCGATGTTCGCCGCTACACCACCACCGATGCGGTCGACGACCTTGATGCGCTGCGCCGGCATCTGGGCTTCGAGCAAATCAACCTGGTCGGCGGCTCCTACGGCACCCGCGTGGCCCAGGTCTACCTGCGGCGCTACCCGGACACGGTGCGCAGCGTGGTCATCGACGGTGTCGTGCCGACCCGACTGCGACTCGGCGCCGAGCACGGTCGCAACCTCGATCGTGCGATCGAGCAGTTATTTATTGCCTGCGCCGCCGATGCCCAGTGTGCCGAGCGCTTCGCCGACCTGCAAGGCGCCTTCGACCGGCTCAAGGCGCGCTACGGCGAGCAGCCGCAGGCGATCACTGTCACTCATCCGACCACCGGCGAACCCGAGCCGCTGGAGTTCAACCGCGACGTGCTGGCCACCAGCCTGCGCTTTCTGGCCTACTCGCCGGAAGCGCAGATGATGATCCCGCTGCTGGTGCACGAGGCCGACGCCACCGACGATCCGACCCGGCTGGCCACGCAGGCCATCCTGACCACCGCCCAGATCGGGGATCAGATCGCGATCGGCCTGAATTTCGCGGTCGGCTGCAGCGAGGACTGGCCGCACTGGCCCGATGTCAGCGCCGAGGTCGGCACGCTGCTTGGGCAGTCGTTCACCGATCTCTATGGACGTGTGTGTGCCTGGTGGCCGGCCGATCCGGTCTCGACCGACTTCCATCAGCCGTTCGACAGCGAAGTGCCGATGCTGATCCTGTCGGGCGAACTCGATCCGGTCACGCCACCACGCTACGGCGAGGAAGCCGCCGAACAGTTCTCCAACAGCATTCACCTGGTCGCGCGCGGGCGCGGCCACATCGTCATGACCCAGCCGTGCATGGGCAGCATCGTGACCGCGTTCATCGAGCAAGCGTCGGTCGACGCGCTGGACACCGAATGCATGGACGCGCTCGGCCCCGAGCCGTTTTTC
Source organism: Wenzhouxiangellaceae bacterium (assembly GCA_032251355.1). Classification (GTDB taxonomy): domain Bacteria; phylum Pseudomonadota; class Gammaproteobacteria; order Xanthomonadales; family Wenzhouxiangellaceae. The sequence continues at coordinate 21,540 of JAVVDV010000033.1, forward strand.
GTCAACCTGCTGGGACCCACGCCATGATCGCCGTCGAACACCTGCGCAAGACCTTCGACAAGGGCCGCGTGGTCGCTGTGGATGATGTCACGTTCGAAGCGCGCGACGGCGAAATCACCGGTCTGCTCGGCCCCAACGGCGCCGGCAAGACCACCACACTGCGCATGCTCTACACCCTGCTGCGACCCGATGCCGGATCGATCCGCATCGACAACGTCGACCCCACCGACCAGCCGCTGGCGATCAAGCGCCGGATCGGCGTGGTGCCCGACTCGCGCGGCCTGTACGACCGCCTGACCGCGCGCGAAAACATCGCCTACTACGGCCGCCTGCATGGGCTCGCACGTGCCGACATCCGCGCGCGCATCGACGAACTGGCCGGCGTGCTGGACATGGGCGAATTCATCGAGCGCAAGACCGACGGCTTCTCGCAGGGCCAGCGGGTCAAGGTTGCGATCGCGCGCGCGTTGATCCATCGACCGCGCACGGTACTGCTGGATGAGCCCACCAATGGTCTCGATGTGATGACGACGCGCGCATTGCGCGAGTTCCTGCGCGGCCTCAAGGCCGCCGGCCACTGCGTGGTGCTTTCGACCCACATCATGCAGGAGGTTGCTGCGCTGTGCGACCGGATCGTGATCATCGCCGCCGGTCGCATCGCCGCCGACGGCACTGCCGACCAACTGCGAGCGCGCAGCGGCTGCGACGAACTGGAAGACGCATTCGTCAAGCTGATCGGCTCGGATGAGGGACTGCTGGCATGATCCAGGTACTGTTCAAGGAAATCCTCGACAACTTCCGCGACCGGCGCGTGGTCATCAGCACGCTGATCATTAGTCCATTACTCGGGCCGCTGCTGTTCGGCGGCATGATGACCTTCATGAGCAAGCAAGTCACCGAGCGCATGGAGTCGGTGCTGGAACTGCCCGTCGTCGGGCGCGAGAATGCGCCCAACCTGGTCGGCTGGCTGGAACGCCAGGGTGTGGTGATCAAGGCGCCACCGGCCGACCCCGAGCAGGCGATCCGCGACGAGACCGAGGAAGTCGTGCTGCGCATCCCGGCCGACTTCGGCGAACACTGGACGACCGGGCGGCCGGCGCCGGTGGAGATCATCGCCGACCGCTCGCTGCGCTACACCGGCACCACGATCAGCCGGGTGCAGCGCTACCTGACCGGCTACTCGCAGACCATCGGCCAGATCCGGCTGATGATGCGCGGGGTTGATCCGCAGCTGATGCGGCCGATCGACACGCAGGTCGTCGACCTGTCGACACCGACTTCCCGCGGCGGCGAGATTCTTGCGTTCCTGCCCTACTTCATCTTGCTGACGCTGTTTGCCGCCTCGATGCACATGGCGATCGACACCACCGCCGGCGAGCGCGAACGCAAGTCACTGGAACCGCTGCTGATCAACCCGGTGCCGCGCTGGCAGATCATGACCGGCAAGCTGCTGGCGACCTCGTTCTTTGCGCTGGCCTCGCTGGCGCTGAGTCTGGTGGCCTTCGTCTACGCGATGAAGATGCTGCCGACGGCGATGATGGACGTCAAGCTCAACCTCGATTTCGCGGTCGCGGCACGCGCCTTCATCATCGTCGCCCCGGCCGCGCTGCTGGCCGCGGCCATGCTGATCATCCTGGCCTCGTTTGCCAAGAGCTTCCGCGAAGCGCAGAGCTACGTCGGCATGATCATCCTGGTGCCGATGATTCCCAGCCTGTGGCTGATGGTCGACCCGACCAAGGCCGAATACTGGATGACCTGGGTGCCGCTGCTGAACCAGAACATCATGATCACCGAACTGGTGCGCGGCAATGCGCCGGACCTGCTCTGGTACATCACCAGCATCGGCGCGACCCTGGTCGTCTCGCTGCTGCTGGGCCTGGTCGCCGCCGGCCTGTACAACCGCCCGAAACTGATCTTTACCGGCGGCTGACCCGCGGCGGGAGCGGCTTCGGCAACACAACTCGTCCCGGCAGGCGAATTGAAAAGGCGTTTGAACCGCAAATACACGCAAATGAACGCAAAGTACGTCTTGAAGCCGCCGAGGTCACTGAAGGTTTCAGCCGGAAACGCCGTGCAGCGCTTGGATTTGGCATTGGATGGACGTATTTTTTTCCTCGGTGCGCTTTGCGTTCATTCGCGTTCATTCGCGGTTTCAATCAAAAACAGCTGCTTGAGCGAGAGCGCGACCACTGGCTGAGTTGAGCACGTAATCGGGAAAGACGAAGTCGTTACTCGGCCAGTGTCAACCGGTCCACCTTGCGGTAGCCGCGCGGCAGCAGACCGCCGCGCTGGGCGCGCTCACCCCAATAATTTTCGGTGTCTTTCCACGACAGACGCAGGTACCGCTGGCCGGACCAGACCAGGCAGTCCTGGCCCTTGACCAGGGCGATTGCGCCGGCCAGGACTTCGCCCTCCTTGCGCGCCTTGGGCGGGATGTTGATCAACTTGTTGCCCTTGCCCTTGTTCAGCTCCGGCAACTCGCGCAGGTAGTAGGCCAGCAGGTGGCCGGCACTGGTGGCCGCCACGATCACGGCTTCCTCGGTCACCGTCGCGGGCGGCAGCACGTCGAAGCCGGCCGGGACGCTGAGCAGCTGTTTGCCGGCCTTCTGCCGGGTATGCAGATTCTCGAGCCGGGTGACGAAGCCGTAGCCGGCGGTCGAGGCAACCAGCACGCGGTCGGATGCCTCGCCGATCGCCACGCCCCGGAACACCGCGTCGGCATCCGGCGAGAAGCGGCCGGTCAGCGGCTCGCCGTTGGATCGCGCCGACGGCAGCTCATGCGCGGCCAGCGAGTACGAGCGACCGGTCGAGTCCAGCACGCAGGCAAGCTGATTGGATCGGCCGCGCGCGGCGTGCAGAAACGCATCACCGCCCTTGTAGTTGAGCTCGGCCGGTTCGATGTCGTGTCCCTTGGCGGCCCGGATCCAGCCGTTTTCGCTCAACACCACGGTGACCGGCTCGCTGGGCACCAGGTCGGTTTCCTTCAGCGCCTGCGCGGCCTGGCGTTCGACCAGCGGCGAGCGCCGATCATCGCCGTACTTGTCGGCATCCTCGAGCAGCTCGTCGCGGATCAGCCGGGTCAGCTTCTTCGGCGAATCGAGCAGTGCCTCGATCGCGGCACGCTCTTCTTCCAGCGCATCCTTCTCGCCGCGGATCTTCATCTCTTCGAGCTTGGCCAGGTGGCGCAGCTTGAGTTCCAGAATCGCCTCGGCCTGGGTGCCGGTCAGGCCGAAGCGCTCCATCAGCACCGGCTTGGGCTCGTCGTGAGCGCGGATGATCGCGATCACCTCGTCGATGTTGAGATACGCGATCAGGAAGCCTTCCAGCACATGCAGCCGGTCGACCACCTGATCGAGCCGGAATTCGAGGCGGCGGGTGACCGTGGCGCGGCGGAACGCGATCCACTCGGTCAGCATCTCGCGCAGGTTGCGCACGCCGGGCCGGCCGTCGTTGCCGATCACGTTGAGGTTGACGCGGTAACTCTTCTCCAGATCCGTGGTCGCGAACAGGTGCGCCATCAGGGCCTCGATGTCGACCCGGTTCGACCGCGGCAGGATCAGCAGCCGGGTCGGATGCTCGTGGTCCGACTCGTCCCGCAGGTCGGTCACCATCGGCAGCTTCTTCGCCTGCATCTGGGCCGCGATCTGCTCCAGCACCTTCGCCGGCGAGACCTGGTAGGGCAGCGCGGTAATGACGATGCTGTCGTCCTCGCGCTCATAGACCGCGCGCTGACGCACGCTGCCGTGGCCGGACTGGTACATCGCCAGCAGCTCGTCCCGGGGCGTGACGATCTCGCCGGCCGTGGCGAAATCCGGTCCCTGGATGTGTTCGCACAGCTCGGCGACCGTGGTGTTTGGCTGCTCCAGCAGCCGGATCGTCGCGGCCACCACCTCTCGGAGGTTGTGCGGCGGGATGTCGGTGGCCATGCCGACGGCGATGCCCTGGCCGCCGTTCAAGAGGATGTTCGGCACCCGCGAAGGCAGCAGCTTCGGCTCCTTCATGGTGCCGTCGAAGTTCGGCACCCAGGCCACCGTGCCCTGCCCCAGCTCCTGCAGCAGCAGCTTGGCGTAGGGCGCCAGTCTTGACTCGGTGTAGCGCATCGCGGCGAAGGACTTCGGGTCGTCCGGCGAGCCGAAATTCCCCTGGCCGTCGATCAGCGGATAGCGGTACGAGAACGGCTGGGCCATCAGC
>JAVVDV010000034.1:0-25146 GCA_032251355.1 Wenzhouxiangellaceae bacterium
GACCACGCTGGTGCTGGCCGCGCGCGCGCGCCTGTGGCTGGCCCCGGCGATGAATCACTTGATGTGGGCGCACGCGGCGGTGCAGGCCAACTGGCAGACCTTGCGCGACCGCGGCGCACGCGCACTCGGCCCGGCCGACGGCGACCAGGCCTGCGGCGAGACCGGTCCGGGTCGCATGCTTGAACCTTCGGCAATCGCGGCAGCGTTGCTGGCAGCCGGCGCCCGTCTGGCCGGCAAGCGTTTCGTCGTCACCGCCGGGCCGACCTTCGAGGCACTGGACCCGGTGCGCTTCATCGGCAATCGCTCGTCGGGACGGATGGGCTTTGCGCTGGCCGAAGCGCTGGCCGAAGCCGGTGCTACGGTCGACCTGGTCGCCGGCCCGGTCCAACTGGCCACGCCCGCCGGCGTGTCGCGCACCGATGTGCGCAGTGCGCTGGAGATGCGCGAAGCGGTGCTGGCTCGGTTGCCGGCCGACGGCTTCGTGTCGGTCGCCGCGGTCGCCGACTATCGTCCAGCCGAGATCAGTGCTGAGAAGATCAAGCGCAACGGCGAGCCGATGACGCTGGAACTGATGCCCAATCCCGATATCGTCGCCGAGGTCGCCACCTCCAGTCCACGCCCGTTCACGGTCGGTTTCGCCGCCGAGACCTGCAATGTGGCCGAGCACGCGCGCGCCAAGCTTGCCGCCAAGCGGCTCGACCTGATCGCAGCCAATCACGTCGGCCACGATCGCGGCTTCGATGCCTGCGACAACGAACTGGTGGTCTACTCGACCAGCGACGAATGGGCACTGGGACGTGCGTCGAAGCTGGAGCTGGCGCGTCGTCTGGTGGCGATCATCGCCGAACGCTTGGAGGCCGATTGATGCGGGAGCTTGAAGTTCGCATTCTCGATCCGCGCCTGGGTCGCGACTGGCCACTGCCCGACTACGCCACCGAAGGCTCGGCCGGACTGGATCTGCGCGCGATGCTCGATGCACCGATGGAACTTGCGCCCGGTGCGACCGCACTGATTCCCTCCGGGCTCGCCATTCACCTGGCCGATCCCGGGCTGGCCGCGGTGCTGCTGCCGCGCTCGGGTCTGGGTTTCAAGCAGGGCTTGGTGCTCGGCAACCTGGTCGGGTTGATCGACAGCGATTACCAGGGCCCGGTACAGATGCCGTGCTGGAACCGCGGCCGGGATACGATCAAGATCGAGCCGGGCCAACGCATTGCGCAATTGGTGGTGCTGCCGGTTGTGCAGGTCCGGCTGCGACCGGTCGAACAGTTCACGGCCAGCCAGCGCGGCGCGGGTGGCTTCGGCCACTCCGGTGCGGTATAACAGCAAGGGGCCGGACTGCGTCAACCAAACTCAAGGGGATCCAATGCGCGCAGCGTCATCGAACAGTCAAACGGGACGGCCGTTGCTGCACCTGCTGGCGCTGGTGCTGATTGCCGCCGGCCTGGCCCTGCTCGGCATGGGGGGGTACCTGACCTGGAACAGCTGGCGTGCCGAGGCCGAATTGCTGCAGGCCGACGCGTCGGCGGCAGCTGAGGCCACACGACTGGCGCAGCAGCTCCAGTCCGTGCGCGCCGCGTTGCGCAGTGACGATTTCGGGGCCGAGATTGCCGGCGGTTCCGGCACCGTCGAGCGCAACGGGCTGATCGCCCTGCTGCGCGAACAGGACATCAGCAACGTGCTGAACGTGGTGGTTGCGCGTGCGGCGATCGAGGACGTGGACCTGAGCAGCTTCCCCGGTAGCGGCTTTGCCGCACTGGAAATGTTACTGCAGGCGCGCCGAGAGGCCGAGGTGCCTGCGCAGGTCCATTTTGCCGGCTCGCCCGACGAGTACCTGGCGATTGCCGAGCGGCTGGAGACCGGCAACTCCGCCACGGCCGTCGTGCTGGTGTCGTTCCCGGTCAGCGTGATTGCCCAGCGTCTGCAGTTGCCTGCAGGCGTCGATGGCCTGCGTCTGGTTCAGCGCGCCGGTGACGAAACCCGGCTGTTGTTCAGTCGTGGCCAGAACTTCGGCACACCCAGCGGCGAGCAGGCGCTGGCCGGCACGCTGTTCGCTCTGCAGTGGTATACCGCCATGCCGATCGGTCCGATGTCGACTCTGCAACTGGCCGGCGTCGCCGGTGTCGGCCTGCTGATGATGCTGCTGGGCGCTCTGCTGCGCCGCCGCAGCCTGGCGCGCCGCGCCCGGGCTGAACTTGTGTCACACGCGGAATTCGCCGAACCCGAAACGGCATCAATCCCGGCGGCGCCGGGCGTGTCGGCAGCGGTTGCCGAACCGCAACAGCCGCCTGAACCGACACTGCCGGCCGAGCGCGTCGCACCCTCCGGCGGTCGATCGCCCGACGGCATTCCGGCGATTGAACCGGAGCCGCCGCTGGATCAACAGCCAGAGCCGGATCTGGAACCACAACCCGAACCGCAGCCAGAGCCAGAGCCAGAGCCAGAAACCAGATCCCGGGTCGAATCAAAGCCGGCCGGCGAAGCCGAACGGTCGTTGCCGGCAGCGTCGCCCGAGCCGGTGCCGGCGAGCCCGGATCAGCCGCCCGCGCCCGGCGATCCGCTCGTGCCCGACGCCAGCATCTTCAAGGCCTACGATGTTCGTGGCGTGGTCGGGCGCACGCTCAACGCCGAGGTCGCGCACGCCTTGGGTCGCGCGATCGGCTCGGAGGCCGTCGAGCAGGGTCTGAACCGGATTGCGGTTGCGCGCGACGGTCGGCTGTCGGGCGCGGAGTTGCTGGCGGCATTGGCCCGCGGACTGCTGGAATCGGGCGTGGACGTGATCGAAGTCGGCGCGGTACCGACGCCGTTGCTGTACTTCGCCGCGTATGAACTGACCGGCGGTTCGGGGGTGATGGTCACCGGCAGCCACAATCCGCCGGATTACAACGGCTTCAAGATCGTGCTGGGCGGCGAAACGCTGGCCGGCGATCGCATCCAGCAGCTGCGGCAACGGCTGCTCGACGGCCGACTCGCCCACGGCCAGGGACAGCTCGAACAGGCCGACATGAACCAGCGCTATCTGCAGCGCATCGCCAGCGAAATCCAGCTCGAGCGGCCGCTGAAAGTGGTGGTCGATTGTGGCAACGGCATCGCCGGCATGATCGCGCCGCAGGTTCTGGGCGCGATCGGTGCCGAGGTCATTCCCTTGTACACCGAGGTCGACGGCACCTTCCCCAACCATCATCCCGATCCCGGTGATCCGCACACGCTCGAGGATCTCAAGCTGTGCGTGCGCAACTTCAACGGCGATCTCGGGGTTGCGTTCGATGGCGATGGTGATCGCCTGGGCGTGGTTGCAGCCGATGGCGAAATCATCTACGCCGACCGCCTGATGATGCTGTTCGCGCGTGATGTGTTGGCGCGCAATCCCGACGCTGAGGTCATTTTCGACGTCAAGTGCTCCGGTCGGCTGGCGCGCGAGATTACCGAGGCCGGCGGCCGACCGGTGATGGCGCGCACCGGCCATTCCTTCCTCAAGGCCGAATTGCAGCGCCGCAACGCGCCGCTGGCCGGCGAGATGAGCGGGCACTTCTTTTTCGGCGAGCGCTGGTACGGCTTCGATGACGGCATCTACGCCGCCGCGCGGCTGCTCGAGATCCTGGCCATCGATGCGCGCGCACCCGGCCAGGTGCTGGCCGCGCTGCCGAAAGCGCACAGCACGCCGGAACTCAAGGTCGAGATGAATGAGGGCGAAACCCATCCGTTTGTCAGCGCGTTCAAGCTCGCGGCCGAGTTCCCGGATGCCGAAATCAATACCCTCGACGGCCTGCGCGCCGACTTTGCTGACGGCTTCGGCCTGGTGCGCGCATCGAATACCACGCCGATTCTGGTGCTGCGCTTCGAGGGCGAAACGCGCGCCGCCCTGGTGCGTATCCAGCAGCAGTTCCGCGAGCAGATGCTCAAGGTCAACCCGGCGCTGAAGCTGCCGATCTGAGTGCTCTGTCAGCCGAGGCGTTTCAATTGCGATAGCGCGGTGGTTCGCCTTCGGGGGCGGTCTTGAAGCGTCGGTGCAGCCACCAGTACTGGGCCGGATGCTCGCGCACGCGGCGCTCGACGAAGGCGTTGTAGCGGGCCAGATCGGCGCGCCGGTCGTCGGACGGAAAGTCGTTCCAGGCCGGTTCCAGCCAGACCGTGATGCGTCCGGTCTCGGGGTTCTTGAGCGGGTACATTGGAACCACGCGCGCGCGGCTGCGTCGGGCCAGCTCGGCAATCGCGTTGGCGGTGGCCGTTTCGATGCCGAAAAACGGTGCGAAGGTCGAACGATCCGGCCCCAGGTCCTGGTCGGGCGCGTACCAGACGATGCCACCCCCGCGCAAGTGGCGCAACATCGCGCGCAGGTCATGGCGCGGGATCATCGCCTCGGCGTAGCGCGCCCTGCCCGTGCACTGGGCAGCGTCGAGCCGGGCGTTGGCCAGCGGACGATACAGCGCGCGCGCCTGGAATCGCTCGCCGAACAGGCGCGCGCCGAGCTCCAGGCAGGTGCAGTGCGCGGTGACCAGCAGCACGCCATGGCCGGGTTCGCGCGCGGTGTCCAGGTGCTCCTGACCGCGGACCTCACCGATGGCCGTGTCCAGCCGGCCGGGGTGGTGCCAGGCGTAGGCGATTTCGGCCACGGCGTCGGCCAACTGGCCGAAATGTTCACGTTCAAGCTGTTGCCGGGCCGCGCGATCGAGTTCCGGGAAGCACAGTTCGAGGTTGCGATGAACGATCCGTCGACGCCTGCGCAGGGCAAGCTGCAGCAATCGGCGCAGCCAAGCCGTGCGTCGGCGCGCCGGCTCGAGCTCGCGGCTGCCCAGTGCGGCCACGCGCGCGAGCAGTCGCTCGCTCAGCCAGTCAGTTGCGGCACTCATCAATGCTGGCGCCGGCCCGGGGCTGCGCTATGCTGACGGCCGAATGATGCATGCTCTTTCCTTTCCGTGCCGATTCGATTTTCGTGGCGATTTTCGTGGCGATTGTCGTAGCAATTGCAGCAGCGACTGCCGATGGCCGCGGTCGCTCGGCGCTGCTGCGGCGCTCGGGCCGCTCACGGCAGGCTGCAGACCATGAATTCACCGGGGCTTGCAGTCTACCGCGTGCTGGCCGGTCTGCTCGCGCCATGGATGCGACGGCGCTTGCAGCGCGATGTGTTCGCCGATCCGGTCTTGCGCGCCCGCCAGGGCGAACGCGACGGTGTCGTCCCGGCCGGCGCTGGCGAGCTGTGGCTGCATGCCGCATCGCTGGGCGAGGTGGCTGCAGCGATGCCCCTGATCGATGCGCTGCTGCGTGTGGACGCCGCGCGTCGCATCGTCATCAGCACCGTGACGGCGACCGGTGCGGCGCGTGTGCTCGAGCGTTTCGGCACCGAGCCGCGCGTGCGTCACCTGTTCGCACCGCTGGACACGCCGGGCCGCGTGTGCCGCTGGCTGGACGCGACCCGGCCGGTCGGGCTGCTGCTGGTTGAAACCGAGCTGTGGCCGGAACTGCTCGCCCAGTGCGGCGCGCGTGGCGTGCCGGTGGCGATGGTCAGTGCGCGGTTGTCGGCACGGGCCTTCGCGCGCTATCGACGGGTGCGCGGCCTGTTCAGGCCGGTGTTGACGGTGCCCGATCCGGTGCTGTGCCAGGATGAAACGGTGCTCGCGCGTTTCGCCGAACTCGGTGTTGATCGGTCGCGGCTGGCGGTTACCGGCAACCTCAAGCGCGCCGTGCTCGAAGCCCCCGATTTCGCGCCGTCAGCGCACCTTTCGAACGCGCTGCACTCGCGTCCGGCGTGGCTGGCCGGCAGTGTCCATCCGGCCGAGGCCGGGCTGCTGGCCGCGGCGCACCGTAGTCTGATCGAGGCGTTGCCGGGTGCCTTGCTGCTGGTCGTGCCGCGTCATCCCGGTCGCGCCGCGGCGGTCGCCGCTGCGTTCCAGCAGGCCGGCTTGACGGTTACCGATGCCGACGAATCTGACGTCGGGGACGTGCTGCTTTGTTCAGGCACCGGCCTGCTGGCCGGGCTGTACCGTCACCTTGCGGTTGCCCTGGTCGGCGGCAGTCTCGCCCCGGGACCGGGCGGACACAACCTGCTGGAACCGGCCGTGGCCGCTTGCGCAGTGCTGACGGGCCCGCATCTGGATCACCAGCGCGAAGCCCAGACGCTGCTGCAGGCAAACGACGCGTTGATCGAGGTGAATACTGCGCCCGAACTGGCCGCGCGACTGCGGGAACTGCTCGAGCAGCCCGAACGTGCGCGCGAATACGGTCGGCGCGCGCAATCGGCCGTGACCAAGGATGCCCAGCAGGTGCTCGAAACCACTCTGGCCGCACTCGATCCCTGGCTGGCACGCTTCGGTTGAATCGGGGCCGTGTGCGGCGGCGAACCGGCGCTCCAAGCATGACCAATGGCCCATGCCGGCTTCACGGCAGCACGGCTACGGTAGCAAGCTTTGTACAAAGCGGGAGAACGCACTTGCGCGTATTTACTGGATTGCTGGCCGCGTTGGCGATGATGCCGACGTTCGCCGCAGAACTGCGCCAGCCGTCGATTGCAGTTGATGCCATCGTCGGCGTGCGGGTGGTGACCGAGCCGGGCACGGTACTGGACAATGCCACCGTGGTCGTGCGCGACGGTCTGATCGAGGCCGTCGGCCGCGACCTTGAGATTCCGGCCGATGCGCGCGTGATCGAGTTCGAGCGCGGCGAGGATGCGCCGCCGCTGACGTTGTATCCCGGGCTGATTGAACCCTATCTGGCGCTGGACATCGAGCTGCCCGACGAGGACGAAACGCCGCCGGGCCGGCACCCGCTGATCCGCGCCGACTTTGCGTTCGACCCGGCCCACTGGCCGGCCGAATCGATCGAGGCGCACCGGCGCGCCGGATTCACCACCGCACTGATCGCGCCGGCCACCGGCCTGCTGCGCGGCCGCTCGCTGCTGGCCAACCTCGGCGACGGCGGTCTGGCGGCCAACCTGCTGCGTGAGGATGTCGCCCAGCACGGCCATCTGCGCGAGCGCGCGCCCGGTGGGGTTTACCCGCAGTCGCTGATGGGCGCGGTCGCGCTGTTCCGCCAGACCCTGCTGGATGCGACCTGGCAGGCCCGGGCGCGCGCGGCCTGGCAGCGCAATCCCGCGCAAGCGCGGCCGGACTGGATCGCCGGCGTCGATGCGCTGGCACCGGTACTGGCCGGCCGGCAGCCGCTGGTGATGGTCGCCGATGATCCGCTCGACAGCCTGCGCGTGCTCGAGCATGTGCCGGCCGAGGTCGCCTTGGTGCTGGTCGGGCACGGGCACGAATACCAGCGGCTGGCGAGTTTTCCGCGCAAGCCGCTGCACATCCTGCCGCTGGATTTCCCCGATGCGCCCGATGTCAAGGACGAGAACGATCGGGATGTGTCGCTGGAAGACCTGCGCCACTGGCAGCGCGCGCCGGAAAATCCGGCCCGGCTGGTTGAAGCCGGCTTCCCGCTGTTGCTGACCGCGTGGCAACAGTCCGCGCCGGGCGATCTGTTGCCGGCGGTGGCGCGTGCCATCGAGCACGGACTGGATGCCGACCGCGCGCTGGCGGCGTTGACCACCGACGCCGCGCGCTGGCTGGGCATCGACGGCTTCGCCGGGCGCATCCGGCCCGGGTACATGGCCAACCTGGTGCTGGTCGAGGGCGATCTGTTCACTGAAAAGCCCAGCCTGCGCGAGGTCTGGGTCGATGGCCTGCGCTTCGAGTTGGCCAAGTCCGAACCGCCGGAGGTCGATCCGGCCGGCACCTGGGCGCTGACACTGACCTTCGGTTCGATGGGCGATGTCGATGGTGAATTGACGCTGACCGGCCCGCCCACCGGCATGCAGGGCAGCTTGTCGGTGATGGGTAACAACAGTGAAATCACCGAGGCGCGCGTGTCGGGCAAGCAGTTGCGGCTGCGCATTGCCAGCGGTCAGGGCAACGTGTCGATCAACCTCGACATCGACGGCGATCGTGCGCGCGGCACCGGCAGCGGCCCGTTCGGAGAATTCAGCGTGCGCGGACAGCGCAGTGGTCCGGGCATCGAGGAGGTGCAGTCATGAACCGAGTCTTTCGCCAGGCACTGGTCTGCGCGCTGACACTGCTGGTCTCCGTGACCGCCGCTGCCGACTACCGCCCCGACGTCGAGGCATGGGCGATCGGCGCGTTACCGCCGCAGTCCACCGCGGTGGTGCGCAACGCGACGCTGTGGACTGCGACCGCAGACGGCATTCTCGAGCAGGCCGACCTGCTGGTGCGTGCCGGCAAGATCGTCGCGGTCGGACGCGATCTCGATGTACCGCGCGGCGCGCTGGATATCGACGGAACCGGCCTGCACGTGACCCCCGGCATCATCGACGCGCACTCGCACGCGGCGATCATCGGCGGGGTCAACGAGGCCACCGACATCTCGACTGCGCAGGTGCGCATTGAGGACGTGATTGATGCCGAGTCGATCAACATCTACCGGCAACTGGCCGGCGGTGTGACCACGATCAACCTGCTGCACGGCTCGGCCAATGCCATCGGTGGCCAGATGGCGGTGATCAAGCTGCGCTGGGGTGCGGATCCGGCCGGATTGCTGTTCGACGCGGCCGCGCCTGGCATCAAGTTTGCGCTCGGCGAGAATCCCAAGCAGAGCAACTGGGACAACGATCATCCACGTTACCCGCAGACCCGGCCCGGCGTGGCGCAGATCATCGACGAGAAATTCCAGCAGGCTGCCGACTACGCACGCCAGCGCGAGGCCTTTCCCGAAGGTCGTCGCGCGCGCGACCGCGTGCCGCCGCGGCCCGACCTGGAAATGGACGCGATCGCCGAGATTCTGGCCGGCGTGCGCAAGATCCACTCGCACGCCTACCGTGCCGATGAAATGCGCATGCTGATCACCGTCGCCGAAGCCTTCGGCATCACCGTTGGCACCTTCCAGCACGTGCTCGAAGGCTACAAACTGGCCCGGCGCATGGCCGAACACGGCGCCGGCGGCTCGGGTTTCATCGACTGGTGGAACTTCAAGCACGAGGCCTCGGATGCCATCCCCTACAACCCGGCGTTGATGGCGATGGCCGGAGTGACCGTCGGGCTGCACTCGGACAACCCGGAGCTGGCCCGGCGCATGAACCTGGAAGCGGCCAAGGCGGTCCGGTACGGCGGCGTCGACGAGCACGAGGCGGTCAAGATGATCACCGCGAACCCGGCCGACCAGCTCGGCGTCGGCAATCGCACCGGCCGTCTGGCAGCCGGGATGGATGCCGATTTTGTGCTCTGGAACGGTCATCCGCTGAGCGTGTATTCGCGCGTCGAGCAGACCTGGGTCGACGGCCGGCGCTTTTTCGACCGCGAAACGGACCTGGCCGCGCGCGCAGCATTGGACGCCGAGCGCCAGCAACTGCTGGCGAAGGTGCTGGCCGACGACGAAGCGGATTCCGAGGCCGAAAGTGAAGCGAGCGAGGACGAGCCAGGCCTGCGCCTGATCGGCTACCGCGAATCGGAACTCGCGCACGACCAGTTCTGCCACGCGCAGGACTTCGGCCACGTCCACGGCATCGATTTCAGGAGAGGCAACCGATGAGAACGCTCACAATCCTGCTGGGTTTGCTGTTTGCTTGCGGCGGCGCGACGGCACAAGTCACCGCGCTGACCGGCGCCACCGTACACCCGGTTTCCGGGCCGGCGATTGAAAATGCAACCGTGCTGATCGACGGCGAGCGAATTGTTGCGCTGGGCGCGGATCTTTCGATTCCCGATGGCACGCGCGTTGTTGATCTGCGCGGGCGCCACGTCTACCCCGGATTTGTCCACCCCGGCAGTGCGCTGGGCCTGACCGAAATCGGCAGCGTGGCCGGCACGGTTGACACAAGCGAGATGGGCGAGATTAACGCCGCGTTACGCGTTGAAGTCGCGTTCAACCACGACTCGGCGCTGCTGCCGGTCAACGTTGCCGGCGGCATCCTGACCACGCACACCGTACCCGGCGGTGGCCTGATCCGCGGTTCGTCGGCGGTGATGGCGATGGAGGGCTGGTCGTGGGAAGACATGGTCGTCAAGGCCCCGGCCGGCATGCACATCGCGTTTCCGGCAGGTGCCGCCAGCGATGGCGATAATCAAGACCTGCAATTGATCGAGCGCACGCTGGACCAGGCGCGTGCCTGGCGCAAGGCCCGGCAGGCGTTCGAGGCCGGCAACGCGCCGCGCCCGCCGATGAACGATCAGCTCGCCGCACTGGCGCCGCTGGTCGCCGGTGAGCAGACGCTGTTCCTGCACGCCGGCAAGGAAAAAGAGATTCTGGCTGCGCTGGACTGGGCCGAGAAACAGGAATTCGGCTCGATCGTACTGGTCGCCGGGCCGGACGTGCAATACGTGGCCGAGCGCCTGGCCGCCGACGGCATCGGGGTGATTCTCGACGGCGTCTACGAAATGCCGACCCGGCGCTGGGAACCCTACGATATGGCCTATGTCGCGGCGGCGAAATTGCATGAGGCCGGCGTGCGCTTTGCGATCAGCGACGGCGGCGGCGGTTTCGGCGCGACCAATGCGCGCAACCTGCCGTTCCACGCCGGCAGCGCAGCGGCGTTTGGGCTGCCGAAGGACGCCGCGCTCAAGGCGGTCACGCTATGGCCGGCTGAGCTTCTCGGTGTGGCCGAAGAGCTGGGTTCGCTCGAGCCCGGCAAGCGCGCCACCCTGATGGTCACCGACGGTGACCCGCTGGAAGTGATGACCGCGATCGAGCGGGTCTGGATCAACGGTGCCGAGTACGACCTCGGTCGCAGCAAGCACCGGCAGTTGTTCGAGCGCTACCGCGAGCGCATTCAGCAGCAGGTCGCCGGTCAGGGTGATTTGTAGACCTGACCGTCCTTCATTACGAAGACAACGCGCTCGAGTGTTTCGATCTGTTTGAGCGGATCGCCCTCGACGGCGATCAGGTCGGCGCGGTACCCCGGTTCGATGCGTCCGATCTCGTCCTGTAGCCCGAACAGGCGCGCGTTGGTGAGGGTTGCGGCCTGCAAGGCCTGCAACGGGGTCATGCCGAACCGGGTCATGCGCGAAAGTTGACGGGCATTGTCGCCGTGAGGATAGACGCCGGCGTCAGTGCCGAAAGCAATGATGGCGCCGGCCCTGAGCGCAGCGGCGAAGTTCTCGCGCTGCGTCGTTCCCACCTGGCGCTCCTTTTCCAGCGACTCGGGCAGGATGCCGGCATCTTCTCCCGCGCCGAGAATGTATTCGGTCACATAGATGTCCATCGACAGTGCCGTGCCGCGCTCGACGGCAAGCCGGATGCCCTCGGCGTCAATCAGGCTCGCATGCTCGATCGAGTCGACGCCGGCCTCGATGGCGGTGCGGATGCCTTCGGTGCCGTGCGCGTGGGAGGCGACTTTCCGGCCGTGCATGTGCGCCTCGTCGACCAGCGCGGTCAGTTCCTCGAGCGTGTACTGCGGTGCGCCCACTTGCGTCCCGCGCGAAAGCACGCCGCCGGTGGAGCAGGTCTTGATCATGTCCGCGCCGTATTTGACATTGCGGCGAACGGCCTGGCGGACCGCCCATGGTCCGTCGGCCACGCCATCACCGGTGGCTTTGAATTCCGGCGGCAGCAAGTTGTTGTCCGAGCAGTGGCCGCCGGTGATGCCGATCGGCGGACCGGAAACCAGCATGCGTGGACCAGGAATGTCGCCGGCGGCGATGGCGTCTCGCAGCGCGACGTCGCTGAAGCTCGGTGCGCCCACATTGCGCACCGTCGTAAAGCCGGCCATCAGGGTGTTGCGTGCGTTGCGAGCGCCGGTCAGTGTCATGCGCGGCAACGAATCGGCGAGGCGGCGATAGCCATGCTTGTCGTGGTCGCTGGTGAAGTGAACGTGCGCATCGCTGAGCCCGGGCAGCACCGTGTATCCGCTCAGATCAATGGTCTGCGCCGTTCGATCGGCCTTGATCTCTTCGGCCGAAGCGATCTGCACGATCCGGCCATCCCGGATCACGATGACCCGCTCGGCGAGGCGCTCGCCGGTATCGATATTCAGCACGTGGCCGGCGCGCACGTGGAGGGTTTCGGAAAATGCCGAACCGGCGGCCAGTGCAAGCGTGATCAGGCCGATCAAAGAGAGAGCGCGCATGGAATCTTCCGGTGATGAATCAGACGAAGCTGGAGCATAGCGGCTATCTGACGACGCGTCCACAACGGCTCTTCGACGTGCCCGCCGGGCTCGAACATGATCCCGTACGGGGTGTTCAGGGGTGTCGCGGGTGCCTGCCGCGGGCGGTTCCGGGTGCTCGGGACTGATCCAGCCGGAGCTGCCAGACTACACCGAGGCCTTCTTCTCCGCGTGCTCGAATGTCGCCAGTTGCTCGGCAGAGGCTTTTTCCTGATGCCGTTGCTTGTACTCGGCGTAGGGCATGCCGTAGATGATTTCGCGCGCCTGGTCGTAATCCAGTTCCACGCCGGCGTCCTCGGCCGCTGAGCGGTACCACTTCGACATGCAGTTGCGGCAGAAATAGGCCAGGTTCATCAGGTCGATGTTCTGCACTTCGGGATAGCGCTGCAGGTGTGCGACAAGCTTGCGAAAGGCCTCGGCTTCGATGCGTGTGCGGGTGGTGTCGTCGATTTCGGGGAGTTGAGACATGGTTTGGCTCTTCGAATCGTAAAGATCGCGGGTTGCGGCTGGAATTCGGACGCCGATCAGCCGCGTTCTTCGCCTTCGAGCAGCGCGTTGGCGCGCCGGAGGTCTTCCGGGTCCAGCGTGCCGGCCGCGCGCCGCAGCGCCAGACGGTTGAGGATCAGCTGGTGGCGCGCGTTGGAGTAATCGCGCTGGGTCTGGAAGAATCGCTGCTCGGCCAGCAGTACGTCGACGATCGTGCGGGTGCCGACTTCGAAGCCGGCGTTGGTGGCTTCCAGCGCGCTTGCCGACGAAATCTGGGCCTGCTTCAGGGCCTCGACCTGGCGGATGCCGGCGAGCACGGCGCGGAATGCGTTTTCGGTGCTGCGCACGACGCGGCGCTGGTTGAGATCCAACTCCTCGCTGGCCGTACCGAGATTGATGCGTGCGCGCCGGGCCCGTGATTGCACGGCCAGACCGGAGAAGATCGGCACGTTCAGCCGTACCGTCGCCGACCACTGGTCGTTCTGCAATGTGGTCGTGCCGACCTGATTCTGGAAGTCATCGCGCAGCGCGAACTCGTTGTTCAGGGTCCGATTGTAGCTGGCCGTCAAGTCCAGGGTAGGCAGGTGGCCGGCGCGTGCGATGCGCATGTCGGCGCTGGCGATTTCTTCGGCCTGGCGCGCCACCCGCAGGTCCGGGTTGCTATCCAGCGCCAGCGCCACCCAGTCCTGCGACTGCGCCGGCTGCGGGCGATCCAGCGGCAGGTCTTCGGTGAGCGGCTTGAAGCTTTCAAACATCGTGCCGGTCAGTTCACGCAGCCCCTCGCGCGCATCTTCCAGCGCGTTCTCGGCCACGATCACGCGCGCCCGGGCGGCATCCCAGGCGGCCTGCGCCTCGAGAAAGTCGGTCACCGCCGACAGTCCGACTTCGAAGCGCTGCTCGGCCTGTTCGAACTGGCGCTGCAGGGCCTTTTCCTCGGCCTGGGCAAAGCGTAGGCTGTCGACGCTGCTGAGCATGTCGAAGTAGCGCTGGGCGGTGCGCTGCAGAAAGTCCTGCCAGGCCACGCCGTACTGCGCATCGGCCTGGGCGACGACCTGGCGGGCGCGCTCCATGCCGAGGATGTTGCCGTAGTCGAACAGGCTCTGGGACAGGTTCAGCGAGTAGGCTTCGGAGTCGATGTCGTTCTCATCGAGATCGACGCCGTTGATCTTCGGCTGGCTGGTGCCGACCGGTGTGCGGGACAGTGAGGCGCTCAGTTGTGGCAGCAGGTTGGCGCGTGCCAGCCGTGTCTCGATCTGGCCGGCATCGAGCCGCAGTGCGGCCGCCTTGATCTCCGGGTCGTTCTTGGAAGCAAGATCGTAGACCGCCATCAGATCGACGGCCGAGGCTGAGCTGGTCAGGGCCGCGAGTGCTGCGGCGGAAATCCATTTGCGCATTGTCGGTTCCGGTGTTCGGGGTCGGGCGGGCCGGATCGCGGCCGCGCGGTAATCAGTCAAAGTGGAATTGTTCGGGTTCTTCGGTGCCATGCAGCCGCGGCAGGTCGGTGTCGAACAGGCTGTTCTCGGAAAGTTTGCCATCCTGGTCACGATGCACAATCAACGCTTCCATCGCCGGCGAGCGGCCGCGGACGATGAACAGTCGACCACCGGGTCGCAGCGCTTGCAGAAACGGTTCTGGCACGGACGGTACCGAAGCGGTTACGACGATCGCGTCATACGCACCGGCTTCCAGCCCGGCTTCAAACACGTCACCGGTCAGCAGCGTTAAATTAGCGCGGCCGTGTGAATCGAGATTGGCGGCGGCGCGATCGGCCAGTTCAGCGATGCGCTCGATGCTGGTGACGTGTTCGGTCAGCGCGGCCAGGCAGGCGGTCAGGAAGCCCGAGCCGGTGCCGACTTCCAATACACGGTCGCTGGGCTTGAGCTCGAGACCCTGCAGCAAGCGGCCCTGTTCCAGCGGGCGCATCATGACCTGGTCATGACCGAGCGGCAGGCGCAGGTCGGAAAATGCCAGTTTGCGATGGCGCATCGGCACGAAATCCTCGCGCGCGACGGTCTGCAGCACCTCCACCACCCGGTTGTCGGCAACCCCCCAGGTCCGGATCTGCTGCTTGATCATGTTGGTGCGGGCCTGTTCCAGATTCACGCTTGGCTCCTTGCAGTATCGGGCGGGTCAACTATGAGTCCTAGTGTAACGCTCGCGCTACGCGGGAACAGGTGCCGGAGGTCACGTAATGGGTATCTGCCGCCCGGTCTGCTACCATTTCGGACCGCTTCATCCAGTTCGCCGCGGCAGGCGCGGCTCGTGCTGGCGCAGCGTCGGAAGCAGGCAAGCTGAAAGGGAAAAGCAAACATGCCGGTCATGAAGGATGCGGAACGTAGGCGGCGCTTCGATGCGCTGGCGCGGCAATACGCCGACGATCTGTTTCGCTTTGGTGTGTGGTTGTGCGGCGATCATGCGCTGGCCAGCGACCTGGTGCAGGAAACTTTCCTGCGGGCCTGGAAAGCGCTGGACAGTCTCAAGGATGCGAAAGCGGCCAAGAGTTGGCTGATCACCATCCTCAGGCGTGAATACGCCCGTACCTTCGAGCGCAAGGTGCCGCCGATCACCGACATCGACAACGTGGTCGTCGCCGAGGAATCGGAGTTGACGCCCGAGGACAGGACCGAGCGCGATTTGTTGCGCGAGGCGATGCTGGCACTGGAACCGAAATATCGCGAACCACTGATTCTGCAAACCGTCATGGGGCTGTCGATCGCCGAAATCGCTGCCCAGCTTGATCTCACGGAGAGCGCCGTGATGACCCGGGTGTTCCGGGCTCGGGAGAAACTCAAGGACAGCTTGCAGCCACCGGAACGCGGGGGAAACGTACATGAAATTGGCTGAATTCAAGCGCAGACTGATGACCGAACCGGGCGATCGCAGCCCGGAGATGCTCGACGCACGTGCCCAGGGCGGCGCATTTTCCGAACTGGCGCAGGCCTCCGATGCCTTCGAGGCGCGCCTGAAGCGAGCGCTCAACGTGCCGGTGCCGCGCGGACTGGCCGACCGCATCATCCTCGAGCAGTCGCTGGGCGAGCCTGATCAGGAATCGGCGGGTGGCAACTGGCTGCAGTGGGGCGCGATCGCCGCCGTGCTGGCGCTGGCCGTGGCACTGACCACCTTCAACCTGGCCGATCGCGCGAGTGTCGATCCGGTGGCCATGGCGCAGGTGCCGAGCATGGACGAAATCCGCGAGCACATCCGCTGGCACTGGCAGCATGACGGTGACGATGTCATGGCGGTGGCCGCCGGCTCACCGACGGCGAGCGAAAAGATCGAACGCGTGTTTGCCGAATTCGGTGTACAGCTCGGTCCGGCGCTGATGGCGCAGGTGCGCGCCGGCAAGTTCTGCCCGACCCCGAATGGCCGCGGCGCACACGTCGTGATGCACACCGACCAGGGGCCGGTGACGGTCTATTACATGCCGCGTACCCGGGTGCCCGAATCGCCGGCGCGCATGCAGGTCGGTGACGGTCAGCCGGTGATGCTGGTCAACCTCGAGCGCGGATCGATGGCGCTGATTGGACAGCCCGATGCGCCGATGCCCGACCTGGCCCAACAGATTGTCAATCAACTGAGTTTTGCGACGAACGTGACGATCTGACCGTCCGCTGCAATCGAGCGAACGAAAAAGGCACCGCAACCCGGTGCCTTTTTCGTGACGGGCAGGACCCCGGGGGCGGCCGATCCGGTGCCGCCGAATCGTCTACCATGCCGGCCAGACCTGAACGCTTCGATGCCGGGAGGAATGCAATGATCCGCTGGTCGATCCTGTTGCTGCTCGCACTTGCCGGCTCGCTGGCCGCAGCCGAGTCGTTTCGATTTGACAATGTGCGCGTGGTCGACGCCGAACGCGGCGCGGTGTCGTCGCCGACGACGCTGCACGTGCGCGCCGGCTGGGTCGTGGCGGCCGAGCGGGCCGAGGCCGACGCTGTTGTAATCGACGGCCAGGGCCGCTTTGTCGTCCCCGGCCTGGCCGAAATGCATGCCCATGTGCCGCCGATGCGCGATGCCCAGCGCGTCGATGACGTGCTGCGACTGTTCCTGGCCCACGGCGTGACCACCATCCGCGGCATGCTCGGCGAGCCCGGCCACCTGCAACTGCGCGCTGAATTGGCGGCCGGGCAGCGCATCGGCCCGCGCCTGATCACCTCCGGGCCGTCACTCAACGGAACGTCGGTGCCCGACCGCGATGCCGCGCTGCTGCGCGTGCGCCAGCAGGCCGAGGCCGGCTACGATTTTCTCAAGCTCCACCCCGGCCTGATGCCCGATACCTTCGCGGCGATTGACCGGGCCGCCGATGCCCTGGGCATGGTCCATGCCGGACATGTGTCGCTCGCCGTCGGGCTGGAACACGCGTTGTCCGCGCGCCAGGCGACCATCGACCACCTCGACGGTTACGCCATGGTGCTGGTGCCGGCCGATCATCCGGCGCGCTCGCGCGAACCGGGCCTGTTCGGTTTCAACCTGGGCGATGCGCTGGACTTCGAGGCGATCCCGCACTGGACTGTGCGCACCGCCGAGGCCGGGGTCTGGAACGTGCCGACCCAGACGCTGGTCGAGAATCTGGCCGTCGGCGATGCCGAAGCGCTCCAGCAGCGCCCGGCGATGCGCTATGTCGATGCGGTCACGGCTGCCAACTGGGCCGCGCGCGTCGAACAGATGCAGGGCGCGCAACCGCGCGAGCGGTTGGCGCGCTTCGTCGAAGGCCGTCGCCTGCTGATCCGCGCCCTGCACCAGTCCGGCGCCGGATTGCTGGCCGGCGCCGACGCGCCGCAGATCATGAACGTGCCCGGCGACGCGCTGCATCATGAGTTGCAACTGTACGTCGACGCCGGGCTGTCTCCGGCGGCAGCGCTCAAGACTGCCACCGCCAACGTCGCAAAATTCTTCGAGCAGCCCGGCTACGGTTGTCTTGCCCCGGGCTGTGTTGCCGACCTGGTGCTGGTCGAAGCCGACCCGCTGGCCGATATTGCCCACCTGCGCCGGATTGAGGGCGTGATGCGCGCCGGGCGCTGGTTCGACCGCGCCGAGCTCGACGCAATGCTCGATGACATTGCCGCGCGCGCCCAGGCGCAAAGTCCGGACTGACTGGCCATGGACGGCGTGACCCCACGCCCATTGTCTTACGTCGACCGCCTGGAGACGCGCGATCCGGCTGCGGTCGAGTTGATCGTGATCCACGCCACCGAGTTGCCGGATCTGGCGACTGCGCGCGCCTACGGCGAGCGCATCCACTACCCCGAATCGCGCACCGGCAACAGCGGCCATTTCTACATCGATCGCGACGGGCGCATCGAGCAGTGGGTGCCGCTGGCGCGGGTCGCGCACCATGTCAGCGGCCACAACCGCGGCTCGATCGGCATCGAGCTGGTCAATCGCGGCCGTTGGCCGAACTGGTACGCCAGCGATCACCAGCACTGGTTGGACGATTACCCCGATGCTCAGATCGACGCCCTGGTCCGGCTGCTGAGCGCGCTGCGCAAACAACTTCCGGGCATTCGCCAGATCGCCGGTCACGATCAGCTCGATACCCGCACCCAGCCGGCCGAGGATCAGCCTGAAGTATTGATCCGGCGCAAGCTCGACCCCGGCCCGGGCTTCCCGTGGGCTGCGGTGATCGAGCTCACCGGTCTGGCGCGTTGGACAGAGGCTGACCATGACTGAACGCGTCGCGGTTGGCGTCGATACCGGCGGCACCTTCACCGACTTCGTCGCCCTGATCGACGGCGCGCTGTTGACCGCCAAGGTGTTATCGACGCCCGACGATCCAGCGCGTGCCATCGTGCAGGGCCTGGAGCGGCTGGGACTCGACGCGGCCGGTGTCGACCTGGTCCACGGCACCACGGTCGGCACCAACGCGGTGCTCGAGGGCGAGGGCGCGCGCGTGGCGCTGGTGACCACGACCGGCTTTGCCGACCTGCTCACGCTGGGCCGTCAGAACCGGGATCATCTCTACCGGCTGGAGCAGCCGCCGGTGGACGCGCCGGTGCCGGCCGATTGCTGCCTTGAAATCGATGCCCGCACCGCCGCCGACGGCACCCGGCTGGCCGAGCCGGACGACGCCGCACTGGCTGCACTGGCCGCGCGCATCGCCGCGCTCGAAGTCGACGCGGTCGCGATCAACCTGCTGTTCTCGTGGCTGGACCCAAGCCTGGAACAACGCGTGGCCGAGGCCTTGCCCGCGGACCTGCCGGTCTCACTGTCCGCGCGCGTGCTGCCTGAAATCCGCGAGTACGAGCGCGGAATCGCGACCTGGCTGAACGCTTCGGTCGGCCCCAAGCTGGCCGGCTACCTCGGGCGCCTGGAGCGAGCGCTGAGCGGCGGGCGGCTGGCGGTGATGCAATCCAGCGGCCTGACCATACGCGCCGACCAGGCCGCCGAGCGCGCCGTGCACCTGTTGCTGTCCGGGCCGGCCGGCGGGCTGGCCGCGGCTGCGCACATCGGTCGCGAAGTCGGCGCCGAACGCGTCCTGAGTTTCGATATGGGCGGCACCTCGACCGATGTCGCGCTGATCCGGGGTCGCCCGATGCTCACGCGCGAAGGCCGCATCGGTCGCTACCCGGTGGCGGTGCCGATGGTCGACATGCACACCATCGGCGCCGGCGGCGGCTCCAAGGCGAGACTCGATGCCGGCGGCTTGCTGCAGGTCGGCCCCGCTTCGGCCGGTGCCGATCCGGGGCCGGTCTGCTACGGTCGCGGCGGTCGCGATGTGACGGTCACCGATGCCAACCTGCTGCTCGGGCGGCTGCCGCGTGCGACCCGCCTCGGCGGTGAGCACAGGCTCGATTTCGAAGCTGCCGAACGTGCATTGGCCGAGCTGGCCGCGCGCGCCGGGCTGGAACCGGGCGCTGCCGCGCGCGGCATCGTGCGCATCGCCAACGAACACATGAGCCGCGCGCTGCGCGTGATGTCGGCCGAACGTGGGCTCGATCCCAAGCGAGCCGTGCTGATGTGCTTCGGCGGTGCCGGCGGTCTGCACGTGTGCGAACTGGCCGACAGCCTGGGCATGACCGAGGCGATCGTGCCGGCCCGCTCCGGGGTGTTGTCAGCACTCGGCATGCTGGTCGCCGAACCGGGCCGCCAGGCCACCGCCAGCGTGCTGCAAGCGGCCGATGCCATCGATGAGACGGGATTGGAAGAGCTGTTCGAACCGCTGCTCGCCGAGGTTCGGCGCGAGCTGGCCGAAGAGGGCATTGCGGCCGGGTCGCTGTCGATCCAGCGTTTTATTGCCTGCCGCTACCGCGGTCAGAGCGCCACGCTGGAGTTACCGGCGCAGGCACCCGATGCGCTGGCCGGGGCCTTTCATGCCGCGCACGAACAGACCTACGGCCACCGGCTGGATTTGCCGGTGGAACTGGTCAGCGCGCGTGTCGAAGCGCGTGGTCCGGCACGCCTCAAGGACGTCCCCGCGCCATGCGAGGCGCCGGGTGAGTCGTCCCGGCAGGATCAAACGCCGATCGTGCCCCGGTCCGCGCTCAACAGCGAACCCGTGCACGGCCCGGCCATCATCACCGAGCCCAACGCCACGACCTGGGTCGCCGAAGGCTGGACTGCGAGGGCCGATTCAGTCGGCCATCTGCGGCTGACACGCAGCGGCACGGGCTGATGCACTGACGTTCTGAGGGTTACGACCGAATGGCCGGGTCGTTCCTTGATTTTCTTGCAATATTCTTGAAACCTTTAGAAAAAATAGATAGATTATGTGAGGTTGATACATTACTATCCTGCTGGCAGGCTTGCAGGATCCCATCGCCCTACTCCGAGACTTCCATGTCATCACGATTCATGTTCCGGATTGCCGCAGCGCTTGCTGCCCTTCTTTCTGTTCCGGGTCTCGCGCAGGCTGCGAGTTACGAGGTACTGATCGACACGGATCGCAATGTTGCCAGCGGGTGCACAGTCACGCCGCCCGGCGCACCGGCCCTGGATGGTTTCGAGTGGCGACTGATTGCTTCGGTCGACCTGGTCACTGCCGAAGTGACTGCGCTGACCCAATCGTCCTGTACCGGGGAGGTTTTCGACCCACCTGCACCGGTTGCCGGCTTCGATGTGCCGTATCTGCCATCACTCAATGGCGGTTTCGATAACGCCGATGCAATCGAACTGGCCGTGGCGCGTTCGTCCCTGGGCTCCGTGAACAGCGGCTCTCTGCGACTGGTTTTTATCGGCACGAATGGTGCGGCTGCCGATGTATTGGCAACCGAAGACGGCACGGCCGGCGGGTCGCCGATCGAGTTCGTTCTGCCGATGCTGCCCGTGCAGATTCCGACACTGTCACTTGCCGGCATCGGATTGATGGCGCTGGTCCTGTTCGGATTGGCGATCTTGGCGCATCGTCGTCTGGGGCGGGCCGGGAGCATGTTGGCGGTGATGCTGGTGGCTACGGCAGCCTGGGCCATGAACTTTGCCTTGGACGGCGATCTTGGGGACTGGAGCGGGATCGCGCCCGTTGCAGTGGATGCCGATGGAGATGCCACAAATGGCAGCCCGGCGATCGATATTCGGGCGGGATTCGCAGCGCTGGAGGGTGACACGCTGTTTTTCCGACTCGATATCGCCGATCTGGAGAACCAGTTGCCAATCGCCATTGACGACGCCTACGCAACCGACGAGGACACACTGCTCAGCGTTGCTGCGCCCGGTGTGCTGGACAACGATACCGACCCCGAATCCCACGCTCTGACCGCGGCGCTGGCCGTGGCGCCGGCCAACGCCCTGAGCTTCACCCTGAACCCGGACGGCAGCTTCGACTACACGCCGGCCGCCGACTTCAACGGCTCCGACAGCTTCACGTATCTTGCCAACGACGGCCAGGCCAACTCGGCCCCGGCCACCGTGACGATCACCGTCGAGCCGGTCGACGACCCGCCGCTGGCGATTGCCGGTCTGGCCAGCACCGACGAAGACACACCGGTCACGATCACGCTCACCGGCAGCGATGCCGACGGCGACTCGCTGAGCTTCGCGATCGGCACGCCGCCGGCCAACGGCAGCCTCGGCGCGATCACGCCGATCGATGCCACCACGGCGGAAGTGGTCTACACGCCCGATCCCGACTTCAACGGCGGCGACAGCTTCAGCTTCGCGGTCGACGACGGCACGACCGCCTCGGCCGCGGCGGCGATCAGTATCACGGTCAACGCGGTCAACGACCCGCCGGTTGCCGATGCGCAACTGGTCAACGCGGTCGAAGACACACCGGTCACGATCATGCTGACCGGCAGCGACATCGACGGCGACTCGCTGAGCTTCGCGATCGCTACTACCCCGACCAACGGCAGCCTCGGCGCGATCACGCCGATCGACGCGACTTCGGCCGAGGTGGTCTATACCCCGACAACCGGGTTCGTCGGCAGCGATAGCTTCTCGTTTACGGTCAATGACGGCACGCTCGATTCGACGGCTGCAACGGTCGACATCGACGTTGCATCCAGCAACGCGATCCCGGTTGCCGATCCGCAGTCGACCAGCACCAATGAAGAGACGGCGCTGATCGTCACCTTGACCGGCAGCGATGCCGACGGCGATCCGCTGACGTTTGCGATCAGCACCGCCCCGAACAGTGGCAGCCTGAGCGCGCTCACGCCGATCGGCCCAACCTCGGCCCAGGTGACCTACACCCCCGGTCTTGACTTCAACGGTGCTGACAGCTTCGAGTTCACCGCCGATGACGGCAGCGACACCTCGCCGGCCGCGACCGTGGCCATCACCGTCGACCCGGTCAACGACCCGCCGAGCTTCACGCCCGGTGTCGATGTCGATGTGCTGGAAGACTCGGGCGCCTACAACCAGCCCTGGGCAACCGTCATCAGCGCCGGGCCGGCCGACGAGTCGGGTCAGAGCCTCACGTTCAACATCACCGCCAACGACAATCCGGGGCTGTTCGCTGTCGGGCCCACGCTTGATGCGAGCACGGGAAATCTGAGCTTTACGCCGGTCGCTGACGCTTTTGGCAGCGCCAATCTGACCCTCGTGTTGTCCGATGATGGCGGCACCGCCAACGGCGGCGTCGACACCTCGGCAATCGTCAATCTGGTCATCACCGTGGCGGCAGTCAACGACGCCCCGAGCTTCAGTGCCGGAGCCGATCAGACCGTGGCCGAAGATGCCGGCGCGCAGACCGTGGCAGCTTGGGCCACCGCCATCAGCCCGGGCCCGGCGAACGAGGCTGGTCAGAGTCTGAACTTCAACGTCACCGGCAACACCAACCCGGGGCTGTTCAGTGCCGGCCCGAGCGTTGGTCCGACCGGCACGCTGAGCTTTACGCCGGCCGCCAATGCCTTCGGCAGTGCGACGATCCGATTGGCGCTCAGCGATGACGGTGGCACCGCCAACGGCGGCATCAATGCCAGTGCACTGCAGGAATTCACCATCACGGTCAACCCGGTCAACGACCCGCCGAGCGTGGTCAACCAGACCCTGGCCACGCACTCGGCGATCCGGATCACGCTGGGCGCCAGTGACAGCCAGTTGCTCAAGAATGGCGCCAGTGACATCGATGACCCGCTGTCGGCTCTGAGTGTTTCTCCGCTTCCCGCCACCTCGACCAACGGCGCCATCCTGACGCTGATCGACGCCGCCACCGGCACCTATCGCTACGATCCGCCGGGCGGCTTTGTCGGTGCCGACAGCTTCAGCTTCCAGGTCTGCGACTCGGCCACCACCGTCGCCCCGGTGCAGTGCGCCAGCGGCACGGTGACCGTGACCGTCACCGGCCCAGCCCTCTGGGTGGTCAACCCGGCCGCGGCGCCGGGCGGTGATGGCAGCCTGAATCGTCCATTCCAGACTTTGTCCGGCCTGCCTGGTGGCCGCAGCACGGGTGGGCGAATCTTCCTGGCTTCGGGCACCAATGTGAGCGGACATAACTTTTTCGTCGACGAGCGGCTCATCGGGCAGGGTGCGACCGGCGATACCTTCGACGGCTTCCTCGGTGTTCAGGTCCCGGCCAACGGCACGCTGGATGCGCGTCCGGCCCTCGGCGGCACGCGGCCGCTGGTCCAAGGCCAGGTCACGCTGGCCAACGGCGTCACCGCCCAGGGCTTCAACATTGAGCCTGCGGCCGGCACCCAAGGCCTGTTCGGCAATGGTGCGTTCAGCGGTATCAGCGTAAGCCAGATGAATGTGGCCACCGACAATGCGTCGGCGGTGAATCTGAACGGCCTGACCGGCAGCTTCGCGCTTGACCGGGTCGATGCCAATGGCGGCGTCAACGGCATCGTGTTGACGAATGTAAATGGCTCTGGTGGGACGTTCTCGGTGCTCGGTGATGGCAGCCAGACACGCAACGGTTCGGGCGGCACGATCGAGAACTCGACCGGCGCCGGCGTGTTGCTGGACAACGCCGCCAACCTGTTCCTGAACCAGATGCTGATTCAGAACAATACCGCCAGCGGCGTTCAGGGCAGCTCGGTTACCGACTTCAGCCTGACCGACAGCCGCGTGATCAACAACGCCTCGGCTCCGGGCGGGACCCAGGCGGGCTTGCGCTTCAGTGGCCTGTTCGGCAACGTCGCGATCGACAACAGCGAGATCGCCGGCAGCTTCGAGGACAATATCCGCATCGATGCCGCTGCAGGCGCGTTGGCCAGCCTCGCCATCAACGATTCCGACATCGGCCCGAATGCGGCGCTGACCGGCGGCAGCGGGCTTTCCCTGCTCGGCAATGGCACGGCGACGATGAACGTCGATGTCACCGGCAGCCGTTTCCTGCAGAACCGCGCGGCCGGTATCCAGACCACGTTCTCCGACAGCAGCGCCCTGACCATCGACGTAGTCGGCAGCAGCTTCAACGCCAACAACACCGCGATCGATTTCGGCATCGAACTGAATGGCGATACCACGTTCACGATCGAGAACAACCTGACGATCGTCAACAGCACCGCCAACGCGATCAACATCATCAGCGGCACCGGCACGACGAACAACGGCCTGATGCGCGGCCGCATCGCCGGCAACGTGATCGGCAACGGCACGCCGGACTCGGGCTCGGTCAACGCCTTCGGCATCGCGGTCGATCTGCGCGGCGACGTCGATGCGGTGCTGTCGATCGACGGCAACACGGTGCGCAACACCGACATCGAAGGCATCTTCGTCCAGAGCCGGCTCGACAACGATGGCGACGGCGAGATCGGCCGCGCCGACGTGACCCTGACCAACAACACGGTCGCCGCCCCCGACGACAATTCGGCCTTCCCGTTCGGCAGCGTCTACGGCATGCGCATCGAATCGCGCAACACCTCGAACCTGTGCCTCGACATCGCCGGCAACGACGCCAGCGGAACCGGCGTCTTCGAGGACTTCCGGGTGCGCCAGCTCGACACGTCCACATTCCGCGCCGAGCGGCTACTGGCCGGGGTCCAGAATGCGGCGGTGATGGAAGCCCATGTGGTTGCCCAGAATGTCGGCGGCAGTACCGCGAGCGCGACGGCAGTCGCCGGCTTTACCGGTGTGGCCAACGGCGTCTGCCGCACCCCCTGACAGGAGAACCCGAGCATGTCCGAGCCATTCCTGGCCGAGATCAAGCTGATGAGCTTCAACTTCGCACCGCGCGGCTGGGCGCTGTG
>JAVVDV010000035.1:0-24896 GCA_032251355.1 Wenzhouxiangellaceae bacterium
TCCGCGCGCGCCAGACCGCGCCGGATCAGGCCAAAATCCGCCAGGAATTACCCACAAATTCTGCGGAGGAGCCGAAAATCATTTTCCACAAATAGATCAATCAGCGCAAAGCAGTTTCAATTTTATCGTTGCCAGTTCCACCGCTTCGGGCGTTCCGGCCTCGACCAGTTGCTGTTTGGCTTTCAGACATTCAGCCGCTTCGGCGTGCGCGCTTTCGCGGACTGCTTCGACCGCCTTCTGGTTGGCCGATTCGCAATAGGCGGCGCTGACGCGGCGAACATTGGCCGTGTCGCGCGCCTGTTCGACCGCCACGCAATCACCAATGCGAATCTCGCGCTGGTCCGAAACCACCTGAATCATGCCGGTGCTGCCGGTCTGGACCGAATACAGCATGCCGTGCTTCGGGCCTCGCGCAGCACTACCGATGGTTGCACCGGCCGCAGTGCCGATAATTGCATTGCGCGCCTTTTTGCCCGAACTCTTGCCGGAGGCGGTGACCAGCCCGACAGTGCCGCCGACGATGGCGCCGGCCGGCACCGCATTGGAGTCCAGGTTGACCTGGCGTACGCCCGAGACGACGCCATATTGAACCGAAATACTCTGCCCTGCTCTTTGGGCAACCGCGCTGTCGGCAGCCATCACCGTCAGCAGGATCAAGACCAGGGATTCAGCACTTCGAACCTTCCATTTATTCATTTCTAGAGTCTCTCTGCAGTTCAATTATTAATCCGGCAACGAAATACCCGCGGTATTCGTTGAGCGGCATTTGCGGCGCATGTCCGCAAATGCCTTCGCTTCGCGGCCCCGGCCGTTCCGGCCGGGCATTCACCCGGCAATCTTTTTGATTGCCGAGTGGATAACAATCCAGAAGTCTGTCCGGAATTGCGACTGCTCGTCAATAGCCAGGCTCTGTCGCACCGCATCGAATGGTGTGGAAACGAATGATCCGACTTCGATTCACTTAATTGAGGCGATTGGTGACGATCTGCCCGTCCTTGACGATCAACAGCAGGCTCGAGTTCGGATCGCGCAGCAGTCCGAGATCGGCCGTCGGATCGCCATCGACCAGCAGTACATCGGCCATGGCACCCGGCTGGATGACACCGACCGGCCCCGGGTACGGATAGCGAGGACCGGACAGCGCCATCAATTCACCGTTCTGCCCGGTGGCCATGCGCAGAACTTCGCCCGGGGAGAACCATTGTGCGAGGTTTGCCAGATGACCGTTCTGTGCCGGACCGGTGCCGCCGGAGAACAGAATATCGGTGCCGAACGCAACCTTGATGCCGTGCTTCTTCGCCAGGCGGTAGGCACGGTCCGTGCCCGCGGCGACCTGAAGCTGTTTGATTCTGGACTCGCCGGCCTGGGGATTGGACAGCTCGTTGTCGAGAAACGGTTGCAGACTCCACCAGACACCCTGCTTGGCCATCAACCGGGCGGTTTCTTCGTCGATCAGCTGTCCGTGTTCGATGACCCGTACGCCGGACTCGACGGCCATGCGCACCGCATCCGACGTGTAGGCGTGCACGGTGACGTAGGTGCCCCAGTTGCGCGCCGCAGCCACCGCCGCACGCAGTTCCTCGGGCGTGTATTGGGTGACATCCAGCGGGTCGTACATCGAACTCACACCGCCGCCGGCCATCAACTTCAGAAAATTCGCTCCCAACATCAGTTGTTCGCGGCTGCGGCGCAGCACCTCATCGACGCCGTCGGCGATTGCCGCCACCCCGGCACGCTCGGACGCACTGAGCGGCGCGCCATCTTCGCGTGGAATGTCGTGCCGAGTGCGGAAGTCACCATGGCCCGAGGTCTGGGAGATCATCGCCCCGGCGGAAAGAATGCGCGGTCCGGGCACATAGCCGCCCTCGATCGCACGGCGCAGACCAAAGCTGGGCCCGCCAACGTCGCGCACCGTTGTAAAGCCACGCAGCAACGTGGCTTCGGCAACCCCGGCCGAGAGAATATGAATAAAAGAGGTATCGGCAGTCAGCGCCTGCAGCATGGTCGGCAGCGTAAGCGTCAAATGCACGTGCGCGTCGATCAGACCGGGCATCAGGGTGCGCTGACCGCCATCGATGACGGTCAGATCCAATCCGGGATCCGGCTCGATCGCGTCGCCCGATATGGCGGCAATCTGGCGATCGACGATCAATACATTGACCGGTGCCGCGCCGCGCTGCGCCGATTTTCCGTCGAACAGGAATACATCGTTGACCAGAATGGCCCGATCCTGAGCGAGCAGCGGAACTGCAATCAGGCATACGCCCAGCACCAGCGCAGCGCGCAAAAAGCCGACAACCATGAATTTCTCCCGAATCCTCAATATGAGGGTATAGATAGCACAGCAGCGCGCCAGTGACGTGAAATGTTCCGACACCAGAGTATCGCCTGATCCGAAATCGATTTCGAACGCCATCGCCCGACCAGGTTTTCCGGCTTGATTGTCTTCCAGGCACTGTTTCTGACCGCGTTCCTCCGCCATCTGGCGATCAATCGTCAGGGTGCGCCTTCGGCCCGGAACCAGGCGCTGAACGCCTCGATCAGCGGTTGATCAGGGCATAATCGAGCCTGAACATGCTGCTCAACGCCCGGGAGACTTGTTCCATGACGCGCGCCAGACGACCGCATCCTGTTTTGTTGTTGCTGCTGGCGCTGGCCGCGTTTTCGGCCGCAGCGTTTTATTCTGCAAGCCCGGTCAATCGCGCTGCGCAGGACTATGCCCGCGGCGTGGCGGCGGCCAGTGCCGGGCTGTACGTCGCGCTGAGAACCCTCAACGCCGTGCTGTCGACGGCGCAGGAGGTCGAGGTTGGCGGTTCGTTTCTGATGGAGGCCTCGGCACAGCCGTTCAAGGTGCTCGAACCCATCGACGATACGATCGAGCGCATTGCATCGGTGGTGTTTTTCGTGATGGTGGCCACCGGGGTGATTGCGCTGGCGATCGGGCCGGTCAGCGCGGTCGGGTTCGGGTTGATCGGGCTGGCTGCCTTGCTGGGCCTGTTGGCACGGTCCTCGGGCCGACCGGGTGCATCGCTGGTGCGCCCGCTCGGGCTGCACGGCGTGATGCTGGCGGTTGCGTTGCCGCTGTCGTTCCTGATCGCATCGCTGCTGGCCGACTGGATGACGGCCAGTGCCTGGGAGGAACACAACGCGATCCTGGCCGAGATCAGCGCCGAGGTTGAGGTCGGTGATGTTGCGCCCGACGACGAGACCGCCATTCTTGGACGTTGGCAGGACCTGCTGAAGAAGGTCGAAAGCTACGCAACCCTGACGGCCACCTTCTACGACCATGCCGACGACCTGATCGCCAGCTTCATCGCGATCCTCGCGGTGGTGCTGATCAAGATCCTGGTGCTGCCGCTGATTATTCTCGGCGCGTTCGTGGTGCTGGGGCGGAGTCTTGCGCGGTCGTCGCCGCGCGCAGATCGGTCTGCGTGAAATCATTGCCCTTGAACAGCAAGGGTTCATTGCAGACCCGGGCCAGCGCGTAGCTCATGCAATCGCCGAAGTTGAGGCCGGCCGGGTGACGGCCCTTGCCGAAGCGACGGTAAGCCTCCTGCGCCGCGCGCAGTTGCGGCAGGTCGAACGGCACGATCTCGGCGCCCGACTCGCGCACGAATGCGTCCAGCGCCGCGTCGGCCGAATCGCCGAACCAGCGCGTCAGCACGATCGAGGCCTCGAGCAGGCTGGCGGCCCCAATGCGCGGCGTCGGATCCCGCTCGATACAGCGAGCGAAGCGTTCGGCGTCCGGCTCACCGGCGAGCACCGCGACGATCGCGGAGGTGTCGATGATCACCCTGGCAGTCCGTTTTCGTCGTAACCGATCGCCTCGTCGGCGCTCTCATTGAACGCTTTTGGGCCATTCCGGGCCAGCGACAGGGCCAGCAGACGCTCGGCGACGCCGGCGCGCCGGCGGCCGGATTCCCGGCGCAGACGTTGCTCGATAGCCGTGCGCACGGTTGTCGTGATCGATTCGCCGGTCAGTGTCGCCAGTTCGCGAATCTTGCGATCGGTCTCGGCGTCTTTGATGCTGATGGTCATGGATGAATCATCCTGATCGGGATGATTCATCCTAGCAGATCCTGTGCCGCGCGGCCTTGCCGGCGAGATTGCCGGGGCCATTGCCGGGCGAAATTTCTGGGTGCAGCGCAAAAATTTTTTTGAATTAGGGGTTGACATGCTGTCGGTCGCCGGTCATGCTTCGGCCCATGAATCGCGCTGACGCCATCACCGCTCGCCACGCCACCCGGGAATTTCGCCCGTCGCGTGCGCTTGCCGTTGATCTGCGTCAGTCGGTCGCGCTCGTCGTCGTCCTCGTCCTTCTCGTCCTTATTACCGGGACAAGTAGCGGGCATTTCTAGCGCAAAGTAACCAACCCAATCGCCAGAAACCCCGCTACCGAAAGGAGCGGGGTTTTTTTTGCGCTGAAATTCCAGCGCGGCGCGGGGCAGGAATCAGCAACGGAGTCAAACGCAAGGTGGAAAGCAACAAGATCAAGCATGGACGCGACCATGCGCCGGCGCGCGCGATGCTCAAGGCCACCGGTCTGGACGATGCCGCGATCGCCCGTCCGATGGTCGCGGTGGTCAACACCTGGAGCGAGGTCACGCCCTGCAACCTGCACCTGCGCGAGCTGGCCGTTCCGCTGAAGGCCGGCATACGAGATGCCGGCGGCACCCCGATCGAGTTCAACACCGTGATGGTCACCGACGGCATCGCGATGGGCTCGGAAGGCATGCATGCCTCGCTGATGTCGCGCGAAACCATCGCCGATTCGATCGAGCTGGCGGTGCGCGGCCATTGTCTGGATGCGGTGATCGTGCTGGTCGGCTGCGACAAGACCATCCCGGCCGCGGCCATGGCACTGGCGCGACTGGACCGGCCGGGGCTGGTGCTGTACGGCGGTTCGATCATGCCGGGCACGGTGAGTAGTGAAGCCGACGGCGAGATCGCGATCACCATCCAGGATGTGTTCGAGGCCGTCGGCGCGCATGCCGCCGGTCGCATCGACGATGAGCGCCTGAATGAAATCGAGAACGCGGCCTGCCCCGGCGCCGGTGCCTGCGGCGGCCAGTTCACGGCCAACACCATGGCGATGGCGCTGACCGGTCTGGGGCTGAGCCCGGTGGGTGCGAACGATGTGCCCGCAGTGCATCCCGACAAGCCCGAGGTTGCGCGCCGCGCCGGCGCGCTGGTGATGGACATGGTTGCGCGCGGCCAGAGCGCACGCGACCTGATCACCACCGCTTCGGTGCGCAATGCTGCAACCCTGGTCACGGCCACGGCCGGTTCGACCAACGCCATCCTGCACCTGCTGGCGATCGCGCGTGAGGCCGGCTGCGAATTCGAGCTCGACGAATTCGATGCGATCGCGCGCACCACGCCGGTCATCACCGACCTGAAACCCGGCGGCCGCTACATGGCCCCCGACCTGTTTGCCGCCGGCGGCACTGCGCTGGTGGCCAAACATCTGTTCGAGGCCGGGCTGCTGGCCGATACCGCGACCTGCACCGGGCAAACGCTTACCGCCGAGATTGCCGCGGCTGAACCCGCGCCCGGCCAGCAGGTGGTGCGTGCGCCGAGCGATCCGTTCAAGGCCCGCGGCGGCTTCGGCATCCTGTACGGCGACCTCGCGCCGGAGGGTTGCGTGATCAAGCTGGCTGGCCACGGCCGGATGAATTTTTCCGGCCCGGCGCGCGTGTTCGACGGCGAGCAGGCCGCGTTCGAGGCCGTGCAGCAAGGCGCGATTGTTGCAGGCGACGTGGTCGTGATCCGCTACGAAGGCCCGCGCGGCGGCCCGGGCATGCGCGAGATGCTGGCGGTGACCGCGGCACTGGTCGGCCAGGGCCTGGGCGACGATGTCGCGCTGATCACCGACGGCCGCTTCTCGGGCGCGACCTACGGCTTCATGATCGGCCACGTCTGCCCCGAAGCCGCCGACGGTGGCCCGCTGGCGCTGCTGGACGACGGCGATACCATCACGATCGACGTCGAAGCCCGCACTTTATCGACCGATGCCGACCTGGACGCGCGCCGCGCACGCTGGCAGCCGCGCCCGCCGGCGGCCACCCAGGGCGTCTATGCCCGCTATATCCACCAGGTCTCCAGCGCCTCGACCGGTGCGGTGACCGGCTTCCCGTTCGCGGCTCGATCCGCTCTGAATTCCGACTGACCCTTTGAACATCCAAACACCCAGGAGATTGACCACCATGCAGATCCTCACCGAAACCGACCACACCCGCAACGCGCTTGCCGGCACCACGATTGCCATCATCGGCTACGGCAGCCAGGGCCGCGCGCATGCGCTGAACCTGCGCGATTCGGGCTTCGACGTCATCGTCGGCGCGCGCAAGAGCGGTGCGAGCTTCAAGATCGCCGCCGACGAGGGCTTTCGCGTCGCCGAACCGGCTGAAGCTGCCGCCGAGGCCGGGCTGATTGCGCTGCTGGCCCCCGACATGGCCCAGGCGCAGATCTACGGTCAGATCGAGCAGGCGATCAAGCCGGGCAGCGCGCTGCTGTTCGCGCACGGCTTCAACATCCACTTCGGTGCGATCCAGCCGCGATCGGACATCGACGTCATCATGATCGCGCCCAAGGGTCCGGGCGCACTGGTGCGGCGCCAGTTCGAGGAAGAGCGCGGCGTGCCGTGCCTGCGCGCGATCTTCCAGGACGCCACCGGCCAGGCCGCCGACAAGGCGTTGTCGTATGCCCACGGCATCGGCGGCACGCGCGGCGGGGTGATCGACACCAGCTTCCAGGAAGAAACCGAGACCGACCTGTTCGGCGAGCAGGTGGTGCTGTGCGGCGGCACCGCCGAGCTGGTCATCCGCGGTTTCGAGACGCTGGTCGATGCCGGCTACCAGCCCGAGGTCGCCTACTTCGAGTGTCTGCACGAACTGAAGCTGATCGTCGACCTGCTGCACGAAGGCGGCATGGCCCGGATGTACGAGTTCATCTCCGACACCGCCGCCTACGGCGACCTGACCCGCGGTCCGCGCGTGATCGATGAAGGCACGCGCGCGCGCATGAAAGAGATTCTCGGCGAGATCCAGGACGGCAAGTTCGCGCGCGACTGGATTCTGGAAAACCAGGCCGGTCTGCCCGCGCACCGTGCGCTGATGCGCCAGCGCTGCGAGCATCCGATCGAGCAGGTCGGCAAGAAGCTGCGCGGCCGCATGAGCTGGCTGCAGCCGAAGGCCTCGACCAAACAAGAGGCGGCGTGAGCCCCGGAGACGTATCCATGAGCATTCCCCAGGCCGTCAAGCAGGTAGCCGAAGCCGACATGGAGCCGGCCGAGATCAGCGGCGCGCAGCTGTTCGTGCGCTGCCTGCGCGAGCTCGGTGTCGACACCATCTTCGGCTACCCCGGCGGCGCGATCATGCCGATCTACGACGCGCTGCCGCAGTCGGGCATCCGCCACATCCTGACCCGGCACGAGCAGGGCGCGGCGCTGGCCGCCGATGGCTACGCGCGTGCTGCGCGTAAAGTCGGCGTATGCATGGCCACCTCCGGACCGGGCGCGACCAACCTGGTCACCGGACTGGCCAACTCCATGCTCGACTCGGTGCCGGTGGTTGCGATCACCGGCCAGGTCTCGACCGCGGTCATGGGCACCGACGCGTTCCAGGAAGTCGACGTGTTCGGCATCACGCTGCCGATCGTCAAGCACAGCTACATCATCCGCGATGTTGCCGACATTCCAAAGGTGCTGGCCGAGGCGTTTCACCTGGCCGCCTCCGGTCGACCGGGGCCGGTGCTGATCGATGTGCCCAAGGACATCACCGTCACCGCCATCGAAGCGCGCGTGCGTCTGCCCGAATTCCGCAGCGCGCGCGGCGTGCCGGCGCGCGATGTCGAGCGCGCCGCCAAGCTGATGACGCAAGCCACCCAGCCGCTGTTCTACCTCGGTGGCGGCATCGAGATTGCCGGCGCCGAGGCCGAGGCGCGCGCGCTGGTCGAGGCCTGCGGCTTCCCGGCCGTGTGCACGCTCAAGGGCCTGGGTTCGATCCCGACCGATGATGGGCAGTTCCAGGGCATGCTCGGCATGCACGGCAACCAGGCGGCCAACTTCGCCGTGCAGGAAAGCGACCTGCTGATCGTGGTCGGTGCGCGCTTCGATGACCGCGCCACCGGCAAGCTCGACGAGTTCGCGCCGAACGCGCGCGTGATCCACATCGATGTCGATGCCGCCGAGATCGGCAAGCTGCGCCACGCCCATGCCGCGCTGCCGGGCGATCTGAAGACCAACCTGCGTGCGCTGACCGGCCTGATGAACAACCGTGAGACCGCTTGCAGCGACGACTGGCAGGCGCGCTGCGCGGCGTGGAAGCGCGAACACGCCTGGCGCTACGATGCCCCGGGCGAGAAGATTTACGCACCGAAGCTGCTGAAAGACCTGTCCGAGCGCGCCGGCGACAAGCTGGTGCTGAGCTGTGACGTCGGCCAGCACCAGATGTGGGTGGCTCAGCACTGCCGCATCCGCCACCCGCGCAGTCACCTGACCTCGGGCGGACTGGGCACGATGGGCTACGGCCTGCCGGCCGGTATCGGTGCCAAGCTGGCCTGCCCCGAGGCCGATGTCGTGGTGGTGACCGGCGACGGCTCGATCATGATGAACATCCAGGAGCTGGCCACGCTCAAGCGCTATGGCATCGATGTACGCATCGTGCTGCTGGACAATTCCTCGCTGGGCATGGTGCGCCAGTGGCAGGAACTGTTCTTCGCCGGCAATTACTCCGAGATCGACCTGTCCGATAACCCCGATTTTGCCGAGCTGGCGCGCGTGTTCGGGCTCGAGGCCCACACCATCGACGCGCGTGACCAGGTTGATGACGCGCTGGAGTGGCTGATGAGCCGCAACGGTCCGGCGCTGCTGCACGTCAAGATTGATCCCCAAGCCAACGTCTGGCCGCTGGTGCCGCCGGGCCGTAACAACGCATCCATGATGGAAGGAGAAGCACGATGACCACCCGATTCGAAATCACGCTGGATACCGCCGAAGGCGCAATGATCCGGACCCTGGGCCTGATCCAGCGGCGCGGCTTCACCGTCTCGCGCATGGATATGAAGAGTACGCCGCAGAACGTGCAGCTGCGACTGGAGGTCGCCGACTGCGAGCGCTGCCCGGAAGTCCTGCAACGCCAGATCGAGCGCCTGCACGATGTCCAGCACGTACGCCAATTGACGGCTCTGGCCGCGGCCCAGCCGCACCGCCGCATCGGCCGCGCATTGGTCAGCCTGTTTGCGCCGCGCCCGCGCGTCGCGGTCGGGAGCCGGGCATGAGCGAAGGTGTCGTCGCGTCGGCTGAACGCGTGGTGGTATTCGACACCACGCTGCGCGACGGCGAGCAATCGCCCGGCTGCTCCATGAGTCTGAACCAGAAGCTGCGTCTGGCGCGCAGCCTGGCCGAGCTGGGCGTGGACGTGATCGAGGCCGGCTTTGCGGCCGCCTCCAATGAGGATTTCGAATCCGTGCGTCGGATTGCCGCCGAGGTTCGCGGGGCGACCATCTGTTCGCTGGCGCGCTGCCATCCGGGTGATATCGAGCGCGCCGCCCAGGCGCTGGCGCCGGCGGCGAACAAGCGACTGCACGTATTCATCGCCACCAGCCCGATCCACCGCGAGCACAAGTTGAATCTCAGCCGTGAGCAGGTCATCGAGCGTGCCGTGGCCGGCGTACGCCAGGCGCGTGAGCACTGCGACGATGTCGAGTTCTCGGCCGAGGACGCGCTGCGCACCGAGCCCGATTTTCTGGCCGAGGTTGCGCGCGCGGTGATCCAGGCCGGCGCGACCACCTTCAACGTGCCCGACACGGTCGGCTACACCACGCCCGAGGAGATCTACCGGCGCATCAAGGATCTGCGCGAAGCGGTGCCGGAAATCGATGACATCGTGATCTCGGCCCATTGCCACAACGACTTGGGGCTCGCCGTGGCCAACAGCCTGGCCGCGGTGCGCGCCGGTGCGCGCCAGGTCGAGTGCACCGTCAACGGCATCGGCGAGCGCGCCGGCAATGCCGCGCTGGAAGAGATCGCGATGGCGCTGAAAACGCGTGCCGACCTGTTCGGTGTCGATACCGGCATCGACACTCGCAGGCTGTACCCGGTCTCGCGCCAGCTGGCCGCGGTGATCGGCAGCTTCGTGCCGCGCAACAAGGCGATTGTGGGCGATAACGCCTTCGCGCACGAAGCCGGCATTCACCAGCACGGCATGCTGGCCAACCGCGAGACCTACGAGATCATGCGCCCGGAAGACGTCGGCATCAGTCGCTCGACGCTGGTGCTGGGCAAGCACTCCGGCCGCCACGCGCTGGCCGAGCGCGTCGCCGAGCTGGGCTTTTCGGTCAGTGATACCGAGCTCGAGCGCATCTTCCACGCCTTCAAGCACCTGGCCGACCGCAAGCGGCACGTGTTCGATGCCGACCTCGAGGCGCTGGTCACCGGCGAGCGCGCCGGCCAGGCCGGACCGTGGACGTTGACCCATTTCCACGCCCACAGCGGCGTCGGCGAGGACGCCATGGCCAGCGCGACCGTGGCGCTGAACGGGCCCGACGGCGTCGAGCACCACGAGGCGGCCACCGGCGATGGTCCGGTCGACGCCGCACTCAAGGCGATCGCGCGCGCCAGCGGCATTGCCTTCGAGCTCGAAGGCATGCACCTGCGCTCGATCAGCGAGGGTGAGGACGCTCAGGCCGAGGCCGAGTTGCGCGCCCACATCGACGGCGTCGGCTATACCGGCCGCTCGGTGGCCACCGACATCGTCGCGGCCTGCGTGCAGGCGTTCATCGACATCATCAACCGCGCCGCGCGCGCCCGCGCCGCGACTTCCGAGCCGCCGGCCATGCGCGTGGCCGAACGCTGAAGTTTTACACCCCAACCCAAACGAACCTCCTCTAGCGGAAATTCAAAGCAATGGCCATTCAGGAAAGCAAGTACATCTGGCAGAACGGAAAACTGGTGCCGTGGGCCCAGGCCACCGTGCACGTGCTCAGCCACGCGCTGCATTACGGCTCCAGCGTGTTCGAGGGCATTCGCGTCTACGACACGCCCGATGGGCCGGCGGCATTCCGGCTGGAGGACCACATCGACCGGCTGTTCGACTCGGCCCGTATCCACCGCATTCCGATGCCGTATGACCGCGACACGCTGCTGACCGCCTGCCGCGACGCGGTGGTTGAAAACGAGCTGGCGTCGGCCTACCTGCGGCCGATCGTATTCCGCGGCTACGGCGGCATCGGTCTGGTGCCGAGCGAAGACGTGGCCACCGAGGTGGTGGTCGCGGCAATGTACTGGGGCCGTTACCTCGGCGAAGACGCGATGGAAAACGGCGTCGATGTTGCGATCAGTTCCTGGAACCGGCCGGCGCCGAATACCATCCCGACCCTGGCCAAGGCCGGCGGCAATTACCTGTCGGGCACGCTGATCAGCTCCGAGGCCAAGCGCCACGGCTACGGCGAGGGCATTGCGCTGTCGGTCGACGGCCTGGTCAGCGAGGGTGCCGGCGAAAACCTGTTCGTGGTCCGCGACGGCAAGCTGATGACACCGCCGGTGGCCGCCTCGATCCTGGGCGGGATCACCCGCGACAGCGTCATGAAGCTGGCCCACGACATGAACCTGGAAGTCCGCGAGCAGCCGATGCCGCGCGAGATGCTGTATCTGGCCGACGAGCTGTTCTTTACCGGCACGGCCGCCGAAATCACGCCGATCCGCTCGGTCGACGGCATCACCGTGCGCGCCGGC
Organism: Wenzhouxiangellaceae bacterium; assembly: GCA_032251355.1. Taxonomy (GTDB): domain Bacteria; phylum Pseudomonadota; class Gammaproteobacteria; order Xanthomonadales; family Wenzhouxiangellaceae. The sequence continues at coordinate 11,735 of JAVVDV010000035.1, forward strand.
GGCCGTGGCCCGATCACCGCCGAGTTGCAGCAGCGCTTCTTCGGCCTGTTCGACGGCAGCCAGCACGATCGCCACGGCTGGCTGCATCCGTTCAAACCTGTCGCCGCGAGCGAGGAGTATCCGCATGTCGCGCACGCTGTTTGACAAGATCTGGGACGCCCACTGCGTCCAGCCCGCAACGGCCGAAGCGCCGGCGGTGCTGTATATCGACCTGCACCTGGTGCACGAAGTCACCAGCCCGCAGGCGTTCGCCGAACTCGACCGCCGTGGATTGAAGGTGCGCTGTCCGGAACGAACCGTGGCCACGCTCGACCACTCGATTCCAACCCTGCCGGCCGACGCCCAGGGCCAGCGTCGCTTCGCCACCGAGGAAGCCTGGCAGCAGGTGCATCAGCTCGAGGAGAACTGTGCCCGCCACGGTGTTGAACTGCACGGCTGGGACAGCCCGCATCGCGGCATCGTGCACGTGATCGGCCCCGAACTGGGGATTACCCAACCGGGCATGACGATCGTTTGCGGCGACTCGCACACCGCCACCCACGGTGCGTTCGGCGCGCTCGCGTTCGGCATCGGCACGACCGAAGTCGGCCATGTGCTGGCGACCCAGTGCCTGCTGCAGCAGCGCCCGAAAACCCTGCGCGTGACGATCGACGGACAGCGCCCGCCGGGCGTGACCGCCAAGGACCTGGTGCTGCAGACCATTGCCCGGCTCGGCGCCGGCGGCGCGACCGGTCATGTGATCGAGTTTGCCGGCCAGGCGATCCGCGAGCTCGATATGGAAGGCCGCATGACGGTGTGCAACATGGCGATCGAGGCCGGTGCCCGCGCCGGCATGATCGCGCCCGACGAGATCACGCTGGACTGGCTGCGCGGTCGGCCGCATTGCCCGCAGGGTGTGGCGTTCGAGCGCGCTGCGCGCGCCTGGCTGGCGCTGGCTTCCGACCCCGGCGCGCACTACGACCGCGAAGTGCGCTTCGATGCCGCGGAATTCGCACCGACCGTCACCTGGGGTACGCGCCCGGACATGGCGATCGCGATCGACCAGCCGGTGCCGCCGCCGCGCGATGCCGACGCTGAACGCGCGCTGGCTTACATGAACATTGCCTCCGGCCGGCCGCTGCTCGGGCACAAGGTCGACGTGGTGTTCGTCGGTTCGTGCACCAACTCCCGCATCAGCGATCTGCGCGCGGCCGCCGCGCAACTGCGCGGCAAGCGCATCGCCGAGGGCGTGCGCATGCTGGTGGTGCCCGGCTCGGAGCCGGTCCGCCGCCAGGCCGAGGCCGAGGGGCTGGACCGGGTGTTCCTGGCCGCCGGCGCCGAATGGCGCGAGCCGGGCTGCTCGATGTGCATCGCCATGAATGGCGACATGGTCGCGCCCGGTCAGACCGCGATCAGCACCTCGAACCGCAACTTTGAAGGCCGCCAGGGCCGTGGCGCGCGCACGTTGCTGGCCAGCCCGGCGACCGCGGCGGCATCCGCCGTGGCCGGCTGCATCAGCGACCCGCGCCGCACCGACCCGAGCCTGGGCTGGAACGCGCAGGTGCCGTCCCCGCGTACCATGGAGGCGCGCGCATGAAGCCGATCAAGACGCTGGAATCAACCACGCTGGTGCTGCCCGAGAGCAGCATCGACACCGACCAGATCATCCCGGCCCGCTTCCTGACCACCACCGAGCGCTCAGGGCTCGGCCGCGCCGCGTTCGCCGACTGGCGCTTCGACGAGGCCGGTGCCGAACGCGCCGATTGCGTGCTCAACAGCGCGGCGGCGCGCAGCGCCGAGGTGCTGGTCGGCGGCGACAACTTCGGCTGCGGCTCGTCGCGCGAGCATGCGGTCTGGGCGCTGATGGACTTCGGCGTCCGCGCCGTCGTCAGCTGCCGGCTGGCCGACATCTTCCGCGCCAATGCGCTCAAGAACGGCTTGCTGGCGATCGAGGTCGATACCGACACGCATCGCTGGCTGCTCGAGCATCCCGGCGCGCGCGTCACGCTGGATGTCAGCGCCGGCACGCTCACCACCGAAACCGGGCCGGAATGCAGCTTCGCGCTCGATCCGTTTGCGCGCAACTGCCTGCTCGAAGGCGTCGACGCGCTCGGCTGGCTGCTGGCGCGCACGCCCGAGATCGAGGCCTGGGAAACCCAGCGCAGGGAGGCGGCGTGATGCAAGCGACCCTGGTTTTGCTGCCCGGTGACGGCATCGGCCCGGAAGTGATGGCTGCGGCGCGCGAGCTGCTTGGTCAGGTGGCCGCGCTTGGCGGTCATCGCTTTACCTTCGAGACCCGGCCGATCGGCGGCGCGGCGATCGATGCGCTCGGTCAGCCGCTGCCCGGCAATACGCTGGCGGCCTGTCGGCAGGCCGATGCGGTCTTGCTCGGTGCGGTCGGCGGGCCGCGCTGGGATCATGTCGAGGCTGCCGTGCGGCCCGAGCAGGGCCTGCTGGCGCTGCGCCGCGCGCTGGGGCTGTATGCCAACCTGCGCCCGGTCGCCCCGCATCCGGCGCTGTTCGAAGCCAGCCCGATCCGGCCCGAGCGGCTGGCCGGGGTCGATCTGGTGGTGGTGCGCGAGTTGACCGGCGGGCTGTATTTCGGCCGCAAGCTGGAGCTGGCCGATCGCGCCGAGGATGTGTGCAGCTACCAGCGCGATGAGATCGAACGGGTGGTGCGGCGCGCGGCCGAGCTCGCACGGTCCCGGCGCGGCAAGCTGACGCTGATCGACAAGGCCAATGTGCTGGCAACCTCGCGGCTGTGGCGCAAGGTCACGACCGAGCTGGTGCAGCGCGACTATCCCGATCTCGAATTCGAGACACTGCTGGTCGACGCCGCCGCCATGCATCTGATCGCGCGCCCGGCCGATTTCGATGTGCTGGTGACCGAAAACCTGTTCGGCGACATCCTCACCGACGAGGCCTCGATGCTGGCCGGATCGATGGGCCTTCTGCCGTCGGCCTCGCTGGGGGATGGCCGCTGCGGACTGTACGAGCCCATCCACGGTTCGGCCCCGGACATCGCCGGGCAGGGCATCGCCAACCCGTTCGGCATGCTGCTGTCGGCAGCAATGATGCTGCGCCTGTCGCTGGGTCTGGAGGAAGAGGCCGGGCAGGTCGAGCAGGCGGTGGCTGACTGCATTTCCGCCGGCCAGTTCACGCGCGATCTGGGTGGGCGTCTGTCCACCGAGGGTGCCGGCCAGGCCGTGCTGGCCCGCTTGAGCCAGCGCGCGGCATGACGCTGCCGGCCGCGCAGATGGACCTGCTGCGGCGCATCGTCGCAGCACCGGTCGGACAGGTCGCCCGTGAAACGCCGCTGGAGCATGCCGCGCTGCTGAGCGAGGCGCTGGGTCGCGAGGTCTGGCTCAAGCGTGAGGATCTGCAGCCGGTGTTCTCGTTCAAGCTGCGCGGTGCGTTCGTGCGCATGGTGCGATTGAGCGAGGAGGAACGCGCGCGCGGCGTGATCGCGGCCTCGGCCGGCAACCATGCCCAGGGCGTGGCGCTGGCCGCCGCCCGGCTGGGCATCAGCGCGATCATTGTCATGCCGGTCACGACCCCGGCAATCAAGGTTGATGCGGTGCGCCGGCGCGGTGCCGAGGTGGTGCTGCACGGCGACGGCTTCGACGAGGCCGGTCGCCATGCCGCCGTGCTGCAGCGCGAGTCCGGCCGGGTTTTCATCCATCCGTTCGACGATCTGGATGTGATCGCCGGGCAGGGCACGATCGGCACCGAGATCCTGCGCCAGGCCGAGCATGCACCCGATGCGATCTTCGTGCCGGTCGGCGGCGGCGGGCTGCTGGCCGGCGTCGCCGCGGCGGTCAAGTCGCTGGCACCAGACACGCGCGTGATCGGCGTCGAGCCGGTCGAGGCGGCCAGCTTCAAGGCTGCACTGGATGCCGGCGGCCCGGTCGATATCGGCCCGGTCAGCCTGTTCGCCGACGGCGTCGCGGTGCGCAAGGTCGGCAGCCACAACTTCCGGGTCGCGAAAGACCTGGTCGACGAGATCATTACCGTGTCCACCGACGAGATCTGCGCGGCGGTCGCCGAGCTGTTTCTCGACACCCGCAGCGTGGCCGAGCCGGCCGGCGCGCTGGCCGCAGCGGGCTTGCGCAAGTACGTCGAGCGTGGCGGCCCGGGGCAATCGCTGGTGGCGATCAACTCCGGCGCCAATATCGGCTTCGAGCGCATCGCGCACGTGGTCGAGCGCGCCGAGATCGGCGCCGGGCACGAGGCGCTGCTGGCCGTGACCATTCCCGAGCGTCCGGGCAGTTTCCTGGAGTTCTGTCGTGCGCTCGGCCAGCGCGTGGTCACCGAGTTCAACTACCGCTGCAGTTCCAGTCGGCGCGCACACGTGTTTACCGGCGTGCGGCTGGGCGGCGGTGCGGCCGCGCGCGCCGAGCTGGTTGATCGTTTGCAAAGCACCGGCTATGCGGTCGAGGATCTGACCGACAACGCGCTGGGTCGCGAACACCTGCGCCACATGGTCGGCGGCCACTGCCCGGTGCGCGCCCGCGAGGTGCTCTACCACTTCCGTTTCCCGGAACGCCCCGGCGCACTCGAGCAGTTCCTGACCACGCTGGCCGGGCGCTGGTCGATCAGCCTGTTCCACTATCGCAACCATGGCGCCGACTACGGCCGCGTGCTGGCCGGCTTCCTGGTCCCGGCCGCCGAGCAGCGCGAGTTCGAGCGCTTCCTCGAACGCACCGGCTACCCCTGGGACGAGGTCGACGACCCGGCCGCGCACTGGTTCCTGGGCACGCCGTCGACGCCGCCGAAGCTGGCCGAAGTCGGCTCGTAATCTTCGCATCGGGCATGCGCTGACCGTTCGGCGCAGGCATCATGGTCGGATGTTCGCGCGCGCACCGGTTCGGCAATGACACAATCGGCCTGGCTGCTGTCGGCCTATCGCGCTGACAGTCATGCGGCCTGGGCCGACTGGCTGGTCGGCGCGTGCGATGCATACAACTGGCGGCGCTTCGAGTTGCCGGGGCGGCATTTTGCCTGGCGCATCCGTGGCAATCCGCTCAGCTGGCTGGACGCGCTGGCCGACGGGCCGCCGCCGGAGCGGTTCGTCGCGACCTCGATGGTCGATCTGGCCACGGTCCGTGGGCTGCATCCGCGACTGGCCAGCGTGCCCACACTGCTGTATTTCCACGAAAACCAGTTTGCCTACCCGACCCGCAACCGCCAGACCACCTCGATTGAGGCGCAGATGGTGCAGGTCTACGCGGCGCTGGCCGCCGATGTTGTGGCCTTCAATTCGGCGTTCAACCGCGACTCGTTCCTGGCCGGTCTGAGCGCGCTGCTCACGCGCCTGCCTGACCGGGTGCCATCCGGCGTGGTCGAGCGGATCGAAGGCAAGAGCATCGTGCTGCCGGTGCCGATCGAGCCGATCGAGCCGATGCCTGAGCGCGATCCGGCGCTGATCGTCTGGAACCAGCGCTGGGAATACGATCGCCAGCCCGAGCGCTTCGCCGAGGCGATGCGGAAACTGGCCGAACGCGGGGTCGAGTTCCGGCTCGCGCTGCTTGGTGCGCGACCGCCGCACGTGCCGCCGGCACTGGCGCAATTGCGCCGGATGCTGCCCGATCGCATTGTTGTCGACGCGCACCTGCCGCGCGCGGAGTATCGAACATTGCTGGCGCGCGCCGGTCTGGTGGTGAGCACCAGCGCGCACGAATTCCAGGGCCTGGCGCTGCTGGAGGCGGTCAGCGCCGGTTGCCTGCCGCTGGTGCCCGATGCGCTGGTCTACCCCGAAATCTACCCGGCTGAGTATCGCTATCCGGTCGGCGACCTTGATGCGCTGGTCGGGCGGCTCGCAGGCTGGCTCGGCGGTGGTCGGCCGATGCCGCCTGATGTCGGTCCGTGGCGGACTGAGAATCTGGCGCCGCGCTGGCGGGCGGTGCTGGAGTCGACATCGCGCTACTCTTGAGGATTGATTCCCGAAGATGAGCACGACGATGAGCAATTCCATGATCCAGATCAGCAGCGCCTTCGACGGCGGCAATATCGAGGTCATCGATGCCAGCGATCCGACCGCCATCCGGCTTCGGATCCGACCCGATGCCGGCGGCGAGCACATGCAGTGGTTCAGTTTTCAGCTGGCCAACGCGCGCGGCACCGCGTGCCGGCTTGTGATCGAGAATGCCGGCGAGGTGTCCTACCCGGATGGATTTGTCGACTACCAGGCCGTCGCGTCCACCGATGGCGAGCGCTGGTTGCGCGTGGCGACCGCGTTCGATGGCCGCGAACTGGTCATCACGCATACGCCTGAATCCGACCTCATCCACTTCGCCTACTTCGCGCCCTATGGCTTTGATCGCCACCAGGCGCTGATCGCCGATGCGCTGGGTGATGCGCGCGTGCGCGCCGAGGTGCTGTGCCTGACCCCCGACGGACGGCCGCTGACGCTGCTGACCCTGGGTCGGGCGGCGGCCGGCAAACCGGTGATCTGGATCACGGCACGCCAGCATCCGGGTGAGAGCATGGCCGAGTGGTGGGTCGAGGGCTTTCTTGACCGCTTGCTGGATCCGGCCGATGGCGTCGCGCGGGCGCTGCTGGATCATGCCGTGATCGAGCTGGTGCCGAACATGAACCCCGACGGCAGCGTGCGCGGGCACCTGCGGGTCAACGCCCATGGCGTCAATCTCAACCGCGCCTGGCGCGATCCGGATCCGGAGACTTCGCCGGAAGTGTTCCACGTGCGCCGGCGCATGCATGCAAGCGGGGTCGACCTGGCGCTGGACGTGCACGGCGACGAGGCCTTGCCGTACAACTTCATTGCCGGTGGCGAGGGTGTGGCGCGCTGGAATGCGGCGATGGAAGCCGATCTGCAAGGCTTCAAGCAGCGTCTGGAACGGATCGCGCCGGATTTCCAGACCGAGTACGGCTATGAACGCGATGCACCGGCTTCGGCCGATCTGCGCAAATGCACCGATTACATTGCCGAGACCTTCGGTTGCCTGGCGATGACACTGGAAATGCCGTTCAAGGATGCCGCCAACCGGCCCGACGCCCAGACCGGCTGGTCGCCGCAGCGCTCGGCCGCGCTCGGCGCGCTGTTCGTCGATGCCATCTGGCAACATATCGCTGAATCGCCAACCGCCGAAGCCGCCCCATGAGCATGTCCTCGCGCATCACCGATCCTGCCACCCTGTGCGTACACGCCGGCCACGAGCGCGGCCCGGCCGAGCAGGGGCTGAACACGCCGATCGTCACCTCGACGGCGTTCGACTACTCGCGCGACGACCAGGTGCGCTACCCGCGCTACCTGAACACGCCCAACCACCGCGTCGTCGCCCGGCGCATCGCCGAACTCGAGCGCGCCGAGGCTGCGTTCGTGACCGCCTCGGGCATGGGCGCGGTCAGCGCGGTGTTTCTCGGCCTGATGAAGCCGGGCGAGCACGCGATCCTGCTCGACGGCCTGTACGGTGGCACGACCGATCTGATTGAAGGGCTGCTCAAGCCTTACGGCTTCGAGTTCTCGGTCTGGGACGGCAACCCGGACACGCTGGCCGGACTGGTGCGCGAGACCACGCGGCTGGCCTGGGTGGAGTCGCCGACCAACCCGTTGCTGCGCGTGATCGATCTGGCCGCCACCGCCGAGGTGCTGCGTGCGCACGGCGTGGTCGGTGTGATCGACAACACCTTCGCCACGCCGATCCTGCAGCAGCCGATCCGGCTGGGCTTCGACCTGGTGATGCACTCGGGCACCAAGTACTTAAGTGGTCATTCCGACCTGCTGTGCGGTGCGGTAGCCGGTCCGCAGGCGCTGATCGATCGCATCCGGCCGCAGGCCATCCGGCTGGGTTCGAGTCTCAACGGTCAGGATCTCTACCTGCTCGAACGTTCGATCAAGACGCTGGCGTTGCGTGTTGCCCGCCAGTCCGACAACGCGCTGGTGATCGCGCGCTGGCTGAACGCACATCCGCAGATCGACGCGGTATTCCACCCGGGCCTGCCGGACGATGCCGGGCATGCCGTTGCCGCGCGCCAGATGAGCGGCTTTGGCGCGATGCTGAGCTTCCGGCTGGCGCGCGCGGTCGCGGTCGAGACCTTCCTCGGCAGCCTGGCGCTGATCAGCCCGGCGGTCAGCCTGGCCGGTGTTGAATCCACGATCTGCCAGCCGGCCCGCACCAGCCACGCCAAGCTCACGCCCGAAGCGCGCGCGGCACTGGGCATCGACGACCGCCTGATGCGTTTTTCCACCGGCATCGAAGCGCCCGAGGATCTGATCGCCGACCTCGACCAGGCGCTGGCAGACGCGGTCGGGCAGGACTGATCACGCGCGTTCGGCGGCTTGACTGTGCTTGCATTTCGTACATAAGTGTGCGAATGTATGCGCGTGAACGGCTGCTGCGCGCAATCTGCGCGCAGCTGGGCATCGATCCCGGAGAGTTGTAGTTGTAAGGGACCGTCCATGCTGGAGGCTTGAATGCGTTACGTTTATCCTGTTGAGCTGGTTCGTGATGAAGACGGTCAGTACGTGATCTCGTCACCCGATGTTCCCGAGGCCTTGACCGAGGGTTCGACGCCGATCGAGGCTCTGCATGCAATGGGCGAAGCGCTGGGTGCGGCGTTGGCCGGGTACGTGATCGAGGGCCGCGACATTCCCGCACCTTCCCCGGTGCGAGCGGACCAGCACACCGCTCCGGTCGCACCGCTGGTTGCTGCCAAGCTGGCGTTGCATGCCGCGATGCGCGAGCAGGATCTGAGCAAGGTCGCGCTGGCCGAGCGCCTGGGCGTATCCGAAGGCGTGGTGCGGCGGCTGCTCAACCCCGACCATGCCTCGCGGCTCGACCGAGTCGTCAGCGCGCTCGCCGTGCTCGGCCGCGGACTGGCGATTGAAGACTTGAATCAGGCCGCTTGAATGCGATTCGACGCAGCGCATTGGCTCGGATTTAATTGAACACTGCCTCCCTGATCGAAGCGCAGCCCGATACCACGACCTGCGGGCCGACCTGCCTGCATGCCTTGTATCGGCATTTCGGTGACGACACCGAGCTGTCCGAGGTGATCGACAGCAGTCATCGACTCGATCACGGCGGTACGCTGGATGTGTTCCTGGCCAACCACGCGCTCAAGCGCGGCTATTCGGCTGCGATCTGGACCTATAACCTGCAGGTGTTCGATCCGAGCTGGTTCGTCGGCAAGGTCGATCTGGCCGCGAAACTGGCTGCACAGCGCGAGGCCAAGTCCGATCGCCGGCTGGCCGTGGCCACGCACGGTTACCTCGAATTCCTGAAACTCGGGGGGCGAATCCGCTTTGCCGATCTCACACGCGCACTGCTGCGGCGATTGCTGCGCGACGGTCACCCGGTGCTGACCGGGCTGAGCGCGACCTATCTATACCGGGCCATGCGCGAGTGGGGTCCAGACGATGAAGACGATGACATCCGCGGCCTGCCGGTCGGTCACTTCGTGTTGCTGACCGGTTACGACCGCCGCACCCGCGAGGTCGAGATCGCCGACCCGATGGGCGATAACCCGCTCGGTGCCCAGAACTATCGCATCCATATCGACCGCGTGATCGGCGCGATTCTGCTCGGTGCCGTCACCTACGACGCCAACCTGGTGGTCCTGCGCCCGGGAGGGCGCGCCTGATGCAGCACCTGATCGTGGTCGATGCCGGCACCAGCGCGTTCGACCGGCTCGACGGTGCGCGCGTGGTCAATGCGCGCGACTATCTGGCCAATCCCGAGTGGTCGGCCCGTCGCGGCGTGCGCGTCTACAACCTGTGTCGCAGTTACCGCTACCAGGCGACCGGCTATTACGTCTCGCTGCTGGCTGCCGCGCGCGGCCATCGGCCGCTGCCGTCGGTGGCGACCATGCAGGATCTGAAAAGCCCGAACGTGGTGCGCTTGATGTCCAGCGAATTGCAGGACATGACCCAGCGCAGCCTGCGCACCCTGCAGTCCGACCAGTTCACGCTCAGCATCTATTTTGGCCGCAACCTGGCCGAGCGCCACCAGGCGCTGAGCCGGGCCCTGTTCAACCTGTTCCCGGCACCGCTGCTGCGCGCCGAGTTCCGGCGCAGCGACGGTGAATGGCTGCTGCGGCGACTCGGGCCGATCGCGATCGGCGAGGTGCCGGATGCGCACCTGGACTTTCTCTACGCCGCCGCGCAGCGTTTCTTTGCCGGCGAACGGCCGCGTGCGCGTCAGGCCCGCAAGACGCGCTACGACCTGGCCATGCTGGTCAATCCGTCCGAGGCCCATCCGCCGTCGGACGAAAAGGCCCTGCAGCGCTTCGAGCGCGCTGGTGCCGAGCTGGGGTTCTACGTCGAGCGCATCACGCCCGACGAAATCGGTCGACTGGCGGAATTCGATGCGCTGTTCATTCGCGAGACCACAGCCGTCAACCACCACACCTACCGTTTTGCGCGCAAGGCCGCGGCCGAGGGCCTGGTGGTCATCGACGACCCCGATTCCATCCTCAAGTGCACCAACAAGGTCTACCTGGCCGAGCTGCTGGCACGCCACAACGTGCCTGCGCCGAAGACGCTGCTGGTGCACCGCGACAACGTCGGCGAAATTGCCCGACAGCTGGGTTTCCCGGTGGTGCTCAAGCAACCCGACAGCGCGTTTTCGGTCGGTGTGGTCAAGGTCATGGAGGCGCATGAGCTCGAGCCGGCGGTGCGCCGGCTGCTCAAGACCTCGGAGCTGGTCGTCGCCCAGGAATATCTGCCGACGGCGTTCGACTGGCGCGTCGGCATCATCGATGGTCGCCCGTTATACGTGTGCCGATACCACATGGCCCGCGGCCACTGGCAGATCATCAAGCATGACGGCGACAAGGGCATGGACGAGGGCAACGCCGACACGCTGGCGATTGGCGAGGCGCCCGACATCGTCATCAAGACCGCGCTGAAGGCGGCCAACCTGATCGGCAACGGCCTGTACGGCGTCGACCTGAAAGAAGCCGACGGCAAGGTGCGCGTGATCGAGGTCAACGACAATCCGTCGATCGACGGCGGCGTCGAGGACGAAGTCCTCAAGGGCGCGCTGTATCGCGAAATCCTCGGCGTCATCCTCAAGCGGGTCGAAGCGCGCAAGCGCGGTTCGATCGCCTGAACCCGATAAAGGAACACCATCACCGTGCCCACCCTCGACCCGGTCAGCCAGCCAACCCACCTGCGCGCCTTTGCCGGCTACGGCATCGAGCTGGAATACATGATCGTCGACCGCGACACGCTGGCGGTGCGGCCGATTGCCGACAGACTGCTGGTTGACGAATTCGGCCGAATCGCCAACGAAGTTGCCCACGGAGAACTGGCCTGGTCGAACGAGCTGGTCGCGCACGTCGTCGAGCTCAAGACCAATGGCCCGGCCGAAGCGCTGGCAGGACTCGCGACACGTTTCCATCGCGACCTGATGCAGATCAACCGGCAACTCGAATCCGAGGGCGCAATGCTGTTGCCCACGGCCATGCATCCGCTGTTCGATCCGGCCACCGAGAGTGTGTTGTGGCCGCACGGTCAGAACGAAATCTATGCCGCCTATGATCGTATCTTCGGCTGCTCGGGCCACGGCTGGTCGAACCTGCAGTCGATGCACATCAACCTGCCGTTCATCGATGATGCCGAGTTCACGCGCTTGCATGCGGCGATCCGTGCGGTCTTGCCGATCCTGCCGGCGCTTGCCGCGGCTTCACCGATCGAGCAGGGTCGGGCGACCGGCTGGCTGGATACCCGGCTGAAGTATTACCGCGACAACCAGCGGGCGGTACCCGAGATTTCCGGTTTGGTGATCCCGGAGGCGGTGGATTCCATCGCCGACTACCACGCCCGAATCCTTGAACCGATGTATCGCGCCATCGCTTCGCACGATCCGGACGGCATCCTGGCCGATGACTGGCTGAACTCGCGCGCCGCGATCGCGCGCTTCGAGCGCCAGACCATCGAAATCCGGATTCTCGACCTGCAGGAATGCCCGGCCATGGACCTGGCCATCGCCGCTGCGGTGGTCGCGCTGGTGAAAACGCTCTACGACGGTGCGCTTGCGTTCGATCGCCTGCAAGCGCTCGATACCGGCGCACTGGCGCGGATGCTGTTTGCCTGCGCCGAGTTCGGGTCGGCCGCGAGGCTGTCGGCACCGGACTGGTGCCGGGCTTTCGGTCTGGACGAGGGTGTCCGCGCCGGCGATGCCTGGCGGCTGCTGGCCGAACGCGGCTGGCTGGGCGATGGCGCGCCGGCTGCACTGGCGCCGATTCTTGAGCGGGGCACGCTGGCCGAACGCATCACCGGTCGACTGGGTCCGGCCCCGGACAGTCCTGCCATTCTCGAAACCTGGCGCGTGCTGGCCGACTGCCTGCGCGACAACCGCGCGTTGTAGGGCTTGAGCGCGACGATTCCGGCAATCTCCTGGCTGGTCACCGCCGAGCATGCGTCGAATGCGGTGCCAGAGCGATGGCGGTCGTTGTTCGTGCATGATCCGGGCCTGCTGCACAGCCATCGCGCCTGGGATCCAGGCAGCGCCGAACTGGCGCGCGCGTTGGCCGTATCACTCGATGCACCGTTGCTGGAAGGTCGCATCACCCGGCTGCTGGTTGACCTGAACCGCTCGGCGAATCACCCGCGACGCTTTTCGGAGCTGTCGAAAGCGTTGCCGGCGGCCGACCGCGATCGACTGGTTGGCGACTACTGGCAACCGCACTGGGATCGCTACCGCAGACACCTCGAACAACTTCCCGGACGAATCGTGCATGTGGCCTGCCACAGCTTCACACCGGTGCTCGATGGTCGTGTTCGCAGCACCGACATCGGCCTGCTTTACGACCCGTCGCGTCCGATCGAAGCCGCATTCTGCCGAGCGCTGGGTGCGCGCTTGTGCGCCACGTTTCCCGAACTGCGCATCCACATGAACAGCCCCTACCGCGGCATCTCCAACGGCATGGGTCAGCAGCATCGCCGCCTCTTCCCCGACCGACGGCTGATCACCTTTGAAATCGAGATCAACCAGCGGTTGCTCGGATCGGTCCATTGGCGGGCGCTGTTGAGCGGGTTGGCAAGACAGCTCGCGTCCTGATGCTTACGGTTTGCCGGTGCTCGACACACCGTTGACCGCGATCTGCAACAGAAGCGGCATCGTACCGGGGTTACATCGTAATATTAACGGTCATGGGGCCGGTTGCGCCACCCCGGAGAATGAAAGATGCTTAGCGCGGGAGCCGGCGGGCTGGAGGT
>JAVVDV010000036.1:0-24835 GCA_032251355.1 Wenzhouxiangellaceae bacterium
GGGGCGGACCTCTCAAGCCCGGCGACATCCATCAAACAACGTGAAAACACCACCATCAGATTGCGTGAATACGCTCACCTGAGTAGACGACGATGCTGCCGGTCCGGCCGATCACGTCAAGGAGTTGGTCGATCAGGTCTGGCCGGGGATCGGTGTTTTCAGTGTGCAGGTATTCGTGGTGCTCGACTGGGTCGTCTGGCCTGGCCTGCACATGCAGCGAGAACTGGAAAGGAATGGCCTGGTAGGGTTTTGTGCCAACAAACCGGGGCAGGGCCGGCTGAAAGGCCTCGAAGTCCAGATAGTAGAGCGGCCACTCGACCTCATTGAGGCGATCGTCGAGTTCGGCAGATCGCCACGGCTGCCCGGTTCGGACGGCTTCGCGGATCCGCTCCTGAACATCGCTCAGGGGAAAATCCTCCGGGATGTCCGGGATTGTCTCGACCCCGCTGGCGATGAGTTCTTCCCGACGGCCTTGGCTCAGGCGGTACAGGTCGGAGATGGGGTGCTCGACCTCAATCAAGCCTTCGCTGCAGTGGGCGTAATAGGGGCACTCGTAAGGTCGGAAGCAGTGGTCGCCGATCTCGACCGCCGGTGGCTCGGATCGTGCCAGCACGGCGTGGAGGCGTTGAACGTCGCTGCCCACCCAGCCGCTGTGTTCCTGACAGAACTCGGTGGCCTCGTGGAATCGGAAAAGCGCCTGCAGATCATAGTTACCGCCCGGATAGACATACTGGTTGTTCAGCACCAGAATTCCGACTTCCCGGAGCGGCACTCCCAACTGGCTGAGCACCCAGTACTGGACCGCCAAATCTTGGAGGAAGACTTCTTTCTCGGGTCGGGTGGAGCTTTTGACCTCGACCAGATCCCAGCCGGTGTCGGTGCGGGCCAGGATGTCGACCCGCACGTACAGGTTCTGATGCAGAAAAGCTGCCTCGTAGATCGCCGGGACCTTGGGGTCAGCCATGAGTTTCCGGGTTTGGGCGACGGCGGGATCGCGCTCCCAGGGCTTGAAGCCCACCTCGACACCGCCCGGCCAGCGCTGCTGGGCCAGATGTCCCACGGCATGGCCGGTGTCGAACAGGACCTGCAGCTGTTCCGAGGGAGGGGTGGCCAGATCCCGCCGGTAGGCGTCGTACCAGAGCTTGAGTTCGCACTGCTGGCCGGACATGAATCGGGATTTGCTCAGGAACTTGGTGCCCATCCAAAAAGCCTCTAGTCTGATACCACCGGGTAGCTGGGTTCACCCCAGAGCTCGCCGGGGTGATCCATCATGATCTCGATCAGGACCGGCACGACATCGCCCAGGATGGCTGATCCGTCCCGCAGCTGGTCCCGGTTGATCCCGCTGTTCCAGGTCGCTCCGCCGTGGAGGAGTTGATTCCGAAGCGTGTAGAGGCGCGAGAAGACAATGCTCAGGACCGCACCGGTGTCGTGACGTCCCAGCGCTGCGTGGGCTGCCGTATTGGCCTTGGAGAATCGCTCTTCCCACTTCTCGCTATTGTCGATGCCGTTCTGGTGATCCCAATAGGGCTGAAAAACGTACTGATTGCTCAGCAGGAGACGGATTGCGCTGGAGTATCGCCTCCAGATAAGTTCAGGCAATCGACGGTGCTCATCCAGGCCAACGAGGCGTCCCAAAAAGTCCGAGAACCGTTGGGCCTCAACGGGACGGGTCGATCCGGTCTCCGCTGCATAGGCCGAATTGAAGGCAATCCACAGGAAAACAAAGCGACCATCGTCATCCGAGCAGCGCTCGGCGCGCTCCAGCCAGCTTAAGGCTCGGTGAACCCGCAGAGCCAACGGCGTCGGCCATTGGTCCCGTTCGGCACGCTGACGTGTTTTCAACGTTTGATGAGGGATCACGTGCGCTTGCCAGTTGCCACCCAAGATCATGATAGCGCCACGCGGCCGATAGGGCAGTGCAGGCTCCTGAAGGTTGGCAATGACTCCGCCTACATCAATCCCCTGTGCGTTCCACCTTGAAGTAGACCGAATGGCCCTGTTCGCCGAGAATTCCGTCTTTCCGATACCGGCGACACAGTTTGCCCAGCGCCACATCGGAGATGCCCAACTCCTTGGCGACCTGGGCGGCGGGGCACTCCCAGACCATGCAAAACAATTCCTGGTTACGTATTTTTTCTCAGCCATCGACGATCATCGATGACAATTCGGCAGGCTGCACTGAGTGCCCCGAACACCGCCGTGCCCGTGGTAGGGTGCGTCGAGCGCAGCGAACACGCACCGCACCCAACGCGGATGCGCCTTGGTCGCTTCAAGCTCGCCCGGTGGGTTTCGCCTGTGGCTCAACCCACCCTACGCCGCGCTCTTCGTTCCGGGGCATGGCGGAAACAAGTACGTAATCAGGAAACAATTTAAGCCGATAGTCCTCGTCGATTTTTGCAGTCATCTTTGCCTGTCTTCGATTCCAAAACCGTCAACCCCCTTGCATTCTTCGCCTGCTCCCAATCCTGCGCCCGGATCAATATCTACAGGTGATGCGCCGTCAGCTTGATGTCTGATGCGCCGGATGGGTGTGGTGGGGGGAAGGGGTTTGAACGATCGGAAGTTGCGTGGCCGGGGTCTCGGGTAGGGGCTACCGGGTGTTCCAAGGATGCAGCCTGCGGTGCTCACTGCGACTCGCAGTGCCGAAAGCGATGGCTTTCGCCATTGAAGGTCAGGTCGAAGGGCACGATTTTGCGGGTGATTTCTGCGCGCACGGCTTGGGGCGTTTCGGGCCGGAAGGCCGCAGCCAGCAGGGCACCCCGGCCCGAGGCCGACTCGAGTTCGAATTGGAAGTACCAGCCGTCGTTGTCGTCGCGGCCATCGGAGAGCTCGAGCGTCTGGCTCGGCACCAGTTCGAGGCGTTCGATCGGGCCGGTGATGGCCAGCAATTCGGTGCAGTCGCGAAGGGTCGCGAGCAGTTCGGAGTAGGCCGGACCGTAGCGTGCCTCCGGGCCGATCCGTCCGTCGCGCAGTTGCGTATCGAGTTCGCGCTGGCGCTGGCGTTCATCGGCCTGTGCCAATGCCTGCACGACTCCTGCCGGCGTACGCTCGACCGGGAACGGGCCGAATACGGCCAGTCGCAGCGCCGGGGGCCGGCCGATACCGTCGCGCTGAAGGGCGGCTTCCGACAGCACTTCGATCGCCACCACGTAACGGCCATCGGCTGTCCAGGCGACCTGGAAAGGAATGTTATCTGCGCGGTAGTGTTGCGACAGCAGCAGGGTTGCTTGCCTTGCGGGCGCTTCGAAGTGAACCGCGAGGAATCCGTCGCCGTATTGCTCGCTCATCCAGCCTGACTGGCCGAACGGAAAGCCGATGTTGTACCAGCGGCGGGTGTAGGTGGTTTCTTCAAGCTTCAGGCGAAGCTCCGCCTTGCCGAACGGTTGCGCGACGGGTCGCGGGGCTGCTGCCCGTGCGACGCGGCTGCCGGCCCACAGCACGTCGCCGCGCAGCAGCGGTCGATGCGTGCCGGACACCGCCGGCGCGCTGTCTTGCCACTGGCCCTGGCGCGTGTCGATGGTGTATCGAAAAACCTGCTTGCCGGCGGCCGACACGACCGGCAGGTAGAGGGCCTGTTCCTTGATGACGTAGGTCGGCTCGATCAGTTCCAGGTATGCTCCGGCGCCCGCGACCAGCGCCGCGGGCAGGGCAATCTCCGTCGCGATGCCGTCGGCTTCGGCGCCGAGTTGCCAGTCATCGGCATCCGGTGTGTTCGATCGGCAGGCGGTCAGCAGCAGTGCGCAGAGCGCCAGTATGGCCAGTTCAATCGTGCGGCGCGCTGCCTGCACTGCGCGAACCGGTGCGCGTTCGCTGCGCTCGAGGTATTTGGCCGGGTCAGGCAAGGGCAAATTCCTCGAGGCTGGTCAGCACAAGGTCGGCTGCAACGATGCCGGGATGGTCGGCAGGGAACACTGAGGGTACGGCGATGACGGTCATGCCGGCGCGTTTGCCGGCCTCGACCCCGCTGGGCGCGTCTTCGAACACCAGGCAGCGTTCGGGCGCTGCGCCGAGGCGTTCGGCGGTGGTCAGGAACACGGCCGGGTCGGGCTTGCTTTGTGGCTCATGGATGCCCGAGTGGGTGAGTTCAAGGTATTGGCCAATGGCCAGCTTCTCGACCACCGCTGCGATCAACTCGGGCGGGGACGACGAGGCGATTGCGAGCTTCAGCCCGGCTGCCTGCAGGCGCTGCATCGTTGCATGCACGCCCGGCAGTGGCTGGCCGTGGTCGAGAATGCGGCGGGTGACATCTTCGAGCACGCGCGCGGCCATTTCGGCCACCGGCGGGCCGGTCCAGTCGAAACGCTGGTGCCACAGCGACAACACCTCGTCGATGCGTCGCCCGGCGGTGGCGCGGCACAGTTCGCGGTCGACCGGCACGCCGAACGGCTCGTAGACGGCAATTTCGGCGTCCTGCCAAAGCGGCTCGGAGTCGATCAGCAGGCCGTCCATGTCGAAGATTGCGGCCCGGAAGTCGGCCGTGCGCAGCGGCTCAATCCGGTTCATCGAGGGCTGCCAGTGCGTTGATGAGAGCGTCGGGTTGCGGCTCCAGCGGGCTTGCATTTGCGGGCCGGGCCAGCAGTTCGGCCAGCGCCGGCGGCAGCGGCACCGATTCGCCGACCAGCGGCTCGATCACGGTCTCGAACTTGGCCGGATGGGCGGTGGCGGCGACCAGCGTTGGCACGCGATGGCCGTGCTCTCGCAAACGAGCCAGGCGTTCCAGTGCACAGGCCGTGTGCGGGCACACCAGCAAGCCGTGCGCGGCGTGCTCGTGCCGGATGCATGCGCGGATGGTGTCGTCGTCGATGCTTTCGGCGTCGATACCGGCATCGCGCAGGTCGTGCTCGCGGTACAGCCAGACCAGCCGTTCGAAGTTGCTCGGGTCGCCGACATCCATGGCGTTGGCCAGCGTTTTCAGGCCCGGGCGGCCGCGGTAATCGTCGCCGCCGAAGTAGTCGGGCAGGGTGCGGTTGGCATTCGTGGCCAGGTGCACCCGGTCGATGCCGAAGCCCATCTCGCGCGCCAGCACGCAGGCCAGCGCGTTGCCGAGGTTGCCGGTCGGGACGATCACGTCGATCGGCTGCTCCCGGCCCAGCCGCAGCGCGGCCCAGGCGTAGTAGGCAATCTGCGGCAGCAGCCGGCCGATCGAGATGCTGTTGGCCGAGGTCAGGCCGAAACGCCGAACCTGGTTTGCGTCGGCCAGCGCGTGCTTGACCATGCGCTGGCAGTCGTCGAAGTCGCCGCGCACCTCGAAGGCATGGACGTTGTCGCCGAACGCGCCCAGCATGTGGGCCTGGCGATCTGACACGCGGCCGTGCGGGTAGAGAATCACCACGCGGAAGCCGGGTCGCTGGTGAAACGCGGCCGCGACCGCCGCGCCGGTATCGCCCGAGGTAGCGACCAGCACCGTCTGGTCTGCGGCGTCATCGGCGCGCAAGGCACCCAGACAGCGGGCCAGAAAGCGCGCGGCGAAGTCCTTGAAGGCTGCGGTCGGGCCGTGGTAGAGTTCCAGCAGCCAGACCTGCTCGTGCCCGGCCAGTGGCGTGATCGGCAGCGGCAGGTCGAAGGCATCGCGACAGATGGCATCGAGCCGCTCGGCCAGTCCGGAGCCTTCGAAGAAGGGGCTGAGCACGTCCAGCGCGGTCTTGCCGAGAGCGGCATGCGCATCCATGCGCGACGGGTCGAAGCCCGGCAGACGCGCGGGCACATAAAGTCCGCCGTCGGGTGCCAGTCCGGCGCGCAGTGCATCATCGATGTTGGCGGTGACGTTCGCGTTGCGCGTGCTGATCAGGTCCATGGTCTCAGTGGTCCGGTTCGTTGTCGTCGTCTACGGCGATTACGCGCGCGCCCGGCGCGGCGACCGGCGAGACGTGTGCGGTGGCCGACTTGCCGGCAGCGGCGAAGGCATCGACCATCTTCGTGGCAGCGACCGCGGCGCGCTCAGCTTCGGCAAACCAGGCAAATACGGTCGGGCCGGCGCCGGAAATCGAAGCGCCGAGTGCGCCCGCATCCAGCGCGGCAGCCTTGACCGCAGCAAAGCCGGGCACCAGTGCGGCGCGCCGCGGCTCGATCATCACGTCTTCGAGCCCGGCGCCGATGCGCTCCAGATCATTGTCGTAGCAGCCGCTAAGCACCAGCGCCAGCGCGGCCTGCTGGCGCACCACAGTGGCCAGTTCGAACGGCTGGGCGAGACAAGCGCGCGCGTCGCGCGTGTTGACGCGATGCTCGGGATGAACCGCCACCGCGGTCAGACCTGCGGGTACTGGAATGGCGACCAGTCGATCGGCCGTGGCCAGCACCAGGCCGCCGAGCAGTTGCGGGCCGACATTGTCGCCGTGGGCGGCACCGCTGGCGACGGTCTCGCCGGCCAGCGCGAACGGGTAGAGTTTTTCGGCAGACAGGCCGAGCCCGAACAAGCGGTTTGCGGCGACCACGGCAGCCACCGCCGAGGCGGCCGAGCCGCCCAGCCCGGAGGCCAGCGGAATGCCCTTTTCGATCTCGATTCGGCAACCCTGGTCGATGCCGTGCGCGTCCAGCAGCGCCTTGACTGCGCGCGCGGCGGTGTTATCGGCGGTCGCGCGCGGCAGTTCGGTGACCACGCCGCGAATGTCGCTGATGACGATGTCGGGCGTCTCGCTCCGGCACAGCGTGACCGTATCACCGAGCCCGGCCAGCGCGTGGCCGAGCAGATCGAAGCCGACCGCGACATTGCCGACGCTGGCCGGTGCCCAGGCTCGAATGCTTCCGGCTGCGGTTGAGCCGCAATGAGCGCCCGGTTGCGAGCCGCTCATGAACGGTGCAGGCGCGTCGCGGCCGTGCGCTGGCCGGCGGAGGGAATCGGAATCATTCGGTCCTCAGTGGGTCGTGAAAAACGATATGTTAAGACGTGTTAACATAATCGAGCAGGTCAAATAAAAGGGTTGCGATTTCCAAATTTCGGCAGCGAATGGTTGTTGCCGAGCTGAAGCAAGCAAAAGACGTATTCCGGCACGAGTCTCTCGCGCCTGGGACTGAATAAGAATAATGATACCGTCCCACTCCGCTGATCGGTGAACCTGTAGCACCATCCTCACCGGTTGTTTGAAATCGTTCGCATCTGCGAACGTGCTGCCCGGATCGCGAAGCCGATCGCCGGGATCCGTCTTGACAACGGCAATTCAACCGCGTCGCGTGCGCGGGCCGTATGGCGTCAATTCCATCGACGAGATGCGTTGCTCACCGAGCGACGTAGCCGGGGTCTGTCCATCGACAGCTCGTGTCGGTTGCCATCGCCAGTCCACATCGTCGTGCTTGCAGGAGTCGGGAAATCGGTGCGCGTCTGTCGGACGGATGCGCTGTAACGCCTTTCATGACCATGCTTTTCCCAAACCGAGGTGAAATCAACGAAACGATGAATACAAGTCAATTACTCGCTCAACGAAGTCCTTTGTCGCAAGCCATTTTCTGGGGGCTGGCCGCCGGTGCGACGTCGCTGCAGGCACAGGATCAGAATGCGGCCGATGCGCCGGATCGCGACAGCCGTGCCGTCGAAACCATCGTCGTGACGGCGACCAAGACCGAAGAGGTCGATCTGCAATCAGCGCCGTTGACCGTGCAGGCGGTCGATGAAAAACAGCTCAACGAACTGGGCATCAACAACTTCGATGATCTGCGCAACAGCGTGCCGAGTCTGAATGCCGCCAGTCGTGGGCCGGGCCAGCAGACCATTTTCCTGCGCGGCATGGCCGTACAGCCGATCACCGTGCTGTTGTCGGGCGCGCAAGGTACGCAGCCGAACGTGGCGTTGTATCTCGACGAACAGCCGGTCACCGCACCGGGGCGCAACCTGGATGTGTATGTCACCGACATGCAGCGCATCGAGGTGCTGCCCGGGCCGCAGGGCACCCTGTTCGGCGCCAGCTCGCAGGCCGGCACGATTCGCTACATCACCAATAAACCGAAGCTGTATGAATTCGATGCCGGCTTTACCGGCACGGCGTCGTTTACCAAGAACGGCGAAATGAACAGCGGTGGCGAGGGCTTCATCAACCTGCCGATCGGCGACCGCACGGCCGCGCGTCTGACCTTCTACAGCGTCCACTACGGCGGCTACATTGATAACGTGCGTGGCGAGTTCACCGCCGATCCGCGCATCAATTCGGAGTCGGCGGTCAGTCTTGCCGCAGTCGGTGAAGATGCAACGTTCGAGACCATCGACAACAACCAGTTGGTCGAGGACAACTTCAACGACAGCTTCTACAAGGGCCTGCGGATCGGCCTGTACCACGAGTTCAATCCCGACTGGAATCTGTTGATCCAGAATACCTATCAGGACATTGGCTCCGATGGTGTATTCGATTACGATCCCGAAGTCGGCGATCTCAAGGTGTCGCGCTTCTTCCCCGATGAACTGGATGACAAGTTCAACCAGACCTCGTGGACACTGAACGGCCGGCTGGGCATGCTTGAAGCGGTGTATACCGGTGCCTACCTGTACCGCGAGGTCGAGCAGTCGGTGGACTACACCGGGTATAACAATGCCGGTGCATTCATCGCTTACTACACCTGCACCTACGACAACCCGGACTACATCGTCAATTACGACATTGATCCGCAATTCATCACCGATACGCGGGCTTGCCTGGATCCCACCAAGGGTGTCCAGATCAAGCAGGACCATACCCGCAATACGCATGAGTTCCGGATCTCGACGCCTGCGACCAACCGCTGGCGCGCCATCGCCGGTGTGTTTTACGACGATTACGAACTCGAGACCACGGATGACTTCGTGTATGCCGCGACGCCCGATCTGGGATTTGCGCCGAACGCACCGATTGCCACCGCCGTATCGGTCAATCCCGACACGCGTCCGCCGGGTGTGGCGTTTTTCAACGACATCACCCGGACCGAGGAGCAGATTGCCGGTTTTGGTGAGTTGAGCTATCAGATCATACCCAATACGCTGACGGCTTCGGTCGGGCTGCGCGCGTACGAAATTGAATCCGACTTCGCCGGTTCATCCAATTTCGCCAACGGTATTTTCCTCGGCTCGGTTGATTCGGTTGAGGCCGGTCCGGGTGGACGCGACTTCGATATCACCGGTGGCCACTCGCCGAATCCGTTGAAGATTGATGATGTGATCACGCGCTTCAATCTGTCGTGGACGCCGCGCGAAGGCATGTTGTTTTTCCTGACGCGTTCGGAAGGGTTCCGCCCCGGTGGCTGGAACCGTGGCGGCGGTATTCCGTCGGCCAATCCCGCGTTCCCGACCGTCAGCGCGACCTTTGATACCGATGACGTGACCAACTACGAACTGGGTTGGAAAACGCTGCTGTTCAACCGCACCCTGCGCCTGAACGGTAGCGCCTACTACGTCGAGTGGGACAACATGCAGGTCTCGCGCTTCGATCCGGAGAACGTTTCGATTCTGACCTTCATCGAAAACTCGGCCGACTCGGAGA
Organism: Wenzhouxiangellaceae bacterium; assembly: GCA_032251355.1. Classification (GTDB taxonomy): domain Bacteria; phylum Pseudomonadota; class Gammaproteobacteria; order Xanthomonadales; family Wenzhouxiangellaceae. The sequence goes on from JAVVDV010000036.1 coordinate 9,441, forward strand.
TCTTCGGCATCGAGGCCGATTTCACCTGGAGAGCGACAACCGACCTGACCTTGTCCGGTGCGGTTTCGTACAACGATACCGAGTTGACCTCGGTGGATGCCCAGGTGATCGAGCTGGCGCCGGTCGGCAGCCAGCTGCCGCTGGTGCCGGAGCTGCAGGGCTTCCTGCGGGCACGCTACGACCGACCGCTGGATCTCGGGTGGGCCGATCGTGGCTTTGTCCAGGTCTCGGGCAAGTTTGCGCAGAACTCGTTCAGCTCACTGGTGGCCGAAGAACGGCGTCGCCAGGCCGGGTACGGCATTCTCAACGCCGCTGCCGGCATTGCGCGTGAGAATTGGACGATCACCGCGTTCGTCGAGAACTTCACCGACAAGCGCGCCGAGTTGTTCCTGAACAATCAGGACGACATCCTGCGCATTACCACCAACCGTCCGTTGACGGCCGGCATCCGGGTCTCATACCGGTTCCTGCCGAATTGACGGACCGGCGTCCGGTGCGGGGCGATAGACTTTCGGAGATGGAACATCAGTCGCCGCAAGTCGACGCCCCGACCGGGCCCGATCTGATCAAACAGGCCGAAGCGCTGCTCAAGCAGCAGCGCTTTGGTGCGGCCGTCGAGTATCTCGACATCGTTCTGCAGCAAACCCCCGACGATCGGCAGGCTTTGTACCTGCTGGCGGTTTGTCGACGCATGCAGCGTCGTTACGACGAAGCCGAGGGTAGCGTTACGCGCTTGCAGCAAACCGCGCCGGACTTCGGCCGTGGCTGGCAGGAAGCTGGCCATCTCCATCGCGATCGCAGAAATTTCGACGCGGCTCTGGCGGCCTATGAGCGTGCCGTCGCGGCCAATCCTGGACTTGCCGCCAGTTGGCGTTTCCTGGCCGAGATGCATCGCAAGGTAGGCTCGTCCGAGCGCGCGCAGATCGCCGAGGCCAATCATCAGCGCTTGCAATCGTTGCCTGCCGAGCTGGTCTCGGTCACCTCGATGCTGCACGAGGGCCAGCTGTACCGGGCCGAACGCCTGTGTCGGCACTTTCTGAACCGTCATCCGCATCACCCCGAGGCAATGCGGCTGCTGGCCGTGCTCGGCATGCAGCTGCATATCTACGACGATGCGGAATTCCTGCTCGAAAGCGTGCTCGAGATCGAGCCGGATTTCGATCGCGCGCGCACCGATTACATCAAGGTGCTGCACAAGCGCCAGAAGTTTGCCCGGGCCTTTGAACAGGCAACCGAATTGCGTCGACGCCAGCCGGGCAATCCGGCGGCCGAACTGGCTTATGCCAACCAGGCCGGTGCCGTCGGTCGCTACGATGAGGCGCTGGCTGTGCTTGATCGCCTGGCCGAGCGCGCGCGCGAACGCGCAATGGATCGAGCCGCGATCGAATTGCAGCGCGGGCATGTGCTCAAGACCATCGGCCGTCATGATGACGCGGTTGCCGCCTACCGCGCCGCCGTTGAAGCTCGCCCCGGCTACGGCGATGCCTGGTGGTCGCTGGCCAATATGAAGACGTTCCGCTTCGACGATGACGATATCAAGCGCATGCGCGTGCAGGTCGATGGCAACGCGCTGACGCGGGCCGACCGCTACCACCTGAACTTTGCGCTTGGCAAGGCGCTGGAGGACGATGGCGAGTTCGAGGCATCGTTCGTGCAGTACCGGCAGGGCAATGCGCTCAAGCACGATGAGCTCGACTACAGTGCCGACCGCATGCAGGCCGACTTCGAACGCCAGCAGTCATTTTTCGATCCGGCCCGGGTCGAGCGACTGGCTGGACTCGGCGATCCCGCGCCCGACCCGATCTTCATCGTTGGCCTGCCACGAGCCGGGTCGACACTGATCGAGCAGATCCTGGCCTCGCACAGCCAGGTCGACGGCACGCTGGAATTGCCCAACATCCTCGCCATTGCGCATCGCCTCGGTGGCCGCCTCAAGCGCGGCGAGACTCCGCGTTATCCGGCGGTGCTGGCCGATCTGCCGGCCGAGCGTCTGGCCGAACTTGGCCGACAGTACCTCGACGAGACCCGTGTGCATCGTCAGCAGGCGCCGTTTTTCACCGACAAGATGCCCAACAACTTCCGGCACATCGGCCTGATCCTGAGCATCCTGCCGAACGCCCGTATCATCGATGCAAGGCGCTCGCCAATGGCCTGCTGTTTTTCCGGCTTCAAGCAGCTGTTCGCCGAGGGCCAGGAGTTCAGTTATTCACTGTCCGACATCGGCCGCTACTATCGCGGCTACGTCGAGTTGATGAATCACTGGCGCGCGTTGTATCCCGAATCCATTTTGCAAATCGACTACGAAGATGTGGTCGCCGATCTGGAAGGGCAGGTGCGGTGTATGCTGGAGTTTCTCGGCCTGCCGTTCGAGTCGGCCTGCGTCGAGTATCATCGCACCCGACGCTCGGTTCGCACCGCCAGCTCCGAGCAGGTCCGCCAGCCGATCTACCGCGCCGGTCTTGAACAATGGCGGAATTTCGATCCCTGGCTGCATGAATTGCGCGACGCGCTCGGTCCGCTGGCCGGGCAATGACGCCAACCAACCGGAGAATACCCGCGCCCATGGAAACCAAATCGCACATCGTCGAGAACTGGCTGCCGCGTTACACCGGTACGCCGCTGGACGGGTTCGGCAAGTACATTCTGCTGACTAACTTCGACAACTACGTCGAGGCCTTCGCCGAGAAGATGGGTGCCGAGGTGCGCGGTCGCGACAAGGCCATGCGCAATGCGACCGCCGAAGGCATCACGATGATCAACTTCGGCATGGGATCGGCCAATGCTGCGACCATCATGGACCTGCTCAGCGCCATCGAGCCGCGTGCCTGCCTGTTTCTGGGCAAGTGCGGGGGGTTGAAGAAAAAGAATGCGCTGGGCGACCTGATCCTGCCGATCGCTGCAATTCGCGGCGAAGGCACCTCGAACGACTACTTCCCGCCCGAGGTGCCGTCGTTGCCGGCGTTCACCCTGCAGCGCGCGGTCTCCTCGACCATCCGCGATCACAACCGCGACTACTGGACCGGGACCGTCTACACCACCAACCGACGGGTATGGGAGCACGACAAGACGTTCAAGAAATACCTGCGCCGGACGCGCTGCATGGCCATTGACATGGAAACCGCCACCATCTTCGTCACCGGCTTTGCCAACCAGATTCCCACCGGCGCGTTGCTGCTGGTCTCCGACCAGCCGATGATCCCGCAAGGCGTCAAGACCGATACCAGTGACCGGCTGATCACCGAGCAATTCGTCGACGCCCAGATTTCGATCGGTATCGACGCCCTGCGTGAAATCCGCGAGCAGGGGCGGTCGGTCCGGCATCTGCGGTTCGATTGAAGGGTTCTTCTTAGCTTGCATCGCAAGCTTATGGGACCTGCTTTTGTCGCGGCAAAAGTAGGCAAAAAAGCGGTTTCGCCGCCGGCTTCGCCGGCTTTGAGCGAGTTACTTTTGTTGCGACAAAAGTAACCAAAAAGATCGTTTCGCAGCTTGCTTCGCAAGCTCATGCGACCTACTTTTGTCGCGACAAAAGTAGGCAAAAACGCCCAGCCGGAGACGCCGCCGCGCCGTTGGCGCGGTGCCCTGCGTTTCTCGCGACCAGCGGCCGGTTCCGAACTCGCTCCCTTCGGTCGCTCAAACATGCGGAACCGGAAAGCCCCGCTGGCCGCTGCGATACTCGGCGGCGCCAACGGCTTCAGGGTGGCGATCGCTGGTGTGTTGCCACGAACACCATCCCCGTCATTCCGGGGCCGCTTCCGCGGAACCCGGAATCTCCATCACGTGGCAGAGGAGTGGATCGGGGCGGTAGGCCAAGGTTCCGGGTTCTGCCTGTCTTGGGCGGCCCCGGAACGACGGGGCGTGGCACCCCTTCTGCCTTGAAGGCGCCGAGAAGCGCAGGGCCGGGCGGATAAAGACGCGCCGCATGTCTGAGCGGCGGGAGCGAAGCGACCACAGCGAGTTCGGCGCGTCCCGCCCGGACCGAGCATCGCAGGGGACCCGGCGACAGCCGGGCGCCTTCTCGGCATGAGCGTTTTTGGTTACTTTTTCCGCCGAAAAAGTAACTCGCTCAAAGCCGGCGCAGCCAGCGGCGAAACAGATTCTTTGCTTACTTTTTCCGCGGAAAAAAGTAACCCACCTCGTTCCTCCGGCAATCGATAAACCTACTGCACCGTCAAGGTATGTTCCGCCGGAATCCAGCCGATCCGTCCCTGGTCATCACGCACCTGGATCCAGTCGCCGGCGCGCACGATTGCCGGGACGATGGTTCCGGCACCGAGCGTGAAGAAAACGGATGTGGACGCATTGGGGCCTTGTCGGGCGTCGACCGAGGGTGCGGTGATGACGATGCGTTCGCCGCTGTCGCCGCCGTTGCCGGTGGCTGCGGATACGGCTGACGCCGGGCCGACCGGGTTGCCGAGAGCGTCGTAGCGCATCATCGCCGGCGGGGTGACTGAAATGACGTATTCGACTGCGGCACCGATGACCTGGCGCAGTGCTTTTTCGCGCGGCGTGTTCTTCCAGCTCGACAGGCCGCCGCCCAGGCCGACCGAACCGGTGTATCCGGCCAGTGCGCCGCCGATGTTGAAGTCCTTGGCCTCGCCCTCGACGCTGGTGGCGGCGAGAATTCGGCTGGTGGTCGAATCGACCACGCGCAGGTCGATGGCCATGTGGGCTGAGCGAGAGCCACCGGTAATGGCGCCGAAAATGCGGCCGCCGAAGCCACCGCCCCCGGCTTGTGTGCCGCCGGAATCGCCGAATTCGGTAACGGCGGCCACAACCAGCAGCTCGGCACCCTCGATTTCGCCAATCGCCGCGGCCGTGTCCTGGCGAATTCTTCCCGAAGCGCCGAGATCCTGTTCGCTGAGAACGGTGTCCAGGCTTTCGCGTTCGAGCACGATGTAGCGACCCGAATTGACCAGCGCGGTGGTCAGCATGTCGGCCATGCCGTCACCGATCTGCGGGCTGTACCAGTTGTAGGAATCGGCGGTCTTGTTCTCGAACCGGGCCACCGCGATGCGCGCCCTGGGGCCATTGTAGTGCGCGGCCTGGACATCGGCCATGTTCTGGCCCGAGCCCTGGGTGACCTTGACCTTGGTGCCGGCCTGTGCGAGTGCCTGCATCGGCAGGACCGTCAGGGACGCGATCAACACAACAACGAGTGTGCGAACGTTCATGGCAAACCTCCTGCGGGGATTCATTGGACTTCGAGTGTGTATTGTGCGGCCACCCAGCCCTCGCGGCCTTGCGCGTCGCGGACCTGCAGCCAGTCGCCTGCGCTGGCGAGCACATCGACCACCGTACCCGACGACAGCGCGAACCGGACCGCATTGCCCGAGCCGGGACCGGCGCGTACATTCAAGGACGATGCGGTGATCACGACCTGCCGGGTTGCTGAGCCGCTATTGGCTGTTGCGGCCGAGCCGTCGACCGGACGGCCCATTGCGTCATAGCGCAGCATGGCCGGCGGTGTGACAGAGATCACGTAATCGACCGCGCCCTCGATCACCTGGCGCAGCGCCTTTTCACGCGGGGTGTTCTTCCAGCTCGACAGCGCGCCGCCCAGCCCGACCGTACCGGTGTAGCCGGCCAGCGCGCCGCCAATGTTGAAATCCCTGGCTTCACCCTCGACGCTGGTGGCCGCCAGGATGCGGCTGGTGGTGGCATCGACCACGCGCAGGTCGATGGCCATATGCGCCGAGCGGGTGCCGCCGGCGATCGCGCCGAAGATGCCGCCGCCGAATCCACCGCCGCCGGCCTGCATGCCGCCGGAATTGTCATCGAACTCGGTTACCGCGGCGACCACCAGCAACTCGGCACCCTCGATCTCGCCGACCGCCGCAGCGGTGTCCTGGCGAATGCGCCCGGAGGCGCCGAGATCCTGTTCGCTGAGCACGGTATCGAGATTCTGGCGCTCGAGCACGATGTAGCGGCCCGAGTTGACCAGCGCGGTGGTCAGCATGTCGGCCATGCCATCGCCGATCGAGGGGTTGTACCAATTGCTGGCGCTGGCGGCGGTCTTGTTGTCAAAACGGGCCACGGCGATGCGCGCTTTCGGGCCGTTGTAGTGCTCGGCAGCGACGTCGGCCATGTTGCGACCGGAATTTTCCCGCACGTTGGTGGTGCTGCCGGCACCCGACGGACAAGCGGTGATGAGAAGGCACAGCGAGCCGGCGAGCAGAAGGCGAAGAATGCAGCGATGAATCATGACGTCTCCCGTGATGACCCGATTGAACACGATCCGTCCTGAGTGTTACGCAATCCCGCGCGGAAAAAGGCCATTTTGTCGATCAATTCTTTTTGACAGCGCCGCGATCCCAGCCGCTCAGTCGACCCCACCGCCGGCGCGCCGGCCGATGCTTTCGTGCACGAAACCCAGCTTCGCCAGCCGCTGGGGATCGTAGATATTGCGACCATCGAACAGCACGGGCTGTTTGAGCTCGCGCTTGATGCGGTCGAAATCCGGGCTCCAGAACGCTTTCCACTCGGTCACGACCACCAGTGCGTCGGCATTAATCAGCGCGTCGTAGGGGTCGTCGACCAGGACCAGGTCAGCGCGCTCGCCGCAGATTCTGCGGGTCTCGTTCATCGCTTTCGGGTCGTGTGCGCGCACCCGGGCGCCGGCCGCCCACAGCGCTTCCATCAGCACCAGTGACGGCGCTTCGCGCATGTCGTCGGTTTCGGGCTTGAATGCCAACCCCCACAGCGCGAAGGTCCGGCCCGTGAGATCCGGACCGAACCGGGCCTGGATCTTCTCGAACAGTCGCTGCTTCTGGCGGTCGTTGACGGTTTCGACGGCCTCCAGAATGCGGGCCGCGTGACCGTTTTCAGCGGCGGTACGAGCCAGCGCGCGCACATCCTTCGGGAAGCACGATCCGCCGTAGCCGACGCCGGGGTAGATGAAGTGGTAGCCGATGCGCGGGTCCGAGCCAATGCCGATGCGCACTCGCTCGATATCGGCACCGACCTTCTCGGCGATATTGGCCAGCTCGTTCATGAACGAGATCTTGGTCGCCAGCATCGCGTTGGCCGCGTACTTGGTCAGCTCGGCCGAGGCGATATCCATCTCGAACAGCTTTTCGTGGTTACGATTGAACGGCGCGTAGAGCTGGCGCAGCTGTTCGGCTGAGTGATCATCATCGATGCCGATGACGATGCGATCGGGTTGCATGAAGTCCTTGACCGCCGCGCCTTCCTTGAGGAACTCTGGGTTGGAGGCCACCCGCGGTGGGAACGGATCGGGCTGGGTCTCGGCGATTGCAGCGCGCACTTTCTCGGCGGTGCCGACCGGCACGGTGGATTTGGTGACCACCAATTGCTCGGGCCGAAGGCTAGCGCCGATCGCCCGCGCGACCGCCAGCACCGCGCGCAGATCGGCCGAGCCGTCGGTATCCGACGGTGTGCCGACGGCGATGAACAGGATTTCGCCATGCGCGGTCGCGGCCTCGGCGTCGGTGGTGAAGTCCAGCCGGCCGGCTTCGTGGTTGCGTTGCACGATCGCCTGCAGGCCGGGCTCATAGATCGGGATCTCGCCGTGTTCGAGCCGCTTGACCTTGCCCGCGTCGATGTCCATGCACACCACATGATTGCCGACTTCGGCCAGGCAGGCCCCGGTGACCAGCCCGACGTAGCCGGTGCCGAAAATGGTTACGCGCATGGTGCTTGTCCTTGAACGTCGTTTCGTTGGTGAGGGGTGGGCTCAGTCGCCGCGTTGCAGGTCGGCCATCATCGCCTTGAGAAAACGCGCGGCCTCGCCGCCGGTGACGATGCGATGGTCGAAGGTCAGCGACAGCGGCAACATGCGGTGGGTCTCGATGCCGCCGAGCACCGGCACGACCTCGTGGCGCAGCACGCCGGCGGCGACGATGGCCACGCACGGCGGGTTGACGATCGGAGTCGCGTAGCGGCCGGCGAACACACCAAAGTTCGACAGCATGATGGTGTAGTTCTTGAGATCCTCGGGCGGAATCGAGCGGCTCTTGACGTTGTCGCGCAGCCGGTTGATCTCGCCGCGCAGCGCCTGCCGGTCCGAGGCGTGCACGTCGCGCAGGCGCGCCACGAACAGCCCGTCGGCGGTGTCGACCGCCATGCCGACGTGCATCTGCTTGTGCACCATGCGCAGGTTCTGTTCGTCGTCGTACCAGGCGTTCAGGCCCGGTTCGGCCTGCGCGCCGGCCCACAAGGACCGCAGCAGCCGCACGGTGATGTCCTCGTCCGGGCGCCAGGTGTGGATGTCGGCGTCGTCCATCAGCGTGGTGGCGACCACGCGCTTGTGCGATTCGCTCATCGCGCGCGCCATGGTGCGACGCGTGCCGCGGATCGGTTGCCACTCGCCGGTCGGTTCCGGCGAGACCCGGTACGGTGCCGGATCTTCGCTTTGGACGTGGGCTCCGGGTTCGGGCGCGCGGGCGGGTGGCGCGGCCGTTCGGGTCGGGCCCTGCTCGGCGGTCTTGCGCACGTCATCGGAGGTCACCACGCCGTCCGGTCCGGTCGGCTCGACCGCGGCCAGGTCGACCTTCAGCTTGCGCGCCAGCGCGCGCACCGCCGGCGTGACCTTGACGCCGCCGACGGTCGTGTGGGTGGCCTTGACCACCTCATCGGAGGTGGTGACATTGCCGACCACGGTGCCGGTATCGGCACGCTCACCGCCGGTCTGGCCGACATCGTCGGCCGCAGGCTCTGTGTCGGTTTTCGCCTCGCGTGTTCCGGCGCCCGGGTCCGGTTTCGTCGCCTCTGCCGGCGCGTCCGATTGCGGCTCGGCCGCTTGCGTCGCGCCACCTTCACCGGTATCAATATCCAGCAGCGGCGCGCCGGTCTTGATCACATCACCGGCCTGACCGTGCAACTTCGCGATGATTCCTGCATACGGTGCCGGCACCTCGACCACGGCCTTGGCCGTTTCCATCGACACGATCGGGTCGTCGACCTTGACCGTATCGCCCTCGGCGACCAGCCATTCGACGATCTCGGCATCCGGCAGGCCCTCGCCGAGATCGGGCAGCTTGAAGGTCTTCATGCAAACTCCAGCGTTGCGCGTGCCGCGTCGAGAATGCGCTCGACGCTGGGCATGTAGTTCATTTCACCGCGGTACAGCGGCATGACGGTGTCATAGCCGGTCACGCGCTTGATCGGCGCCTTGAGGTGCCAGATGCCTTCATCGGCCAGACCGGCGGCGACCTCGGCGCCGACGCCGCAGTGCTTCGGCGCCTCGTGCACGATCACGCAACGACCGGTCTTTTCGACCGACTCGAGGATCGTCGCCATGTCGATCGGCGCGACCGTGGCGACATCGATCACCTCGGCACTGATGCCTTCCTTGTCCAGTGCCTCGGCCGCTTCCAGCGTTTCCTTGACCATCGCACCCCAGGTCACCAGCGTGACATCGCTGCCGTCGCGCAGCACGAAACACACATCCAGCGGCAGTTCCTCGCCGTTGTCGACCACGTCCTCGCGTTGCCAGCGGTAGATGCGCTTGGGCTCCAGGAACACCACCGGGTCGGGGTCGCGGATCGCGGCCAGCAGCAGTCCGTAGGCGCGCGCCGGCGAGGAAGGAATCACGGTGCGCACGCCCGGGAAATGCGCCCAGGTTGCCTCGTTGCTGTCGGAATGGTGCTCGGGTGCGTGGATGCCGCCGCCCCAGGGCGCGCGGAACACGGCCGGGCAACTCATCCTGCCGCGCGTGCGGTGGCGCAGGCGCGCGGCGTGGTTGACGATATGGTCGACCATCGGATACATGAAGCCCTCGAACTGGGCTTCGACCACCGGGCGCATGCCTTGCGCGGCCATGCCCACCGCCATGCCGGCGATCATGACTTCGGCCAGTGGCGTGTCGATCACGCGCTCGTCGCCGAAGCGTTTCTGCAATCCGGCGGTGGCGCGGAACACGCCGCCGTTGACGCCGACGTCCTCGCCGAACACGACCACGGTCGGGTCGGCTTCCAGTTCATGGGCCAGCGCCAGCGTGACCGCTTCGACCAGCGTGATCTCGGCCATCAGTGACCTCCCCGCGGCGGGTAGCGCCGCGCCAGTTCGCGCTGGGCCTCGAGGTTGTGGGGCAGATCCTTGTACATGTACCTGAACATTTCGTCGACCGCCTGCGGCTGATCGCCGACGCGCTGTTGGTAGTCCTCGACCGCGGCCTGGACGCGATCGGCGCATTCGGCCAGCAGTTCCTCTTCCTTGACCTCGTCCCAGAAGCCCTGGTCCATCAGGTAGCTGCGCAGGCGGGTCAGTGGTTCTTTCTTCCACGCCGCGTCGACCTCGGCCTGGTCGCGGTAGCGGCGCGCATCGTCGGCGGTGGTGTGGTCGGACAGCCGGTAGGTCATCATTTCGACCACCGAGGCGCCCTTGCCCTCGCGCGCCGCGGCAATCACCTTGTCCATCACGTAGCGCGCGGCGATGATGTCGTTGCCGTCGACCTGGACCGAGTGCAGGTCGCCGGCGATGCCTTTCTGCGCCAGCGTAGCGGCGGTATTCTGCTTCGAGCGCGGCACCGAGATCGCCCACTGGTTGTTGACGATCACCAGCACCAGCGGCAGCTTCCAGGCACTGGCGGCGTTGATTGCCTCGAGAAAGTCGCCCTTCGACGAGCCGCCGTCACCGACCACGCTGACGGCCACGCGCGGCTGATGGTGCAGCTTGTAGGCCAGCGCCGCACCTGCGGCATGCAGGCACTGGGTGGCAATCGGCACGCACCAGGGAAAGTCGTGTTTCGGACCGGAGAAGTTGTTGCCGCGCTCGTCGCCGCCCCAGTACATCAGGATTTCCGACATCTTGACGCCGCGATACATCTGCGCACCGTACTCGCGGTACATCGGTGCGAAGCAGTCTTCTTCGCGCATGGCCGAGCCGATCGCCACGTGCGCGGCCTCATGGCCCAGACACGAGGCGTAGGTGCCGAGCTTGCCGGTGCGCTGCAGGGCGACAGCTTTTTTGTCGAATACGCGCACTTGCGTCATCAGCCGGTATAGCGACAGCAACTGCTTGATGTCGCGCGCCAGCGCTGGAATGGGCTGACCGTCGGTGACCAACTGGCCCTCGGGGTTCAGGAACTGAAAATGATCGACCTTGAACGAGGCGATTGTTGCCGCCATGCCGGACCTCGCGTCGGAGTTGGTTGAAAATCGCAGGGCCGAACGCGTCGGCCGGACCGCGCAGCCGTCCACTGTGCCGCGCTGGCGGCCAGTATACCGCCGTGCTGCGCGGACGGTAGACTGGGGCCAACCCTGTTCGAAGATCCCCGGATGAAGAACCACCGAGAAGCCAGGCCTGCACGCGAGCTGGAGCCCGGAGTCGAGTTGGACCTGCGCGACCGCATGGACTACCAGCGTTATCTTGGTCTGGACCGGGTGCTGTCGGCACAGCAGCCGAGAAGCGATCCGCCGCACCACGACGAACTGTTGTTCATTGTTCAGCACCAGACCGCCGAGCTGTGGTTCAAGCTCATCATCCATGAACTCGAGGCCTCGATCCGGCACCTGGCCGACGATCGACCCGACCCGTGCCTGAAGATCCTGGCGCGGGTCAAGATGATCCAGAACCAGCTGTTCGACCAGTGGGCGGTGCTGGAAACACTCACGCCCAGCGAATACATGCAGTTTCGCGACGTGCTCGGCCCGGCCTCGGGGTTCCAGTCCTGGCAGTACCGGCTGGTCGAGTACCTGTTGGGCAACCGTCAGCCCGAGCTCACCGAGGTGTTCCGGCACCAGCCGGGGATCCGGCAGCGACTGCTCGACACATTGGCCGGGCCGTCGATCTATGACGCATTGCTGATGCACCTGGCACGGCGTGGCCTGCCGGTGCCGGACGCGTTGATCGAACGCGATTTCGCCCGGCCGCGTGAATTTTCGGATGAACTGGTCGAGGTGCTGGTTACCGTCTACCGCGACACCGGCCGCTGGTGGACCGAATACGCGCTGTGCGAACGGCTGATCGACGTCGAGGAATCGTTCCAGCTGTGGCGCTACCGGCACCTCAAGACGGTCGAACGCATCATCGGCCACAAGCGGGGCACCGGCGGCTCCAGCGGCGTACCATTTCTCGAGCGCGCGCTGGCGCATCGTTTCTTCCCGGAGTTGCTGGCGGTGCGCACCCGACTGTGAGTCTTGCCCGGTGCCCGGTGTACCTTGCCGGCCGGCTGTGCAATAATCGCCGCGATGCGCCACCCGGCGTGCTATTCCAAAACCGATTGACCACGGGGTACACCAATGAATACAACAAGATTGACCCGTCGCCTCGCGCTGCTGGCCCTGCTTGCCCTGGCCGGTGTCGTTTCGGCGCAGACCGTAACCGTGCCGACGCTGGGGTCGGACGTGACCGTCTACACCGATGCCGACGGCATTCCGACCATCGTCGGCGAGAGCGACCGCGACGTCACCTTTGTCCAGGGCTACCTGCACGCCCAGGATCGTTTCTTCCAGATGGATTTCCTGCGCCGGGTGTCGTCCGGGACGCTGGCCGAGGTACTTGGTCCGGCCGCCTTGGGCAGCGATGTCCAGCTGCGCACGCTCGGCCTTCGACGCGCCGCGTTCGCCAGTTGGGTGCGCATGACGCCGGACGAAAAGGGCTGGCTCAAGGCCTACGCCGACGGCGTCAATGCCTGGCTTCAGCGCAACCCCTTGCCGCCGGAATACGGTCCGCTGGAATTGACCTCGGCCGAACCGTGGTCGCCGGTCGATTCGGTGGTGATCGCCAAGCTGCTGGCGTTCCAGCTGTCGTTTGATTCCGAAGATCCGGCACTTACAGTCGATCTGCTGACCTACCAGGGCGTCGGCGACTTTGTCGGTTTTGACGGCGTGGCATTGTTCCTGGAAGATATTTTTCGCATTGCGCCCGAGGATGACCGGGTTTCGATTCCGACCTGGTTCGCCGATGCCGGCATCATCGAGGTACCGGCCGGGGCCGGCGTTCAATCGGTCGAGGCGGACGGTGGCAAGGCGGTCTCCGGTGTGCCGTTCCGGGCGCCCGAGCTGAGTCCGGAGATGATCGACAGCCTGCGCGGCTACGTTGACGGCATTCGCAGCATCCCGATGTTCGGCCAGTCGCTGGCCGGTGATGTCGAATCGGCCGGCAGCAACTGGTTCATCATTTCCGGCGAGCACACCGATTCCGGCTACCCGATCCTGGCCCACGATCCGCACCTCGGGCTGGACATGCCGCCGATCTTTATCAAGGAAAATCTGGTCATTCGCGAGGAAGGCATTGCGGTCGCGGGCGTGGCGTTCCCGGGTACGCCGCGGATCGTGCTCGGCTGCAACCTGCGCATCTGCTGGGGCGCGACCGTCAACCCGCACGACGTGACCGACTACTACCAGGAAAGCCTGGTCGTCAACAATTTCGGCCTGCCGACCCATTCGATCCACAACGGCCAGCCCGAGCCGCTGCGCTTCGTGTTCCAGTCCTACTTCGTCAACGGCATCGGCGACGGCGTCGCCGACAATGTCGCGCGCGCGAACGTGCCGTTCGACGGCGGCGGCATCACCTTCATTGTGCCGCGCCGCAATAACGGCCCGATCGTCGCCCAGCCCTCGGCTACCACCGGTGTTTCGGTGCAGTACACAGGCTGGGGTCCGACCTTCGAACTGTCGACCTTCCGCGATTTCTCGCGCGCGCAGAACCTCGAGGAATTTCAGGCCGCGCTGGCCAATTTCACCGTCGGCGGCCAGAATATCGGCTACGCCGATGTCGATGGCAACATTGCCTACTTCACCACCGGCACCGTGCCGTTGCGCGCCGACCTGCAGAGCAACACGGTCGGTGGCGGCATTCCGCCGTTCCTGCTGCGCGACGGCTCGGGCGCGCTCAACCACGACTGGTTGCCGGTCGATGGTGCGCCGGTCACGCGCGGGATCAACTTCGCCGCGCTGCCGCTGGCTGAAATGCCGCAGATCGTCAACCCGGACAGCGGCTATATCGCCAACGGCAACAACGACTCGGTCGGCACCACGCTGGACAACAACGCGCTCAACCAGTTGCGTCCGGGCGGGCAGGGCATCTACTACCTCAGCCCGCGCTACGTCTCGCTGCGCATGGGGCGGATCGATCGCGAGATCCAATCCATGATCGACAGCGGTGACAAGATCTCCGTTGCCGACATCAAGCAACTGCAGGCCAACAACCAGGCGCTCGATGCCGAGTTGCTGGTGCCGCATCTGCTGGATTCGTTCAGCAACGCCATCGCCGAGGGTGCATGGCCCGGCATCGCGCAGTTCGCCGCTGATCCGCGTGTGCAGGAAGCGGCATCACGGTTGGCAGCCTGGGATTACTCGACCCCGACCGGCATCCGCGAAGGTTTCGATCCGGGCGACAATCCGTTCCAGTTGCCCGAGCCGGACGAGGCCGAGATCGCCAACAGCGTTGCCGCGACGATCTTTGCCGTCTGGCGTGGTCAGGCCATCCGCAACTCCATCGATGTCACGCTCGAGGCACTGCAGCTGGGTGACAACCTGCCGGGCGGTCGTGAGGCCAACCGCGCCTTCATGCACCTGCTGGCCAGCTTCGACGAAAACGGCGGCATCGGTGCATCGGGCATTCCGTTCTTCAACGTGCCCGCGATCGAAGGCCTGCCCGAACCGAGCCTGACCGACCGCCGCGACTTCATCCTGCTGGCCAGCCTGCAGGCCGCGTTGGATCTGTTGGCCAGCGACGAATTCGCACCGGCGTTTGCCAATTCCACCGACCTGAACGACTACCGCTGGGGTCGCCTGCACCGGATCGTGTTCGAGCACCCGCTGGGCGTCAAGCCGTTCAACGTGCCGCGCGGTTTCGGTCTTAATGACCTGTCCGACGAACTTCCGGGCATCCCGCGCTCGGGCGGCTTCGACGTCGTCGATGCCTCCAGCTACAACCCGCGCGCCCAGCGCGTGAACGACTTCATGTTCTCCGCCGGACCGGCGCGCCGTACGGTCGCCAACATGACGCCGGAACGCGCGCGCGTCGATGAAATCATCCCCGGCGGTCGCAGCGGCGTGGTCTTCAGCCCGTTCTACACCAACCAGTTGTTCTTCTGGCTGGTCAACGAGTACCTGCCGCTGAGCATCGGCGAGCAGGACGGTGTTGACACCGCGGTGCAGGTGCAGACGTTTACATCGCAATAGTGGTCGCCTGAGGGCGGCCAGGCAAACCGGAAATGCCCACCGATGTGTGGGCATTTTTGGTTTTTATGTTTTGCTGCTCGTCTTCGGCGGGCTTGTGCGACCTGCATTTTGCGCCGATGAGTAAGCAAAAAGCGATTTCGCCGCCGGCTTCGCCGGCTTGATGCGAGTTACTTTTTCAGCGGAAAAAGTAACCAAAAACGCTCATGCCGAGAAGGCGCCCGGCTGGCGCCGGGTCCCCTGCGATGCTCGGTCCGGGCGGGACGCGCCGAACTCGCTCCCTTTGGTCGCTCAGACATGCGGCGCGTC
>JAVVDV010000037.1:0-24430 GCA_032251355.1 Wenzhouxiangellaceae bacterium
CTTTTCGTGCCGAAACCCTTGAAGTACCTCCGTCAATATCAGGTCGCCGATTGCGACTGCGCGATTGCCCAGACTTCGGTCGAGAAAATCGGCTTCTGCGGAGTCGTTGCCGTTGAAGTAGTCGATCCAGACACTTGAATCGACAAGGATCACGAAGCCCGCCGCATGTCGTCCAGATCGCCCGACCATTCGAGTTTGCCTCTGAAGCGCTTGATCCCCTCCTGTCGTTTCAGCCGGATCAGCGCCTTGAGCCCTTGCTCGACCGCCTCTTTCTTGGTTTTCAGGCCCGTGGCTTCAAGCGCATCGCGCATCAGCTTGTCGTCGATTTCAATATTGGTTCGCATGGATTGAAGCCCATGAATGTGTATGAAATCAGTCTATATACACATGGTGACCACGTCAACCGGGCTCTTGCGCGCCGCGCATTTCAGGTGTGTCGATCTGCGCTTGACTGCGCCGCATCAGCCAGACGATCAACAGGATCGCCGGAATGCCCAGCATTGACGTGTAGATGAAGAACAACGGGTAGCCGACGTTGTCGACGATCATGCCCGAGGGGCCGCCGATGAGTTTGCCGGGCAGGGTCATGAACGAGCTGAACAGGGCATATTGCGTTGCGGTGTAGCGGCGCGACACCAGGCTGGAGAGGAAGGCGATGAACACCGTGGCCGAGAATCCGGTGGCGAAGTTGTCGGCGCCGATGGTGACGAACAGCGCCGGCAGGCTGGCGCCGACCGTGGCCAGCCAGGCAAACACCAGGTTGGTCAGGGCCACCAGTACCGCGCCGGCCAGCAGCATCGGGTAGATGCCGTAACGCGCCACCATGATGCCGCCGAACAGGCCGCCGGCCAGCGTCATGAAGATACCGAACACCTTGGTGACCGAGGCGATCTGCGACAGCGAGAAGCCAAGATCGATATAGAGCGGATTGGCCATCGCCGCCATCGACAGGTCGCTGATCTTGTACAGCCCGACCAGCGCCAGGATCGGCAGCGCCAGCCAGCCGTAGCGGGCCATGAAGTCGCGAAACGGTGCCACCAACGTGCCGGTCAGCCAGGCACCTGCCTCTCTTCTCCAACCCTCCAGCCGAGTGCGGGCGCGAAAGGCTTGCACCAGCGGATCCTGCTCGATGTCCAGCCGTTCCGGGGACGAGGGTTCGGGCGAGGTCAGCACCGCCAGCATGCCGACGATCATGCAGGCCGCCATCGCCAGGTAGGCTGCGGTCCAGCTTGCGTAATCGGCGATGTACAGCGCGCCGGCGCCGGCGACCAGGATCGCCAGTCGATAGCCGATCACGTAGGTGCCGGCCAGCGCTGCCTGGTACTCGTCGTCGTCGGACTCGATCCGGAACGCATCGATGGTGATGTCCTGGGTCGCCGAGCAGAACGCGACCAGCAGCGCCAGCAGGGCGATCGGCGTCAGGTGCTCGCGCGGGTCGGACAGCGCCATGGCGGCCAGACCAAGCATGATGCCGAACTGGGCCAGCAGCATCCAGGAGCGGCGCTGGCCGAACACCCGGGTCAGCCCCGGCAGCGGCACACGATCGACCACCGGCGCCCACAGCACCTTGATCGAATAGGTCACGCCGATCCAGGCGAAGAAGCCGATCGCCGAGCGCGAGATCTCGTAGTCGCGCAGCCAGGCCGTCAGCGTCGTGAACACCAGCAGGAACGGCAGCCCGGCGGAGAAGCCGAACAGCAGCATCCGCAGCACCGACGGCCGGGTGTAGACCCGCACCGCCTCGGACCAGCCGCGCTTCGCGGCCTCAGACGACATGATGATCTGCTCGGTCTCCGACGTTCAACCGCGGAAAACAAGGGAAACCGCAGATGAACGCGGATGAACGCGGATAAAGACCGCTCATCGAAGAATGCGCTGCCGTTGCGACACGTGAGCACAATGGCATCGGAGATCGGCCACCGCGCTGACGAAACGGATCCGAACGTTCCGGGCTCCTGCAACGGCGCGCAGTCGCGCAGCAATTGGCAGGTGGCCTCGATTCATCCATTTGCTTTCATCTGCGTTTATCTGCGTCCATCTGCGGTTGCTGTAGCCGTTCGATTCGTTTCCGTGGAGCTCAGAGATCGGCGTCGTAGTCCAGGATCAGCGGCGCGTGGTCGGAGAAGCGCTGGTCCTTGTAGATTCGCGCCGCACCGACGTTGTCGGCAGGCGCGGCGCTGGTGACGTGGTAGTCGATGCGCCAGCCGACATTGTTGTCCCAGGCCCGTCCCCGGTTCGACCACCAGGTGTACTGCTCCGGCCGCGGCTCGATCCGGCGGAAGGCGTCGTGCATGCCGACCGGTCCGAAGACCTGGTCCATCCAGGCGCGCTCTTCGGGCAGGAAGCCGGAGTTCTTCTGGTTGGATTTCCAGTTCTTCAGGTCGATTTCCTTGTGCGCGATGTTCCAGTCGCCGCAGATGATCCAGTCGCGACCGGACTTCGCCCAGTCCTCGAGCTTCGGCTTGAGGCGGTCCATGCACTCGTACTTGAACTGCTGGCGCTCGTCCTTCGAGGTCCCCGACGGCAGGTACAGCGAGACGATGCTGGTGTTGCCGAAATCGGCCTGCAGCCAGCGGCCCTCGCGATCGAAGGCGTCCCAGCCGAGGCCGATCTGCACGTTGTCGGGTTCCTTCCTGGTGTAAATGGCCACGCCGGAGTAGCCCTTCTTCTCAGCATCGTGGTAAATGCAAGTGTCGAAGTAACGCGGACGAAACACCGGATCTTCGAGTTGGTGTTCCTGCGCCTTGGTCTCCTGGATGCAGACCACATCGGCGCGCTGGCGCTTGAGCCAGTCGAAGAATCCCTTGCGGGCGGCGGCGCGAATGCCGTTGGCGTTGAGCGTGATGATGCGCATGACGGAAGCCGAAAATAAACCACCCCATGGTAGCGACTTCGCGGCGCTACACTGTCGCCAATGCAGCCCTGGACCCGACAGTTCATCGATCTCGCGCTCGAAGCCGGCGCCTTGAAATTCGGTCGCTACACGCTCAAGTCCGGCCGCGTCAGCCCGTATTTTTTCAATGCCGGCGCGTTCTGTTCGGGCCGCCTGCTCGGCGCCGTGGCCGATGCATATGCCGATGCGATTGTCGATGCGATGGTGGATGCCGGGGTCGAATTCGATCTGCTGTTCGGGCCGGCCTACAAGGGCATTCCGCTGGCGGCAACGGTCGCGGCCAGCCTGTGGCAGCGCCATCGCATCGATATCCCGGTGGCCTACAACCGCAAGGAAGCCAAGGACCACGGCGAGGGCGGTTCGCTGGTCGGTGCGCCGCTGGCCGGTCGCGTGCTGGTGGTCGATGACGTGATTTCGGCCGGTACGGCGTTTGCCGATGCGCGTGCGCGCATCGAGCAGGCCGGTGCGCACATTGTGGCACTTGCGATTGGTCTGGATCGGCAGGAGCGGGCTGGCGACGGGATGCAAGGCGCTGCTCGGGCATTGGCCGACCAGGGCATTCGCGTGGTCGCCGTGGCCCGACTCGATGACCTGATCGCCGCATTGCAGACCGGGCCCCGATCGAATTCCTCGATGCTGTCTGCTATGCTCGACTACCGCGAACGCTACGGGGTCGGATCGTGATCAACCGAAGCCGCTGTGGCTTGCTTGCCGCTGTCCTCGCGCTCAGTCCGGCCGCGCTGTTGGCGCAGACGGTCTACAAGTGGGTCGACGCGGACGGCAAGATTCATTACAGCAGCGTGCTGCCGCCCGAGGTGGCCGCTGCACGGCCGCATCAGCGGTTGACTGCCGAGGGCCTGGTGGCCGAGCGCGTCGAACGCGTCAGCAGTGAAGACGAACTGGCCGAACTCGAAGCGCGCAAGAAAGTTGAGCTTGAGGCGCGCAAGCAGCGCGAGCTTGAGCAACAGCAGGATCGGTTGTTCCTGGCCGCCTTCCCCACCGAGGACGATGTTCGACGGGCATTCGGAGGTCGTCGCGATTCCCTGTTGACCGAACGTCGAGCGCTGACAGGTTTGCGCGAGCAGACCCGCGAACGCTTTGCCGAACTGGTCGCGCAGGCGGCCCAATTCGAGCGTGCCGGCAACCCGGTACCGCCTTACCTGTCGGAGCAGATCGACCAGCAGCGCTCGGCCATTCGCAGCCTCAACCAGCGCCTGGCCGCCAGTGATCAGCGCCTGGAGGTTCTGGAGCGCGAACTGGCGGAAGAGCTGGAGCGCCATCGCCGCTTGACTCGCCCGGTCGGTGCGGGTTCCTGAACCGGCGATACCGGTAATGCGCGATCTTCCGCCCCGGGCATGGACGCGCTGCGAGCACTGCCAAAGCATTCTGGCGCTGACCATCGCCGACCTGGCCCAGGCCGGCGGGATTGTTCGCTGCGGACATTGCGGTCGCACCATCAATGCGCTGGTGGCGCTGTATCCGCAGCCGGCCGAGGACAGTGGGCCGCTGCCGGTCAATGGTATGCCGCCGTTGCTGGCAGCGCAGGCCCTGCCGTCTGATCCTGACTTGCCGCCCGACGCCGACGGTCCCAGCTCTGATGTGCCGCCGACATCGGCCGGACCGGTATTGCAGCTCGATCTGGCGCCCGATCCTCCGTCGCGCGCGCAGCGACTGGCCTGGCCGCTGTTGGCGCTCGTGCTGCTGGCGGGCGTGGTCTTGCAATTGTTCGGTCCGGAGGCCTGGCGCGTGCATTTGCCGCTGCCCGGTTTCGAGTCGCCGCCGGTGGTCTCGGCTGCGCGCGCGATCGAGGTGGTTTCGCGCGACATGCATGCGCATCCGGCGTTGCCGGACGCCTGGGTCATCAGCGCGGTATTGCTCAACCGAAGCGGTGGGGACGTGCCCTGGCCGACCATTGATCTTCGCCTGTTCGATACCAGCCAGCAGTTGATTGCCCAGCGTCGTCTGCAGCCGGCCGACTACCTCGATCCCGGTGTGCGACCGGACGGCCGCTTCGGTGCCGGCTTGCGCCTGCCGGTGGTGCTGCAGGTGGCCAGCGACGGCACGCAGCCGGCCGGGTTCAGCATGCAGTTTCACGACTGAGCCGGCTGGGTTCGGCGCGTTGTCGCGGGGCTTGTGAAGTGGCAGCAGGAAGAGCGAACAGGACGACAGATCCGGGGGGTGAATGTGCTACATTGCCGCTCGGTCGCTGGCGTCGCCAGGCGTCGCGACCCTTCTGCTGATGTCATGATGAATGCAATGGTCGAGTCTGATTCCCAACCTTGCCTGGGCGACGTGGTGCGCCGTTCGGTCCGCCAGTATCTCGAGGACATGGGCTCGACACCGCCCAGCGACCTGCACGCATTTCTCCTCGACAGCGTCGAGCGGCCGCTGATCGAAGTCGTGCTTGCACACACCGAAGGCAACCAGTCTCGCGCCGCCGCGATTCTCGGCATCACGCGCGCCACGTTGCGCAGCCGCATCCGGCGCTACGGCTTGTGAACGCAGCGACGGACCTGCGACGCGCGCTGATCAGCGTCTCCGACAAGACCGGCCTGGCCGAACTCGGCCAGGCGCTGGCCGGTCACGGCATCGAGATTCTGTCGACCGGGGGTTCGGCAAAGGCCCTGCGTGCGGCCGGTGTTGCGGTCACCGAGGTCAGCGACTTCACCGGTTTTCCCGAGATCATGGGCGGGCGGGTCAAGACCCTGCACCCGCGCATCCACGGCGGCATCCTCGCGCGCGCCGGTCTGGACGATGCCGCCGCTGCCGAGCACGATCTGCCGCCGATCGATCTGGTCGTGGTCAACCTGTACCCGTTTGCGCAAACGATCGCACGCACCGACTGCAGTTTTGACGAGGCGATCGAGAACATTGACATCGGCGGCCCGGCGCTGTTGCGCGCGGCGGCCAAGAATCATGATCGCGTCAGCGTGCTGTGCGATCCGGCCGACTACGGCCGCATCCTCGACGCGCTCCCGGCAGTGCCCGATGCCAGCGCCCGGCGCGCGCTGGCCGGCAAAGCCTTCGCCCATACCTGCGCCTACGACGGCCAGATCAGCCAGTGGCTGGCCGCGCGCGAGAACGGCAGCGACGGCCTGCCGGCAATCGTCAACCTCGCGCTGGAACAACGCCAGGCGCTGCGCTATGGCGAGAATCCGCACCAGCGCGCCGCGCTGTATGTCGAGCGCGAGCGCCCGGCCCACGGACTGGCGGCGGCCGAATTGCTGCAGGGCAAGGCGCTTTCGTTCAACAATCTGCTCGATGCCGATGCCGCCTGGCGCGGCGTGCGCGCGCTGGGCGAGGCCGCCGGTTGCGTGATCGTCAAGCACACCAACCCCTGCGGTGCGGCGTTGGGCGCTGGCCCGTTGCAGGCATTTGAACGCGCCCTGGCCTGCGACCCGACCTCGGCCTTCGGCGGCATCGTTGCGTTCAACCGGCCGTTGGACGGGGCAGCCGCCGCACGTCTGGCCGAACGCTTCTTTGAAGTCATCATCGCGCCGGGCTTCGAGCCTGAGGCGCGCGCGGCGCTGGCGGCCAAGACCAACCTGCGTCTGCTCGTGCCCGCGCCGGCAAACCCGGATGCGCTGGAACTGCGCCGCATCGACGGTGGCTGGCTGGCCCAGGACATCGACCCGGTCGACGATCCGCGTGCCGAGTTCGAAGTTGTCACCCGGCGACCACCCGGCGACGACGAGTGGCGCGATCTGATGCTGGCCTGGGCGGTGGTCGCCATGGTGCGCTCGAATGCAATCGTGCTGGCCCACGACGGTGCCACCGTCGGCATCGGTGCCGGCCAGATGTCACGCGTCGACGCCAGTCGCATCGCGGTCATGAAAGCCGGCGACCAGGGGTTGGCCCTGGAGGGCGCCTGCCTGGCGTCGGATGCGTTTTTCCCGTTTGCCGACGGGCTCGAGGCTGCGGCCGAAGCCGGCGTGCGCGCGGTGATCCAGCCCGGCGGTTCGAAGCGCGATGATGAAGTGATCGCCGCGGCCGACCGCCACGGCATTGCGATGCTGTTTACCGGGCGGCGTCACTTCCGCCACTGACGGTTTCGTGCTCAAGCGCGGCCACTCGGGCGGCGCGCGCGCGCGCCAGCGCGCGGCCAAATTCGGCTCCGGCTGCAGGCGTTTCGTCCAGCGACGCGGCATCGACCGTGGCGGCGGCCTGAAACGCGCGCCGCAGCCAGTCGCCGGCCGGGTAGTCGCGGCCCGAAGCTCCGAGGCGACCGCGCTTGTCGGCGGCACAGGCCTGGACAAATTCCTCGAACCGTTGCGGGCGCCGGAACGCGTCCAGTTCGCCGAGAAATCGCACCACGGTATCGGCGCGCATTTCGCGCACGCGGTGGCAGCGCAGGTGGTGGCGGCAGACCAGCAGCGCCAGCTCGCGCACTGCGCGCGGCACCTTCAGCCGCTCACTGACCTGCTCGACCGGCCGGATGCCGCGCGCCTCGTGGCCGATATGGCGTGGCAGCTGCTCAGCCGGCGTCAGCGCCTTGCCGAGGTCATGGACCAGGCAGGCAAAGCGCACCGCCAGCGATGTATCCATCGCCGCGGCCTCGTCGATGACCAGCAGCGTATGCACGCCGGTGTCGATCTCGGGATGGTATTCGGCAACCTGCGGTACGCCCCACAAGGCATCCAGTTCGGGCAGCAAGCGCGCCAGCGCGCCGGTGGTTCGCAACACCTCGAAAAAGCGCGACGGCCGGTCGTGCATCAACGCGCGCGCCAGTTCCTGCCAGACGCGTTCGGGCACCAGGTGGTCAACCTCGCCGCTTGCGACCAGCTCGCGGCACAGCGCCAGCGTTTCCTCGTCGATGGTGAATTCAGCAAATCGGGTCGCGAAGCGCGCCAGCCGCAGCACGCGCAGCGGATCTTCGACGAAGGCCGGCGAGACATGGCGCAGGCGCTTGCGCGCAAGGTCGGCGCGGCCGCCGAACGGGTCGTGCAAGGTTCCGTCGCGCGCTTGAGCGATCGCGTTGACGGTCAGGTCGCGCCGGCGCAGGTCGTCGCTGAGCGTGACCTCGGAGCCGGTGTGGAAGGTGAACCCGCCATAGCCCGGCGCGGTCTTGCGCTCGGTGCGCGCGAGCGCGAATTCTGCACTTGTCTCGGGATGCAGAAACACCGGGAAATCGCGCCCGACCGCACGAAAGCCGCGTGCGGCCAGCGTTTCGGGATCGGCGCCGACGACAACGAAATCATGCTCACTCGGCACCAGGCCCAGCAACGCGTCGCGGACCGCGCCACCGACGCAGTAGACCTCCAGCCCGTCCAGGCGCGGATCGCGCGCCCAGTCCGGCGCCGCGCTCATCTCTGGCCCGAACCTGAGCGTTCGGGCAAGGCAATGCCGCGTGCGCCCAACCACGCGTGCAGCGCGCCAATGGCGTCGGCCTTGAGCGGCAGCAACAGGCAGTCGCGGTCATCCAGCACGACGCGGTAGCCGACCAGCCCGACCGGCTCGAGCAGCACGGCACGTGCATGGTCCGTTGTTTGTGTCGCATCGGCCGGCCCGAGATCACGACACAGCCAGCGTTGCTCGGCATCCAGTTCTTCCTCGTCGTCGCGCACAATCACCTGCCACGGCACCTGGTGCTCGTCCAGCACCGCGGTGGTGTGGCGGAACGCGCGCAACCACAGCGCGGTATCGGGATCGGACAACGCGGCCTCATCCAGTGCCGGCAGCGCCAGTTGCCAGGCCTGGCGGGCGACCGACCAGTGCGCGCCGAGTCCGGCCGGCAGGGTCAGATCGCATTCCTCATCCGGCGTCAGCAGCGCGTGTTCGGCCGGCGGCCAGAACGCATCCAGCGCCGCGCCGGCCAGCTGCATCTTGACCAGTGCCATCAAGTCGGTCACCGTCATCAGCTGGCCATGGACCGGGTCGGCGCCGGTGATTGCGGCCAGTTCGGCCAGTGCCGGCGGCCGCAAACCGGCCTGATCGAACAGGCGCTGCTCCAGTTCGGTGGCGGTCTCGGCGCGCGCGCCTGACGGCATGCGCAGCAACAACGGCAGGCACAACAGCGGCATGCGCGGTGCGCGTCTTGGCGCCAGTGTGGCGTGCGAGGCGCGGCCGTCGCGACAGCCGAATGCGGTCACGCCCGGTGCATCAGCCACGCCGGGCCGGGCCAGCGAAGCCAGCGTCGCCCACGGGTTGCAAACCTCGGGCGAAAGCAACTGGCCCGGCTCGAGCAGCGCCGGGCCGGTCAGCAAGTGGCCCTGTATCACCGAGGCCACGCACTGGGCGAGATCCTCGGCGATCGCGCCGGCCAGCCGGTCGGCCGGATCGCGTTCGATCAATGCGCGCCGAGCGGGCGGAATACGATCGAACTCCACCGCTGCCAGCAGCCGGATATCATCGCGGGAATGAATCATGTCGACTCCAATCTGGACCGGTCGCAGTCACCGGAAATGATTACATCGCTCAACTGGCGAGCCGATGCATTCGAGGACCTCGGCTGCGGCTCGCTGTACTCCATTCTGGCAGCACGCATCGCGGTGTTCGTGGTCGAGCAGAACTGTCCCTACCAGGACGCCGATGGCCTGGACGCCGATTCACTGCATGTGCAGGCGTCCGATGCTCAGGGCCGCCTGTGGGCCTATGCGCGCGTGACTCCGCCGGGCAGTCGTTTTAAAGAACCTTCGATCGGGCGGGTGCTGACGACGTCGCGTGCTCGCGGTTGCGGGCTGGGCCATGAACTGATGCGGTGGACGCTGAGCGAAATTCATCGACGCCATGGCGCCGTGGCCATTCGCATCTCGGCGCAACGCCATCTGGAAGCGTTCTACCAGGCCCATGGCTTTACGACAACCTCGGCGCCCTACGATGAAGACGGCATCGAACATGTGGAAATGCTGCGCCCACCGGCGCCGGAAATCGCCTCAGAACAGTGAGAACGGCGACCGTCCACGGCTGCGGCCACCGCCGGCTCCGCGCCGCCGGCGCATGCGCGAGAGCAGTTCCTGCTCGCGCGTGGCCAGGAACTCGGTGCGGTTGAGCGAGTCAGGCTCCTTGCCCAGCCGACGCGCCTCGGCGGCACGGTAGCGCACGAAATCCTGATAGGCGTCGATCTCGGGTTTCAACTCGCGCGCCAGCAGTTCGATCATGATCGCGTCATCGAGGTAGCCGATGCCCGGCAGGTAGTCCGGGATCAGGTCTTCGGGCTGGTTGAAATACGACAGCGCCGCCAGCACGCGCTTGCGTCCGACTGCCTGCATGCCCCAGCCCTCGTCCTGGAGCATGTCGGTCCACAGCAGGATCTGCTGCAAGCGTTCCTGGATGAACTGTGAAGCGCTGCTTTGTTCGACTTCTTCAAGCAGCGTCTTGGCGCCGGTAATGATTTGCTCGGGCTCGGCCGTCTTGACCGATTCCATTGCCTTGCGGGCGAGGTTGCGGAAATGCTTCAGATCCTGTTCGGAAAGCTCGAGGACGATGCGCATGCTCATGGAGACCGCTCCTGGGTCAAATTCGAAGAAAGTGAGACGCTGATTCCGTCTAGAGTAACCGACCAAGCATCTTTCGGCAATCCGACTGCCGCGACGGCACCGTTGACCGCCGCCAACATCAGCGGAATTGACCCGGCTGGCCGGGTACCGGATGCAGGAATCCGGTGCGATCCAACGGCATGTCGCGCTGGTCGGCAAGCTCCAGACCGCCCTGCAGCTGGTAGCGCAGGCTGGGCTGGTCGCCGGATTCCAGAGCCGTCAGCCGCTTGGCTGCGCTCGCGCGCACCGTCGTTTCGAGTACCACGCGTTCGCGCCCGCGCGCGTCCATCATCAGGTTGACGGTCCACGGCTGCTCGAACAGCACCTCGTCGTCGAACAGCATGCGCAGCTCGATCGCGGAGACGGCCAGCGCATGGTCGTTGCGGTTGTGCAGCAGCACGACGATGCGCGCCTGGTTCCCCTCCAGCGCGAGCAGGTCCAGCAGCAAACCCGGTGGCTCGGAACGCACGCGAGTCGGGCCGCTTCCGCAGGCGGCCAGCATCAGCAGGGCGAGCAGCGCGAGAATCCATCGGTTCATGTTCGGCTTCCGGGAATGGACCCGTTGAGGCTACCCGATGTCGGCGGCGCGCGCCAGTCGGCCGTCCGCGGACCGCGACGGTCCAGGTCCGGGGGTGCTGCGTGCGGCCCGGCGCGGGTCCAACGCATCCTGCAGGCCATCGGCCAGCAGATTGACCCCCAGCACCAGCACGAACAGCAGCGTCGAGGCGGCGATAAAGTTCCAGTGGAATCCGGCCAGCACCTCGCTGGTCGACTCGGCAATCATCTGTCCCCAGCTGATCGAATGTTGCCCGCCGAGGCCGAGAAAACTCAGCACCACCTCGGCCTTGATGGCGGCAACGAACGCGATCACACCCTGCACCAGCACGATTGGTGCGGTGTGCGGCAGGATGTGCCGAACCAGCACTTTCGAGGGTGCGAGTCCAACCATGCGCGCGGCCTCGACGAACGCCATCTGGCGGATGCGCAGAACCTCGGCACGCACCAGCCGGGCCGTCCCGGTCCAGAACGTTGCGATCATGGCCACGTGCATGGCCCAAGGATTGCCCTTGAGCGCGAACGCCACTGCGGCCACGAACAGGTAGAACGGAATCGCCTCGAGCACGCCGGTGAGCCACCGCACCAGCGCATCGACCCACGTGCTGGCACGACAGCCGGAACAATAGCCGGCCAGCCCGCCGAGCAGCCCGCCGAGCAGCGTGGCGGCCACGGCCACGGCCAAGCCGATTTCGAACGCCGTGCGGCTGGCATACAGTGCGCGCGCGGCAATGTCCTGGCCCAATCGCGTCGTGCCCAGCCAGTGCTCGGCCGACGGTGGAGACCAACCCGGCGCCGTCATCGCCGCCCAGTCTCCGGCCCAGACACCCAGCGCCGCGCCCAGTGCGATCAGCGCGAAGCTTGCGACCACGACCAGCCCGGTCACGGCCCAGCGGTCGGCCAGCAGCCGCGCGAGCGTGTTGCGCCACGGTGCCAGCGGTGCCGTCGCGTTCGTGGTCGCAGCCGCTGTCGAGAGCGCGCTCATCGCAACGCCAGGCGCGGGTCGATCCAGCGATAGGCCAGGTCGGCGGTCACCTGGACGAGTACGAACAGCACCGCGCTTAAACCCACGACGGCCTTGAGCACCGGCTGGTCGCCCGAGGCGATTGCATCGAAAGTCAGGCGGCCGACGCCGGGAATGCCGAACTGGGTTTCCAGCAGCAGACTGCCGGACACGACCACCAGCGGCAGCGAAAATAGAATGCGCGTGGCAATCGGAATCAGCGCGTTGCGCAGTACATGGCGAAACAGGATGCGCACCGGCGAGGCGCCGTACGCGCGTGCGGTGCGCACGTAATCGCGCCCCAGCTCCTCGACCACAACAGCCCGAAACACGCGCGTGTTGTAGCCCAGCGAAACGAATACCGTCGCCAGCGTCGGCACGCTGACGTGATGGACGTAGCTGCCCAGGTCCTGAACGTTCCAGCCACGCACCGGGAACCAGCCCAGCACCACGCCGAACAGCAGCTGGCAGACGATGATGACGATCACGACGCTCAGCGACATGCCGACGACGGAAAACCCGGTAATCAACCGATCGATCCAGCCGCCGCGATGCCAGGCCGCAAGCAGTGCCAGCGCGATTGCCAGCAGGTTGCCCAGCACCAACCCCGGTGTGATCAATGCCAGCGTGACCGGCACGCTGCGCGCCAGCATCGATGCGACCCGCTCGCCGGTGCTGTCGGAATAACCCAGGTCCAGCGTCATCAGCTCGCGCAGGTACTCGCCGTAGCGCAGCCAGAAGTTGCGGTTCTGTCCGAGCTGTTCGCGCAGCTGGTCGATCGTCTCGGCGGTCGGGTTCTTGCCGACCAGACCGAAGCTGGCGTCCGGCCCGAAATGCACCATCAGCACGAAGCTGAGCAGCGTCACGCCCACCAGCAGTGCGCCGCCGACGGCCAGTTGGCCCGCGATCGCGACGGCCATTGCCCGGGGCCGGTCGACGGCTGCACTCATGGATGCCGCGTGGTCGGCTTCATGCGTTGTCGACTTCTTCGGTCGGCGCGTCGTCGGTATCGGGCCCTGCGACGGCGGGCTCGTCGTTGCCCGGGTCGTCATCCTCGGGCAGCATTTCCAGCGCCGTTGGCGAGGTCGCGAACTGCGGCACGAATTCGCCCTGCTGCTCCACCGGCAGCGTTGCTGCCACGCTCATGCGGTAGCGCGCGAAGATCGCCGGCAGCAAGCCGGTCAGGGCGATGAAGTACATCAGTGCCTCGGGCCCGAAGCTCTGCATCAGCTGGCCGGCCAGGATCGGGCCAGCGATCGCGCCGCTCGCCCATAGCAGTTGCAGGGTGGCAGTGACCTCGAGCATGTCTTCGCGCTCGAAATGGTCGTTGGTATGAGCGGCAGCCAGCGCGTAGAGCGCAAATCCGAAGCCGCCCCAGCACATCCCGGCCACAATCACCCAGGAGGTACCGGACACGGCGAGCACGGCCGCAGCGGTCGCACCGAGCGAGGCCAGCGTGCAGTTGATGGCCAGCACCGTGCGCCGCGGAAAACGGTCGGAGATTCGGCCGATCGGCCACAACAGCAGGATGCCGCCAAGAATGGTCAGCGCCATGAAGATCGCAATCCCCCTGGTGTCGAGCCCCAGCGCGCTGGCAAAGACCGGACCCAGGCCCCAGAACGCGCCGGCCGAGGCACCGGCAAAAATGCAGCCGACCACGCCCAGCGGCGAGCGCCGGTAGACAGCCACAGGGCCCAGCCGCTCGGTCGGGGTCAGGGTCGGTTCGTGCACATCGGTCAGCGCCACCGGCACCAGGCCCAGTGAAAGCAGCACCGATGCGGTCGCAAACAGTTCCAGCCGGGTCACGTCGCCGGCCATCAGCATCAACTGGCCGGCCGCCAGCCCGATCAGCGTGGTCGTCATGTAGACCGAAAACACCAGCCCGCGCTGGGCGTTGTCGGTGCGCTCGTTGAGCCAGCTTTCGATCACGATATACAGTCCGACCACGCAGAAGCCGGAGGCCACGCGCAGCACGAACCACAGCGGCGCGTGGACGTACAGGCCGTGGACCAGGGCGGTGATCGAGGCCAGCGATGCCAGCGTGGTGAAGGTGCGAATGTGACCGACGCGCTGGATCAGGCGCGGAATCGCGAAGGTGCCGGCCAGAAAGCCGACGAAATAGCCGGCCATGATGACCCCGAGCACGCCCGAGGAGAGCTGTTCGAGCTGACCGCGCACGCCCAGCAGCGAGCCGAGCAAGCCGTTGCCGGCCAGGATCACGGCCACGCCGAGCAGCAGGGTCAAGACCGGGGTAATGAGATTCATGGTGTGTGCTGCCGAGTTTCCGCGAGTCCGCGCCCATTATCGCGCCTCGGGCTGGCTCGGCCGGGTTGGTTGTTGGTCTTACAACAGACCCTTGGTCGACGGCATGCCGCCCGCGCCGCGTGCCAGCGCCGGTCGCAGGGCGCGGCCGGTGCCCTTGAAGCAGGCCTCAATCATGTGGTGGGTGTTGTCGCCGGCAACCTCGATATGGATCGCACAGCGCAGCGCCTGGGCCAGTGAGGCGAAGAAGTGACGGACCATTTCGGTATGCAGGCCGCCGACCGACTCGCGCGGAAATGCGCCCTCGAACACGAACGCCGGCCGCCCGGACAGGTCGATTGCAACCTGCGCCAGCGATTCGTCCATCGGCAGCACGAAGCCGTAGCGGCCGATGCCGTGACGGTCGCCCAGCGCCTGGTCCAGCGCCTGGCCCAGTGCCAGCGCGCAGTCCTCGACGCTGTGATGTTCATCGATATGCAGATCGCCGTGGCAGTTCAAGCGCAGCGCAAAGCCGCCGTGGGCAGCCAGCTGGTCGAGCATGTGGTCGAAAAAGCCGATGCCGGTGGTGTTTTCGATCGGCGCGCTCGCATCGAGGTTGACGACCACTTCGATCGCGGTTTCCTTCGTTCGCCGCTCGACCCGGCCGATGCGCGGCTGCGTCAGCAGGGCGTCGGCAATTTCGGCCCAGCTTCGCCCCTCCGGGCCGACGCGGAAACCCGCCAGCCCCATGTTGTCGGCCAGTTGCAGATCGGTCTCGCGGTCGCCGATCACCGCCGAGCGGTCGCGATCGAGATCGGGGTCGCGCAGGTAGGCCAGCAGCATGCCCACACCCGGCTTGCGGTTCGGGCTGTGGTCTTCCGGCCGACTCGGGTCGATATGCTCGGCGTCGAATTCGATGCCCTGGCTGGCGAGGATCTGCAGCAGCAGCCGGTGCGGACCCTCGAACTGCTCGCGTGGAAACGAATCCGTGCCCAGCCCGTCCTGGTTACTGACCAGCACGAAGCGGTAACCGGCGTCTTTCAGCCGCAGCAGCGCCGGAATCGCGCCCGGCATCAGCCGAAACTTTTCGAACGAATCGACCTGCTCGTCGGCCGGCTCCTCGATCAGGCAGCCGTCGCGGTCGATGAACAGAATCTTGCGGCGGCTCATGGGCGTAATCCTTCGAGAAAGTCCAGCAGGGCGTCGGTTTCGGCCGGCGTGCCGATCGTGATGCGCACGCAGTATTCCAGCCCCGGTTGGGCCGACTGATCGCGCAGCCGGATGCCGGCGCAGGCGGCCTGTTCGATCAGCGCCGGGCCGTCATCGACCCGCGCCAGCACGAAATTGGCATGACCCGGCCACAGCGTCCGGACCCTTGGATGCTCGCGCAGTGCAGCCACCAGCCGAGCCTTCTCGGTTGCCAGCGTGGCGAGCTGGTCGCACTCGCGATCCAGCGCCTCGGGCGCGAGTGCGGTCAGCGCGGCATGCACCGTCGGCGTCGGCAGCGGGTAGGGCGCAATGATGCGGCGCAGCAGGTCGATGACGGCCGGGTCGGCGATCACCGTGCCCAGACGGCAACCGGCCAGCGCGTGCGCCTTGGACAGTGTGCGCAGCACGACCAGATGTGGATACTGGCGCTGCAGCTCCAGCACGGTCGTTTCCGGCGCGAATTCGACGTAGGCCTCGTCGACGACCACCAGCCCCGAGCCGGCCATCGCCTCGGCCACCGCGGTCACGGTGGCGGGATCCAGCAGGTTGCCGGTCGGGTTGTTGGGCGAGCACAGAAACGCGATGCGGCAGGCGGCGGCGCGCTCGGCCAGGTCGTCCGGTGCGCGCCAGTCGGGCTGGTCTTCGATCAACCGGGCCTCGATCACCGGCGCGCCCTGCACCCGCGCCGACAGCGCATACATGCCGAAGCACGGCGGACACACCAGCACCGCGTCGCTGCCGGGCCGGCAGAACACCCGCACCAGCAGATCGATGCCCTCGTCGCTGCCGCGCGTGATCAGCAGGCGCTCAGGCTCGGTGCCGTAGAGTGCGGCCAGGCGCGCCTTGAGCTCGGGCGGCTGCGGGTCGGGGTAGCGGTTGAGCCGCAGGCCACCATCGCCTTGCGGCGGAAACGGGTTCTCGTTGGCGTTGAGCAGAATGCCGGCGGAATCAGCAAGCGCGCGCGCCGAGGCGTAGGGTTTCAGCGCCCGTATTTCCGGGCGCGCCAATGCGCCGATATCAGTGCTCGCCGTCATTCCTGCTCGCCCCCTGAGCCCCGCAGGAGCCTGCCTGCAGGCGAGATAATCCTCGGACAAGTGCGCGCCGCAATCGCTTGCAGGCAAGCTCCTGCAAGGCCTGGCTGGCGGTGCAGGATCGAACGCCGAGTCAGGATTCCCTCGCTCATGAACGGCCTCCGAGCCGCAATTCGATCGCCAGCCGGTGCGCGTCCAGCCCTTCGGCCGCGGCCATGCGCGCACCGGCCGGGCCGAGTTCGGCAAGCCCCGCGGGCGTGGCGGTCTGCAAGGTCATCCGGCGCATGAAGTCGACCACGCCCAGCCCGCTGGTGGTGCGCGCCCAGCCGCCGGTGGGCAGGGTGTGGTTGGTGCCGGAAATGTAGTCGCCCAGCGATTCGGGCGTGTGGTGGCCGACGAACACCGAGCCGGCGGTACGGATCTGCTCGGCAACCGTCTCGGCATCGCGCGTGGCGATGATCAGGTGTTCCGGGGCGTAGCGCTCGCTCACCGCTACGGCCTGATTGATTTCGGATACCTGCACGATCGCGCCATGTTCGAGGGCTTTTCGTGTCGTATCGCCGCGGGATAGGGTTTCGAGCAGGCGTTGAACTTCGGCCTGGACCGCATCGCCCAGCGCGGTCGAATCGGTGACCAGCAACACCTGTGAATCCGGCCCGTGCTCGGCCTGGCTGAGCAGGTCGATTGCGACCCATTCCGGATTGGCAGTTTGATCGGCAATCACCAGCACTTCCGACGGTCCGGCCGGCAGATCCTGGGCTGCACCTGCGACATCCAGCGCGACCTGGCGCTTGGCTTCGGCGACGAAGCGGTTGCCGGGTCCGAACAGCTTGCTGCATTTCGGCACGGTTTCGGTGCCGTAGGCCATCGCTGCAATCGCCTGCGCGCCGCCGGACACCAGTACCCGCGCCAGCCCCAGCTTGGCGGCCACCGCCAGCACGGCATCATCGGCGCGCCCGTGTTCGTTCGGCGGCGTGGCCAGCACGATTTCGCGGCAGCCGGCCAGCAGCGCCGGCACCAGCAACATGATTGCGGTCGACGGCAGCGGCGCGCTGCCGGCCGGCACGTACAGGCCGACCGGCTCCAGCGCCAGCCAGCGCATCCGGCAATTCACGCCGGGCGCGGTTTCCAGCGCGTAGTCATCGGGTCGTCCGCGTGCGTGGAAGGTGCGCACGGTGTCGATCGCCCGATCCAGCGCCCGGTCCAGGTCCGGGTCCAGTGGCGCGCGCTCGGCCACGTCCTGCCACAGCGCAGTGACCGGAGCCCGGTCGAAGCGGCGGCTGTATTCATGCAGCGCCGAATCGCCATTTACCCGCACGTTCGCGATAATTTCGGCGACGATCGCCTCCAGTTCGCCACCTTTCTCCATCTGCGGGCGGGCCAGCACCGCATCCCGGCCGGCCGCATCCAAAGTGTTCCAGTCGACGGTCTTCATGTCAGCATTTTCTCCACTGGCAGCACCAGGATGGCCGAGGCGCCGGCGTTCTTCAATTGTTCAAGGTGCTCCCAGAACACCTGTTCGGTGCACAGCGCGTGCACCGCGACGCGGTCGCTCTCGCCTTCCAGCGGCAGCACGGTGGGTGACTCTGCGCCCGGCAGGATGGCGGCGATCTCGTCGAGTTTCGCGCGCGGCGCGTGCAGCATCACGTATTTGGTCTCGGCCGCGCGCTGCACGCCCAGAATGCGCTGGACCAGCTTGTCCAGCAGCGCCTGACGTTCGGGCGGCAGCGTCGAGGTGCCGCGGTACAGCGCGGCCTGGCTTTCGAGCACGGTCGCGACCGGCTTGAGGTGGTTGGCGCGCAGCGTGGTGCCGGTCGAGACCAGGTCGACGATCGCGTCGGCCGTGCCCAGGCTGGGTGCGATCTCGACCGCGCCGTTGAGCAGCACGACCTCGGCATCGACGCCGTTCTCGTCCAGCCAGCGCCGGGTCAGGCGCCGGTAGCTGGTCGCCACGCGCTTGCCGGCCAGTTGTTCGGGGCCGGTGTAGTCCTCGCCCTCGCGAATCGCCAGCATCAGTCGGCAAAAGCCGAACTGCAGCGGTACGAGATTTTCCAGGTGCGCCTCCGGCCGGTGCTTGCGTGCGTCGAGCAGTTTTTCGGCGGCGACGTTCTCGCCGACGATGCCGAGCTCGCACACGCCTTCAAGCAGCAGACGGGGAATGTCGTCGTCGCGCACCAGCAGCAAATCGACCGGCAGGTTGCGGCCGAACCAGAACAGCTTGTCCTTGCTCGACTCGAACTGCAGGCCGGACTGCTTGAGCAGCCGCAGCGAGTCCTCCGACAGCCGGCCGGATTTCTGGATCGCGATCTTGATGCGGGTCGGGGTGTCGGTCATTCGCTTGATCCTTGTAATGATTGCTGCAGTCGCGCCAATGCCAGCCGGTAGCCGCCATGGCCCATCTCGATAAAGCGCGCGACCCGGCCGATGGTGGTCACGCTGACGCCGGTGCGGTCGTGAATCTCGCGGTAGGGCAGACCCTGATCGAGCAACTGCGCCACGCGCCAGCGATCGACCAGTGCCTCGAGCTCGGCCGGCGTGGTCAGGTCCTCCAGCAGCGCCAGGCAGTGCTCGGGCCGATCGAGTGCGGCGAGCACCGCGGCCAGATCCCGGCGACCGGCGTCGAAATCCTCGAAATGTATGTCCGAACGCGGCTTCAAGGCAGTTCCAATGTAATAGCGCGCTAGTACATTAGCACAAATTCGACGCGGCGGGAGTGTCGGGGCCCCGGTTTCGTCGTATTTGCCCGGTTGCCATCCATCCCAAGCGCTGCAAAAACGGCCTGAAATGGGCATCCGGGGAGCGCAAGCGGCTACAATGTTGCGGTTTGACGGTTGCCACGCCGTTGTTCGATGTTCGAATTCGTTCTCACTCACAAATAACAAGTCAGGGGATACCCAATGAATCAGACGCTCATTCCGCCGGTGCTTGGCATCGTCGGCCTTGTGGTCGCTTTCATCATTTTCCGCGTCATGTCGGGCTTTCCGGTGATGGAAGGCAAGCCGGCGCAGATCGCGAAGCTGATCCAGCAGGGCGCGATGGCCTTCATGCGCCGCGAAATCACGATGATCGCGATTTCGGTCGGCGTGCTGTTCGTCGCACTTGCCGTTTCCGGCCTCGGCATCGAGACGGCGATTTCATTCCTGGTCGGGGCGGTGTGCTCGACCGTGGCCGGCTACTTCGGCATGATCGCCGCAACCCGCGCCAACGTCCGCACCACAACCGCGGCGCACAACTTCGGCACCGACAAGGCGCTGACCGTGGCCTTCTACGGCGGCTCGATCATGGGCCTGGTGCTGGCCTCGCTGGGCCTGCTCGGTCTGGGCACGCTGTACCTGGTGTTCGGTAACGATCCGGAGACCGCGCACAACATTCACGGCTTCGGCATGGGCGCCAGCGTGGTCGCGCTGTTCTATCGTGTCGGCGGTGGCATCTTCACCAAGTCGGCCGACGTCGGCGCCGACCTGGTCGGCAAGATCGAGGCCGGCATTCCGGAAGACGATCCCCGCAACCCGGGCGTGATTGCCGACAACGTCGGTGACAACGTCGGCGATGTGGCCGGCATGGGTTCGGACATCTTCGAGTCCTACTGCGGTTCGATGATCGCCACCATCGCGCTGGCGACCACCATGGGCGCGGCGGCTGCGACCATCGGTCCGATCGAGGCGCTAATGGGGCTGCCGCTGCTGCTGGCCTCGATCGGCCTGATCTGCTCGATGCTGGCGATCGGCGTGGTGCGCATGAGCGTGGCGCGCAGCCCGGAAGTGGCCCTGCGTACCGGCACCATCTTCGCCGCCGTGGCCTTCATCATCGCCGCGTTCTTCCTGATCCAGTCGGTCGGGGTAGCCACCAATGTCTGGTTCGCGGTATTGGTCGGCGCGCTGGGCGGCATCGTCATCGGTCTTTCGACCGAGTACTACACCGCCTCCAAGCCGGTGCGCCTGATCGCCGAAGCCGGCGAGACCGGGCCGGCGACCGTGATCATCGCGGGGCTGGCCACCGGCATGCGCTCGGTGGTGATTCCGATCCTGACCATCTGCGTGATGATCTTCGTCGCCAACAGCCAGGCCGGCCTGTTCGGCGTCGGTATCGCGGCCGTTTCGATGCTGGCCACGGTCGGCATGACCATGGCGATCGATGCCTACGGCCCGGTGGCCGACAACGCCGGCGGTATCGCCGAGATGGCGGGTCTGGGCGAAGACACGCGCAAGATCACCGACTCGCTCGACGAGCTTGGCAACACCACCGCCGCGATCGGCAAGGGCTTCGCGATCGGCGCTGCGGCGCTGGCTGCCCTGACCATCATCGCCGCCTACATCGCCGAGGTCAAAACCCACGTCGATGGCTTCGAGTTGCTGATCTCCAACCCGCTGGTGCTGATTGGCATGTTCCTGGGCGGGCTGTTCCCGTTCCTGGTCGCCTCGATCACGATGACCGCGGTTGGTGACGCGGCGTTCGAGATGATCAAGGAAATCCGTCGCCAGTTCAAGGAAATCCCCGGGCTGCTGGAAGGCAAGGCCGAGCCCGATGCAGCCCGCTGCGTCGACATCGCCACCACCTCGGCGATCAAGCGCATGCTGCTGCCGGCAGCCCTGGCCGTGCTCGGTCCGGTCGTGGTCGGCTTCGGGCTCGGTGCCGAAGCGCTGGGCGGCATGCTCGGCGGCGCGCTGGTCGCAGCGGTGCTGCTGGCGCTGACCATGGCCAATGCCGGCGGTGCCTGGGACAACGCCAAGAAGTACGTCGAGAAGGGCAACTTCGGCGGCAAGGGTTCCGATACCCACAAGGCCAACGTGGTCGGTGACACCGTCGGCGATCCGCTCAAGGACACCTCCGGCCCGTCGATGAACATTCTGATCAACGTCATGGCCATCGTGAGCCTGGTGATCGCACCGTTGTTGACGCACTAGACCGGGCGTTTCACCGTTGCAAAAAAACGCGGCTTTCGGGCCGCGTTTTTTGTTTCTGCGGTGCGTGTTCGCTTCGCTCAACGCACCACAGCGGTGCGCGGCCGCGGGTCAGATGTCGACGCGTTCCAAGGTGTGGTCGCCGTCGAATGCTCGCCAGTGCTCGGCGAAGGTCGTGCCGGTCTGCGGGTGCGTGAGCTCGGGGGCGAGGTCGGCCAGCGGTTTGAGGACGTGGGCGTACTTGAGGATTTCGCCGCGCGGCAGGTCGAGATCGCCGAATCGGCCGACGCGGTCGCCGTGCAGCAGGATGTCGATGTCGAGTGTGCGGTCGGCGAACTTGGGCAGGTCGCGACGGCGGCCGTGGGCATCCTCCAGTTCGGTCAGCCATGCCTTGAGCGCTTCCGGGTCGAGATCGGTCTCGATCCGGCAACACGCATTGAGGAAATCATCGCCGGAAAAGCCGACTGCCGGTGAGCGGTAGACTGGCGAGCAGTCGACATGGCCGAAGCGTCGTTCGAGTGCCTGGATGCCGGCGGCAATCATGCGCCGTGCATTGAGATTGCTGCCCAGCCCGAGATAGACCTCTTCGACATTCGCCACGCGTTACTCCAACTGTTGCCGCCGGGCGCGCCCGGCAATCGATCGTTCAGGGCTTGCGGCCGCGCTCGATCATCACGCCGACCGACTTCGAGCCGGTCACCGCACCGGGCTTGTCCAGCCTGAGTGTCAGCCACGGCACGTTGAATTCGTTGAGCACGATTTCGGCGCAGCGCTCGGCCAGCGTTTCGACCAGGAAGAACTGCGACTGGCCGACAAACGAGATCAACCGCTTGGACACGGCCTTGTAGTCCAGCGCATCGTCGATGGCATCGGTGGCCGCCGCGCGCGCATTGTCGCTGGCCATTTCGAGGTTGAGCACGACCTTCTGGCGGATCTCGCGTTCCCAGTCGTAGATACCAACGACGGTTTCGACTTCCAGATCCTGGATAAAGACTCGGTCCATGGTTGTTCAGCTCTCCAGCGCGGGAAGTTCGTCCAGCGGCCAGCGCGGGCGAACGTCGATGAGTCCGGTGCGCTCGCCCTCGGCTCCGCGGAACCAGCCAGCCAACGCGATCATGGCGCCGTTGTCGGTACACAGCGCCGGCGGCGGATAGTACACCTGTCCTGGCACCGTGGCGTCGAGAAACGCGCGCAGCCGGGTATTGGCGCTGACACCGCCGGCGACCACCAGCCGCTCGAGCCGGGTTGCCTTGAGCGCGCGCCGGCACTTGATCGCCAGCGTCTCGATCACCGCCTGCTGGAAACCGGCTGCGATGTCGGCCCGCGTGGCTTCGTCGTCGGCTTCGCGCTCGATCAGCAGCCGCGTATGCGTCTTGAGTCCGGAGAAACTGAAATCCAGGCCTGGCCGATCGGTCATCGGGCGCGGGAAGCGGTAGCGCTCGGGGTCGCCGTTCTCGGCCAGACCCGCCAGTTCCGGACCGCCCGGGTAGCCCAGATCCAGCAGGCGCGCGGTTTTGTCGAAAGCCTCGCCGGCGGCATCATCGAGGGTCTCGCCGAGCAGCCGGTAGTGACCGGGTGCGGCCACCTCGATCAACATCGTGTGGCCGCCGGAGACCAGCAGGGCTGCGAATGGAAACGCCGGAGGCTCCCGTTCCAGCAGCGGTGAGAGCAGGTGGCCTTCCATGTGGTGCACGCCCACGCTCGGCCGATCAATGGCCTGGGCGTAGCCGACGGCCACGCTGGCACCGACCAGCAGTGCGCCG
Organism: Wenzhouxiangellaceae bacterium; assembly: GCA_032251355.1. Taxonomy (GTDB): domain Bacteria; phylum Pseudomonadota; class Gammaproteobacteria; order Xanthomonadales; family Wenzhouxiangellaceae. The sequence continues at coordinate 23,072 of JAVVDV010000037.1, forward strand.
GCCAGGCCGGGCCCGCGCGTCCAGGCGACCAGGTCGAGATCGTCCGGCGCCAGCGCGGCCTGGTCGAGCACTTGCCGGATCATCGGCGCAAGCTTGCGCACATGGTCGCGCGAGGCCAGTTCCGGCACCACGCCGCCGTAGCGGGCATGGTCGAGCTGGGTGTGCACGGCTTCGGCGACGATGCCGTCGCCATGGCGATAGACCGCCACGCCGGTCTCGTCGCACGAGGTCTCGATGCCCAGCACGGTGCGGGGACGGCGGGAAAAATCTTGCATCCGGCTAGCTTAGCGCGATATACTGGGCGACTGACACAAATTTTGGTCTGGTTGATACCGCATGCCCAGTGTAAAAGTAAAGGAAAACGAACCGTTCGAATTCGCGCTGCGTCGCTTCAAGCGCTCCTGCGAGAAGGCTGGCGTAGTCGCAGAGACTCGTCGCCGCGAGTTCTACGAAAAGCCCACCCAGGAACGCAAGCGCAAGAAGGCTGCAGCCGTAAAGCGTCACCTGCGCAAGCTCTCGCGCGACGTCACCAACCGCAAGCGTCTGTACTGACACCCCGCTGCGTTGATCCGGGCACGGTCTCACCGTGTCGGGGTTGGCCAGCCGTGCGTCGACGAACATGAGCCTCAAGCAGCAGATCACCGAGCAGGTCAAGCAGGCGATGAAAGCCGGCCAGAAGGATCGGCTGAAAGTGCTGCGCCTGCTGACCGCGGCGATCAAGCAAAAAGAGGTCGACGAGCGCATCGAACTCGATGATGCGCAAGTGCTGGCCGTGGTCGACAAGATGGTCAAGCAACGCCGCGAGTCGATCGAACAGTACAGCGCCGGTAATCGGCCGGAGCTGGCTGCGGCCGAGCAGGGCGAGATTGACATCCTGGTCGAATTTCTGCCCGACCCCCTGTCCGACGATGAATTGGCCGCGCTGATCGATCAGGCCATTGCCGACACCGGCGCATCCGCCATGGCCGACATGGGCAAGGTGATGGGCCAACTCAAGGCCGAGGTCCAGGGCCGTGCCGACATGAAACAGGTCTCTGCCACGGTACGTGCCCGGCTGGCCGGATGATCGCCCGTCGACGCTCGATCCTGCGCGGCCCTGCACTCAACTGATCCGTGCGCACCTATCGCTGCACCTGCGGCAATACGCTGTACTTCGAGAACTACCGCTGCATCGCCTGCGGGCGCGAGCTCGGATTTCTGCCCGATCACCGGACGCTGGCCGCGCTGGAGCCGGACGGTGGCGAAACCTTCCGGCCGCTGTCCGACGAGTTCGAGGCGGGCCTCTACCGCAAGTGCCTGCATTACCAGCGCGATGATGCCTGCAACTGGATGGTTCCGGACAGTGACCCGGAGCCATAC
>JAVVDV010000038.1:0-22190 GCA_032251355.1 Wenzhouxiangellaceae bacterium
AGGGGGATTACCTGCTTTCCATCAAAGAATCTGACCAGAAACGGCCCTGAAAGCATCAAATTGGGTGGTCATGCTGAACCGCCGGGTCGCACCGCGACCCGGGCCGACAGGCCAAGCGAGCGCCACGCTCGCGCAGCAATCCCTTCGGGCGCGCCATTTCCTCTCGGTTCATCCAACCCCCACCGGTTTTTTCATCGTGCTTTGCGCGGTGCCGGTTGTGCTCAAAATTTTTGTTAAGAAACTGAAATATATGCGATGACTTTCCGATAGAATCGAACGGCCGATTTTTCCAGCCCAAACTGGGCTGGGCAGGAATCATCAAATAGGCATTGAAATGCCTAATTGGTTGAGCGACCGATTCGCGATATCTGAGGAGAGTCTCTATGAAAACCCGTATTTCCAGCCTTGCTCTGGCCATTGCGCTGGCCTTGCCCGGATTCGTCGTCGCTCAAAGCAGCGAAGAACTGCAGGAGTTGAAAGAGCAGGTGGCGGCACTGAACGCGCGCATTGCCGAGCTCGAACGCCGGAATCGCGAAAGCGAGCAGTCCAGCCAGCCCGAGCAACAGCAAGCAGCCGCGAAGCCGGCCGAACCGAGCAGCGAGTCCGCGCCCGAACCCGCCCAGGCCAAGCCCACCTGGGCCGATCGGATTGCCATGAAGGGTGACTTCCGGTACCGCTTCGAAGGGATCGATGAAGAGGGCCTGAAAAACCGAAATCGCCAGCGCATCCGCGCTCGACTGACGCTCGACGCCAAAGTCAACGACACCACGAAGGTCGGAATTCAATTGGCGACCGGCGGCAGTAATCCGCGGTCGACCAATGAGACGCTCGATGGTGATGGCAGCGCCAAGGACATCACGCTGCGCCAGGCCTACGTGAACTGGAAGCCGATGAGTGAGCTTTCGCTCACGGCCGGCAAGATGCCGCAGCCGTGGTCGCGCGATCCGATCGATTACTTCTACGATAGTGACTACATGCCGGAAGGGATGGCGGTGCGCTTCGATGCGCCTGCAGGTTTCTACGGCACGGGCTACTGGATGCAGATCGACGAACGCGGTGGTGATCAGGACACCTCACTCTGGGGCGGTGAGGTTGGCTACAAGAACAAGCTGTTCTATGCCAGCCTCGGCTATCAGGATTTCGAAGACATCGAAGGCTTCAATCCCTGCTACAACGGCAACTGCAACGGCAACACCGTCGATGCCAACGGTCGACTGGTCAATGACTTCAACATCGCCCGCGTGCGTGCCGGTGCGACCCTGGCCGGATTCAACATCTTTGCTTCCTGGGCCAGGAACGGCGACGCCGATGAAGATACGGCCCAGAGTTACGGCGTGGTCTACGGCAAGGTCAAGGATCCGGGGACCTGGTCGATCGCGGCTATTTACCAGGATATGGAAAAGGATGCGCTTTACGGCGGCATGATCGATGCCACTTTCGCCGCCGGTCGCACGGCCCACGATGGCTATGCGCTCAAGGGTACCTATGCTCTGAGCAAGAACTGGGAGACCAGCTTCCTTTGGGTCGATACCGACATCGACAAGCTTGGCAACAAGCGTGACTACCAACGCTACCAGTTCGATCTGCTCTGGAAGTTCTGATCATCGAGCAGTTCAGTGATTTGAACGGCGGTGACGGATGGTGAATCCACGCAGGACTTCCGAGACCAGGCCGATCAGCAGGCCGATGGCGACGTTGAACGCGACGCAGGCCAGTCCGGTGAGCAGGATCACCAGCAGCCGGTCCGGCTGGCGTTCGCGCACGACGTTGCCGGCGGCCATCTCGGCCCCGGCGACGACCAGCAGTGCGCCGACGGCTGCCATCGGGATGATCGACAGCAGCGCCAGTGCGCCCGGCCCCAGTGCCAGCCCGAGAACCAAACAGGTGATGCCGAAGATCGCCGGGGCCAGCCCGGTGCGGGCACCAAAGCGATGCTGGACCACCAGCCCGCCGGCGCCATGACACATCGGGAATGCGCCGAACGGGGCCAGCAGCAGGTTGAGCCCACCGGAGCTCAGCGCGAGCCGGTCGGGGCTGATGCGGTTGCCGTCGTGCGGGAAATAACCCTCAGCAAGCACGGCCGTGACCAGGATGGCATTGGTCACCGTCAGCGCAAGCTGGGGCAGGAAAATGGACTGCCCGGCCGCCCGGAAGCTGTCGAGATCCGGCCATTGGAAGGTCGGAAGCCACAGCCCGAACGCCAGCGCGTCCGGCAGTCCATCGGTTTGGGCAACGCCCCAGGCGGCCGCGCCGATGACGACCAGCAGCGCGGAAAACGGGCGAAAGCGCGTCCAGTACAGCAGCAACAGGATGGTCAGCGCAAGCATGCCGACCGCCACGGCGTCTGCGGCCAGCGCGAAACCGGCCAGCGTCAGGTACAGGCCCACGCCCAACTGGATGCCGTTGAGCACCGTCCTGGGCACGACGCGCGCCAGTCGCCCGGCGGTACGCGTGCTTCCGAGCAGCAACAGCGTCAAGCCCAGCAGTACGCCGGTGGCGGCAAGCTCCATCGCGCCAAGGCCGCCAGCGATCACCAGGGCGGCGACGGCCTTCATCGGCTGCACCGGGATCGGGCGGCGGTAAACCAGCGCCACGACCAGCGCAGACACCCCGAAGCCGGTCAGTACCCCGGAGGGGTCGAGGTGCTGGACGGCAAAAGCACCGAGCACCAGCGGCAGGAACGTCCCCAGGTCGGCAAACGCGCCGGAAATATCGCCGACCCAGCGATGGCGCGGGTCGGGTGCCGGTTTTGGCGTTGCCGCGCTGGCACCGCTGCGATTGGCGTCGCTGTCGGTGGCTGCGGGCTTCTCGAATCCGGGCAAGGTGTTCGATTCCTTCCGACGCCGGCCGAAAACATCGACGTCGCGGACGATACGGGTCTCGCGGCAGTCTACTACGATGAACCGCACCGATTTTTCCCGGCATCGCTGCGCGACGGCACATGCGCGGTTGGTGACCGAGCCCAGACCGAAGCTCTCGAACGCACGCGCAGCCGGGAGGCCTGATGCAGGACTTCGGCGCCGCCTTCGGCCTGGCTTTTCAGCTGGTGTTAAGCGCAGATCCCGATCTGCTGGAGATCATCGCGCTGTCGCTGCGCGTCAGCCTGACCGCGGTGGCGGTGGCCTGCATCATCGGCTTGCCGCTGGGTGCGGCGCTGGCGATCGGCCGCTTTCGCGGTCGTCCGGCATTGATCATCCTGCTCAATGCGCTGATGGGTCTGCCGCCGGTGGTGGTCGGTCTGATGATCTACCTGCTGCTGTCCAACGCCGGTCCGCTGGGGACGTTCCAGCTGCTCTACACGCCAACCGCGATGATCATCGCGCAGACGGTGCTGATCACGCCGATCGTCGCTGCGCTGTGTCGGGAAGTCGTCGAGCAGATGCACGCTGAATATGACGAGCTGTTCCGATCGCTGTGTCTTTCGCGCATGCAGATGATGACCGCGTTGTTATGGGACGCACGCTACAGCCTGCTGACCGTTGGGCTTGCCGGGTTCGGTCGGGCCGTGGCCGAGGTCGGTGCGGTGATCATCGTCGGCGGCAATATCGACCATCTCACGCGCGTCATGACCACGGCGATCGCGCTGGAAACCTCCAAGGGCAACCTTGCGCTGGCGCTGGCGCTGGGGATCGTGCTGCTGACCCTCGCGCTGTCGGTCAACGCGGCCGTGATGTCGCTGCGCATGACGGCGAGTCGCTATGCCCATGCCTGAGCAGGCCGCGACAACCCTGCAGACTTCCTCGCCATCGACGCCGCCGGCGCTCGGCGAGGTTCACGGACTGCTGTATCGGGCCGGCGGATCGAACCTGATCGAATCGATCGAACTGGTACTGGATGCGAAGAGCCTGACCGTGGTGATGGGCCCGAACGGTGCCGGCAAGAGCCTGTTGCTGCGCTTGATGCATGGCCTGCTCGAGCCGACGGCCGGCGAGATCCGGTGGGGCGGACGTCGGTTGGACGACCGCGTCCGGGCCCGGCAGGCGATGGTGTTCCAGCGCCCGGTACTGTTGCGGCGGTCGGTTGCAGCCAATCTCCGATTCGTACTCGCACGCCAAGGCAAGCCGTCGAAGGCCGTGATCGAATCGCTGCTGGCCGAGGTCGGGCTGGAGCATCTGATTGATCAGCCGGCGCGACGATTGTCGGGCGGCGAGCAGCAGCGGCTTGCACTGGCCCGCGCGCTGGCGTTGCAACCCGAAGTCCTGTTCATGGACGAACCCACCGCCAGCCTCGATCCGGCGGCCACCGCATCGATCGAAGCCATCGTCCGGCGCGCGCACGAGCGCGGCGTCAAGATCGTCTTCGTGACCCACGATCTCGGCCAGGCCCGTCGCCTGGCCGACGATGTTGTTTTTCTGAACAAGGGCCGCCTGGTCGAGCACACATCGGCCGAGCGCTTCTTTGACCAGCCCGAGTCCCGGCAGGCACGGCAATACCTCGCCGGGCAGCTGGTTCTTGCTTGATCGTGTTCCACCACTGAAAAAGGAGAAGCAGATGTTCAACCACAGACTGATCCGTTCGTTCTCATCACTGGCGTGTTTTGCTGCGCTGCTGGTTGCGTCCACGGCAATCGCCGATGATTCGATCATCCTGCAGTCGACCACCTCGACCGCCAACTCGGGCCTCTACGATGAAATCCTCCCCAGGTTCAAGCAAAAGACCGGGATCACGGTCCATGTCGTTGCGGTCGGCACCGGCCAGGCGATCAAGAATGCCGAGAACGGCGACGGCGATGTGCTGCTGGTTCATGCCAAGCCGGCCGAGGAGAAGTTCGTGGCCGACGGCTTCGGCGTCGAGCGCTTTGATGTGATGTACAACGATTTCATCATCGTGGGTCCGCCGTCTGATCCGGCCGGTATCGACGGCGAAGCCACGGCCGCCGGTGCATTGCAGAAGATCGCCAACACCAAGGCGCTGTTTGCCTCGCGCGGTGACAACTCGGGTACGAACAAGAAGGAGCTTTCGCTGTGGAAGGCCGCCGGTATCGATCCGGATGCGGCCAGCGGTTCCTGGTACCGGGAGACCGGTTCCGGCATGGGTGCGACCCTGAACGCCGCCGTTGGCATGAATGCCTACACGATGACCGACCGCGGCACCTGGATCAGCTTCCAGAACAAGGGCAACTACGAGATCCTGGTTGAAGGCGATCCGGAGCTGTTCAACCAGTACGGCATCATCCTCGTCAACCCCGAAAAGCACCCCAAAGTCAACGTTGCAGCCGGCCAGGCCTTCATCGACTGGATCCTGAGCGAGGAAGGCCAGGCGGCGATCGCGGCCTACGAGCTGGGTGGCAAGCAGCTGTTCTTCCCCAACGCGAACTAAACCCGCGCGTTCGGCCTTTACCTGAGATTATGCCCGCGCCGCCACCGGCGGCGCGGTCCGCCTGCCCTCGGGGTATGCGCTACCCGACCTGCCGGGACTGTGAAGGAAATTCATATCGATAATAATTTCCCGTTGGCCCCGGATTACGCGTATAGTGCTCTTGGCTGCACAACAGCAGTGGTTGAATTTCCAGAGTCCTTCCTTCCGTCTTCCGGCGCTTGCTGCGAAAACGGTGCATGATCGCCCCTTGAACTCCACCCTCCTGAATCCTTCGTTTGCCTCGGCGGCGATGCGCAGCAACCCGGCCCGGCCATCTGGCCTGACCGGTCTCACTACATTTTTTCAAGAAGAGAGTACAGATCCAATGAGTAATGCAACCGGTACCGTGAAATGGTTCAACGATGCGAAGGGCTTCGGCTTCATCGCGCAGGATAATGGCGGCAAGGACGTGTTCGTGCACTTCAGCGCGTTGACCGGCTCGGGCTTCAAGAGCCTCGCCGAAGGCCAGAAGGTGAGCTTTGATGTCACCGACGGTGCCAAGGGCCCGCAGGCCTCGAACGTCGTCACGATCTGATCGCAGGACCATCTTGCGGTATCCGAACGCCCCGCCTCGTGCGGGGCGTTCTGGTTTTGAGGGCTTCGGTTGCTGGCCGCACTCGCGAACCTCGTAAACGGCCTCGAGGATGTCCCGGGTGCTTGCCTTGATCTTTACGCCGGCTTTCGACATCTTCGGCGTGGGTCAGGTCGAGCAGGCTGGCCAGGTTCTGGCGCTGAGCTAACCAAACCGTCGTACTTTTGCCGAGCTATATTCGGTTTTTCAGATTTACGCTGATTGAGTTACCCTGAGCAACCGACAACCCGCTTCACCGCGACGGAAGCTGCAAAGTTTCAGATTTACGCTGATTGAGTTACCCTGAGCAACCTGGATGCGGTTCACAACGACGACAGCCACGTTGTTTCAGATTTACGCTGATTGAGTTACCCTGAGCAACTTTTTTATGCCAACTTTTGAGAGGTAATTACCAAGTTTCAGATTTACGCTGATTGAGTTACCCTGAGCAACGTGCCGATCTGCCGCAGGATGTAATGTGGTGACGGTTTCAGATTTACGCTGATTGAGTTACCCTGAGCAACCGTCGCCGCATGGCCTGGTCGTGCGTAGTCTCTGGTTTCAGATTTACGCTGATTGAGTTACCCTGAGCAACCCACGATGCTCCAGCGATACATCCCGTCGCTGCGTGGTTTCAGATTTACGCTGATTGAGTTACCCTGAGCAACCGGTGCCCTGCACCAGCACGCCAGCCGATACAGGTTTCAGATTTACGCTGATTGAGTTACCCTGAGCAACGGAAAGTGCGCGATCGTGCCGTCGTCGTAGATACGTTTCAGATTTACGCTGATTGAGTTACCCTGAGCAACTCTGGTGCAAACCAGGATACGAAGAAAACGAGGGTTTCAGATTTACGCTGATTGAGTTACCCTGAGCAACCGGCGGCGTTCTTTCGTTCCAGAAGGACTTCGGAAGTTTCAGATTTACGCTGATTGAGTTACCCTGAGCAACAAAATATAGTTACCCATCACCGTCCATTATATAGTTTCAGATTTACGCTGATTGAGTTACCCTGAGCAACGCAACCTTGTAGCGCCCGATCCCGTGCTGGTAGTGTTTCAGATTTACGCTGATTGAGTTACCCTGAGCAACCGGCGCAAGAACTCGCTCGAACATCGACCGCGCTGGTTTCAGATTTACGCTGATTGAGTTACCCTGAGCAACGTGGCAGGGCGTCGTCGACGGTCTGCCGGCTGAAGTTTCAGATTTACGCTGATTGAGTTACCCTGAGCAACCTACGAATACGACTGCAGGCAGGCTGCTGAAGGTGTTTCAGATTTACGCTGATTGAGTTACCCTGAGCAACTAGGCGTCCCTGATTCTGATTTCAACGACCTCTGTTTCAGATTTACGCTGATTGAGTTACCCTGAGCAACATCGGCGTCAAGTTGTCGTAAGCCCACGCCCCGCCGTTTCAGATTTACGCTGATTGAGTTACCCTGAGCAACCCCGCCCGCAAGCGCTTGTCTTGCGGGCTTTTTTATTGCCTCAGGCGGTCGATTTCTTCGCAAATGCCGATTCATGGACATTCGGTCGGTTTTTGCGAAAGCTAAAAGCGATCATTGCAGAACCTCAGGTACTCACACTGGTCACACTGCGCCCCGGTAGCCACGGAATCAGGCATCATGGGCGAATTGAGGGTGTCGCGAAGGCTTTTGAGTGCGTCATTGAGTCTCGCCTGGAGGCGTTCGGTCTGTTCGATCCATTCGACCTGCATCCGCCTGCCGGTCAGCATGGCCGTCCATTTGCAGGGTCGATTCCAGTTTTTTTGCGCCAGACGGGCGTAGGCTGCCAGCTGGAGCTTCAGCCCGGACCGCAACCCGGGTCGTGCCAGTTTGAACTCCACGACCACCACCTGATCGGAACGCACCAGCACCAGGTCGGGAACGCCATGCAGACCCAGTTCCGCACTCTGGAGTTGCGGTTTGTTGACGGCGTTTGCATCATCAAGCCCGAGTCGACGGTACTTGCGCGATGCCGTCAGGGTGGCCTGGTGTGCGTCGAAGCGGATGCCCTGGGCCACCCATTCTGGGGCCGGCGGTCTGCGCCCCTCGATGAGCATGAACCACGGAAGCCGCGGGCAGAAGCGCCACTGCCGTAACATCGAGACCGGGATGGATTCAGTCAATGAAGACATGGTTGGGATTGCGCTCGGTCAGTTCACTCGGCAGGTAGCCGAAGCCGTTTTGCTCGACGACCTCGCTCAGTCGTAGACGACAGAAGAAGGCACGATCCGGTTGCTCAATACGCGCACGCAGCTCTCGCGCGACGGCCTTCTCGTCGGCGGCGCGCAGGCGGCCCCAGAACACCGATTGCTGAAGCCGGACGAGCCCGATGTTCAGCAGTGAATCGGCCAGCTTGCCGCGCAGCTTGCTGTCGGCGATGTCGTAGCAGACGATCACCTCGTGCTCCCGTGGAACGGCCCGGTTCACCATGCGAAGCGATAACCCTTGAAGGCACGGCCGTCGCAGAACGTGCCGGCCAGCCGATAACACTGGCGCTGAAGGATGGAGTCCAGCGAGACGCGCCGCCCCCGGTAAGGATAGCGCCTCGAGAACACATCGCTTACCTCGCCGGTCAGGCGCTTGCGGGTTGCTGCATCCAGCTCCGTCTTGCCATCGAGGAAACGTCGGAGCTTTATCACGGAGCGATCAACAACCCACGGTCGGAAGATTTCCATCATGTCCAGCACGAGGCTCGGCTTGCCGGGCCGCTGGCGATGGAAAAAGCCGGCATGAATCTCCAGGCCGGCGCGAAGCAGGGCAGCCTGCACACGCGATTCGAGGATGGCATACCCGTAGTTGAGGGCCGAATTCGTGACCTCGGATGCGCCGCGGCCGATGCGCCGCTCGAAGCTGCCGGGCAGCAGCCCGTTGGTACGGAGTACCGCCCAGTAGAGATTGGCAGCATGGCCTTCCACGCCGAAATACCGCTCGCGCCAGTTCGCATGATGGGCGGCCTGCACCCGGTCGCCCGCAGCCAATGTCGCGATCAGCTGCTCGCCAGCCGCCTTCAGTTCGCTGCAGCGATCGGGTGCCCGCCGCGCGCTGTACTTTGCGAAATACAACAGTACGGCGCGCTGGTTGCGGACCTTGGTCGCGACCAGTTCCTTGCAGAGTCTTGCTGCCTGCGCGTCGTCTTCGATGCTCTGGAACTGTGCGGCGCGCACCCGCGCGGTTGCGTGACCGCGTGAGCTGAGCAGCATCGCAGAATCCTGCCCGCCGCGACCGAGGATGGTCAGGTGAATGCCACGTGCAGCGAGTGCGAGAAGGGCCGCGCCAGACAGGCTGGTGGCTGGGCCGTGCACCGTGACCGAGCGAACGCGGTTGAGTGCCACCTCGCTCGAACGGCCGTCGGCGAGGCGCACCTTCAGGCGCTGCCCGGTCAGTGCCAGCGCGGCCCCATGCCCTTCAACGTGAACGTCGCGCATGATGCTTCACATGGGCGGCCGAGTAGGCCTGCTTGAGCCATGCCGGTGTGCCCTCGACGATGTAGCGAAAGGTAATGGAGCGCGCTTCGATGGCAACCACCTTTAGCTTGCTGCGCGGACTCGGTAGATCGGTCACAGCCTGCCAGGCAGGCTTGTCGACCGCCCTGACCTCCGGTGGCACTTCGTAGAGCTGCGGTACCGCGGCACGATCCTTGTCGTCGTCCTCGCTGCCCTTCTCGAGCATTGCTATTGCGGAGAAGGCCTCGAGCGGAACCGTTGTCTCCAGCATGAAACGCGAATCGGAGTTCGGCTTCGCCCGGAGCGCACCTGTTCCGCGCGGAAGATGCTCCGGATCGATATCGAGCCATTGCTCGAAACTGCAGACCGGGGCGTTCGCTTCGCCAATGCCATGGCGACGCAGCTTCAGGGAGGTGAGGTTGGGCGATTCGGCAAGGTGACGAAACGCAACGGCCTCGCTGAAATCGACAGAGCCGTCCCCCTTCACTGGAAAGCCTTCGTATCCGGCACTTTCGACGGCCACGACCTGCCAGGCACGACCCCCACCCGGTCGCTGTCTGCAGGTCCGATAGCCGCCGGAGGGGTTGTCGAGCACGGGCAGCGAAAAGGTCTGGCGAACCCTCTGATGCCGTCGGCCCGCGGGGCGCAGGTTGAACCGATCGGCCCACACGGTTGCGAGATCCAGCGCCGAGATGGCCTCCTTGTTGCCGATGGCGCCATCCACGGCGGGGTGCGACAGGAACTTGCTCCACTCGCGGTTCAGTGGTGGTGAAAGCTTGACGCTCGGCAATGACACCTTGTGCCTGCCTGCAAACGCTATGCTCGCCCCGCCGACCTTGAGAATCTGGTTCGCGCGTAGCGCCAGTTTCTTTCGATCCACCGGCTTGCCCTGCAGATCCGACAATTCAGACAGCGCCGTTCGATTGATCGTACAGTAGCGCAGCGCGTCCAGAAACTGCGCAACCTGCCATTCGGTATCGCTACTCGGTTCGTGTGCGACCTTGTGCAGCAACTCGAAGATGCGGTCCCGGTCGGGCTGCAACGGAATAGCCCGCCGCCGATCCTGGCTCAAAGCAAACAATCCGGCAGCATCGTTGGCCGACAGCGTTTCCCGGCTGCGGAGCCAGGGCAGTAGCGTTTCCAGCCAGCGCTCGACGACGGTACGGTCGGCCTTGGCATCGAATTTCACGGCGGCCAGTTCGTGCGCGTTGAAGCCCACCGCCAGCGTGCCGTCCGGTTTCACCCAAAGCGGCACGAATCGCTCGGCGTACTGCGAGGCCTTGAATAGCGATCGCGTCCACGGACGGTTGACACGGAACGCGGGACGACGCTCGACATTATTGACTTCCAGTCGATTCGGTAGCAGCCGTGCCAGCCAGTCGGGGTCTTCAAGGTTCTGTTCCGGCACCCACGTGCGCAACGGGTTGCCGCCTGCGGCGACCCGCCCTGCCATTGCGGCGAATGCCAGTGCGGCATCGATCACATGCGATCCGGCTGCCTGCCGGTCGGCCTTGCGATAGCTCGCATCGGCCTGTGCCAATCGCTCTCGCAACAGGTAGCCCTGCTCGCCCGAAGGCAGTTTCAGCACGGCGACCGACGCGATGGAGATGTCATGGCGCTCGAGTTGGCGGCGCAGTTCCGCGACGAACTGCCTTGCCCACCAGGCCTGCGTGCCGTTGACTCGTGCCGAGACCCGTCCGGACATGAGTTCCAGCGCCCGGGGAACCAGTTCCGGGATGAACAGCGCATGCCGCATCGCCTTCTGGTCATCCGCAGAAAGTTCGCGGAAGCTGGTGAAGCGCACGGGAGACATGAAGAGCCGGTTGGCGCGCTCGCTGATCCATCGAGCGGCCGCGGCAGCATCCGGCGTTCCGAACTGTTGCTGGAGATAGCCGGGTGCGAGGTCTGCGAGGCCGTAGCTCTGGTTCCCCTTGCGCCGGTTTCCCTCGGAGCTGACATAGATCAGGTTGGCTTCACTGTTGATGATTGTGCCGCGCGCATTGCGTGTTTCCGAGCGGGGCAGGATGTGATCGAGTTCGCCGCCTGCTGCCAATGGTCTGCCGGTGTAGGCGCAGACGCCGCAGGCTGCCTCCCGAATCCGATCGACCCGCTCCAGCCATCCCGCTTGCTGCTTGTCGCCGAGGCTCTCTGCGCGCTTGAAGGCCTTCGACTGTCGTTTGATCGCGGCCTTGTCAGCCGCGAAGCGGAACGCATTCTGTTCCAGCACGATCGGCAGATGGATGCGTTCGCCGGGGCCGACCTGCCGTCGAATCCTTTCGGCGTGCCAGCGAGCGGCATGGTTTGCCACCGTGTCCATGGCGCCCCGGATATGACCGTCGAACGGTCGGACGCTGTCGGCCGGAAGCCGCTGGGCATTGGCTGTACCCCCAGACTCGGTTGCACTGCGCCACGCATTGTCCTTCGCGCATTCGGTGCAACTGCGGCCGAATCCATGGATATCGACATACAGCAGGTTGGCGATCTGGGCCAGTGAGAAGATGTTCCTGAACTTGTCGATGCGCTCCGGGGCCAGGTTGAAGTTACCGCCGATGCGGTCGGCAGTCACGGTGACTTCCCGGGCGAGCTTGAGCAGGCTCTTGTCATCCTTGTCGGCCATCGACGCGCTTTCCCTCTGGGCAGCAACGCGCAGCGCTTCCTTCAATCCGTTGCCATGCTCCTTCTGGGCATTGGCGCATTCCAGCAACACGCCACGAAGCCTGCGGTTGCCCTTCAGTCTTTCGCTGGCCAGCCAGACCGCGAAGTTTTCGACCTCAGTCTCGTCCATTGCGTCCAGTCCGAGGATTGCCCGAAGCAGTGTTGCCTTCTGACGCTTCTTCAAGGGAGGATGCTTTCCGCATACATCGAGCAGGGGATCCACGGATTCGATCGACCACACGCCGCGTCGCGCGGCAGCAGCATCGCGGAAGTAGTGACTGGCCAGTTGCAGGAATGGCTTGAGATGCTGGCTTCCGACATCGCGCTCCAGCTGGTCCCTTGCTGTCAGACTTTCCTGGCTCAGCGTATCGCCGCGCTCCCACGCGGCAGCAAGCAGCCGAAGACGGTACGGGTCCAGTGCAGCGCTTCGATCGAGTAGCCGGTGCAGGAATCGCGCATCGCCCGCTTCGTCCAGCGGTAAGCCGCTGCCGAGTTTTCCATTGAACTTCCTCCGCAGGTTGCCGATCGCGATGCGCCACTCGGGCCACTGGAGGGCCAGCTTCGATGGCGCCAGCAGAAGGTTCTGGCAGATCGGTGGCCTGCGATTGTTCTGGTTCTCGAACGGGGGTATGGTCTGATCGGGGTCGAGTTCCAGCAGGATCCGGTCTGCAGGGCCGGACCATGCCAGCAGTTGTTGCCGCCGGACTGCGATGGCCTGGTCTCCTCGTGCCTGCCAGCGGCGTACCCAGCGCCGGAAAACCCGATCGAAGCGTTCCCGATCCCAGTAGTCACCGCCGTCCTTCATCGCAGGGTCGTTGAAGTACCAGCGCAGTGCACGAAGCTGGAGGTTGCTCAGGTGCCCGACAACGCGTGCAAGTTGTTCGGGCGAGACTTCGAGCTTGCTGCAAACGCTCTGGCCAGGCTGAGCGTTCGCCAGGTCCTCGGCAATCTCCCGGAAGTATTCGCGACGGTGCCGATGACCGGTCCTCAAGGCCTTGTGGAAGTCCTTGAGGACCTTGCCGACCAGCAGCAGCTGAGCCACTGCTTCATCGCGCAGTGATGCGTCCTCGATGCGAGTGCCCAGTTCCTTGTTGAGATCGCGTTTTCCAAGGTGCAGCAGCGGCTCTTCGAGTACCGCGTCCAGCCGCTCGCCATCGGTGCTGAGTTGACCGATCTGCTGCTCGAGGTCGGCGCTGTCGTTGAAGTGATCCGGTAGCAGTTCGGCGAGCAGGCTCGGGTCCATGGACTCGAACGCGCCATCACTCTCCTCGGCGGCGCTCATGAATGTGAACCCGCGTCGCTTGAGAAGGCCATTCAGAAACTCGCGCTCGCGTGGCTCCAGTCGATCGATGCGTCCACCGAGCAACCCGGTTACCAGTAGAGGCAGCATCCTGCGCGCCAGTTTCCGGCGCTTGTGCCCCCGCCGCTGGTGTCGATGCGTTCGCCGCGCCGACTGGTCCCACCAACCGAGTGCATCGACCGGAACCTTGACCAACCCGGCATCGATGGCGCCTTCGATAGGGTCTTCACCGGCCTCGTAGATGAAGCTCGCAAGGCCGGTATTGCAGGCTCCGAGGTCAACGCCGAGTGCGCAGACCGTTGGTTCGGTGGTTTCCGTGCGGATTGTTCCGTTCATAGCCCCTCGCCCTCTTGTTTTGTGTCCGAAGATCGTGCTACGCTGCACTCTCAGCGTAAACTGAAATCATCCAAACGAATCCCGGATGGCCCGCCCAACTGCTTTGCATGGCGGGTTTTTCAGTTTTTCAGGCCTGCCTTCGGAATCGACGCGCGTTCGAATGGACTTGGTTTCGGCTTCATGGTTGCTACTGATCCTTCGCCGATTTGATGCGCCAACACCGTATCGCTTGCCTGTACGCCCGGATTTCGAGCATAGCGTGTCAGCAGCACGGTAGCCAGAGTATATGCAGCGTGCGGCTCAGAACTTGAGACGATTGTCGAGAACCGGGCTGCGGTTCAGCTTTCGGGTTGAGTTAGCGCGCGTGTGACCAGCCCCAGGACCCGCTCGCCGGCCTGGTCGAGGTCGCGGCCGATGGCGATGATGCCGTCGGCGTGGCCGGCCATGATGGCGATGCCGTCGTCGGCGAATTCGGTGGTGTGGTAGAGGCGCTGGAATTCGCGCGCCATGGCCGGCGTGCCGTAGGTGATGGCATTGGCGGTGGTGGGCAGTCGTCCGCGCTGCTGCCTCCACAGCGCGTTGCTGTGCACGTGTACGACGGCGTTGATGTCGGGGTCGAGCTGGTACAGGCCGGCGTGGGTCAGCGCTTCGGACGAGGCCGGCATCGGGCCGGTGCAGGTCAGCGCGTTGGCGTCGATGTCGTAGTCGGTCACGCGGCTGTAGTGCTCGGGCCCGGTGAACTCGAGGTGGCCGGTCTGCGTGCCGCTGATCAGAAATCCCTCGGGCGTGCGCAGGCTGATGTTGCCGAAGCCGACATTGTGGGTCGGGTCGTGGCCGATCAGGCCGGCGCGGTAGAGCTTGTCGCGCCAGGCCATCAAGGGCTCGACACGCGCACGCGCGGCGGCCGGGCCGGGCTTCCAGTCCAGCCGGTACTTGATGACGCCTTCGTCGATCATGCCGCGTTGGACGCGTGTTCGGGGAACAATCCGGTCAGGCCGGTTTCGCTGGCCGCGCAGATGCCGCGTTCGGTGATCAGTCCGGTCACCAGCCGCGCCGGCGTGACGTCGAAGGCCGGGTTGGCCACAGTCGAGTCGTCGTTGACAGTGCGCACCTCGCGCCGGGTATCGCCGTCCATGCCGGGGATGTGGGTCACCTCGCGCCGTGGGCGTTCCTCGATGGTGATCTCGGCGCGACCGTCGCGGATGTTCCAGTCGATCGTCGTTGACGGCAGCGCGACGTAGAACGGGATGTTGTTGTCGTGCGCGGCCAGTGCCTTCAGGTAGGTGCCGATCTTGTTGGCAACATCGCCGTGGCGGGTGGTGCGGTCGGTACCGGTGATGCACAGATCGACGCGACCGTGCTGCATCAGGTGGCCGCCGGCGTTGTCGACAATGACGGTATGTGGAATGCCGCTTTGCGCCAGTTCCCAGGCGGTCAGCTGCGAGCCCTGGTTGCGCGGCCGGGTCTCATCGACCCAGACATGCACCGGGATTCCGCGCTGGTGGGCGAGGTAGATCGGTGCGGTCGCTGTACCCCAGTTGATGGTCGCCAGCGCGCCGGCGTTGCAGTGGGTGAGGATGTTGACCGGCCGGCCGCCGTTGCGTTCGACGATCGCCTCGATCAGTTCAAGTCCATGCTTGCCGATGCGCCGCGAAATCTCGACATCCTCGTCGCAGATGCGCGCGGCTTCGGCGGCCAGTCCTGCTGCCGGCACATCGTCATCGTGCTCGAACAGCGCACGCATCCGCGCCAGCGCCCAGTGCAGGTTGACCGCGGTCGGGCGGGTCGCCTCCAGCGCGTCGGCGGCGTGTTCGAGGAACAGCCGACGGTCGCTGCCGGTCAGGCGATCGCGATCGGCTTGCAGCGCAGCCAGGTAGAGACTCCAGGCCGCGGTCGCCCCGATCAGCGGCGCGCCGCGCACCCACATCTCGGAAATCGCGCGCGCGCCGTCTTCGCAGGTACGCAGATCAACCACCACGAGCCGGTGTGGCAGCTCGCGTTGATCGATCGTCTGCACCGCGCCAGGATCGTCCCGGTGCAGCCAGATCATGCGGAACGCGTCAGTGCCGGGGCGATGCATGGGGCGTGAGAAGCTCGGGGTCGAAGTCAGTCCCTCATGCTAGCGCAATCGCCGGCTTGAGGCCGGTTCACGTCCCGCAGAAGGTCTCGGTGACGCGTTCTTCCGGGCGCGGCGGGCGGGCCAGCTCGGCGTGTTCGGGCTGGTCGTTGTAGGGCCGGGCCAGTACCGCGAGCAGCGTGTGCAGGGGTTCGAAGTCCAGCCGCTCGACGGCGGCGTCGGCGACGCGCTGGGCGAGGTGGTTGCGCAGGATGAAGGCCGGGTTGACGCGCTGCAGCGCGGCACGGAATTGGTTGCGCTCGCGATTTTCGACCGCCAGCCGCGCGCGCCATTCGATCGCCCAGGCGTCGAAGTCGTCCGGGTCGACGAACAGTTCGCGCACCGCTGCATCGTCGCGACCCGAGCGCGGGTCGAGCTCGGCCAGGCGGCGGAAGGTCAGGGTGAAGTCGGCTTGTTGACGGTGCATGCGCTCGAGCAGGTCCAGCGCCAATGCAATGTGTTCGGGGGTGCGCGCATCGAGTCCGATCTTGGCGGTCAGGCGCGGGTTGAAGTGGTTCTGGTAGCGGCGCGGAAAGGCTTCGAGTTTGCTGTTGGCATGCTCCAGCGCGCGCTGCGGGTCGTCATCGATCAGCGGCAGCAGGCATTCGCCGAGCCGGGCGAGGTTCCAGTGCGCGATGGTCGGTTGCCGTTGCCAGGCGTAGCGGCCGTGGCGGTCGATCGAGCTGTAGCAGGTATTCGGATCGAAGCTGTCGAGAAAGCCGAACGGGCCGTAGTCGATGGTTTCGCCGGCCACCGAGGTGTTGTCGGTGTTCATCACGCCGTGGATGAAGCCGATGCTCATCCAGTGCGCAACCAGCGCGGCGGTGCGGTCGATGACCACGTCGAACAGCGCCAGCGCCGGGTTGTCGGCCTCGGCCAGATCCGGGTAGTGACGCGCGATGACGTGATCGGCAAGTGCCCGCAGCGCCTCGAGCTGGCCGCGCCGGGCGAAGTATTCGAAAGTGCCGACGCGAACATGACCGGCCGCGGCGCGCCACAGGATGCCGCCGGGTTCGGGTTGCTGGCGAAACACCGTCTCGCCGGTGGCGACTGCGGCCAGTGCGCGCGTGGTCGGCACGCCGAGCGCGGCCATGGCCTCGGAGGCCAGGTACTCGCGCACCACCGGTCCGATCGAGGCGCGGCCGTCGCCGCCGCGCGAAAACGGCGTCGGACCCGATCCTTTCATGTGCAGGTCGCGTCGCTGCCCGTTGCCGTCGATGACTTCGCCGACCAGCAGCGCGCGGCCATCGCCGAGCTGCGGTACGAAGTGACCGAACTGGTGTCCGGCATAGGCCATCGCCAGCGGCTCGGAACCGGCCAGCACGCGATTGCCGGCCAACCAGTTCAAGCCATCGGCCGAGCTCAGGAACTCGACATCCAGCCCCAGCGCTGCGGCCAGTTCATGGTTCAGCACGATCAGCGACGGCGCGCCGACCGGATCCGGTGACTGGCGCTGGTAGAACGCCGGCGGCAGCCGCGCGTAGCTGTTGTCGAAGGCGATGTTCATGCGTCGGTCGAATGCATGGATGCGGGCATCAGGGCGCCTCGGCGGCCGTCGGCCAGCGCACCGGAAACTGTTGTTGCGGGTTGAATACGCCGCCGACATCGGCGCCTTCGGCCGCGGCAATGTCGGCGGCGTCGAGGTGTTCGCTGGGCAGCAGCCGGAACACGTCAAGCCCGCGCGCGATCTCGGTGCCGTAGATGCGGCCGTTGTAGAAATATACCGACCAGTAGCCACCCAGCACCAGTTCCTCGGCATCGACCGGGCCGCGGTCGAAGTAGGCGATTTCCTTCGGCTTTGCCGCGTCGGTGAAGTCGATCAGCGACAGCCCGCCCTGATACCAGGCCTGCACGAACAGGTCGCGACCGGGCACGGGCACGATGCCGCCGTTGTGGGCCACGCAGTTTTCCTGCTCGCTCTGCGGCGCGGGCAGCTTGAAGTAACCGGCGAACTCGAGCTGGCCGTCGATGATTTCGTAGATCGCGTTTGCGCCCCAGTGTTTCGGGTCCGAGGCCAGGCAGCGCGGTCGCATGCCGCCGCCCCACTCGTCAGTGAAAATCACCTTGCTGCCGTCGTTGTTGAAGGTCGCCGAGTGCCAGTAGGCGAAGCCTGGATCGACCACCTCGTCGATGCGCTGCGGATTCATCGGGTCGGAAATGTCGAACAGGATGCCGTTGCCGGAGCAGGCACCGGCGGCCAGCTTCAGGCTCGGGAATACGGTGATGTCGTGGCAGTGATTGGTCTGGTTGGTTTTCTGGGTATCGTCGCCGTGGTCGCCGCCGGCCCAGAGTCCGGCGATCACACCGCTTTCCGGGTCGGCGAATACGGTCGGGCTGGCGACCACGCGCGCCTGCTCGGGACGGGCGACCGGGATCTCGATGATGTCGATGCGAAACAGCGCCGTGCGCGTGTCACCGTAGCGTTCATCGGCGATGCAGCCGGCCAGTTCCTGTTCATCACGCACCGGGCGCAGGCCGGAGTTGTAGACCAGAATGCGGTCGGCATCGGACTGGACCACCGAATGGGTGTGCGAGCCGCGGCAGGTCTGGACCGCGCCGACCTGGCGCGGGCGCTCCAGATTGCTGATGTCGAAGATGCGCAGGCCCATGAAGCGCTCGTCGCTGACCGTCTCGGTCACGCCACCCAGGCCGCAGTCCAGCCGTGCGCTGGTCTGCTCCACCGACAGGATCAGCAGGTCACCGACGATCGACACGTCGCCCTGGCCGCCGGGGCAGACCACGGAACTGATCAGCGACGGGATGCCATCGTCGGCCAGCCGATAGATATTGAAGCCGTGGTAGTTGCCGGCCACCAGCACGTCGCCGGCAAACGCCATGTCGGTGTTGGCGAAATCCAGCGGCGGGCTGCGCTCGTCGTCTTCGTCGTCCTTGGCCGCGTCGTCTTCGCCTTCGATCAGGTCTTCGGCCAGCGCCTTGAGACGCGCCAATGGAAGCCCGGCCGGGTTGTCGGGGTTGTAGAAGCCCGGTGGCTTGGGCAGGCTGGCGATGCGTTCGAGGTTGGAAATCGCCTCGCCGGCATCGGCGTAGCCGGCGGCCAGCCCCACGCGCGGGTCGGGCGAAAAGCCGGCCAGCATCGCGGTCATGCGCTCGATCTCGGCTTCCTGATCATTGGTGATGTCGTTGGTGAATTCGTACAGCACCGGATCGTAAGCACTGCCGGGCTGCTCCAGCAGCTCCTCGACCATGGTCAGCGCGCCCTTGTGGTGCTCGATCATCAGTTCCAGAAACAGCGTGTCGAAGGCCTCGCCCTCGGATTTGGCCAGTTGGGCCATCTGTTCCGGGCTGGCCATGCCGGCCATCTTGTGGGTGGTGTGCATGGCGTGGGCGGCGGTCGGGTCGGGCACGCTCTCGCCGCGCTCGTTCAGCCAGCCTTTCATGAACGTGATCTCGTCGTTCTGCGAGCGCTCGATGCGCCCGGCCAGATCGACCAGCTCGCTGCTGGTGCTGCGGTTCTCGACCAGCCAGGCCATTTCCAGCGCCTGGTGATGGTGCGGGATCATGTCCTGCAGAAAGCGCACATCGGCTGCCGTGTAGGTGGTCGCGGCCAGGGTGCGCGCTTCCTCGGCGTCGATCAGGCGGCTGGGTTGGCCCGGCGCGCCGGGGTTGACGATGGGAGCCTGGGCGTAGGCCTGGACGACGGCGAACATCAGGCAGGCAAGCGCGAGCGGAATTCGAGCGACGATTCGGGTCATGACGTGAAGGGCTGCGATAAACAATGCAGGAATTTAGCAGATCGCCGATTGGCACGCCGTGCACGGGGCGGGTATGCTCATGCGCAGCGGGCGCGCTGGGCGTGTCCCGAACGGATCAACGAAATCTGGAGCCGATGCGAATGAAACCGAGTCTGTTGTTTGCCGCCGCCGTGTATCTGGTCCTTGCGGCCGCAGCCGCCGAAGCGGCGCAGGGTTCTTTCACCGCCGAGCACCTGGTCCGGATCGACCGGGTCGGCGCGCCGGTGGTGTCGCCGGATGGTCGCCAGATCGTCTATGCCGTGCGCCATACCGATCTCGAGGCCGATCGCGGCCGCTACGATCTGTGGCTGACCACGCTGGACGGTGCCGAGACGCGCCGACTGACCACGCACGAGGCCAACGACACGTCGCCGGCCTGGTCGGCTGATGGTGAATTCGTCTACTTCCTGTCCAGTCGAAGTGGTTCGAACCAGGTCTGGCGTCTGCCGCTGGTCGGCGGCGAGGCCGAGGCGGTCACCGAGCTGCCGCTGGATGTCGGCAGTTTCCGGCTGGCTGCCGACGGTCGGCGCATGGTGGTCTCGCTGGAGGTCTTTCTGGACTGCGCGGACCTGGCCTGCACGGTCGATCGCGTGGCGGCGAGTGGCGCGGATCCGGTCAGCGCCCAGGCCTACGACCAATTGTTCATGCGCCATTGGGATCACTGGCTGGACGGTCGTCGCGCGCAGTTGTTTGCGCTGGCGCTCAACGAGGCTGGTCGGGCGAGCGTTGACGCGATCCGCCTGACCCGGCTGGATGCTGATGTGCCGTCGCGCGTGTGGGGCGGCAATGAGGAATACGCGATCGCACCGGACGGCCAGGCACTGTACTTTGCCGCGCGCTTGCGCAACGCCGAGGAGCCAACCTCGACCAATTTCGATCTCTACCGGGTGGCGATGGATGGCAGCGGCGCGCTCGAGAACCTGACCGTCGACAACCCGGCCTGGGACACCGCACCGGCGCTGAGTCCGGACGGGCGGACGCTGGTGTGGCTGGCGATGAAGCGCCCCGGCTTCGAGGCCGACCGCTTCGCCGTCATGGCGCGCGACCTTTCCAGCGGCGCGACCCGGGAACTGGCGCCGGACTGGGACCGCTCACCGTCGTCGGTCGCGTTCAGCCGCGATGGCAAGTCGCTGCTGATGAGCGCGCAGGATGTCGGCAACAAGACGCTGTGGCGGCTGGCGCTGGACAGCGGCGAAATCACGCGGCTGACCGAACAGGGCAGCATCAGCGCCTTCGACGAGGCCGCCGACGGGACGATCGTGATCGCGCGCAACGACCTGGGCGCGCCGACCGAGCTGTACCGGCTGGCCGATGATGGCGTGAAAATGCTGACCGCGTTCGGCGCGCGCGTGCTCGATGGTGTTGCGATGGGCGGCTACGAGCCGTTTACGTTTGCAGGTGCCGACGGCGCGACCGTGCACGGCTGGCTGGTGCGGCCGGTGGATTTCCACCCGGATCGGCGCTACCCGATCGCGTTCCTGATTCACGGTGGGCCGCAGGGCAGCTTTTCCAACAGCTTCCATTACCGCTGGAATCCGCAGACCTACGCCGGCCAGGGGTTTGCCGCGCTGATGATCGACTTCCACGGCTCGACCGGCTACGGCCAGGACTTCACCGACAGCATTTCCGGCGACTGGGGCGGCAAGCCGCTGGAGGACCTCAAGCTTGGGCTGGCCGCGGCGCTGGAGCGCTACGACTACCTCGACGGCGACCGCGTGTGCGCGCTGGGCGCGTCCTACGGCGGCTACATGGTCAACTGGATCGCCGGTCAGTGGCCGGATCGCTTCGATTGCCTGGTCAACCACGACGGCATTTTCGACAACCGCTCGATGTACTACGCCACCGAAGAGCTGTGGTTCCCGGAATGGGAGCACGGCGGCCCGTACTTCGCCAACCCGCAAGGCTACGAGAAACACAACCCGGCGCGCTTCGTAGATCGTTGGCAGACGCCGATGCTGGTGATCCACGGCGAGCTCGACTACCGCGTGCCGGTCACTCAGGGCATTGCCACCTTCACCGCGTTGCAGCGGCGCGGCATCGAGAGCCGGTTCTTGTATTTCCCCGACGAGAACCACTGGGTGCTGCGCCCGGCCAACTCGGTGCGCTGGCACCACGAAGTCAATGCCTGGTTGAAGCGATTCCTGGTCGAGTAGCGGATCGGGCCGGGGTCAGCCCTTGGGTCCGGTCAGCCCTTGGGCCCGAGGAACAGCCAGAACAGGAAGCCGACGACCGGGAACAGAATCAGCACCAGGATCCACATGAAGCGCACCACCAGGCCGACGCGTGACTGCGCGGTCTTGATGATGGCCCAGATGACGACGATCAGCCAGACCAGGCCCAGCAGGCCAACTTCCATTCCCATGTCAGGGCTCCTCAGAAAACGTTTGTGTCCATTATGCAGGATGGCCCGATGAGACACGGATGACGCCGTCGCGTTCTTCGACCGCAACCGCGGTCAGCGCCGCGCCCCGGGATCTGACACCTGCTGCGCTGCCTCACCCTTGCCCGATCCGATCCACGAGGATGATCATCCGCTTGTCCCGGATTTTCGCGATGAGCCGTAACGGCCCGATCCGGTATCGCAACAAGTTGTAGACTCACTGATTGACATACAATGTAGTGCGTACTATGGTGAGCAGATGATCAAGTCTTGG
>JAVVDV010000039.1:0-21885 GCA_032251355.1 Wenzhouxiangellaceae bacterium
CAGACCTTCGTCAGCGCCGCCGTCAGCGTCGTCTTGCCATGGTCCACGTGACCAATCGTGCCTACGTTCACGTGCGGCTTGGTGCGTTCGAATTTTGCCTTGGACATGCCTGCTTTCCTCTAACGATTTCTTATGCGGTTTTCTTGATGATTTGGTCGGCGACGCTGTTCGGCGCCTCGGCGTAATGAATGAACTCCATCGTGTACGTTGCGCGACCCTGGCTCATCGAGCGCAGGTCGGTTGCGTACCCGAACATCTCGGCCAACGGCACATGCGCGCGGATCACTTTGCCGGCCGGTGCATCTTCCATGCCCTGGACCAGGCCACGGCGACGGTTCAGGTCGCCCATCACGTCGCCCATGTAATCCTCGGGCGTCACGCACTCGACCTTCATGATCGGCTCGAGCAGAACCGGGCTCGCCTTCAGCGCGCCGTCCCTCATCGCCATGGAACCGGCGATCTTGAACGCCATTTCGGACGAATCCACTTCGTGGTACGAGCCGTCGTACAGGGTGGCCTTCACGTCGACCAGCGGGTAGCCGGCCAGCACTCCATTTTGCAATTGTTCTTCGATACCCTTGGCAACAGCCGGGATGTAATCCTTGGGAACGACCCCGCCAACAATCTGGTTGACGAACTCGAAGCCACCGCCCTGCTCCATCGGCTCGACCTTGATCCTGACGTGACCGTACTGGCCGCGACCACCGGACTGGCGTACGAACTTGCCCTCGGCCTCGACCGCCTTGCGAATCGTTTCACGATACGCAACCTGCGGTTTGCCGACGTTGGCCTCGACCTTGAACTCTCGCCGCATGCGGTCGACGATGATGTCGAGGTGCAATTCGCCCATACCGGCAATGATGGTCTGACCCGACTCTTCGTCCGTACGCACGCGGAACGAAGGGTCTTCCTGGGCCAGCTTCGACAGCGCCATGCCCATCTTTTCCTGGTCGGTCTTGGTCTTGGGCTCCACCGCCACGGCGATCACCGGCTCGGGGAACTCCATGCGCTCCAGCGTGATGACATCGGACGGCGCACACAGCGTGTCGCCAGTCGTTACATCTTTCAGACCCACAGCCGCAGCGATATCGCCGGCGCGAACTTCCTTGAGTTCTTCACGCGTATTGGCGTGCATCTGCAGGATACGGCCGACACGTTCCTTCTTGCCCTTGACCGGGTTGAACACCGTGTCGCCGGAACTGAGCACACCCGAGTAGACACGAATGAAGGTCAGGGTACCAACGTAAGGGTCGGTAGCGATCTTGAACGCCAGCGCAGCAAACGGCTCCTCATCGTTGGATTTGCGGATGCCTTCTTCTTCATTTTCGAGAATGCCGCGGATGGCCTTCACTTCGTTCGGCGAAGGCATGTACTGCACGATCGCATCGAGCAACGCCTGCACGCCCTTGTTCTTGAAGGCCGTGCCGCAGAGCACCGGAACGATTTCGTTGGCCAGCGTGCCGGCGCGCAGACCCTGCATGATTTCCTCGCGCGTCAGTTCGCCCTCTTCGAGGTACTTGTCCATCAACTCTTCGGACGCCTCGGCGGCTGATTCAACCAGGAATTCGTGGGCTGCCTGCGCTTCATCCAGCAATTCGGCCGGAATCTCGCGTGCATCATAGGTCGTGCCCATGTTTTCCTGATTCCAGTAAATCGCCTTCATCCGGACCAGGTCGATCACACCTTCGAAATGCTCTTCGGCACCAATCGGCAACTGGATCGGCACCGGACGCGCGCCCAGACGGCTCTTGATCTGACCGACCACGCGCTGGAAGTTGGCACCGGTACGGTCCATCTTGTTGATGAAGGCCATGCGCGGCACTTCGTACTTGGTCGCCTGGCGCCAGACCGTCTCCGACTGCGGCTCGACACCGCCGACCGCGCAGAACACCGCCACGGCGCCGTCCAGCACGCGCAGCGAGCGCTCGACCTCGATCGTGAAGTCGACGTGGCCCGGGGTATCGATGATGTTGATGCGATGTTCCGGCCAATCCTTGTCCATGCCCGACCAGAAACAGGTCGTGGCTGCCGAGGTAATCGTGATACCGCGCTCCTGCTCCTGCTCCATCCAGTCCATCACGGCATTGCCGTCATGCACCTCGCCCAGCTTGTGCGAGATACCGGTGTAGAACAGGATGCGCTCGGTCGTCGTGGTCTTGCCCGCGTCGATGTGGGCCATGATCCCGATGTTCCGATAGCGCTCGATGGGGGTCTTGCGTGCCACGATAAACTCCCGGCCTTACCAGCGGTAGTGGGCGAAAGCCTTATTGGCTTCGGCCATGCGATGAACGTCTTCGCGCTTCTTGACGGCGTTGCCGCGCTCTTCGGCGGCATCCAGCAACTCGCCGGCCAACCTCTTGGGCATGGACTTCTCGCCGCGCTTGCGGGCGAAGTCGATCACCCAGCGCATGGCCAGGGTCTGGCGACGGCGCGGACGCACTTCGACCGGAACCTGGTAGGTCGCACCACCCACGCGCCGCGACTTCACTTCGACGGCCGGCGCCACGGCGTCCAGCGCACGCTCGATCACGGTGATCGGCTCGGCATGACCGCGACCTTCGATCTCGTCGAGCGCACCGTACACGATGCGCTCGGCCACCGACTTCTTGCCGTCGAGCATGACCATGTTGATGAAGCGCGTCAGCAACTCGCTGCCGAACTTCGGGTCCGGCAGGACGTCACGCTGGAAATTGGAATGCTTGCGGGACATAAAAAATTCCGATCAGGACTCGACTCTAAAGACGACTCGTTCAGTTCTTCGGGCGCTTGGCGCCGTACTTCGAGCGCGCCTGACGGCGATCGCTCACACCTGCGGTATCAAGACTGCCGCGCACCGTGTGGTAGCGCACACCCGGCAAATCCTTTACACGGCCGCCTCGAATCAGCACAACCGAGTGCTCCTGCAGGTTATGGCCCTCACCACCGATATAACTGGTGACTTCGAAGCCGTTGGTCAGACGCACACGCGCGACTTTGCGCAGTGCCGAGTTCGGCTTTTTCGGCGTCGTCGTGTAGACGCGCGTGCAAACGCCGCGTTTTTGCGGCGACGCTTCGAGCGCCGGCACATTGGACTTGTACTGCTTCGGCCGCCGTGGTTTGCGGACCAACTGGTTGATCGTCGCCATGAATTTCAAACCTTCAGGAAAACAAACGACAGACCGCAAATTTCGGTCTGCCGAAGAACGGGAATGTTAGAAGGTTTTCAGCCTTGTGTCAAGACCGTTTCAACTCGAAATGGCATATGGAAGGACAATTGGAACGACATTCAGGCCGCTTCGACCACGCGATCATCCGAGTCCGGGCGATTCCGGGCGGATCGGCATACACGCCGCGCCTCGTTCTCCAGCGCAGCCAGCCCCGCCTCGAGCACGCTCGCATCGGCATCGGCCGCAGCCATCTGCTCGCTGAGATGGCGCCGCCATGCGCGCGCGCCGGGGCAACCATGGAACAGACCCAACATGTGCCGGGCGACGGCCCGCAGCGGCACGCCCCGGTCGACCTGCATGCGCGCATAGCCGGTCATCACGGTGACCACCGCGGCACGATCGGGGGGTGAGTGGTCTTCGGATGCAGCCAGCTCGGCCAGAATCCAGGGCCGCTGATAGGCCGCCCGGCCCAGCATCACGCCATCGAAACGAGCCTGTTCGGCGCACGCCTGTGCTGCTGAATCGAGTCCGCCGTTGAGAACGACAGCCAATTCGGGAAATTCGCCGCGCAACCACGACACGCGGCGATAGTCCAGCGGCGGCACCTCGCGATTCTGCTTCGGGCTCAGGCCCGAGAGCCAGGCCTTGCGCGCGTGCACGATCAGCGCATCGACACCGGCCTTGGCCACGGCGGCGGAAAAACGATGCAGGAACGCCTCGTCGTCGTGCTCGTCGACGCCGATCCGGCACTTGACCGTCACCGGCACCCGCACCGCCTCGCGCATCGCGCGCACGCTGTCGGCGACCCGCTCGGGTTCGGTCATCAGACAGGCGCCGAAACGGCCCTTCTGGACGCGATCCGACGGGCAGCCGCAGTTGAGGTTGATCTCGTCGTAACCGAACTGCTCGCCGATCCGCGCCGCTTCGGCCAGCGCCTCGGGCTCGCTGCCGCCGAGCTGCAGCGCGACCGGGTGCTCGGCCGGATCGAAACCCAGCAGGTAGTCGCGGTCACCGTGCAGGATCGCGCCGGTAGTCACCATCTCGGTGTACAGGCGCGCCGATGGCGCCAGCAGCCGATGAAAATACCGGCAATGGCGATCGGTCCAGTCCATCATCGGCGCCACGCACAGCCGCCAGGCATTTCGCGGCGCGCGCGGGGTGTGGTGTGAAACACTCATTCGACCGTGCGACCGAGCAGCCACCACCATACCGCCGCCGCACCGGCCAGCGAAACCAGCGCCGCGACAATCGCCCAACGCCGCTGCCCAGCGCCGGTCGCCGGCACCTGATCAAGCACGCGCACCGGCTTCAGGCCCGGTGCCTGCAGCACCAGCCGCACCGCACCGAAGCGCAGCTCGTCGCCCGAGGTCAGCGCGGCCTCGCGCACCGACTCGCCGTTGAGCACGCAGTCACCGATTGCCTGCAGCACCAGGCCGCCGTCGCGCGCGACGATGCGCGCGTGCTCGGCCTGGAGCCCATCAATCCGGATTTCAGCATCGGCACTCGACCCGACCAGCGTGGATTCGCCGAGCGCGAAGGTCTGGCCGGTGATCGGCCCTGAGGCGGCTTTGAGTCGATAGTTCATGGGTGAAAGTGTATCGCGGCGCGGAACCGCCGTTTCAACCGGGACGCGCGACGACGCGATCAGTCCGCGCCTGGCTCGCGCACGCCGACCGAAGCATCCTCGAAGTCCAGAAACTCTTCCAGCACAGTGGTCGCGAAGCTGCCGGCGCCGAGCGCGAAGGCCAGTTGCAAGGTGCGCCCATCGAGCCAGTGCCATTCGAGCTCATGCACGCGCATGCGCAGCGCGCGGCGCTCGGCGTTCAGGCCGAAGCGCCTCAGCCCTTCGGCCAGTTCGGCCTCGCGCTCGATGATCTCCTGCTCCAGCGCTGCGACTTGGTCGGAAACCACCGGCTCGCCATTGCCCACCATTGGTCCGGTCGGGTGTACATCGAGACCTTCGATGCGCGCCGGAATGTCGGCATCGAGCGGGTCCGGGGCGAAGATCGAGTGCGTGCCGTCGAGCATCAGCACATCCCCATGGAGCGCCTGGTTCCAGCTGCCCGCGCGAATGCGCTCGTCGAGCACACGGTTGAAGATCAGCGCACGGGCGGCCGACAGGTAGAAGCCGCGCTTGGCGCGTGACGGCGGCCGCTTGAGCTCGCCGCGAAACATGCGGTGGGCACGGGCGATGTTGTTACCGCCGAAGCGCTGCTCGCCAAAGCGGTTCGGCACGCCGCCGGCGACCACCTTCGCCAACTGCTGCTCGAGCTGCTCGCGATCGCCTTCGAATTCGCGCACGCACAATTCAAAGCGGTTGCCGCGCAGCCGACCGCGCTGGATCTTGCGCTGATGACGCGCGGCCGAGACGATGCGCACGCCCGGAATCTGCCATTCCTGCCAGTCCGGATCGGCGCGTCCGGCCAGGTGCAACGTGAACGGCTGACGGGTGACGGCGTTGCGGTCCTTGAGCCCGGCGAAACCGACAAAGCGCTCGGAAATGCCGGCTGCCCGGGCCAGGTCGCGCGCCACGTCCAGCGTATTGCGCTCGCGCTTTTCGATCTCCAGCCACAGATGCTCACCCTCGCCGGTCGGCGCGTAGCCAAGGTTCTCGATGACCCGGAAATCGTCCGGCGTGGTGCGGATGCGCCCACGCCCGGCCGCGGGACCCCAGGCGCGCTCAGCCACCCGATTCGGCCGTGCTGGGCGGGGGCGGCTCGGAAGCGCGGCGCGCGTCCAGCGCGGCGCGGTCGGATTCGCTCAGATCTTCGGGATCGACGACCAGGTAGAACTCCTCGTCCGGTCCGATCAGACCCAGTTCGGCCCGGGCCCGCTCCTCGACCGCATCCAGCCCGGCGCGCAGATCGTTGACTTCGGCCAACAGCGCGCGGTTGCGCTCGGCCAGACCGCGGTTGTAGTCCTGTTGCTCGGCCACGCGCTGTTCCAGCTCATCGACGCGCGCGTACTGTTGCCAGACCTGCACCTGCAGCACGATCAGTAGCAGGATCAGGCCAACAATGATCAGACGCACGGTTTGGAAGAATTGGAATTCATCATGCGGCAGTGTAGCGGAATCATCGGCGGCACCGCCTGCGCTCTGACGGGAGGTGACGTAGGGGATTCAGCCGGTCACGCGCCGGATGATGTCGAAATACAGACCCGGCAAGGCCTCGAGGTCGGCCAGCGCAATGCACTCGTCGACCCGGTGGATGGTGCGATTGACCGGCCCGAGCTCGACCGTCTCGATGCCCAGCGGCCCGAAGAAGCGACCATCCGAGGTTCCGCCGCCGGTATCGGCACGGGTGTCGATACCGATCCGTTCGCGCACGGCGCCCTCCACGGCCCGGCGCAGTACGCCGTCGGCGGGACCGAACGGCGGCCCGGAAATGCGCCAATGGAGTTCGGCGTCGTCGAGTCCGGTGCGCGCCAGTTCGGCACGGACGCGCTGTTCCAGTGCCTCAGCCGTGCTGTTGGGGTTGTGGCGCAGGTTGAATTTCACCTCCAGCGTACCGGGGGTGACGTTCTCGGCGCCGGTGCCGGCCTGCACGTTCGACAGCTGCAGCACGGTGTCGGGAAATGCCGCGTCACCGTCGTTGAAGCGCATCGCCGCGAGCGCCGCCAGGAATGGCGCGGCACGATGGACCGGGTTCTGATCGGCGCGCGCGTAGGCGGTGTGGCCCTGCGTGCCGGTCACGACCAGGCGCGCCTGGATGCTGCCGCGGCGACCGATGCGGATGCCGTCGCCCAGTCGCACGCTCGATGAGGGCTCGCCGACCAGCACGTGATCGGGCAACTCGCCACGTTCGCGCAGCAGCGGAAGCATGCGGCGCACACCGTCATCGGCCACGCCCTCCTCATCGGAAGTCAGCAACAGCGACACCCGACCGCGCTTCGGACCGCCGTGGGCAGCCAGGCGCTCCAGCGCCAGCACGAACGCCGCCACCGAGCCCTTCATGTCGGCCGCACCGCGCCCGAACAGCATGCCGTCGCGGACCATGGGCTCGAACGGGGGCGACTGCCAGGCCGACTCCGGCCCCGGTGGCACAACATCGGTGTGGCCGAGCAACAGCAGGTGCGGGTGGCCGGAACCACAATGGGCCAGCAGGTTGTCCACCGCGCCGAAGCGATGATGTTCGACCACCAGGCCCGCGGCTTCCAGCCGTCGACCGATCAGCGCCTGACAACCGGCATCCTCGGGCGTAATCGAAGAACGCCCGATCAGCTCGGCGGTCAGCTGGGCGACCGCGCTGTTCAGGGTTTCGCCAGCCACTCGCGTACCGCGTCGTCAAAGCCGCTTGCAATCGCCTCACCGCGCAGCCACAGCGGCCGACGGATCAGCAGCGGATGCTCGACCAGCAGGGTGGCCGGAACCGCTTCGCCGGCGGCCGGACGATGGTCTTCGCTCAAGCCGCGCCAGGTCGCCGAGCGTTTGTTGACCAGTTGCGCCTCGCCCAGTCGCGCCAGCCAGTCGGTCGCCTCATTCAGATCCGGCGGATGCTCGCGCAGATCGCGCCATTGGTAATCGATTTCTTGCTCAGCCAGCCAGCGGCGCGCGGCACGACAACGATCGCAGCTCGCCAGGCCCAGCAACCCAAGCGTCACCGTGCGCCGTCCTTGATCGCCTTCTTGAACGCCTTTTTCGATTCGTGACGCAAATCCTGGCCCTGGACCAGGTAGACGATGTACTCGCCGACATTCTTGCAGTGATCGCCGATGCGTTCCAGCGACTTGGCCACCAGCAGCGCGTCGAGCACGCGCCGGATGTTGCGCGCGTCTTCCATCATGTAGGAATAGTACTGACGGAAGATCGACTCGTAGTCCTGGTCGACCTTCTTGTCGGACTTCATCAGTTCCAGCGCCACTTCCGGCGACAGGCGGGTAAAACCGTCCAGCGCCGAGCGCAACATCTCGAGCACGATCAGCCCGAGCCGCTCGAGTTCGCGGTAGTCGTTGCCCGGACGCGGATAATCGGCCAGCGAAAGAGCCCAGCGCGCGATCTTTTCGGCCTCGTCACCGATCCGCTCGAGATCGGAAATCGTCTTGATGATGCTGAACACCAGCCGGAGGTCGCTGGCGGTGGGCTGGCGCCGGGCGATGATCAGCGTGCATTCCTCGTCGAGCTGCTTTTCGATCTGGTTGACGCGGTCGTCCGACTCCATTACTTCCATCGCCAACGCCGTATCGCCGGTGCTGACGGCCTGCAGGGCTTTTTTGAGCATCTCCTCGACCAGCCCGCCCATGGTCATCATCTTGTGGCGCAGGGTCTCCAGTTCGCGGTTGAACTGGTGCGAGATGTGCTGATCGAAATTTTCCATGTCGGTCTCCGCGACGAACGCCGGCCGGTTTTAGCCGTAGCGTCCGGTAATGTAATCCTCGGTCGCCTTGCGCGCCGGGTTGGTGAACAGGCGCGCGGTGTCATCGAATTCGATCAACTCGCCCAGGTACATGTAGGCGGTGAAATCCGACACGCGCGCGGCCTGCTGCATGTTGTGTGTGACAATCACGATGGTGTAATCGTTCTTCAGTTCGGCGATCAGTTCCTCGACCTTGGCGGTCGAAATCGGGTCCAGCGCCGAACACGGCTCGTCGAGCAGGATCACTTCGGGCTCGATCGCAATCGCGCGGGCAATCACCAGGCGCTGCTGCTGGCCACCCGAAAGCCCGAACGCATTGTCTTCCAGACGATCCTTGACCTCGTCCCAGAGCGCCGCACCGCGCAGCGCGCGTTCGACCACCTCGGCCAGCTTGCGCTTGTCGTTCACGCCCTGCAGCCGCAGCCCGTAGGCGACGTTCTCGAAGATCGACTTCGGGAACGGATTGGGCTTCTGGAACACCATTCCGACCCGACGCCGGTGCTCGGCAACATCGACATCCTTGTCGTGGATGTTCTTGCCGTCGATCAGAATCTCCCCTTCGATGCGGCAGATGTCGATCAGGTCGTTCATGCGATTGAAACAGCGCAACAGGGTCGACTTGCCGCAGCCCGACGGGCCGATGAAGGCCGTGACGCGCTTGTGCGCGATCGTCATGTTGATGTTCTTCAGGGCCTGGTCGTTGCCGTAGTACAGGTCCAGGTTGCGGACCTCGATCGCGACCTGCTCGTTGCTAATGGCCAGGGTCTGGCGATCATCACCGAACAGGTCGGCGGCCAGGTTGGAATTCGAAGCCGTGTCAGTCATGACGGAAGCTACCTGCGTTCGGGTGTGGACAGCGCGAATCATTCGCCTTGCGAGCGGTATTTCTCGCGCAGGCGGTTGCGAATGGCGATCGCGGTCAGGTTCAGGACCAGGATCAACAGCACCAGCGTCAGCGCGGTGGCGTAGACCAGCGGCCGCGCTGCTTCGACATTCGGGCTCTGGAAGCCGACATCGTAAATATGAAAGCCCAGGTGCATGATCTTGCGTTCCATGTGCACGTAAGGAAACTGGCCATCGACCGGCAGACTGGGGGCCAGTTTGACCACGCCGACCAGCATCAGCGGCGCGACCTCGCCGGCCGCTCGCGCCACGGCCAGGATCAGCCCGGTCATCATTGCAGGCGCCGATAGCGGCACGACCACTTTCCACAGCGTTTCCCACTTGGTCGCGCCCAGCGCCAGCGAGCCTTCGCGAATGGTGCGCGGAATCCGCGCCAGGCCTTCCTCGGTCGACACGATCACCACCGGCAAGGTCAGCAACGCCAGCGTCAGCGAGGCCCAGAACAGTCCCGGCGTGCCGAAGGTCGGTGCCGGCAGACGCTCGGGGTAGAACAGATCATCGATCGTGCCGCCGAGCAAATAGACGAAAAAGCCCAGCCCGAACACGCCAAATACAATCGAGGGCACCCCGGCCAGGTTGTAGACCGAGACCCGGATCAGCTTGAGCATCGTGCCCTGGCGCGCGTACTCGCGCAGGTAGATGGCCGCCAGCACGCCGAAGGGCGTGACCATCACCGACATGATCAGCACCATCGTGACGGTGCCGAAGATGGCCGGAAAAATACCGCCCTCGGTGTTGGCCTCGCGCGGAAAACCGGTCAGGAATTCATGGATGCGGCTGAAATAGAACCCGAGCTTCCCGAACAGGCCGAGCCGGTTGTTCTGCGAGGCCATGACGATGTTGGCCAGCGCGATCTCGATCTCGCGACCCTCGGCGGTGCGCGCCAGCAGGCGATCGCGCTCGCTTTGGTCGAGCAGCGCACGCCGCTCGTTCTGGATTTCGGCGAACTGGTCATCGAGCACCTGCTCGCGCGCGGCCAGGTCGGCCTCGGCCGCCGACAGCGCCGCGCCGTCGACGCCGGCCAACTCCAGCCGCCGACGTTCCAACCGAATCGCTTCCAGAGCGTTATTGATGCGCCCGATCTCGACCTTTTCCAGGCGCTGGATCTGCCGGTGCAGGCCGTTGGCGCGCGTAATGGCCTGCTGCAGCGCCGGCCACAGCGCATCACCCTCGACGCGCTGCCCGTCTCGCAGCAGCGCGACCGGGTAGCCATAAAAGTTGCCCCACTCGCGCCGCTCCACCATCATTGCCGCATCCGGGTAATCGCGCTCACCCAGCTTTGCGTCCATGAACCAGACAAAATCGCGGCCGATCAGATCGCGATTGCCGACCTTGAACAGGGTCCGCGTGACCAGCAGCTGATCGTCCGGTACCGCTTCACCCGACTCGCGAATTCGTTGCGCCGGCAGTGTCTCCGAGCGGACTTCCACACCCAGCAGCGGCTGCATTTCACCCTGCGCTTCGATCACTGCAGTGGCCACGATCGGCTGTGGCCAGAAATGTCCGAAGCCGCGTACCGCGATCAGCACCAACAGGCCGACCACCATGATCAGCGAAATCGCCAAGCCGCCGCCGATCAGCCAGACCCACGGATCGCCGGACTGGAACCAGGCACGCAGGCGTTTTGATTCGGACATGGTCTCGGCTCCGCTCACAGACTGCTGTAGCGCTGGCGCAAACGCTGGCGAACCAGCTCGGCGACGGTATTGACCAGGAACGTCAGCGCGAACAGCACCAGACCGGCCAGGAACAGGATGCGGTAGTGGGTCGAATCCACCGCCGTTTCCGGCAGCTCGACGGCGATGTTGGCCGACAGTGTGCGCATGCCCTCGAACAGGTTGAAGTTGACCACCGGACTGTTGCCGGTGGCCATCAGCACGATCATGGTCTCACCGACCGCGCGTCCGAAGCCGATCATGACGGCCGAGAAAATGCCGGGACTGGCCGTCAACAGCACCACCCGGGTCACGGTCTGCCACGGTGTGGCACCCAGTGCCAGCGAGCCCTGGGTCAGGTGGCGCGGGACCGTGAACACTGCATCCTCGGCGATCGAGAAGATCGTCGGTATCACCGCAAAGCCCATCGCAATGCCGACCACCAGCGCGTTGCGCTGGTCGTAGGTAATGCCGATGTCGGTAAACCACTGGCGCATCGAGCCGTCGAAGAACCAGATCTCGATCAGCGGCGAGAGCGAAACCAGCGACCAGACCGTCAGCACGATCACCGGCATCAACATCACGGCTTCCCAGCCCGGCGGGATGCTGCGGCGCCAGGCCAGCGGCAACAAGGTAAACAGCCAGGCAGCCAGCAACATGGCCAGCGGCAATCCGAGCAGCACCGAGAACACCGCCGGGATGTGGTTTTCCAGGAACGGCGCCAGCCACAAACCGGCCAGAAAGCCCAGGATCACGGTCGGCAAGGCCTCCATCACCTCGATCGTCGGCTTGACGTAGCCGCGCAGACGGGGCGCCATGAAGTAGGCGGTGTAGATGGCCCCGGCGATTGCCAGCGGCATCGCGAACAGCATCGCGAACAGCGCCGCCTTGAGCGTACCGATGGTCAGCGGCACCATCGAGTACTTGGGCTCGAAACTGTCGGCCCCGCTGGATGCCTGCCAGACGTACTCCGGATCCTGCCGACCCTCGTACCAGACCTTGCCCCACAGTGCCCGCAGCGAATACTCCGGATGCTGGTTCCAGACATCGAACTGCAGCAGCTCACCGGAGCGGGTCTCCACCACCAGCTTGTCGTCGACCGGCGAGATGCCGACCGCAACCAGCGGCTCCTCAGCGACGGCGTCCAGGTACAGCGTGCGGGCCGAGGTACCGAAGTGCAGCCCCAGTCCACCGGCGTCATCGACCGCGGCAAAGCCCTTGCGGTTGTACTCGGGCTGGATACGCGTGATCGCCCCGTCGTGTTGCCGGAACTCTCGCACCTGCTTGATCCGGAACATGTTGCTTCCGGCATTGTCCGACTGGTCCCGCACCAGGAACCACTGGCTGATGCGACCGCGCGAGGTCCCGATCACCCAGGAAAAAGTCCCGTTGAGCATCTTCAGCTCGGTGATGCGCTCGCCCTCCTCCAGCGGCTCGGCGCGATCGCGCAATTCCGCGCGCGCCGGATCCGACAGGTCCCAATACAAAAGCGTACCGCGACGCTCGGCGCCGATCAGGGTCCAGAGGTTGGCCGCAAGCTGCAACTTTTCAGGCCGAAAACCCTGCGCCGGCAGCTCGAAGCGGCGCTCGCGCACCTCGGTCTCGCCGGTCAGGAACGAGGTCGTGGTCTGGTAGCGCACGAACAGCAGGCGCCCGTCCTCGGTCAGCGCGGCGACCCCGGTATCATCCCCGGAGCGCTGCAACGCCACGGTCACCAGCGGCTGCCCGAGCGGATCCACCAGCACGGGCTCACGACCCAGCGGAAAGGCCGGATCGGGCACGACCTCGCGCCGGTCGCCGGAAAACGACAGCCGAATGCCGTGATCGACAATCAGCGCGCGGCCATCGGACAGCCCGAAGATCGCGCGCCGGGCACGCGGTTCGCCGACCGCCATGGCGGTCACCTCGACCGCCTCGGGTACCTGCAACTGCAGGGATTCAAGCAACTGCCCATCGGCGAGCCGGAAGTAATCCAGTCGACCGGCGGGGTCGTAGCGCATGCCCAGCTCGTCGTAACGCTCCAGCGCCAGCAACGCCCCTTCACCGCCGGCCGGCGCGACGTAGCTTGCAACCCGCTCCACCGATGCGCCACGGAGTAACGGAACGACCTCGCTGAACAGGTAGACGAAGATCAAGGCCAGCGCGATGACCACGCCACCGCCGCCGGACCGAACCACCAGACCCGCTGCACGGTCGGCAAAATGCCGCCATCGCCGCCGGCGCGACATCTGTTCGCGGCTCGGCAATGAGCTATTGGAGGCCAGCCGCCTGGACAGTTCAGTCATCGGTTCCGATTTCCATCCAGGCGGCCGGCACAGCGCGGACTAGAGCCCGAGTTGCTCACGGATGCGCATTGCCACCGGGGCCGGCAGCGGAATGTAACCGTCGCGCACGACCACTTCCTGGCCGCGCCTGGACAGCACCAGCCGGAAGAATTCGCGCTCCAGCGGCGAAAGCGGCTGCTCGGGATGCTTGTTGACATACACATAGAGCAGGCGCGAGAGCGGGTAATCGCCGGCCACAGCGTTCTCTGCGCTTGCCTCGAAACACTGGCCACCGCCATCCGGATCGAGTGCCACCGCCTTGACGCCCGAGGTCATGTAGCCGATGCCGGAATAACCGATGCCGTTGAGCGACTCGGTCACACCCTGCACCACCGAGGCCGAACCCGGCTGCTCATTGATGCCCGGCTTGAAATCACCACCGCACAGCGCATTGTCCTTGAAAAAGCCGTAGGTGCCCGAAACGGCGTTGCGGCTGTAGAGCGTGAAATCGCGATTGGCCCAGGCGCCTTCCAGACCCAGCGAACCCCAGCGCGTAATGTCATCGGCCAGTCCACAGCGACGGCTGACCGAGAAAATGGCATCGACCTGCGGCACCGACAGGCACTGCACCGGGTTGTCCTTGTTGACGATCACCGCGATCGTGTCGATCGCCGTTCCCACCGGGGTCGGCGGGTAGCCGAAGCGTTCTTCGAAGGCCTGGACCTCGCTGGAGCGCATCATCCGGCTCATCGGCCCGAAGTTGGCCGTACCCTCGGTCAGCGCCGGCGGCGCGGTCGAGGAACCGGCACCCTGAATCTGGATATTGACGTTGGGATAGATCTTGGCAAATTCCTCGGCCCACAGCGTCATCAGATTGTTGAGCGTGTCCGAGCCGATCGACGACAGGTTGCCCGACACGCCGGATACCGGCTCGTAGTCCGGCAGCGCCGGATCGACTTCGACTTGAGCAACCGCGTTCGTGCCTGCGACCACCAGCAGGGCTGTAGCAAAAACCATTGATTTCACGTGCTTTCCTCCAATGTAAAGATCCCAGTGGCCGGATGCATCAACCGTCGGGGGCGTGGAGCCCGGGCGAAGTGCCGAGGCAGACTCGCTATTGTTTTGCAGGCATGTTACAACGGCGTTACGCTCGCGCGTCCGAAGATTGCTCGGACGCGACCCGGCGCAGCCGCGCGGCCGGGAACACGCAGCAGAATTCACTGCCCTCACCCGGCTCGGAACGGACCCGCAGGCGCGCGCCGTGGCGCTGCAGTACATGCTTGACGATCGCCAGACCCAGGCCGGTACCGCCGGCCGAACGGCTGCGCGACGGATCGACCCGATAAAAGCGCTGGGTGATGAACGGCAGGTGCTTGGCCTCGATGCCAATGCCGTTGTCGGCCACGCAGAAACGCGCGCAGCCGTCGTTGTCGCGGTGCCAGTGCACTCGAATGCGTCCGCCGTCCTCGGTGTAGCGCACGGCATTGAACACCAGGTTGGAAAATGCACTGTAGAGCTCACGCTCGGTGCCGGCCAGGCCCAGTTCCGGATCGACGTCGGTCTCGATCGTGCGTCGATCGCCGACCTGGCCGCGTGCCTCGCTGCAGATCCGTCGCACCAGCTCATCGACGTTGACCGGCTGGGCATCCGGCTGACCCGGGTCGTCGGTCTCCAGCCGGGAAAGCTCGAGCAGGTCGTTGACCAGTTGGGTCATGCGCTCGCACTGGGCCTTCATCTCCGACAGCGGCGTCGTCCACAGTTCAGGAATCTGCTCGTCCTCGACCATGTGCTCGAGGTAACCACCGAGCACCGTCAACGGCGAGCGCAGCTCGTGCGAGGCGTTGGCGACAAAGTCGCGCCGCATGTTCTCCAGCCGGCGCATGCGCGTGACATCACGAACCAGCATCAGGTACTGGCCGGCGCCGTAGGGCACGATGCGAATCGAGAGGCGGCCGCTCAGGTCGCCGGGCGGATCGATATCCAGCGGGCGATTGAAATCACCGGCGCGCACGAAGGCATGGAAAGCCGGCGCGCGCACCAGACTGGTGACCGGTTGGCCGATGTCGCGGTTGCCGGCCAGTTGCAGCAGCTTGACCGCCGAGGCATTGAACCAGGTGATGCGAAGCTCGGAATCCAGCACCACGGTGCCGTCGGGCATCGCCGCGGTCGACTCACGGAACTCGCGGATCACGCTGGCCAGGCGCTTCTTGCGCTTGTTGTAGCGCCGCTGCAGCCGGTAGTAATGGTCGAATACTTCGCCCCACACGCCCCACGACTGCGGTGGTTGGCTGCGACGGCCATCGCGCAGCCAGGTCTCGAGCCGATGCATCTGGCGCAGATGCCGCCAGATGCCGGCGCACAGTCCGGCCGCCACCCACCAGCCGGCCGAGCCGCCGAACAGCAGCCACAGCACGAGGGCTGCGACCAGCCAGGCCGCGGCCAGCAGCAGCTCCAGCGCCCATGCCGATACGGTCAAGCCGACACGTCCTGCGAGAAGCGGTAGCCGGCCCCCCGCACCGTCTGGATGAACTTGTCACAGCCACATGGTGTTAATGCCTTGCGCAGCCTGAGCACGTGCACGTCGACGGTCCGCTCCTCGACGTACACCCCGCCGCCCCAGACGTGATCGAGCAGCTGGCTGCGGCTGTAGACGCGGTCCTGGTGGGTCATGAAGAACTTGAGCATGCGGTACTCGGTCGGCCCCAGCTCGACCGGCTTGCCCGCGGCCAGCACCCGGTGCGAGGCCAGGTTGAGGTTGAGCGGCCCGGCCTCGACTTCCTCGTTCTCGCTCTCCGGCAAGGTGCGCCGCAGCACCGCACGGATGCGGGCCATCAGCTCGCGCGCCGAAAACGGCTTGGTGATGTAGTCGTCGACACCGCTGTCGAGCCCGCGCACCTTGTCATCCTCGGTCGCACGCGCGGTCAGCATGATGATCGGAATCGATTGGCCGATTTCATCACGCCCGAAACTGCGCGCCAGCTCGACGCCCGAGCCATCGGGCAGCATCCAGTCCATCAACACCAGGTCGGGCCGGTGATCGGCCAGCATCACCCGCGCCCGGCGGCAGTCCTCGGCCTCAAGCACGGCAAAGCCCGAACGCTTGAGATTGAACGCCACCATGTCGCGGATGGCTGCATCGTCCTCGACCACGAGAACGGTCTTGTCAGTGAATGTTGTCATCGCGAAGGTCCCTGCAACAATCCGGGCGCGCGCCGGCGCGACCCGCCGCTACGCATTGGATCAGCGGCACATGACCGAATCATGACAGCAGCCGGTAACGTGTTGCCAGGCGCTCGACCTCCTCGGCCACCCGCCGGCGCAAGGCTTGCGGCGCCAGCACCTCGGCATCGGCACCGTAGCGGAGGATGTCCATGACCAGCTCGCGGCTGGAGCCGAACGGCAGTTTCAGCACCAGACCGCCATCGGGCTGGCGCTCGACCTGCTGCTCCGGATGCCACTGCTCCTCGGCCGCCCAGCGCGCGGCCTC
The DNA here is from genome assembly GCA_032251355.1 of Wenzhouxiangellaceae bacterium. Taxonomy (GTDB): domain Bacteria; phylum Pseudomonadota; class Gammaproteobacteria; order Xanthomonadales; family Wenzhouxiangellaceae. The sequence goes on from JAVVDV010000039.1 coordinate 16,810, forward strand.
GGGCGAAAAGCGGATCTCGGCGAGATGTTCGGCCGGCCCGGAGAAGATGCCGTAGGCACCATCGAAGTGCTCGCGCAACGCCTCGGCCGGTAATTGCGTTGCCGCGTCATCGAGCACCGTCAGCGCCTGGATGCGCTCGACCGCGAAACTGCGCAGCGCCTCGGCGCCGTGGCACCAGGCATCGAGGTACCAGCGGTCGCGGTAGGCGGTCAGGCGCTGCGGCGAGACTTCGCGCTCGCTGGTCGCATCGCGCCGGCGACCGTGGTAGCGCAGATGTAACCGGCGGCCGGCGAACAGCGCGCGCAGCAAATCCTCGAACAGGCGACCCGGCACCGGACGCCCGGCGTCATGGCGGATGTGGATGCGCTCGGGGTGGGCCGAGAAGTCGATGCCCTCGGCATCGATCAGCTGCGACATGCGCTGCTGCAGCTTGCTCAGCTCGTCTTCGAGCAGACCGGGCTGCACGTTGGCCAGAATCTGGCGCGCGGTCAGCAACGCCTGCAATTCGTCCGGGCTGATCCACATGCCCGGCAACTCGAAATTGCCGGCCAGGGTGCGGTCGTAATAGAACCCGCGCGTGTCGGGATGCTGCTCCAGCGGCGCCCCGAACACGTCGCGCAACTCGGCGACCAGCCGGTAGAGCGTGGCGCGACTGCAGCCCAGGTCTTCCATCAAGCGCTCACGCGCGACCGGCGTGCGCCGCTGGCGCAGGATGTCGTGCAGGTGGTAGAGCTTCTCGCGCCGCGACATCTTCGCTCAGTGTTTCGCCGACGCCGACGCCGACGCGCATGCCGCGCAACGACCGTAAATCTCCAGCACCTGTCGGGCCGGCTCGAAGCCGGCGGCGCGCGCAGTATCGCGCAGGCGCGCAGCCAGCTCGCGGTCGGGCAGTTCGGTCACCTCGCCGCAGTCGTCGCAGATCAGGAATTGCCCATCGTGACGATGGCGCGGGTGAAAGCAGCTGACGAAGGCATTGAGCGATTCGAGCCGGTGGATGAAATGGTGCTCGAGCAGAAAATCCAGCGCCCGGTAAACGGTCGGCGGTGCCGCGTTGGGCTGCTCGGCCTTGAGCCGATCGAGCAGATCGTAGGCCTTGACCGGGCCATCGGCGGCGATCACCAGTTCGAGCACGCGCCTACGCGTCGGCGTCAGCCGCAGCCCGTCGCTGGCGCAGCGCGCCTCGACTTGTTCCAGAACCTGTTGCGGTCTCATGCGCCGGATTGTAGCGCACGCGCCCCGGACGACCGCTTCAGTTCCCGGCCGCGCGCTGCTCGATGAACGCCAGCGCCCCGTCGATGCGCGCCAGCGTGCGTTCGCGCCCGACCAGCAGCAGGGTCTGGTCGATCGCCGGCGACGAGCCGTGGCCCATCAACGCAACGCGCAGCGGCTGGCCGATCTTGCCCATGCCGACCCCAAGCCGCTCGGCGGTGGCATGCACGGCCTGGCTCAGCGCGTCGAGCGTCCACTCGCACTCGGACAATGCCGTGCGCACCGCGGCCAGCGGCTCGGCTGCGACCGGGCGCAGATGCTTCTTGGCCGCGCCGGGCTCGAAGTCATCGAAGTCGGCGAAGAACGGCCGACTCTGCTCGACGATCTCGCGCATGGTTTCGCAGCGCTCGGCCTGCACCGGCAGCAGCGCCTCGGCCGGCGGCCCGGCGGCCGTATCCAGGCCGGCCTGCGCCAGGTGCCAGTCCAACTCGGCGCGCAGCCGCGAAGGCGCGAGCGTGCGCAGGTAGTGCTGGTTGAGCCAATCGAGCTTCTCGGTATCGAAGCGAGCGGCCTTGCGGTTGACGTCCTCGATCCGGAACAGCTCGATCAGCTCGTCGCGCGTGAACTGCTCGCGATCGCCGTGCGACCAGCCCAGCCGGGCCAGGTAATTGACCAGCGCATCGGGCAGGTAGCCGCGCTCGCGCCAGGCCAGCACGCTGACCGCACCGTGGCGTTTGGACAGGCGCGCACCATCGTCGCCGAGAATCATCGGCACATGCGCAAATTCCGGCGGCTCAGCGCCCAGCGCGCGATACAGGTTGATCTGCCTCGGCGTGTTGTTGATGTGGTCATCGCCGCGAATCACCAGATTGATCGCCATGTCCAGATCATCGACAACTACCGCGAGGTTGTAAGTCGGCGTGCCATCACCGCGCAGGATGACCAGGTCATCGAGCTCGTCGTTGGCCACCGTGATGGTGCCGCGCACACGGTCGTCGAAACGCACCACGCCGGCGTCCGGATTGCGAAAGCGGATTACCGGATCGATGCCGTCGGGCACGTCGGCACGGTCGCGGCAATATCCGTCATAACGCGGCTTGTCGCCGTTCTCCATCGCCTCCTGGCGCAGTCGATCGAGCCGTTCGCGCGAGCAGTAGCAGCGGTAGGCGTCGCCCTGGGCCAGCAAGCGGTCCACGGCCGCACGGTACAGGTCCATGCGCTCGGACTGGAACACCGGACCCTCGTCGGCATCCAGACCCAGCCAGCTCAGACCGTCGAGGATGGCCTGCACCGATTCGGCGGTCGAGCGCTCGCGGTCGGTATCCTCGATGCGCAGGATGAAGTCACCGCCGGTCGCGCGCGCGGCCAGCCAGCAGAACAGCGCCGTGCGCGCACCGCCGATGTGCAGGTAGCCGGTCGGACTCGGGGCAAATCGGGTGCGAACGGGCGTCGATGAACTCATGCGGCCAACCTTCTGGGATCGAAACGAAGACGGGCCGGCGACACCGGCCCGGTAACAAGGCGCCGAAGTGTAGCAGATCGCCCGGGCTGGGCCTTGGCACGGTTTTGCAGTATAAAACCGCCATGACGATGGACATCGTTCGTGCAAACCGCCGGCGCTTCGGTCTGCTCCCGAGCTGGCCGATCTGGCATGTCCGGCCGGTACGCCACCTGCGCGGCCGGCCGCCGCTGCGCGTGCTGGTCGCGTTGATCGCCTTTGCCGCGACGCTCTCGGGTCAGTCTGAACTCGATGCGGTCGAGCGCATCCAGGCACGCGGCAAGCTGGCGATGCTGACGATCAACGGCGCGACCACTTATTACATGGGCCCGGACGGTGAAGCCGGGTTCGAGCACGATCTGGCGCGCCGTTTCGCAGCTGGCTTCGGCGTGCCGCTGGAACTGATCGTGGTGCCGTCGGCCGACGAGCTTGCACCGGCACTGAAGCGGCGCGAGGGCGATTTCATCGCCGCCAATCTGGTCCGCATCGCCGAACGCCAGCGCAGCCTGCGCTTCGGTCCGGTGTTCGACGAGGTCGAGCCGGTCGTGGTCTACCGGCGCGGCTCGCGGCGGCCGCGCGATCCTTCCGACCTGCTCGAAGGCCGGCTCGCGATCATCGGCGGCACCAGCTACCCGAAGTTTCTCGAACCGTTGCGCGACCGGCTGGGCCTGAACTGGGAGTTGCGCGACGAGGCCAGTATCGAAGACCTGCTCGAGGCCGTCAGCCGCGAAGAGATCGATTACACCATCGTCGATTCCAACATTCTCGAACTCAACCGCCGCTACTTTCCCTCGATTCGACCGGCATTCGCGTTCGACCAGCGCCAACCGCTGGCCTGGGCAACCCGGCTGGACGACGACGATGCGCTGGTCCAGGCCATGCGCGAGTTCTTCCACCGACCCGAAACCGAACTCGCCATGGCCGAACTGCGCCAACGCTACTTCGCGCATGTCGAAAACTTCGAACCGATCGGTACGCTCACCTTCATGCAGCAGATGCGTGCGCGCCTGCCGCAGGTGCGGCCGCTGTTCGAGCAGGTCGCCGCCGAGATGGACATGGACTGGCGGCTGCTGGCCGCAATCAGTTACCAGGAATCGCACTGGAACCCGAACGCCGAGTCCTACACCGGCGTACGCGGGCTGATGATGCTGACCACCGCCACTGCCCGCCAGCTCGGCATCGAAGATCGCGACGATCCGCTGCAAAGCGTGCGCGGCGGCGCGCTCTACCTGCAATCCATCCTCGAACGCCTGCCCGACCGGATCGAACTGCCGGACCGGCTATGGCTGGCCCTGGCCGCCTACAACATCGGGCTGGGCCACCTCGAGGATGCCCGCATCCTGACCGAACGCCAGGGCGGCAACCCCGACCGCTGGATTGACGTGCGCGAACGCCTGCCGCTGCTGACCCAGCAACGCTACTTCAGCCAGACCCGGTTCGGCTACGCGCGCGGCTACGAGGCCTTCAGCTACGTCGAAAACATCCGCACCTTCCACGAAATCCTGGTGTGGATGGACGGGCGCGAGCATCCGCTGATCACCCGCAACGAGACCAGCGTGGAACCTGAGGCGATCACCGAGAGTGACTAAAACAGCGCCGGGTCGGCCAACTGGAAATGATCGAGCAGATCGCCTACACCATGACATCGTGACGCTTTGGCGCTACAATTATGCTTTGCCTCAGCATCGTCTTCATGCACGAACCCGCATCCAAACGCACCACCGTTTATTTCGACCCGAAGATCCACGCCGCGCTGCGTCTCAAGGCCGCGCAATGGAATCGGTCTGTGTCCGAGATCGTCAACGATGCTGTCCGTGCGGCGCTGGCCGAAGATCATGAAGACCTGGCCGCCTTCGAGCGTCGGGTCGCCGAACCCGAAATCAGCTATGAAGCATTGCTCGATGAACTGAAGGCCGATGGCCGGCTATAAGCTGGTCTTCAAGCGCTCCGTGCGAAAGGACTTGAGCTGCATCCCTGCGAAGGACGTAAGACTCATTCTGCAACGCATCGAGTCCCTGCAGCACGACCCGCGCCCAGGCAATTGCGAAAAGCTTTCGGCCCAGGAACGTTACCGAGTTCGACAAGGAATCTATCGGATAATCTACGAGGTCCGAGACGATGTGCTGGTGGTGAGTGTCGTCAAAGTCGGGCATCGAGGCCATGTGTACCGGAATGCTTGAGGACCCGAATCCGGCGGCCCGGGAAGCGACCCGGAACCCGCTGCATGGAAATGCATTGCGCCGTGAACTCTGGGCCATCCGCTTTGTATCCCGATCTGCTAGTGGGCCATGCGGTTAGCGTGAAAGATTACTGGAATTGGCCAATAGCTGCCCGCCCCCGTTAGCGGGGTAATCCGGGCTTGCTGCCTC